>JBKQIF010000126.1:0-69009 GCA_052148435.1 Bryobacteraceae bacterium
CCCAACCAATTGAAACCAAAGACAATCCCCCCGCCGGTCCAACGCTTCAGCAACCCACCGCCGCACCCGCAGACCCGGCTGAAAGCTGAGAGCCGACCGCTAAAAGCTAGTAAATATAGGGAAAACACATCACAACCCGAAACCACCCCAGCCTTCGGGCGCGCTACGTGTCACAAGCCTAAAGTCGTGGCGTATCCTTGAGCCCGCGCGCTTGGGTCCTTTGACAGGAGAGCCTCAAACCGGAGATCCTCGAAGAATGCGACTCGAATTTCGCGTAACCGGTCTGGCAGTGTGCGCCAGCGCGTTGCTGTATGCCCAGGTTCCACCCGAATCGGGACCGCAACCCACGCGCGCCACCCAACTGCCGCTTTCCGGGCGTGGGGTTACCCAGCCGGCCGCCAGTCCGGGCGCGGTTCCTTCGTCGCAGACTCCGGTGGCGTCGTTCGCACTGTCGCTCGAGGAAGCCATCCGCCGTGGCATGGCCGCCAACCTGAGCATGCTCGCCTCCAGCGCGTCCCTGCGCCAGGCGCATGGCGTCGTCAACCAGGAGCGCAGCAATTTGTTGCCCACCGTGACTGCGGCCTTACTGGCGGACGACCAGCAGAGCGACCTGGCGGCGCTGGGCTTCAGCGCTATCAAGCTGCCCAGTTTCGATGGCGTCAGCTTCAACTTTCCCTCCGTCATCGGCCCCTATCATTATTTCGATCTCCGCGCGGGGTTGTCGCAGGCGCTGCTCGATGTTGCACGCCGCCGCAACTGGCGAGCCAGCCAGGTGTCCGAAAAGGCCGTCCAGCTTGGGGCCGACGACGCGCGCGACGTGGTGGTTGCCGCCGTCACTACCGGCTATCTGGACGTGCTCGCCGCCGCCGCCCGCGTGGATGCAGCGCGGGCCCAGGTCGCGGCGGCGCAGGCCGTGCTGCAGCAGGCCACCGACCGGCACGCCTCTGGCCTCGCGGCGCGCATCGACGTCACCCGCACCCAGGTGGAACTGATTACCAACCGACAGCGCCTGACCTCGGATGAAAACGATCTGGCCAAGCGCAAAATCGCCCTGGCGCGGTTGATTGGCCTGGCGCCGGGCCAGCCTTTCACCCTTACCGACAGCATGGTGTTCGCACCTCTGGCCGATCTGACCGTGGAGCAGGCGATCGAACGGGCCCTCGCCGGCCGCGCCGACCTGAAAGCCGCCCAAGCCCAGGTCCACGCGGCCGAAGCCGCCCGCGCCGCGGTGGAAGCCGAGCGCTATCCGACCGCGTCGGTCAACGCCGATTACGGCGTGATCGGCACCGGGCCGGAGAATTCCCACGGCACCTTCACCCTGACCGGGTCGCTGCGCGTGCCGCTGTTTCAGGGCGGCCGCGTGGCGGCCGATCGCGAGCAGGCCGAAGCCGTGCTGAGCCAGCGCCGGGCGGAATATCGGGAAATCGGGAGCCGTATCGACGCCGAAGTCCGGTCGGCGTTTCTCGATCTGGACTCGGCCGCCACCCAGGTCGCGGCCGCGCGCAGCAATCGCGATCTGGCCAACGAGACCTTGGACCAGGCCCGCGACCGCTTTGCGGCCGGCGTGGCCGACACCGTCGAAGTGGTGCAGGCGCAGGAATCGGTAGCCGCGGCCGAGCAGGATCTGGTTTCCGCTCTGTACGCGCACAATCGCGCCAAAGCCGATCTGGCGCGGGCCCTGGGCGAGACCGATCGGAACATCAAACAATTTATGGGGAGACCGTAAGCATGCCGGTTGCGGAGACGGAAAACACGGCGAAAGCCAAGGGCGGACGCGGCCCGCTGGTCATAGCGCTGGTGGTGGGATTGATCGTGCTCGTGGCCGGGTTTATCTTCTGGCGCCATTCCCTGCTCTATGAAACCACCGACGACGCCCAGGTGGATGGCCACCTGGTCGGAATCGAATCGCGCATCGCGGGCACCGTCACGGCGGTGAATTTCGAGGCCAACCAGGCCGTGAGCCAGGGACAGGTCATGGCCGAAATCGATCCCCGCGATTATCAGGTGGCGCTCGAAGAAGCCCAGGCCTCGGTGGCTCAGGCCGAAGCCGATATTCAGGTGCAGCATCCCAATATTCCGATTACCGAAACATCCAGCGCCACCACCATCGCTACCGGCCAGGCGGAGTTGCAGAATACCAGCGCGGCCGTGGCTGGAGCCGGGCGCGATCTCGCCGCCGCCGAGGCCCGCCTGCGCGAGGCCGAAGCCAACAACGCCAAAGCGCAGGCGGATGTGGCGCGCTATCGGGCGCTGGCCGATAAGGATGAAGTTCCGCGCGAGCAGTACGACTCGGTAACGGCGCAGGCCAAGGCGCTACAGGCGCAGGTGGATTTCGCGCGCGCTTCAGCCGAAGCCGCGCGGAAGACCGTCGACCAGCGCCGCGCCCAGCAGGCCGAAGCCCAAAGCCGTTTCGAACAGGCCAACCGCAACGCCCCGCGACAGGTGGCCGTGAGCCGCGCCATGCTGGTATCCAAACAGGCCGCCGCGCTGGTGGCGCGCGCGCATGTGGACCGCGCCCTGCTCGACTTGAGCTACACCAAAGTGTTGGCGCCGGCCGGCGGAGTGGTCAGCCGCCGCGACGTGGAAGTGGGAAACACCGTGCAGGCCGGACAAGAGTTGTTCAGCCTGACCCGCCTCGACGATCTTTGGGTTACGGCCAACTTCAAAGAGACCCAGTTGCGCCGCATGCATCCCGGCTTGCGCGTCGAAATCAAGGCCGACGTGCTGGACGAAACGTTGCGGGGCCACGTCGAAAGCATGCCCGGCGCCACCGGCGCCGTGCTCAGCCTGCTGCCGCCCGAGAACGCCACCGGCAACTACGTCAAGGTGGTGCAGCGGCTGCCCGTGCGCATTCGCTTCGAGCCCAATCAGAAAGGCCTGGAGCGGTTGCGGCCGGGCATGTCCGTGGAACCCAAAGTTTGGCTGCGGTAGGCAAGTCCGATTGGGTATGGATCAACAGACCAACTGGATTCCCAAGCACAACCCCTGGGCGGTGGCGCTGACGGTTACGCTGGCGACTTTCATGGAGGTGCTCGACACTTCCATCGCCAACGTTTCCCTGCCGCACATCGCTGGCAATCTTTCGGCCAGCGAGCAGGAAGCTACCTGGGTGCTCACCAGCTACCTGGTGTCCAACGCCATCGTGCTGCCGATGAGCGCCTGGCTGTCCCGCCTGATCGGCCGCAAGCGTTTCTATATGACCTGCGTGGCGCTGTTCACCTGCAGCAGCTTTCTGTGCGGACTGGCGCCCAGCCTGGGCGTGCTGGTGCTCTTCCGCATTCTGCAGGGCGCCGGCGGCGGCGGCTTGCAGCCCAGCGAGCAGGCCATTCTGGCGGATACTTTCCCGCCCGCGCGGCGGGGAATGGCGTTCGCCGTCTATGGCATGGCGGTGGTGGTAGCGCCGGCCATCGGTCCCACCCTGGGCGGCTGGATCACCGACAACTTCAGTTGGCGGTGGATTTTCTATATCAACGTGCCCATCGGCATTCTCTCGCTGTTTCTCACCCACCGGCTGGTGGAAGATCCTCCCTACCTGAACGCCGAGCGGGCGCGCGGCCGGGTGCGCGTCGACTACATCGGTCTAAGCCTGCTGGTATTGGCCGTCGGCTGCCTGCAATTGGTGCTCGATAAAGGACAGGAGAACGACTGGTTCGGCAGTACCTGGATCGTGGTGACTCTGGCCGTCGCGGTCTATTCGTTCGTGCTGTGGATTCTCTGGGAGTGGCGCCATCCCGAGCCCATTGTGGACCTGCGCCTCTTCAAAAATCGCAACTTCGCCACCGCCATGCTCTTCACCTTCGTGCTCGGCTTCGTGCTGTTCGGCACCACCGTGATCATCCCGCAGTTTCTGCAGTTGCTGCTGGGATACCCGGCGCAGCTTTCGGGCGAGGCCCTGGCCGGCGGCGGTATCGTCATGCTCCTCATGATGCCCGTCGCCGGCGCGCTGGTGTCCCGCATCGACCCGCGCCTGATGATGGCTTTCGGTTTCTGGACCACCGCCGCCTCGCTCTATTTCATTGCCACTCATCTCAGCCTGGAAATGGATTTCCGCACGGCTTTCCTTCTCCGAACTTACCAGGCCATGGGATTGGCGTTCATCTTTCTACCGTCCAACATCCTGGCCTACGTGGGCATTCCGCGCGAGAAGAACAACCAGATTTCCGCCATGAACAGCTTTGTGCGCAATATCGGGGGCAGCATCGGCATCGCCCTGATTTCCACCGCCATCACCCGCCAGGCGCAAAAGCACCAGAACTACATGGTGGCTCGCGCCGTATCCGGCAACCGCGCCTTCGATCAGCTCACCGGCGCCCTCCGCCACAACATGGCGCATCACAACCAGGCCCACCCCATGACCGAGGCCTACGGAAGGGTGCTGGGATTGATCCAGGGCCAGGCCACCACCCTGGCCTACATCGACGTGATTTCGATCATGGCGATTGTCGTAGCCCTGCTGCCGCCCTTCATCCTGTTCATGCGAAGGCCGAAGGCCGCCGGCGCACCCGCGGCCATGCACTGAGGCTCCGAGCCGAACAACCCCCGGAACCGGTCGATCGTTAACTAACGCCCGAAAACACCCATCCAGAAACCCTTGCCTGCCGGCAATGGGCGCTGCTCCTGGTGTGTCAGGCGGAATGAATGTTGTGCGAGTTTTTCACCGAGCCACAGGGGGTCAACAAGCGAGAAGCGGGACGCCAGCTTCCGGATGGAAGGAAACGGGCTTACGCCAACCTCCCGCCCGAACTCGCCGGGCAGTTGCAGTACGACAGATAAAAGGCCGCCAGGGGCTACGAGAGATATTGCGTTCTCCAGACACAGATCGACTCCCGCGTGTTCGAACACCAAGGCCGCATGAACCAGTTGTACCGGCTCCAGATCGACGGCCTGTTCAGCCAGGTCCACGCAGTAAAGCTCCAGTCCGGATTTGCCCGCATACCGTCTCCGCACCTCATCCAGATACAGCGGGTTCAGATCCAGTCCGACGATTCGCTTGGTAATGCTGTCGTCGATGCGATCGAGCCCGTTTCCCCCGGCGATTCCAAGCACTGCGACGGACCGGGGGCGGCAGCGTGCGAGAGTTGCCGCGAACAGCTTCCCCAGAACGCCTAGCTGCTGGACGTCGGCTGACTGCATGTGCCCTTCGTAATCGGCCAGAGGCACGCTCAGCCACGGACTCGACATACTACGATGCTACGACTGCCGTCGGGCCCGATGGGAAACGGTTTCCTACGCCGGCACGGCGCTGGCGGCGGGGGATCGCTGAATGCGGGCCGTCTCGGCTTCTTTCATGCGCGCTTTTTCGGCTGGAGGCAGCAGCGCGGCGTCCTCAATCAGGCGGAACGCTTCGCCAAGCATAGCGGAAGCGTGTTCGTCTTTGGTTTGCAATCGCACGAGGGCTATGGTGATGAGGCAGGAGCACGTAGCCGAGCGCGTTGAACATCCAACGGATGAGGATGCGCCGGTCGGGCAGATTGCGCATAGCGCTCCGAATCTTAACAAGCGGAGATGGCGCTAAGTAAGACTAATACGGGCGCGTAGCCATCCGCCGCACATAACCTGGCCAGCTCGGCCCCGATCCCGCCGGATGCCCCGGTGATCAGGGCCGCCGCTCGCGCCATGCCTACTCCTTCTTCTTGAGCGAGGCGTCGTTATCGTGGATGAATTGCGTGATTTCCTCCGCCATACCGATCAACTTCTCCCACTGCTCGCGGTAGAGAGTGACGGGGAACCTTCCCAAACCGTACACGGAAAGGCCGCCCTTCTCGCTGACCCGCATCGAGATCTGTCCACGAGTGGGGCGTTTCAGCGCCTCGTTCTCTTTGCGCAAGCGCTCTAGTTCCGCTTTGAGTTCGTCTTCTGTAGCCATAATTTGCGTTCCGTTTTCAGTGATACCACACCGGCGCGTGTTACGCTCGAATTCTACGGAATCATGATCGGCCCGGACGCCATTCTCTTCGATTTCGACGGCGTGCTGGCCGACACCGAGCCGGTGCATTGCGCCTGCTGGGCGGAACTGCTGGCGCCGCTTGGCGTCACCCTGACGTGGGAGTATTATCGCGACCATTGCATCGGCGTGGACGACCGCGAGGTGGTGCGCGAGTTGGCCGCCTCCGCCCGCCCCCCGCTCGATTGGCAGGTTCTGTTCGCGCAATACCCTACCAAGAAGCGCATGTTCAGGGAGCGAACCCTCAGCGCGCCGCCGTTCGACGCCGCCCTAGACGGCCTGCTGGCCGAGTTGCATCGCGATTACAAACTGGCGGTGGTCAGTTCCAGCTCGCGGGCGGAAATCGAGTCGCTGCTGGTGGCCGGGGGCCTGCGGAAGCACTTCGATACGGTAGTGACCGGTGAAGATGTCACCCGCCACAAGCCGGATCCGGAGCCGTATCTGGAGGCCGCCAGGCGGCTGGGCGCCACCAACGCGATGGTAGTGGAGGATTCCGCGGCAGGCCAGGCTTCCGGCCGTGCGGCCGGATTTGAAGTTCTGGCCGTTAGCCAGCCCAGGGACGTGCCGGCCCTGGTTCGGAGCAGGCTGAGAAGGAATTTGGCCGCGGATGAACGCGGGTGAGCACGGACGAGGAAATCCATGGAGCTATCTGCGTTCCTGTGGAGGAGTGCGGTGGTTGGTCATTGGGCGACTAGCGGTAGAAAAGTCGCCGCGGCAGCAAAACGGCGACGGACCCGACAGACCACAAAATGCGATGGTCTGTCCCACCTAGGGCTGCACCTTATTGTTTGACTTCCGCTTCGATGGCTTCCAGTTCCTTGCCGGCTTCGGACCATTTGCCTTGGGCGGCCAGCTCGTTGTAGCGGCGGAGATGTTCGCGGACGCGGGCCAGCCTGGTATCGGCGGCGGGTGAGGGCGGCGCGGCGGACGTGGCGACCGTTGGCGTGCTGCCGGGCGCGGCGGTCTGTTGGACCGGTTGGGGCGAGCCGGCGGCGAGTTGGGCCAGGGCCTCATCGTACGTATCGGCGTAGATCAGGCGATTGCCGACGGCCAGCACCACCTTCTTCAATTGCGGCATGCGGGCTTCGGTGGCCTGGATATAGATGGGATCGACGTAGAGGAACGTATCGCCGACGGGCAGCACCAGGGTCTGGCCGCGCAGCACCTGGGAGCCCTGCTGGTTCCACAAGGTCAGGTCCTTCGAGATGGTCTGGTCCTGATTGATGCGGGCGGCGATTTGCATGGGGCCGAAGATCAGCTCCTGCTTGGAGAGTTGCAGTACCACAACTTCACCCAGGTGGGGGCCGTCGCAGCGCGCGGCCATGAGGCCGATCAGGTTGTCCTTGTTGCGCGGGGTGAAAGGGTAGAGCAGCAGAAACTCGGCCTTGGTCTCACCGGGGAGGGTGGCCACTACGTAGGTGGGCGATTCGGTTTCGGCGCCTTCGGCCTGGCCGGTGCCCTTGCGGGCGAGGTCCCAGAGGTCCTCCTTGTTATAGAAGGACTGGGGATCGAGCATGTGATAGGTGCGGTAGATCTCGGCCTGGGTGCGGAACAGGGTTTCCGGATAGCGGGCGTGGGCGCGCAGATCGGGGGGCATTTCCGAAGCCGGGTGGAAGAGAGTGGGGAACAGGTGCCGGTAGGCGCCGACGATGGGGTCGTTGGGGTCGAAGATGTAGAGGCGCGTTTCGCCGTCGTAGGCATCCACGGTAGCCTTCACGGCGTTGCGGATGTAATTCACGCGGCCGATATCCGGCACTTCCACGGCGCGCGAGTTGGGGTGCGCATCGCTGGTGGTATATCCGTCCGCCATCCATACCAGGCGGCCGGATTCGGTAATCACGAGGTAGGGGTCGGGGTCCCAATCGAGAAAGCCGGCCAGGGTCTGGAGGCGGTCGCGCACCTTGCGCCGGATGATCATGCGGCTGGAAGAGGTGAAGTAATCGGTGAGCAGGAAATTGGGCTCGCCTTCGCGAATGGCCGCGGCGGCGCGCATGAAGAACGAGGAGATCGGAAAGCCGCCCTTGCCCTGGTAGCGGGTGCGCACGTTGTCGTTGCCGGACGGATAGTTGAATTCCTCCTGGGCGGTGTTGACGAAGACGGGCTCGTGGGTGATTTCGCCGTAGTAGATCTCCGGCCGGGTGAGCTTGAGGCTGGGAGTGTGGACGCGCGGGGGAGCGTCTTCGATGAGCAGCACCGGCAATCCGTCCGGGGTAATCTGGCTGGCCGAGGCCAGGACAACGCCGTAGCCGTGGGTGTAAATCAGGTCGGGATTGATCCAACTGGAGCGCGCGCTGGGAAGCAGGTTGATATCGAGCTCGCGGGCGGTGAGCAGCACCTGGCGGTACTGGCCCTCCAGGGTATAGCGGTCGACGTCGGGGGCATGGAAGGCGTAATAGGGGCGGAGGGCCTGAATCTGGGTGATGGTATCGTGAAAGGCGCGCCAGTCCCAGAGGCGGACGTTATCGAGGGTAGATTTATTGCCCGCCATATCGATGGGGGCCTCGGGCCGGGCGTGGAATTCGATCTCGTGGAGTTGCCGGTCGAGGCCGAACGCGCTGCGGGTGGCGTGGATGTGGGTCTCGATGTACGGGCGTTCGAGCGAGATTTCGTTAGGCGCGACATAGAGCGCCGCGACCGCGCGGGGAACCAGGAATTCGACGACCAGCGCGAGGGCCATGGCGGCGGCCAACTTCCAGCGCCGCAGCCAGATCAGCACCGCGGCGGCGAGGCTGGCGACAATCAGCAGCCATTGCAGGGGCAGGCCGATGTTCTGGTCCACCCAATCCACCCCCACCAGGAAGCTGCCGTGTTCGTTGTAGACCATCTGGTAGCGGCCGAGATAAAACTTCACCGCCATGGAGAGAAGCAGCACGACGGCGGCGCCGCGCAGGAATCCGGACTCCAGGCCGCCCTCGAGGCGCCAGACGTTGGGGTCGATCTGCGGTTTCTCGCGGTCCATGGGAAAACTGTGGCGGAGCTGCCAGCCGCGCGCCCCGAGCCAATAAATCAGGATGGCGAATATGGCGAGGGCGAGCACGTAGCCGCGCAACATATCGTAGAAGGGCAGATCGAAGAGGTAAAACGAGAGCGGCTTGGCAAAAATGACGTCGTGCCAGGCAGTGGTGGAAACCAGGCCCTGGCCGCCGGCGTAGCGGATCACGGTCCAGTTATCGATGGCCGCGGCGGCAATCAGGTAAGACAGCCCCAACAGCAGCAGGGTGGAGATGCGGGCATACAGCTTATGGTCGCTCAGGCGGGTACCGGCAAACTTGAGCGCGCGGGCGTGCGCCACCCAGAGGATGGCGAAGCCCAGCAGAGTGGCGGCGGCCACCGGCGCCACGCCGTAGGTGAGCAGCGCGAACCAGGTTTCGAGTTGCCCCAGTTCCTTCCACCAGGCAACTTCGATGGCGAAGGAAGCGAGCGACCGGGCGGCCAGCGCCAGCACCCCCAGCGCGACCGCTACCGAGATCAGCGCGACGCGCAAGGCGTTGCCGTGCTTTCCTTCTATGGCGAATCGGGGCATAGCCCCAAGGGTAGCACCGGGCACGCCAGGCGGCAGCCAACGTTGCGCCCCCCTCGCGCTACTGGGCGTGCCGATCCTGGCATTGCTCTTTCGTGAATGTTACCGTTACGCCGGTCCGCACCCCCGCCTGAAACCCTTCCCCTATCGCCCGATCCTTATAGGGCCGCTCGAGGCGGCGGGCCGGCAGGATCGAGAGTGATCTTGAGGCGCGATCCGGTGGCCGCCGCGAAACGCTCCAGGGTGCGGGTGGAGGGCTTAGAGCCGCCGCTTTCCAGTCGTGCGATGGCGGCCTGGGTTGTCTTCATGCGACGCGCCACCTGTTCCTGGGTCAAACCGGCACGGGTGCGCGCTTCGATCAGGGCGGCGGCAAGCGAGAACTCCTCCTCCAGCGCACCGTAGTCGCGGCGGTATTTGGGGTCCTTCATCCAATCTTTGTGCAAGTCGTCAACGCGGATGCGTGTCATCGTTCCGTTACCTCCTTTGCTCGTTCCATCGCCAGATCGATTTCGCGGCGAGGCGTTTTTTGGGTCTTCTTAAGAAAAACCCTAACCACGACGACGCGGCGGCCCCTCGCGGCGACGTAGATCGTCCGTGAGATGCCGTCCTTGCCCTTCATGCGCATCTCCCACAAAAGGCCCTCCAGATGCTTTACATGCGGCTCGCGCATCTGTTCAAGACCGTAGCTCTGGATCAATTCGGCAATGCGTCGAAAGCGCGCTTTCATGTCGGCAGGCAGCGCTTCCACCTCATCCCGAACGCGGTCGTCGAGCAGTTCAACGGCCCACTGCATTCCCTCCTAGTATTGCATTTTTGCAATGTTCCCAGCGGCCCCGGCTTTCGTGCTATCCTGTGTGCGTACCAGAACGAGATAAAGAGAAGACAAGGAGTTTTACCCAGCGAATGGCACTGGCGATTGAAGCTAAGCGGCAAGTTGTTTCCACCAATCAACGCCACAAATCCGACACAGGGTCGCCTGAAGTACAGATTGCACTGTTGAGCCAGCGAATTACGCTGCTGACGGGGCACTTCAAGACGCATCGCAAGGATCATGGTTCCCGCAGAGGGCTGCTGACCTTGGTCGCCAAGCGTCGCCGGCTTCTGACCTACTTGCGCGATAGGGACCCGGATTGTTACAAGGCGGTCCTGCAGCGCTTGGGCATTCGGCGCTAATTCCGGAGGCGCGTGGCCTCGCAGCAAAACCACGCTGTCAACTCCAGTCTCATGGTGGCCTCCCGATGGAGGCCAAGACATGACTGGCCCGCGGGGAATTGCACTCCTTACGCCGGCCGAGGTTGGAGGTTTTAAGAAATAAATGTTTCACACAGTTGAAGTTGACCTGGACGGCCGTAAAATTACCTTTGAAACCGGTAAGATGGCCAAGCAGGCGAACGGCGCCGTTGTCGTTCGTTCCGGAGATTCCGTGGTGCTGGTATCGGCTTGTATGGCCGATAAGCCCAAGGCGAATGCCGGATTTTTCCCTCTCACGGTGGATTACCGCGAGTACACTTACGCCGCCGGCAAGATTCCGGGCGGCTTTATCAAACGCGAGGGCCGTCCCTCGGAGAAAGAAATTCTTACCAGCCGGCTGATCGACCGGCCGATTCGTCCGCTTTTCCCCGAAGGGTTGCTGCACGAGACGCAGGTCATCGCCATGGTTCTGTCGGCCGATCCGGAACAGGATCCCAACACGCTGGCGATTTGCGGCGCCGCGGCCGCGCTGGCGATTTCCGATTTGCCGTTCGCGCACATTCTGAGCGGCGTTCGCGTGGGCCTGAAGGATGGCAAGTACCTGGCCAATCCGACCTACACCGAATCGCGCGAATCGAAGCTCAATATCGTGGTCGCCGGCACCGAACAGGGCATCGTGATGGTGGAAGCCGGGGCGCAACAGGTCTCGGAAGCCGAGGTGCTGGGCGCCATCGAATACGGTCACGATTGCTGCAAGAAGATTGCCGACGGGATTCGGCAACTGGTGAAGCTGGCCGGCAAGACCAAGCGCGAATTTGCGCCGCCGGCGGTGGACCAGGAAGTCAGTGCGGCGGTCGAAAATGCCGTCCGCGGCGAGCTGACCGACGCGCTCGATACCAAGAAGTACGAGAAGCTGGAAAGCTACGCCCGGGTGGACGCGCTGCGCAAGAAGGCGCTGGAATCCTTCCCCGAAGAAAAGCAGGAAGAAGCGGGCGATTGTTATGACGCCCTGAAGGAGCGCATCTTCCGCGACGAGATACTGAAAAAGCATCGCCGTCCGGATGGCCGCGCTTTCGACGAAATCCGTAAGATCACGATCGAAACCGGCGTGCTGCCGCGTACCCACGGCTCGGCGTTGTTCACGCGCGGCGAAACGCAAGCCCTGGTGACCCTGACGCTGGGCACCAAGGACGACGAACAGCGGATTGAGCTGCTGGAGCCCGGCGAAGCCTCCAAGCGCTTCATGCTGCACTACAATTTCCCGCCTTTCAGCGTGGGCGAAGTGGGCTTCATGCGCGGGCCCGGCCGGCGCGAAATCGGGCACGGCGCCCTGGCCGAGCGTTCTTTGAGCGCTTTGATTCCCGACGA
The DNA here is from genome assembly GCA_052148435.1 of Bryobacteraceae bacterium. Classification (GTDB taxonomy): domain Bacteria; phylum Acidobacteriota; class Terriglobia; order Bryobacterales; family Bryobacteraceae; genus JBEKYD01. Next base: position 12,024 of record JBKQIF010000126.1, read on the forward strand.
TCAGAAATTCCCTTACACTCTGCGCGTGGTCAGCGACATCCTGGAATCCAATGGTTCGAGCTCGATGGCCACGGTTTGCGGCGCATCGCTAACGCTGATGGATGCGGGGGTGCCAATCTCCGCGCACGTGGGCGGCGTAGCCATGGGTCTGGTGAAGGAAGGCGACGAGTACGCGGTCCTGACCGATATCGCCGGCGCCGAAGATCACTACGGCGACATGGACTTCAAGGTAGCCGGCACGCGCGAGGGCATCACCGGCCTGCAGATGGATATCAAGGTACCCAACGTGACCACCGCCATCATGAAAGAAGCGCTGGAGCAGGCCCGGCGCGGCCGGCTGTTCATTCTGGATAAGATGTACGCGGCGATCGGGGCGCCCGCCAGCAGCATGTCGCAGTACGCGCCGCGCATCTACACCATGACGATTCCGCAGGATAAAATCCGCGACGTCATCGGGCCAGGCGGCAAAGTCATTCGCAGCATCATCGAGCAGACCGGCGTCAAGATCGACGTGGAGGACGACGGCACGATTCACGTGGCATCGGCCGACGAGGCTTCCGCCAACAAGGCCCTGCAGATCATCTCGGATCTGACCGCTTCGGCCGAAGTGGGCAAGACCTACCTTGGCAAGGTGGTGCGGCTGGTGGATTTCGGGGCTTTCGTCGAGATTTTTCCAGGCACCGACGGCCTGCTGCACATCAGCGAAATCGCCGAGAACCGCATCAAGGACGTACGCGACGAGTTAAAAGAAGGCGACCAGATTCTGGTAAAGGTGCTGGCGCTCGAAGGCAACAAAATCAAGCTGAGCCGCAAAGCCGTACTGCGGGAGCAACGCGAAAAACTGAAGCAGGCGAAGTAGCCTAAACGGTAGCGGGCCGGTGAGGGACCGTCAGTCACCTGGCAACCGCTCCCTTAGTTAGGGGCCGTGAAGAAATCAAATCGCAGGCCGAAGGCCTACTCCACAAGGTCGGCAAGTGCATTGGAACCTCGGTGGAGCAGGCGTTTACGCCTGCGCTTTTTCGGTTCGGCCGATTTTCTCCCAGCTACGGCCGCGGCAAGAACGGCGGCTTATTTCTTTTTCCCCTGGGCAGCCACGGCGTCCATGGCGGCTTTCACTTTTTCGGGGTCGCCGAGATAGTAGTGGCCGAGCGGCTTGAGGCGATCGTCCAGCTCATAGACCAGGGGCATACCGGTGGGAATATTGAGTTCCACGATGTCCGGCTCGGAAACCTGGTCGAGGTATTTCACCAGCGCGCGGAGACTGTTGCCGTGCGCGGCGATGAGCACGTTCCGGCCGCTTTGAATGGCAGGGGCGATGGTGTCGTGCCAGAGGGGCAGGAAGCGCGCGACGGTATCCTTGAGGCATTCGGTAAGCGGCAGTTCGGCCGGCGTCAGACTCCGGTAACGGGGATCGCGGCCGGGATAGCGTTCGTCGCCGGGGGTCAACTCGGGCGGCCGGATATCGTAGCTGCGGCGCCAGATCTTGACCTGGTCCTCGCCGAACTTAGCCGCGGTTTCGGCCTTATTCAAGCCTTGCAGCGCACCGTAATGGCGCTCGTTGAGGCGCCAGGAGCGGAATACCGGAATCCACATCAGGTCCATCTCATCCAGCACCGTCCAGAGAGTGCGGATGGCGCGCTTGAGCACCGACGTGTAGGCGACGTCGAAGTGGTAGCCTTCGGCCTTGAGCACGCGGCCGCCTTCGCGCGCTTCCTCCAGGCCCTTGGCGGAAAGATCCACGTCGGTCCAGCCGGTAAAGCGGTTCTCCTTGTTCCACTGGCTTTCGCCGTGACGCACCAGAACCAGTTTCATCATATGCGGAAGGCCTTTCGTCGTATAATTTGCAAGATATCGGTCAAGTACGGCTCCCTGCCTAGACTTGGGTGTCCGTTCCCGGCAACCGCTCCCTGGCGGTCGCGGCTCGGTGTTGCCGGTAATTCACGCCACCACCACGATTCCGGTCTCGGTGACATGGTAACCCTTGGCGCGGTCCGTTCCCGGCAACCGCTCCCTGGCGGTCGCGGCCCGGTGTTGCCGGTAATTCACGCCACCACCACGATTCCGGTCTCGGTGACATGGTAACCCTTGGCGCGGTCAGCTTCGGCATCGAACCCGATCACGCTGGATTCGGGGATCTTCACGCCGGTATCGACAATGGCGCGGCGCACGCGGCTGTTGCGGCCGATTTCGGCGTCGGGCAACAAGATGGAATAATCCACTTCGCAGTAACTGTTGACACGCACTCCGGGGCAGAGCACGCTGTGGAGCACGCGGCCGCCGGAGACGATGCAGCCGCCGCTGACCACCGAGTCCACCGCCACGCCCATGCGGCGGCCCTCCTGCGCGAAAACGAACTTGGCCGGCGGCCGGGGGGTGGCGTTGGTGCGGATTGGCCATTTGGCATCGTAGAGGTTGAATTCGGGCACAACGTCCACCAGGTCCATATTGGCTTCATAGTAGGCGTCGAGCGTACCTACATCCCGCCAATAACGGGATTGCTTGGCGCCGATGTCCTGGAAATCGTAAGCCACGATGCGCAGCCGGTCGAGGTTGCGCGGCAGCACGTCGCGGGCGAAATCGTGGGTGGAAGAGGGACACTCGGCATCGGCGTGGAGCAGCTCCAACAAAACCGGCGTCTCGAAAATGTAGATGCCCATGGAGGCGCTGATCATCGCCGGGTTGAAAGGGGAACGCCGCGGATTGCCGTGCTGCGGTTTTTCCTCGAAGCCCACTACCCGGCAATCGGCATCGATCTGGGCCACGCCGAACTGCGGGGCATCGAACGGGGACACCTGGATGGTGGCGATGGTGACATCGGCCTGGTGGGACAGGTGCCAATCCAGCATCTCGCGGTAGTTCATCTTGTAGATGTGATCGCCCGCAAGGATTAGAGTCTGTTCGGGTTTCTCCGCCTCGATACTCTGAAAGTTCTGAAAAACGGCATCCGCGGTACCTTGGTACCAGTCTTCATGGACGCGTTTCATGGGTGACAGGACTTCAATATATTCACCGAGTTCGGGGGATAAAATATTCCAGCCATCGCGCACATGGCGCGTCAATTCCAAGGATTTGTACTGTGTTAGGATGAAGATACGACGGACGTCAGAGTTGATGCAGTTGGAGAGCGTAAAGTCGATGATGCGATAGACCCCTCCGAATGGCACGGCCGGCTTGGCAATGTCGCGCGTCAAGGGATAGAGGCGCTCACCGGTACCGCCCGCCAAGAGAATCGCGAGGACGTTTTTCATTTCTGCGTAAGTACCTGAAAATACTAAGAAATGGCAGAGGCTGGCAGGGTGCCCCGGCTGGCCTTGCAAAAATTAGGCTTGACTTTATTCGTCAACAACCTATGATATCAGTACCTTCTATGCGTGGTGCAGGGATTTTGGGGATCGCCATCGCCGCCGAGCGTGCCTTGGATTGTCCCGTGTCCTTTTAGATTCACCGGTATAGGAATCTTGGTCTAGTTGGGAGGTGTGGTTTTTGGCTGAAGTAAGGCTTCAAGAGGGCGAAACCCTAGAGAACGCCCTTCGCCGCTTCAAGAGGAAAGTCCAGCAAGAGGACATTATCAAGGAGGTCAAACGGCACTCCTATTATCTGAAGCCGGGCGAGAAGCTCCGGGCCAAGCAGGCGCTGGCCCGCAAGAGGAACCGGAAGAAAAATCGCCGGGAAATAGAGTAAAACCTGGCGGCGGGACTCCGCGGTCCCGCCGTCCTATCCGACATTCGTTCAGGTCGAGTACGGGGCACAGTTGCTATGCCGGAGTTTCAGGACCGCGTTCTGAAATGCGCCGACTGCGGCGCAGAGTTTGTTTTCACAGCGGGAGAGCAGCACTTCTTCCACGACAAGAACTTCAAAAACGAGCCCAAGCGGTGCAAGGCTTGCAAGGTCAAGCGCCAGGGTAACGGCGGGGGCGGTTTCGCCAAGTCCGAAACCATGACCACCTGCTCACAGTGCGGGCGGGAAACCACGGTTCCGTTCAGGCCCACCCAGGGCCGGCCGGTATACTGCCGGGAATGTTTCCAAAGCCGGAAGGCGACGGCCGTCACGGCCGGTCAGTAGACAGAAGCCAGGAGCCAGAAGATAGAAGCGTTGCCTTCCCGCTCCGTTGTGTCCGGACGATCAGCTCAACGCCGCGCCCTGCGGCGGGCGGCCCACTCCGCTTTCACCACCTGGCGGGCGCGCCCCAGAGCCAAGGCATTGGCGGGCACCGTTTCGGTGATGACCGAGCCCGCGGCCAAATAGGCGCCATCGCCGATTTCGAGCGGCGCCACCAGGGTGGAATTGCTGCCCACAAAGGCGCCATTGCCGATGAGGGTCGGGGACTTTCGGCTGCCGTCGTAGTTACAGGTGATGGTACCGGCGCCGATGTTGCAATGCTCGCCGATTTCGGCATCGCCCAGGTAGGCGAGGTGTCCGGCCTTAGCGCCGGCCCCGAAACTGGTTTTCTTGAGCTCCACGAAATTCCCGATATGGGCACCGGGGCCGACTTCGTTATCCGGGCGCAGCCGCGCAAACGGTCCCACGCAGGCGCCGGCGCCGATCCGGGAGGATTGAACCACCGTATAAGGGCCGATTTCGACCGCATCCGCCAGCACGCTGTCGCGCAGGATGGCACCGGCGCCGATGCGGCAGTTTTCGCCGATCGAAGTATCGCCCAGGATGCGCGCGAAGGGCTCGACAACGGTATCCATGCCGATACGCGCTCCGGCATCGATGGATACGGTTTCCGGCTTCTCGATGGTCACCCCTTCCAGCATCCAATGACGCGCGGTGCGCTGGCGCAAAAGCCGGTCGGCCTCGGCAAGCTCGACGCGGTTGTTGATGCCCAGACATTCGCGCGGATCTTCGATCTGGACGGCCAGCACGGAGTGGCCCGCCCGATTCAGGATCTCGGCCATGTCGGTGAGGTAGTACTCGCGGGCGGGATTGTCGGGGCGGATTTCGTCCACGTGCCGCCAGAACAGATCGGCGCGATAGCAATAAATGCCCATGTTGGCCTCGCGGATGGCGAGCTGCCCGGCAGTCGCGGCTTCTTGCTCCACGACGGCGGTCACGTGGTTCGACACGCCGCGCAGCACGCGGCCATAGCCGGTGGGGTCTTCCATGACGGCGGAAAGGAGCACTCCAGCCCCATCGCCGGCGGCGGCGGCGGCGATCAGGCTGCGCAGGGTGGCGGCGCGCAACAGCGGGCCATCCCCATAGACCACCACCAGCCAGCCCTCCAGCCCCGACAGCGCTTCGCGCGCCACCATCAGCGCGTGGCCGGTGCCCTTCCGTTCCGTCTGCTCGATGAAACCGATTCCCGGCGTGCGCACGGCGGCCCGCACCGCGCCGGCCTGGTGGCCCACCACCACGAAGATCCTCTCGGGCGGCGTGAGTTCCAGCGCGGTAGAGACCACGTGTTCGATCAAAGTGCGGCCACCGGCGGTGTGGAGGACCTTGGCCTTGCGCGATTTCATGCGGGTGCCCAGCCCGGCCGCCAAAATCACTATCGTTACGGGAGTCTCCATGGTTTCCATTATGGCTGGTCGCGGCGGCGGCGCCGGCCCTCCTGGGCCAGCCGCAGTACTACCGCGGCGGATGCCGCCGGGTCGTGGCGCACTTTGCCCGCGACCTGCGCCAGGTTGCCCGCCATCACCTTCAGACCGAGCCGGTACAGGGCGTCGATATCGTTATCCACCGGAAGAGCCTCTTGGCGGGCGTAACGGCGCCTGGCGGCCAAAGGGATGGGCCGGATGTTCACCACGGCATAGTCCAGCAGCTTGCCGCGGGCATGGAGATGGATGGCGCGAATGTGATCCGAAGCGCTGAACCTGGTGGTTTCGCCGGGCTGCCACATAAGGTTGACGAAACACGCTTTCACAGCCGGCGACGAGCGGATGGCCGCGGGAATACCGTCCACCAGGAGGTTGGGAATGACGCTGGTGAACAGCGATCCAGGCCCGAGGGTGATCACATCGGCTTGGGCAATGGCGCTCAGGGCGGCTTCGAGCGGCCGCACCTTCGGCGGGACCAGGCGCACCCGGCGGATAGGCTGCCGGCTGCGGCTGATGCGGGTCTCGCCCTTGACCCGCGCGCCGTCGGCCAAAGTGGCTTCCAGCGCTACGTTGGCGGCCGTGGAGGGGAAAATCCGGCCCGCGATTTTCAACACTTCCGAAGAAGCCGCGACCGCCTCCGGAAAATCCCCCATTACCTGGGTCAGAGCCATCAGAAACAGATTGCCAAAGCTGTGGCCATTCAGGCCCCGGCCGGAGGAAAAACGATATTGAAACAAGCGGGCCAGCAGCGCCGAATCCTGGCTCAGCGCCACCATGCAGTTGCGGATGTCGCCTGGCGGCGGGACGTCGAACTCGCGCCGCAGCCGGCCCGAGCTGCCGCCATCGTCGGTGACGGTGACGATGGCAGTGATATCCAGGGCGGGATGGGAGGCGCCTGCCGGCCGGGCGTACTGTTTCAGCCCGAGCAGCAGGGCGGAGAGGCCGGTGCCGCCGCCGATGGCGACCACGCGCAGAGGGGGTTGATTCTTCAACACGGTGTCAGAAATTCCGTCACGTATGGGCGGAAGCTTTCAGCGATCAGCGGTCAGCTTTCAGCTACACCAAATCGGCTGACCGCTGACTGCTGAAAGCTTCGATCCGCCAATTACCAAGTCTTTCTCTCAGGATAAAGCAAGCCGGCGAAGGGCGGCTGGCCGGCCAGCGGCGCAAGGTCCGCGTCCTGGCGCGCGATCATGCGGTTGCGAGGCTCAATTTCGATGGCGCGCTTGAGGTTCTGGTAGGCGCGATCGAGATCGCCGGAAAGGGCCTGCGCCAGTGCCAACGCGTAGTGGACGTGGTCGGCGTTGGGCGCCATGGCAAGAGCTTTGTTCAGGTTGTCGCGGGCTTCGGCGATCTTGCCGGTATTGAACAGCGCCACGCCGTAATTGTAGAAATCCTCAGCCGATTCGAGCGCCGGGCTGGGGCGTTCGAGGCGCCGCGCGCACATCTCCGCGTGCAATTGCGCGCGGTGGGCGACGTCGCGTTCGGGACCGCGGGCGGCGTGCCCGAACAACTCTTTCGCCGCGGCGAAAGTGCGCGCTTGAAACAGCTTGCTGGCCGCCTCAAACGCCGCCAGTTGTTTCTGCGCGGTCCACACGTTATCGTTTGCGTCCCCGCTTTCGGCCTGGTCCGACAGCTTTGCGAATTTCGGCTCCGGTATTGGAACCATTCGTCTTTCGTCAAGCTTTTCGCCGGTCTTAGGCGCCGGTGTCTTCTTCTTCTCAGCCATTTCACGCCTGCCCCTGCCTGGCACTGAGGACGTTTAGCTCTTATAGCAAAACGCGCACATGGGACGCAACCTGTCGGAAGTGAGCGGTTCCATCGAGCGGTGCGGCTGGGCTCTGGCGCGACAAGTGGGCATCGCCACGCTAAAATCTGCTGTGATGCCTTATACGACTACAACCTTCGGAGAACTCATGCTGCGCCTCAACCCGCCGGGTTTCGAGCGCATCCTGCAAACGCCCGTGTTCCAGGCGACTTTTGGCGGCGGTGAAGCCAACGTTGCCGTGGCGCTGGCGCAGCTCGGCCTTCCGGCGCGATTTGTGACCGCTTTTCCCGCGAAGAATCCGATCGCCGACGCCGCCATCGGCGAATTGAGGCGGTTCGGGGTGGACACCTCGGCCATTGCGCGCACCAAGGGGCGGGTGGGCATTTACTATCTGGAGGCTGGCGCCAACCAGCGGCCCTCCAAGGTAGTTTACGACCGGGATTACAGCGCCATCGCCCTGGCCAAACCGGGCGACATCGATTGGGAGCGCGCCTTCGACGGAGCCGGCTGGTTCCACATCACCGGCATCAGCCCCGCCATCAGCGCCTCCGCCGCCGCGCTGTCGCTTGAAGCCGTCGCCACCGCGCGCGCCAAAGGCCTCAAGGTTTCCTGCGACCTCAACTACCGCAAGAACCTGTGGAAGTGGGGTAAGCCGGCGGTGGAGGTGATGCGCGAGCTGGTGGCGCTGGTGGACATCGCCATCGCCAACGAGGAAGACGTGCAGATGGCGCTGGGGTTGGAGGCCGACGTCGACGTGCAGTCGGGCGAGCTGGACCACGCTCAATACCAGGGCCTGACCAGCAAAGTGCTGAGCGAATACCCCAAACTGGAGGCCATCGCCATCACCCTGCGCGAATCGCGCAGCGCCTCCAATAACGGCTGGTCGGCCTGCCTCAACGACAGGCAGCAGTTCATGCTCAGCCGGCGCTACGACATCACCCACATCGTCGACCGCGTGGGCGGCGGCGACAGCTTTGCGGCGGGCCTGATCTACGGCTACCAGACGCTGCCGACGCACCGCGAGGCGCTGGAATTCGCGGTGGCCGCAAGTTGTCTCAAGCATTCCGTGATCGGCGATTTCAACCGTACCTCGGTGGAAGAAGTCCAGGCCCTGATCAAGGGCGGCGGTTCGGGACGGGTGCAGCGATAGGGCTGGGGCAGCCGGGGCTGCCGGACGCGGTTCGGCGTGCATTGCTTGCCTGAGAGGGGACAGACCGGACTTTACGGCGCCGTCGGGTCCCCCTCACGGCCGCTGCGGCACGTACTCGAAGATCGTCCACTCGGGAGATGCGGATGCGCTCCGGTCAAACACCGGACGCCAGACGGCCGGGTATTTCCGTAACATCTCGCACATAACCCGCTCATGGGGGCGCAACTCGGTGAGCGGGCGGTCCTCCCAGAGGAGCAAGCTCACCGGGTTCTGCTCCAGGTAAGCCATCATTTCTTCGGGGGAGTGAACGCGCGACCAGTAATCGTTGCCGAACCAGCCCTGGGAAGCGAAAACTTTATTGGGCCGGACTAATTGATAGGCGGGGTTGCGCGACCCAAGCCAGGCGAACTCGGCGATGAAGGGGCCCTCCAGGTTGGATGGCACCATAATCCGCCGGCCCCGCCAGCGCGGATTGCCGACGACGGCTTTTACCAGTTCCTCGACCGGATACCGGGCCGGCCGGGAAAAACGGCCCCATTCGACGAGCGAGAACGCCAAAGTTCCGGTAACAAGACACGCCACGGCAGCGCGCCTGGCACCGTTCGAAGCCCTAGATAGGAGCGCCGTCCAGCCGAAAATCGACAGGACCAACACCGCCGCGCCAATTGGCAGCAGTCGGCGCGGGTCGGCCTCGACCGGAGAAATCACCAGGAACGCCAGCGTCATCACCGCCAGCAGACCTGTTCCCAGTTCTTCGTCTCCGCACCGCGAGCGGAGCACGAGAAGCGCGACCAGCCCGATCGCCACGGGCACCAACAGCGGCTCCGGAAACATATAGAACAACTCGCTCAGGAAAAACAGCGATCCCGCGGGATTCAGCAAACGATGGCCGGGCGGCAGGCCGTAAGTAGCCATTGGCGCGGTCCACCACACCCAGGGGCCGAGAACCGCGGCGATGATCACCGGCTGCAGCCAGAACGCCGGTTTGCGCCACAAGTCCAATCGCCGCGAGAAGAGCGCAAGGGCGAATGGCAAAGCGCACAGATAAAGGGCGCTATATTTGGAGAGCATGGCGGCCGCACAAGCCAGCGCACACCCGATTCCACCGGCCAGCGACGGTTGCCGCAGCAACCGCAACGACAGAAACAGCACCACCAGCGTGAGAAAGGTCGTGACGTGCTCGACCATCACCGTGGTAGTGGTCTGCTGGACATCCGGGAGGCTGAGGTAAAGCAGCCCGGCGCAGAAACCCGCCACCGCGCCGGCGCGCCGCCGCACGAGAGCAAACACGAGCCAGGCGGAGCCGGCCGCGCAGACTGCCGGCACGATCAACGCCTGCCAGCGCCCTACCCCCGCCAGCAGAAACCAGACCCCCGCCACGGCATAGAACAGCGGCGGCCAATAACCCACCGCGAAATAGGGATAGTGTTCGTAATACTGCCGCGCGAATGCCATGGGCTGCAGCAGACGGCCCGATCGCAGCCAGTCGTGGAACATGACGCTGCCGACGAAATGCGACGGCTCATCCGCGAAGGCCAGAAAAGGTGTGCGCCACGCGCCGGTCGAGGTGTCCAGGAGGAGACAGAACGCCAGGTAGACCAACCCTACAGCGGTTGGGACCAGGAACCGCGTCGAGCCGAACGATTCGCTGTGCCGGCCGCTCACGACGCGCCTTTGGAGGCCGCGCCCTGTTCCGGGGCGGTCTTCTCTTCGTGGCACTCGGTCTCCATATTCACTTCCCAAAGATTGGTCTTATCGGTGATGCCGGCGACGATATTATCCACGGCCGTCATGGCGGTCAGCATGGAATGGTCCTGGTTGTTGTAACGGTGCATGCCGGATGCCCGCCGATATCGATCCGGTTCCCCTTGTAATTCACGGTGCGGGAAATACCGCCCATGTGGTGGCTCTTCTCGAGCACGATGGGCCGGATGCCCGCTCTGGTCAACAACTCGCAGGCGGCGGTTAGCCCCGCCGGGCCCGCTCCAATGATAATGGCCTGCTTCATGCCGTGACGATCCCCCGTAGCGCGCAGCACTGCGCGCCGCGGCGAAGCAAGAGAGCCATTCTCAAAATCGCCATGGATTAAGAAATTATACCTTCATGCGCCGCCGAACTCTTCGCAGGCGGGCGGCATTCATTGGGCCACCAGATAGCGAATCGAGGACGGTGGCGAGCAGAACGGAGCAACTGGGCAGTGCCCAAACCAACGCCCGCGGATACAGGAGCAGGGGAGGATCGGGCAACGGCGCGTGGGTGTATACTGAGACAAGTCTGAAACCTCAAATTTAAGTGCCGGCTAAGACGGAACCTTGAGGCTGCTCTCAAAGCACGCTGACAATTCAATTTACATCGTAGAACGATGACGGCGAATTTGCCCTGATGAGAAGAGGACAGACAGTTCTCGTGACTGGCTCTTGCGGTCTAATCGGTTCGGAGGTGACACGCTGGCTGGCTCGAGTGGGATTCTGCATCACGGGAATCGACAGCAACCATCGGGCCGTCTTCTTCGGACCCGAGGGCGACACAAGCTGGGTGCTCGGGCAATTGCAATCCGAGATTGCGGACTACCGCCACCTGGCGATCGATATCCGCGATCGCGAAGCGGTCCTGACTCTCATGGAGGAACTGAAGCCCGACCTGATCATTCACACCGCGGCCCAGCCGTCGCACGATCGCGCCGCAGCGATCCCGTTTCTCGATTTCGAGGTAAATGCGATGGGAACGCTTCACCTGCTTGAGGCAGCGCGCCGTTCCTGTCCCGAGTCGCCTTTCATTCACATGTCGACGAACAAGGTGTATGGGGACCGGCCCAACTCACTGGCGCTCACCGAACTGGAAACACGCTGGGACTACGGCGATCCCGCCTTCGAGCACGGCATCGCGGAGGATTTTTCGATCGACCAGAGCAAGCACTCCATTTTCGGCGCATCCAAAATTGCGGGCGACATCATGGTGCAGGAGTACGGCCGCTATTTTGGCATGCCCACCTGCTGCCTGCGCGGCGGTTGCCTCACCGGCCCGAATCACTCCGGGGTAGAGTTGCACGGATTTCTCAGCTATCTGGTGAAATGCAACGTCGAGGGACGCGAGTACAAGGTGTACGGATACAAAGGCAAGCAGGTTCGCGACAACATCCATTCCGAGGATGTGGCCAGCTTCATGTATGAGTTCTGGAAGTCCCCGCGCGTTGCCGAGGTCTACAATCTGGGCGGCGGGAAGTCCAACTCCTGCTCCGTTCTCGAAGCGTTCGGCATGGCCGAGAACGTCACTGGTAAGAAGATGAACTGGCGCTACGTCGATGAAAACCGAATTGGCGACCACATCTGCTACTACAGCGACTTACGGAAGATGAAAGCGCACTACCCCAATTGGAGAATCCGTAAGACACTACCGATGATCTTCGAAGAGATCGCCGCTAGCTGGAAACAGCGCTTGCCCGCTGATGTTTTATGAGGATTCTCATTACGGGGGTGTGCGGCTTCGTGGGAAGCACGCTCGCCGAATGCTTGCTCGAGCGGGTAGAAGGCCTGCGCGTGGCGGGCATGGACAACCTGATGCGTCCGGGGGCGGAAACGAACCGAATGCGGATCGAAAGGCTAGGCGTCGAATTCGTTCACGGGGACCTGAGATCCGCGAGCGACATTGCCGGGCTGCCCGCCTGCGAATGGGTGATCGACGCCGCTGCCAATCCCAGCGTGCTGGCCGGCCTTTCCGGCGCCGGAAGCAGCCGCCGGCTTTTCGAACATAACCTGGCCGGATTCGGCAACGTACTGGAATACTGCAGGGAGCACAAGGCCGGGCTGTTACTGCTTAGCAGCAGCCGCGTCTACTCTATTGCCGCGCTCGCCGCCATGCCCCTGCGCGTGCGAGACCAAGCCTTCGCCGTCGACCCGGCCGCAGTGCTGCCCCGCGGGCTAACCGTGAACGGCATCGGAGTGGACTTCTCGACCGCCGCGCCGGTTTCTCTCTACGGAGCCACCAAGCTAGCCTCGGAAATCATGGCCCTCGAATATGGCGGGGCGTTCGATTTCCCGGTATGGATCACACGTTGCGGCGTGCTCGCCGGCGCAGGACAGTTCGGCACGCCGGCTCAGGGCATTTTCGCCTTTTGGGTGAACGCGCATCTGCGGCGCCGGCCGATTCGCTACATCGGATTCAACGGCGCCGGCTACCAGGCTCGGGACGTTTTTCACCCTCGCGATCTGGCAGCCCTGATGGTCGCTCAAATGCGCGCAGCCCGCTCCGATGGACAACGAATCTATACCGCCGGCGGCGGTCCCGCCAACACGATGTCGCTCGCGCAGCTCACCGCCTGGTGCGATGAACGCTTCGGGCGCCATGCTCCGGCCGCCGATCCGGAACCGCGCATGTATGACGTGCCGTGGATGGTGATGGACAACACGGGGGTTACCGCGGATTTCGGCTGGCAAATCGAGATGTCTCTCCCCACCATTCTCGAAGGCATCGCGCAACACGCCCGCCACCATCCGGACTGGCTGGAAGTGAGCCGCGTATGAGATCGCCGCCGCCCTTCCCCCGCGAGCCGCTCCGCTCGATCTCCGTGGTGATTCCGGCCCGCAACGAAGAAGGCTGTATCGCCGCCACCGTTGAGCACCTCCATCTCGAACTGCGCCTGCAGCAAATTCCCCACGAAATCGTGGTCGTGGACGATGGCAGCACGGACTCCACCTGGGGCATGCTCCAGGAGATCCATACCCGCATCCCGGAATGCAAGCCGGTCCAAAACCTCGACGACCACGGCTTCGGGCGCGCCATTACGTACGGATTCAATCACATAACCGGGGACGCCGTGGTGGTGATGATGGCCGATGAATCCGACGACTGCCGCGATGTCGTCCGCTACTGGCAGATCCTGGGCCAAGGCTGGGATGCCGTTTTCGGCTCGCGCTTTCTGCGCGGCGGAGGGGTGATCGACTATCCGCCCTACAAACTTCTGCTCAACCGCATTTCAAACCTGTTCCTGCGCCTGCTGTTCGGTGTTCAACTGAACGACTTCACCAACGCCTTCAAGGCTTACCGGCGAACCGTGATCGAGGGCTGCCGTCCGTTCCTCTCGCCGCACTTCAACCTCACGGTGGAACTACCACTGAAGACGATCGTGCGGGGATACTCCTGGACGGTGATTCCAATCACCTGGCGTAACCGGCGCGTCGGCGAATCGAAACTCAAAATCAAGGAGATGGGCAGCCGGTACCTTTTCATCGCCCTCTATTGCTGGCTGGAAAAGTACTTCAGCCGCGGCGATTACCGCGCGAAGTGATGCTGCTAGCGTTGCCGGGAAAGGACGCCCAAAGAACCATGCGACCTTGCCCGGACGGACCTGAGTTGCCACGAATCCATGGCGCACGCTTTGCCGGGAAGACCGACCACCGGAACCAGGTCTGGAGGGTGCTGGTGTCGTACTTCGGCCAGTCGGTCCCCAGCGACGTCGGCGCCGCTTGAGCCGATATTTGCAAAGCAGTTCTTGGTTATCGGACAAAAAGCGCGGCGAACTTCTGGTTCGGGCCAAAAGAGGGGCGAACGGTGACAAGCACTGCCTGATCGGCGTTGGGCCAGGGTACGGAAGCGTCCATTTCCCGCCCCCTGGCTCAGCGCGCTTCGGCCGTGTCAATTTGACAATGCCCTCGTCTCCCGCTAACCTAAAAGTTTGCAACTGGCTTTAGGTGGAGACGTGTGTCAATGAGTACCGAGTTCCCTTCCAAGAACGCTATCGTCCGCAAGTGGCATGTGATCGACGCCCAAGGCGTGATATTGGGCAAGCTGGCCACCAAGGCGGCTATGCTGCTGATGGGCAAGACCAAGCCAAGCTACACGCCGTTCCTGGACACCGGCGATCATGTGATCGTCATCAACGCGGAAAAAGTCCGGCTGACGGGCCGGAAAGAAGAAAACAAGGTCTATCGCCATTTCACCGGCTATCCGGGCGGATTGGTGGAAAAGAGCTTTAAGCGGGTGCGCGCCGAAAGGCCCATCCGGATTGTGGAAGACGCCATTCAGGGCATGCTTCCCAAGACCAAGCTCGGTAAACAGATGTACCGGAAGCTTCAGGTGTACGCCGGCGACCGGCACCCTCACGCAGCGCAGCAGCCGGTCGCGCTGGCGATGAAATAACGGAAGGTAAGGCTTAGTGGCAGCGACATTGGTGCAGTATTTGGGTACGGGCCGCCGCAAAAGGTCGGTGGCGAGAGTGTTTCTGCGTCCCGGGAAGGGCGACATTACGGTCAATCATCGCGCGTTCGACGAGTATTTCGTCACCGAGAGCACGCGCGCGGTGGTGCGGCAGCCGCTGGCGGCGACCGAAACGATCGATAAATTCGACATCCTGATCCTCGCCGATGGCGGTGGGGTTGCCGGCCAGGCGGGTGCTGCCCGTCTGGGGGTTTCCCGGGCGTTAGTGGAGTTCAACGCGGAGCTGCGGGCGAAACTCAAGAAGCTGGGTTATCTGACTCGCGATCCGCGCGCTCACGAGCGCAAGAAGTACGGCCAAAAGGGCGCTCGCAAGCGTTTCCAGTTCTCCAAGCGTTAGTTTCCCGCTTTCGGTTTTGCCACTGTCCGCGCAAATCTCGCTTTGGACCGCGGGGGCGGGGGCAAAACGCCGTCGAGAGCCTATGGAGGGGTATTTCCCTCAACAAATCTACTAGGAGGTAGTTTGCCCGCAATATCGATGAAGGAATTGCTCGAAGCAGGCGTTCACTTCGGGCACCAGACCAAGCGCTGGAATCCGAAGATGAAGGAGTACATCTTCGGCGAACGTAACGGCATTTATATTATCGACCTGCAGAA
The DNA here is from genome assembly GCA_052148435.1 of Bryobacteraceae bacterium. Lineage (GTDB taxonomy): Bacteria > Acidobacteriota > Terriglobia > Bryobacterales > Bryobacteraceae > JBEKYD01. Next base: position 27,289 of record JBKQIF010000126.1, read on the forward strand.
GACCCTGAAGATGTTCAAGGACGCCGCCCGCTATGTGGGCGAGATGGCGGCCCAAGGCAAGAACGTCCTGTTTGTGGGCACCAAACGGCAAGCTCAGGAAGCCATCGCCGAAGAGGCGCTGCGCTGCCAGATGTACTACGTGAACCAACGCTGGCTGGGCGGTCTGCTAACCAATATGGCCACCGTGCAGAAGTCGATCAAGCGACTGAAGGAACTGGAGGCCATGTCGTCGGTGGAAGGCGGTTACGCCGGCCGGCCCAAAAAGGAAGTCATCCGCCTGGAACGCGAGCGCAAACACCTCGATCAGAACCTGGCCGGCATCAAAGACATGCCCGGGTTGCCGGATCTGGTGTTCATCATCGATTCCAACAAAGAAGCCATCGCCGTCAAGGAAGCTCGCCGTCTGGGTATTCCCGTGGTGGCCATCGTCGATACCAATTGCGATCCGGATGAAGTGGATTGGGTCATTCCGGGTAACGATGACGCCCTGCGCGCCATCCGCCTGTTCGCCAGCAAGATCGCCGACGCGGTGATTGAAGGGCGGTTGCTGGCCACGGCGCAGGATTTCACGGCCGACAAGATCGTGCAGGACGAAACCGTGGCCGAGGAGGGCATGCTGGCTGCCACCGAATACCTGGATCCCAAGTACGCGGAAAAAATCATGGCCGAGAGCCTGAGCCTGGAAGACGATACCACGTCCCAGTCGCAGCGCAAGGGCCCCGCGTCGGAAACCGCCGTGGAAGCGGCCCCCGAGCCGGCCGTGGCGACCGAGACCGGACACTAACAGGTTCACCCGAGGCCGGCCCAGGTGGGAGAGACGATCGTTTTTTGTCGTCTGTCAATCAGTTGGCCTGTTGAGCACCCGACAGACCACAAGAAACGATGGTCTGTCCCACCTATGGATCACCTAAGAAGGACTGAAAGCATCGTTATGGCGGAAATCACCGCAACACTAGTCAAGCAATTGCGCGAACGCACTGGCGCCGGCATGATGGAATGCAAGAAAGCGCTCACGGCCACCAGCGGCGATATGGGCGAAGCGGAGACCTGGCTGCGCAAGCAGGGCATCGCTTCGGCCGTCAAGAAATCCAGCCGCGCGACTCGCCAGGGCCTGATCGGAACCTACATCCATGCCGGCGGCCAACTGGGGGTCATGGTGGAGATCGACTGCGAATCGGATTTCGTGGCACGCACGTCCGACTTCCAGGAACTGGTGCACGACATTGCCATGCACGTGGCGGCCACCGACCCGCGTTTCATCCGCAGGGAAGACGTGACTGCCGACGTGATGGAGAAGGAACGCGACATTCAGCGCGCCCGCGCCCTGAATGAAGGCAAGCCCCCCGCCGTGGCGGAGAGGATGATCGAGGGCCGCATGAACAAGTTTTACGAGGAGGTCTGCCTGTTGGAGCAGCCCTTCGTAAAAGAACCGACGCTTTCGGTCGGCCAGTTGGTCAAGACCAAGATCGCCAAACTGGGCGAAAACATCACAGTGGCCCGCTTCGTCCGTTTCAAGGTTGGCGAAACCGCGGTCGAAACGAGCGAGCAGCAAGCGGCCAGCTAAATGCCCGCTTTCAAGCGCATCCTGCTGAAACTGAGCGGCGAGGCCCTGGCCGGCGGGGCGAACTTCGGCATCGATGCCGAACGTGTGCACGCGCTGGCCGCGGAAGTGGCCGAAGTGGCGGGCACGGGCATCCAGATCGGCCTGGTGGTAGGCGGTGGAAATATTTTTCGCGGTGTCTCCGCCGCCGCGCTGCACATGGACCGCGTAACCGCCGATCACATGGGTATGCTGGCGACCGCGATCAACTCGTTGGCCCTATCCGACGCCCTGGAGCATGCCGGGATTCCCACCCGCGTGATGAGCGCTATCCAAATGCACCAGGTCGCCGAGCCCTACATCCGGCGCCGCGCCATCCGCCATCTCGAGAAGGGCCGCATCGTGATCTTCGCCGGCGGCACATCCAACCCCTATTTCTCCACCGATACCGCCGCTACTCTGCGGGCGCTCGAAATCAAGGCCGACATCATCGCCAAGGCTACCCGCGTGGATGGCGTGTACGATAAGGACCCGCTCAAGTTCGCCGACGCGGTCCGTTTCGACCGCATCACCTACCTCGAAGTGCTGGCCAAAGGGCTGGGTGTGATGGACGCCACCTCGATCGCCATGTGCCGCGACAACAAACTCTCCATTATCGTCTTTAACCTCAACGTGCGAGGCAATATAATGCGAATGTCGATGGGTGAGCCCGTCGGCACCGTGATTCAATGAAACCGGTAATTTCATCGACCGGGGTTTCGGAGCAACCGCCCTATGAAAACTGAACAGCCGGCAACACCCAGCGCAGCGTTTAATTCGGTGAAAGAGGTCGAGGCGAGCCTTAAGACCCGCATGGAAAAAGCTCTTTCCGATTTGCAGCACGACATGGCTTCGATCCGCACCGGCCGCGCCTCGCTGGGCATTCTGGACCACATTCGCGTAAATTACTACGGCACGCCCACGCCGCTCAATCAAATCGCCAACCTGCACGTTCCCGAGCCATCCCTGATCACCTTGCAGCCATGGGATGTCTCTCAGATTGGCGCGATCGAAAAGGCCATCCGAGCGTCGGACCTGGGGCTGAATCCGTCCAACGACGGCAAACTCATCCGCCTGCCTATCCCTCCGTTGACCGAGGAACGGCGCAAGGAACTGGTCAAGAAGCTCCACGCGGGCGCCGAGCACCACCGCGTCGCGACGCGCAACATCCGCCGCGATGGCAACGAAGCCGTCAAGAAACTGCTGAAGGATAAAAAGATCGCCGAGGACGAGGAAAAGAAAGCCCTCGACGAGATCCAGAAGACCACCGACGCCTTCATGCAGAAGATCGATCAGGCATCCAAGATCAAGGAAAAGGAAATTCTCGAGATCCGATGACCGCCGGGCGCTCGTTCGCTCGTCTGCGATTATGACCTGGTATACCGTCCGGGTGCCGGCTTCGAGCGCTAATCTCGGTCCCGGCTTCGACGCCCTGGGCATGGCCTTGGGCGTGTACCTCACCTGCCGCTTCCGGCGCAGCACGGCGCTCGAAATCCGCGCCAGCGGCCGCGATGCGGCCTCGATTCCGGCCGGGCCGGACAACCTGATCTGGCAGACCGCGGTGGCGGTGGCGGAAAGCCTGGGCCTGCGGATGCCTCCCATCGAGCTCGAGATTTCGAACCAGATTCCGCTGGGGAAAGGGATGGGCTCGAGCGCCGCCGCTCTCACCGCGGGAGTGGTGGTGGCCGACTGCCTGCTGGATCTCGGCTGGAAACCGGCCCGCGTGCTGGACGAGGCCGCCCGCCTGGAAGGCCATCCCGACAATGTCGCCGCCTGTACCCTGGGCGGCATCGTAGCCAGCGCCATCGATTCCGGCGGCGTGGCCCGCGCCGTGCGCATCGAGATGGCGCAGCGTTTCGGCGTGGGGGTGGTGGTGCCGGACTTTGAACTGCCCACCGCCCAGGCTCGCGCCGTTTTGCCGGCCGTCTACAGCCGGGCGGACGCCGTCTTCAACGTGCAACGCGCTTCCCTGCTGATCGCCGCCCTGGCGGCTGGCGCCACCTGGGCTTTTCCCGCCACCCTCGAAGACCGCCTCCACCAGCCGTACCGCGTGCCCCTCGTACCTGGCCTCGACGAGATTGTCAGGCTGCGCGCCCCCGGCCTGCTGGGCTGCACTCTGAGCGGCGCCGGCCCCTCGATCCTGGTCTTCTTCGAACGCGGCCACGAATCGGTCTGCGACCTGGTGCGCCAGATCTTCCGCCTCCACGGCCACGACTCGGATATTCTGCTGGCCGGCATCGCCGAGCAGGGCTTCGAGATCCGCCAGGAAGCGTAAGCAGGCGGGACAGACGATCGCCTTCCGTGGTCTGTCGTGCCTCGCCAGAGCACGACTGCTTGACAGACGACAAGAGGCGATCGTCTGTCCCACATGGTGAGCCGTGCTCGGCCTTACTCCCACCGCAGCGCTTGGTTCGGATCCACGCGCGTGGCTCTGGTGGCCGGCAACAGGCTCGCCAGAATCGCGGCGGCCACCAGCACCACGATGGTTACGGCCAGACCGGCAGGTCCAAGCCGCCGATTCCGGGGATCTGGCCGGCCAGCCATCTTCCCAACAGCACCGAATGGCGCGGGGATGAAGCCGGGGCAACGCTCAAACAAGTCTCTCAGCTCCCTGTAGTTGAAAACGACGCCTAAGAGTCTTTGAAGCAGGCGGGATTGTGGCCCATACGATGTACGTTATTCGGACTTTGTCGGTTTTTATCGTTGCCGGCTGTGCTGCAACCGCAGAACGGCCAGAGATCGGGGTTTTTATGGGATACCCGGTCGCCGCACCCTTCGATGTCCAGAACCTACCTTATTTCAACAATTCCTTCGACTGCGGCCCCGATCATCCGGGACAGTTGTGCGGCACCTTCGAATCCGCAGGCCGCCGGCCAATGCTCGGCGTTTCGGTGTTTGTTCCCCTGACGGGCCGGATCGCATTTCGTATCTCTGCCCTCTATCAGCGCATCAGTTTGGGCACGGAATTCGTTACGCCCTATGCGCTTCCTGGAGCGGTTTCGACCTACACCATCGAAAGCGTGGCGAACCGTTGGGAGCTGCCGCTATCGGCAAGGTGGAGATTCACGAAACATTTCAACGCCGGTGTCGGTGGCACCGTGTCCACGTTGACGGGTGCGGAAACGCTGGACACGGCGGTCTACCTAGCAGCCGGGGGCGGCTACGGGACAACCGTGTATCGATGGCCAGAGTTGAGCCGCCGCACGATTTTGGGCGGCACCGCAGGCGTCGAGTTTCCGTTCCGCACCCGGATCGGGATTGTCGCCCCGGAAGTTGAATACACCCGCTGGGCTTCCCGGCACTACGGCGTGGTATGGCCACTCAATAGGGTCACAGCCGGGATCGCACTTCGTTTCTGACCCGTTTGCCGCGACGGCTTTGCTTCCGATACCGGCCGATTCCGAGGCCTCTATGGTGTAATCGGCGATCGGCAACCCTGCGACGGAGAACGGGCACTCCTTCCAGCGCGAAACCGGGGCACGCTTCGCGCCGACGCCTGGATGTTGTACGTGCGGAAAACAGGCGAAGATTGCGGCTGGAATCAGACCTTCAGTTCCCAGCCTTTTCGGAAGATCGGTTTAACAAAGGTGTTCGCTTCGACGCTGTTGGTGAAGCGCCGATTCTTGCTGTCCCACTCCAGCTTGCCCGGCACATGCAGCGCGATGGCGGTGAGCGCCAGCCACTCCGCATAGGGAGCCGTGATGCTGAAGTCCGAGCAGCCGGCGTCTCCGCCCTTGGCGGCGCGGATCCAGTCCAGCATGTGCCCCGGGGATCGGGTGAGTAACGGCGGCGGCAGCTCATACTCCGCCCAGCGCGCGGCCGGGAGCAGGTGCACGCCTTCGCCTCGGTTGCAGGTGGCCATGATGCCCTTGGTACCGATGAAGACGCTCCCGTTGCCGGTCAAAATTCCCGGTTGCGGCGGGGTGGGCGGATCGCCAAACACGCGCACGCCGGGGCCTCCGGCGCCGACGCGTTCGCCGGTACGTGGCGGGCGCGGGGAGGGCGGGGCCGCGGAGCGGGCGGCAGCGCCAGTGCCGGCTCCCGTCGGCCGCCCCTTGTCGGCAAGATTGTCCGGCCGCGGCAGTATGGTTTCGTTCTCCATCCCGGGAACCTGGTACACATCCGGATCGGTTGACCGCGAGCCGTCGTGATAGTAAACCGTGACCGCCGGCATCTCGCCGCGCGCCGGAAACTGCAGCCGCACGGTAGCCCGATTCGGATAGGTAAGCTGGCTCTTGCCTTCCACCCGGATGCACTCCAGGCTGGTGGGCGCTCCCAGTTGCAGCGCTGTCTGCACCGGCCCGGCCGTATGGGTGGCCCAATTGCCGATCTGCCCCGTGCCGAAATCCAAAAAGCCGCGCCAGTTATAAGGCACGTAGCAGGAACTGAACGCACGTTCGCGGGACCCGCCCTGCCAATGTTCCCAATCCAAAGTGGCCGGCACCGGGTCTTGGGGCGGCGGTTCCTTCAAACCGGTGGGATGCGTGCCGGGATTGGTGGAAATGTGGACCTCGGTGACATCGCCGATGGCACCCGACCAGACGATCTCCGCCGCCACCCGGTTGCACTCGTGCGAGAAGCCCTGGTTCCCCATCTGGGTCGCGACCTTGTACTTGACGGCCGCTTCCTGCAACAGCCGGGCTTCCCATGGCGTACGGGTGAGCGGCTTTTCCAGGTAGACGTGCTGGCCGCGTTCCATGCACGCCAGGGCTACGGTGGCATGCATGAAATCCGGAATGGCAATGATGCAGGCGTCGATATTCTTGCCCTCTTTGTCGAGCATCGCGCGGAAGTCTTTGTACTTGGGAGCTTTCTCGTAGCGCTCGAAACTCGGCGCCGCGCGCGTTTGGTCGACATCGCACAGGGCCACGATGTTCTCGGTGCGCGCCGCGTCGTTCAGATCGGCGCCGCCCTGGCCGCCGCAGCCGATGGCGGCCACGTTCAATTTGTCATAGAAGGGCTTGTAGCCCAGGGCCCGCAGCGACGGCACGCTGCCGAATCCGGCCGAAGGGATCGCCCCGGCGAGCAGCGACCCGAAAAAGAAATGCCGTCTGGAAACGTTTGAACAGGACATGACTGATGGCTTCCGATCGGCCGTCCGAGGGCAAGACGCTCGGAGCGGCTCTCCATTGTGTTATCCGGCGGCGTGCCCCGTTGTCAAGCCCGGCTGCCGGTCCGATTAGCGGCGGGCGAGGGCGGCGCACAGCCAGGCCGCGGCGTATCCCAGGGTTACGCTGCCGGCAATGTTGAGCAGGGCCAGCCAGAGACCGCCGTCCCGCGCGGCCGAGTAGGTTTCCCACTCGAAACTCGAAAAGGTGGTGTAGCCGCCCAGAAAACCGACCACCAGCAGCGGCCGCCGTAGCGCGTCATGATGGGAGTGCCGGCCAGGTAAAGCGCCAACGAACCGGCACCTCCGCCCACCAGCACCAGCAGATACTTCATATCGCTAGGAGCGCAGGCATTCGGCGATTTCTTTTTCCGGAATGGATCCTTCGCGAATGATCTTCCAGTAGGGCTCGGTGATATCGACCGTGGTGGCGCCCTCGGAGCGGCAGGGTCCGCCATCGAGCACGAGGTCCACACGGCCGTCCATGGTGCCGAAAACTTCGATGCCGCTGCGGCAGGTGGGGCGGCCGGAGATGTTCGCGCTGGTGGCGACCAGGGGTTGATTCAGGACGCCCAGCAACTGGTCGGCGACGGCGGAGCGCGACTGGCGCAAGGCGAGCCGGCCGGTGTTGCCGGTGACTTTGAGCGGCACCTTGGCGGAAGCCGGCACGATGATGGTGAGCGGGCCGGGCCAGAAACGGCGCGCCAACAGGAAAAAGCGGTTGTTCAACTGGCCGGCGTATTCCTCGGCCATGAGCGTGCCGCGCACCAGAATCGGCAGGGACCGCTGCGATTCACGGCCTTTGGCTTCAAATACCTGGGCCACGGCGCGCAAGTTGAAGGGGTCTGCCACCAGCGAATACAGCGAATCGGTGGGGATCGCCACCACGCGGCCACGGCGGATGGCGGCGGCGGCGCGCTCCAGCACGTCCGCTTGCGGTTTTTCGAGATCGATTTCGACCAGGTCGGTAGCCATAGGTGAGGTTGTTAGCGGGGCCCGATCGCCTCGGCGACGTCGAGCGCCATCTGGTAGCGGCCGAAGGGCGCGCTGAGCTGCACGCCGGCCACCAGCGGGCGGATGCGCGCCACCATTTCCCGGGCAATCGCGACACCTTCCTGGCGCGACATCTCGGCGTTGTCCACGCGGCGCATGCGCTCCATGAATTCCTCGGGAACCGGAACGCGCAACTCATTCACCATGAACTCGGCGTTCCGGTAACTGGTGAGCGGCCAGACGCCGCACACCACCGGGATTTTGGCCTGGGCGATGCGCTTCAGAAACCCTTCCAACAGGTTGAGGTCGAATACGGGCTGGGTGACGACGTATTCGGCGCCGGCTTCGACTTTCCAGTCGAAGCGGCGGATTTCCTCGTCCATATTCATCGCGCCGGGGTTGGCGCCCACGCCGATCAGCAGAGCGGTTTCGGAACCGATGGGATTGCCGCCGATATCCAGACCGTGGTTGAGGTTACGGACGATGTTAACCAGCCCGATGGCGTCCACGTCGAAAACCGCGGTGGCATCGGGATACGCGCCCATGCGCGGCGGATCGCCGGTAATGCAGATCAGGTTGCGAATGCCCAACGTATGCGCGCCGATCAGCTCGGACTGGATCCCGAGGATGTTGCGGTCGCGACAGCAGAAGTGATTCACGGCCTCGATGCCGGCTTGCTGCTGGATGAGCTGGCAGGCCGCCTGCGCGGACATGCGGGCGCTGGCGCGCGGGCCGTCCGGCACGTTGATGGCGTCGATGCCGTGCTCGGCGCACAGCCGCGCGCCGGCGATCTCGCGCGAAGCATCCACGCCGCGCGGCGGCAGGATTTCCACGAAGGCGACGAATTTGCCCTCAACCAGCTTCGCGCCCAACTTGGATTTCCGCTCCATGGGAACCGGCGGCAACGAATGTGAGCGGGTTTCCGGCTCGTCCACCGTCACCGCCAACCGCTTATGCCCAGGCTGCAAGGAGCGAGCCTCGGAACGAATCAGCTTGATGTGCTCGGGAGTGGTGCCGCAGCAGCCGCCCACGATGCGCACCCCGGCCCACAGCATGCGGCGCGCGTACTGCGCCATATATTCCGGCGAGCAAAGATAAATATTGCGCCCTTCGACGCGCATCGGCAAGCCGGCATTGGGCATGGCGCTCAGGGGCTTCTGGGTGAAGCCGAGCATGCGCTCGACGGTTTCGAGCGTTGCTTTCGGACCCACCGAACAGTTCAACCCGATGACATCGACCGGCCAGGAATCCATGGCGCGGGTGAAGCTTTCCGTATCGGCGCCGCCCGGCAAGTGGCCGAAATCGTCGATGGTGACCTGGGCGACGATGGCCAGGTCCCCTCCGGCCGCCTCCCGCGCGGCGAAAACGGCTTCGCGCAGCTCGTCGAGGTTGCCAAAGGTTTCCAGAATCAGCAGATCGACGCCGGCATCGAGCAAGGCGTCGGCCTGTTCCCGAAAGGCCCGCCGCGCTTCGGCGAACGAGGTAGGTCCGAGGGGTTCAATGCGCACTCCCAACGGACCGATGGCGCCGGCCACGAATGCGCCGTCACGGGACGCCTCGCGCGCCAGGCGCACCCCGGCGCGGTTGATATCGGCCAGCTTTTCCGCCACCCCGAACGCCGCCAGCCGAATTCGGTTGGCGCCAAAAGTGTTGGTTTCCAGAATCTCCGCGCCGGCTTTGACATATTCGGCGTGGATCTGACGCACCAGATCCGGCGCGGAAAGGTTCAGCTCGTCAAAGCAACGGTTGATAAAGACCCCGCGCGAATAGAGCATGGTGCCCATCGCGCCGTCGGCCACCAGCACACGGCTGGCCAGCCGGTCGCGGAATTCCTGAGCGCGCGTGGTCGTCGCAGTTGCCATTTGGGATGTAATCGCAAAGTTGTTTCGGGTGCGGAACTTGCGACATTTCGATTCTACCGCGACGGGCAACAGAATGCTGGAAGCCGATTTCCCAGCCGGCCGGATGCGTTTTTCAGTTCGCGCCCGCGCGGTTCCGTGGTCAGTTCAACACGGGCGAGGACAACCGGATGATTTTCCTCTGAATGGCATACTGCACCAATTGAGCTTTATTGTGAATATCGAGTTTGCGCATGAGGTTGAACTTGTGGGCCTCCACGGTTTTCACGCTTAACTCGAAGTCGCAGGCGATTTCCTTGACGGATTTCCCCTCGGCGAGCAATTTGAGAATTTCTTTTTCGCGCTTGGTGAGAGTTGCGAAGCGCGGTTGCCGGACCGAGTCGTGGCCCTGGGTTCGAAAATCGTCGACCAGGCGGGACAACAGGCGGGGGCTGAGGCAACTGCCACCGCGGTGGACCTCGCGAATTGCGGTAACGAGCTGGTCGGCGGGGCTATCCTTCAAGATGTAGCCGTTGGCGCCCAGTTCCACGCACTCCGCCAGGTACTCCTCGTCGTCATACATGGAAAGGAAAACGACGCGCGTGTCGGGACGATCCTTGCGGATCAGGCGAGTGGCTTCAAAGCTGCTCATGCCGCTCATGCCGATGTCCATCAGCACCACATCGGGTTTGAGACTCGCGGCCAAGGCAACTGCCTCGGAGGCGTTGGCGGCTTCGCCGGCCACTTCGATATCCGGTTCCGTGCCGAGAAGGGTACGCAGGCCCTGCCGGAACATCGTGTGATCGTCAGTGAGAAGTACTCGAATTCTTGACATTGCTTCCTACCATGACTTTGTTTACTACCGTAGTTACTGCCCGTGCTGGCTTTTGCGGCCATTCGAGCGTTACGACCGTGCCTCGGCCGGGCACGCTTTTCACGGTGAGCGCGGCATGGAGCAGCGCCGCCCGATCTTTCATGCCAGCCAGGCCGAACGACATTGGCTTTGAAGCCTCTCCCACCGCGAAGCCCGTTCCGTCATCCGCAATCCGCAGTCTGATTCTCTTATCGGCGATTACCAGCAAAAGTATTACATGCGTGGCCCGAGAATGTTTGGCCACGTTATTGAGACACTCCTGAGCAACCCGGTAGACCAATTCCTGAAAAGCCGGAGACAAGCCATCCGCCTGGCCCGAAATCCGCAGCCGCGGTTTGGCCGGGTGAGTTCGTCCGAAGGTGGCTACCAACTGCCGCAATGCCGCGGCCAATCCCAAACGCTCCAGCACCGCCGGACTCAGAGCGGCGATGGTTCGCCGCAAGTCCACGGCGGCGCGCTCGGCGATGCCGCGCGCGCGGCGCAGGCGGCGGCGCAATCCCCCCGTTAACTCACGTTCGATCAATTCCAGTTCCAGCCGCAGCGCCAACAAGGATTGGGCGGCCTGGTCGTGCAGTTCGCACCCGATACGACGGCGTTCCTTTTCCTCAGCCTGCCGAGCCAGCGCCACCGCCTGGCGCAATTCCGTCTCCAGGCGGCGGCGGTCCAGAACCTCGCCTACGCGCTTCGAGGCCGCTTCGAGCAGGCTCCGTTCGCGTGGCATCCAACGGCGTTGGGCGGCGAAGGCCAGTTGCAGAACGTGGCGCTGGGCAAGCGGCAAAGACCAATAACTGGCATACTTGCCGCGCATGGAGGGATCGGCTATCAGCGCGGCGGCCGATTCCTGCCCCGTGCCGCCGGCGATCGACCGCGGGCTGGCCAGTTTTCCGGAAGGGGGCTGATCGAGCGCCAGCAGCCGGCCCGCCTGAGCGCCGAAACCACGCGTCAGAATCCCGGCCAATCGCCGCAGGAATTGCAGCGTATCCGAGCATTCGGCATCGGCCCGATAGATGGCAAACAGGGCCTGGGTTTCAGCCTCCCGCACCTGGTAGTAGGCGCGGGTAAGCGCCAACACGGTGGCCAGGTGAATCTGCTCGCGCGATGGGGCGAACCGGCCCTCCAGAGCTTCCGCCAGCAACCGCCCGAATTCAGCGAGGGCTTCATGCGCCTCGGGCGGCGGCAAATTCCAACGGGCCAGACTTCTCCCATGGCGCTCCACCTGTTCCACGAAGCGGGCGAGCCCACCGGCGCGGGCCGCCGCCAGCGGCGTGATACCCGCCAAGGCCCGGCGTTGTGCCGGGTCATAGCGGTGCGCGCGCAACCATTTGCCGAACTCGCGTTCCAGCCGGCCCGCCACCGGCTCGATCGCCCGCGTCAGGCGTGCGGCGTGGTTCCGCGCGGCTCTGGTAAACAATTCGACCGAGGACATCGCGTTTGTGCTCCACAAGCTCTAAGCACAAATTATCGGCACGATGGGCGGATTCCTTTAGGCGGAAAGTTCTATTGCCCGACGGCCGATTCCCCGGCGTTTGCCCGACGCCTACCCGATAAACTGCACTTCCGGTTCGAGCAGGACGCCGAAACGAACTTCGACTTTGGATTGCAAATCGGCGATCAACTCGCGCAACTCGGCCGCGGTGCCGCCGCCGGCGTTGTAAATCAGATTGGCGTGATAGTCGGCTACCTGAATGCCGCCGCGCTGGAGTCCCTTGGCGCCGGCGCGCTCCAGGAACCAGGCGGCCGGGACTTTGCCTTCCCGCACGGCCGAAGCCGGAATTTCGCTTTGCAAGGGAGCGGGCAGATCCGCCAGCAGCAGGTTCTTGAAAATGCTGCCGGCGCATTTCATGGTGGGCGGGAATTTCCGGTTGCGCACGGCCACAATCTCCGCGGCGGTGGCCTGCAGTTCGCCCGCATAGGCTTCGGCGTCTTCCATGTGCAGCTCGGCGCTCAGAACGATCCACTCTTTGCGTTGTTTGAAGACGCTCTCGCGATAGCGGAACCGGCAGGCGGCGTGGTCCATCCGGCGCACCGCGGCGCCATCGAAATACTCGACCCGCACCACCCGTTCGGAGATGGAGTGGCCGTAGGCGCCGGCGTTGCCGTAAATCGCGGCGCCCACCCATCCGGGGATGCCGGCCAGAGTTTCCAGTCCCTTCAAGCCACGGGCTACGGTGAAATTCACCAGTTCCTGAAGCTCCGCGCCGGCCTGCACCGTCACGCGCGTGCCTTCGGCGCGGATGGCCGCGGCCCGGTAGCGCAGCACCATGCCGCGAAAGCCGGCGTCGGAAACCACCAGGTTGGTGCCGCCGCCGATGACGGTCAAGGCCAGTCCCGCGTGGCGCGCCATCGCCAGCGCGGCAGTGAAGGCCGGGATGGTCGCGGCATCCACCAGCCAATCCGCCTCGCCGCCGATTCCGAATCGCGTGTAGCCCGCCAGCGGCGCGCTGCGTAAGATAGTGAGTTGAGGAATCTCGGTGAGGCGCGCCTCGGTCTCTTCCGCGGTGAGCATCCACCTCGATTATATAAGGAGGCAACGATGGGGTCCCCATTCCCCGGGTTTCCGGCCGAAGCGCTGGAGTTTTTTCGAGGGCTGGCCCGCCACAACAACCGCGAGTGGTTCCAGCCGCGCAAGGCGAACTTTGAAGAATACGTGAAGCAGCCCATGGTGCGGTTGGTGGAAGCGCTCAACCGCGACCTCGAGCCGCTGGCGCCGGCCCTCGTCACTCCACCGGAGAAGGCCATCTATCGCATCTATCGCGATACCCGCTTCAGTAAAGACAAAACGCCTTACAAGGACCATATCGCGGCCAGTTTCCATAGCCGCGCCACCGCCGGCCAGAGCGATGGCGGCCTGTACCTGGCGATTTCGCACAAGGAAGTGGCGGTGGGCGGCGGCGTCTATCTGCCCGACCCCGCCGGGCTGAGGGCGATTCGCGAGCACATCGCGCAGAACCACGGCGAATTGCGCCGCATTCTGGCGTCGAAGACCGTCAAGCGCCTGCTGGGAGAACTGCAGGGCGAGCAACTGGCCCGCGTCCCGAAGGGCTTCGCCTGCGACCATCCCGCCGCCGACCTGCTGCGCTTCAAGCGCTACATTCTATATATCGAACTGCCGGCGGAACTGGCCACCACGCCGCGGCTCTACCAGGAAATCCGGAGCCGCTTCCGCGCCACCTTGCCGTTTCTCCAATTCCTGACCGCGCCGTTTGGCCAGGCGAAGAAAAAGCTGCACATTGCCGATCTGCTCTAGCCTAGTGGCGTCAGTGCATGGTGGCACAGGCTTCGGCCGCCTTCGCAGGCTGAGATGTTCACAGGCTAAAGCCTGTGCCACCTAATCGATATTCGACCTCGCGTTTTCCCGCTCGATCCAACGAAGCTCTTCGTATTCAGATCTTCGTATCGATGTCCGCCAAACCGGCCGACCCGCCGCGGCCAGCAGGCTAAGCCGACTTGGCGAAGAGTTCGATGCCGGCGTACACCGGCACGGCCGGCAAGAGAAGACTGGTACCGCCGTTTTCGGGAACCATTTCGAGCGGCGAAGGGCCGTCGGAGCCCAGACCCCACAGGCGCGCCGAGGCGTATTTCCCGGGAACCCACGCCGTGGCCAGGTCGTTGGGGAACCGGATGGCGAAACTGACGATCTGTACCAGCTCCTCGGTCCGGTCAGGCGAGGCGGTGCAGTGCGAAAGAAACGCCGAGAGGTTGAAGAACCGCGCCACGTCGTACGTCCGGCCGAGCAGCATATGAACGTCGCGCGCGATCATGAAGGCGTCCGGGGAACCGTCCTTGCAAACGGCCAACCGGCCCTTGCCCAGGCGGCGAACATCCACGCGCGGGTGATCCATGCCGGTGGGCTTGCCGTCCGCCCGGTTCCATGCCGCGCCCACCATGACCAGCCCACCCTGTTCCGCAAAGGCCAGCAGCCGGCGACGCAACCGCGGTGCGGGCGCGCCTTCGTCCACATAGATCAATGCCTGGAAACCGGCGAGGGACGCAGTTGCGGCCGCGGACGCTTCCAGGATGCGGTAAGCCAGGCTGCGGCGGCCCAGCAGGTTCAAGATCTCCTGGCTGGTGGATTCATTCGGCCCCGCGAAATCCGAAACAACCCCGACCACGCCCAGCGGTTCCAAGGCGCTCCACCCGCGGCGTTGCTCGAAGAACCGAACGGCCGCGGCAATCGCCTTCCAGGATGACAGCGCCTTGGCATCGCCGCGCGCCAGGCCGCCTTGCAGGTTGGAGTCCAGAGAAACCACCCACCTGCCCCCCGAGGCTCCGGAGTCGGCAACGGCGCGCAGGTAGGATTCGGGCAGCACAATATCAGGCGCGCCGGGCGGTTCGAACGTCAGCCAGACGGTCTTCCGCGGGGACCGCACCTTGGCAAGCCGCAAAAGCCAACCGTTGGAATCGATCCACGGATTGGCCGTGGGACCGGACGCCTCGCTCCCGTTCGCCGCGCTGGCAATCCCAGGCCAGACGGAGCCCGAGGCGATCAGCACGGACTCGGGGGGCGGCGCCAGGCCGGCGCCAACCGCCGCCGAGCGTGCCGCTTCGTTCCCGAAAGCCACCACCGAAAGGCCCGCGGCGCGTGCTTTGGCAGCGATGGGAGACAGCGCGGCGTTCCATTCCATTGCCAGGCAGTTGAACGGGGTACCTTCCAGCAACCCCAGAAGCGCGGGGTCGGCCCAGGCGGACGGCCAGCGCAAAGGAATCCAACTCGCAGGTGTGGGCATTGCCGATTTTCAGTTCTTCGTTGTTCCTCGGCCTCCGAACCAGCGGTCCCCGCCACTGGCCCGCCGCTTTTCGCGGAGCGCACGGAAATCGAACGTCACTTCCTGAATGGACGGTCCGACCACTTCGATGCGGCTCAGGTCGGCCGAGCCCACGCCGAGTTGCTCGGCCAGCAGCAGCTTGTTGTCGCAGCGCTCGAAGGGAATCGTGCCTTTCGGCGCCCGCGGATCGTAGTTCATAGCGGCTACGGCGACGGCGGCCGTGTTCACCACGTTGGTTCCGGCCATCAAGACACGCGGCTCCACAGGCGTGCACCAAGGGTCGGGAGTCTGGGCGCCGGCCATGGTCTTGACACCGTCCAGGATGGCCAAGTGCACCGGCCGGGCGGCGGTCAGGTCGGCGATGATGCGGGGCACGCGGTAGCCATCGTCGCGCGGCGATGCAGGATCGATTTCGGACAGCGCGCCCATGGCAGGCTGGCGCGATCCGCGGTGCAGGATCTGGATTCGATCGTTGCCATATACCAAGTCGTTGTCTTCCCACTTGCCGGCGCCGTTGCCGTAGACTGTCAGGGGAGTTAGGCCGAACAGGTTCTTCATCACCGTGCTGACGCCGGTGGTGGGGTGGTCCTTGTACTTCGCGATGCTGACGAAGACGTCGCAATCCGCGTAGGAATGGTTCACGTCGTAGGCGGGAAACAGGAGTCCGCCGTGCGCCACGGCAAGTCGCGCGAACTTCTTGGCGGCGTTGGTATAGTTGGTGTTTTCGAACTCCACGCGGGGCGCGGCGCGGAGGAACTGCCGGGGATCCCAGTTGGCGTCCAGCATGTGTTCTTCGAAAGGATCCGTCCGTGGCGCCGCTGCCCCTTCTACCAGGCGGATACGATGCGCGCCGGCCCGCGCCATCAGGTGCATGGTGGCGGCGAGCAGGTTCGGGTGGGGCCAATGAGTGTCTCCCAGCGGCAGGTGTCCGAGCCGCACGGTCGGCCCGCCGTTGAAGTTCAGTTTTATGGCGACGGTCTTGCCCTGAACCAGTCGCCCCAAGCCTCCCAACTTGTCGAACATGCCGTCGAGGACCGGCGTCAGCTCCGAGGGTTCATAGCTCTTGCAGCGTGCGATAGCCACCGGCGCGACGGGCGCGGGCGCGGTGAAGGCGCGTGCGGCTTTCGGAAGGAGGAGACCGGATGCACCGAGGCCGGCTAGTATTTCACGGCGCGAGATCGCGTGGCGCATAGCGAAAGCCCCCCTGCGTTGTCAAACACCAGTATAGTATGTTGACTCAACCGTCCGGACGGGTCCCGGCACGGGAAAGCCATTTTGCGGGCATTCCCAATTATCGATATCGGTAGAGTTTTACACGCTGAATGCCGCGGTCGGGCGCCGAGAGGCGCACTCCGCTGCCGGATTGGCCCATACCGGCGACCGTGGCGATGTCATAGCGCAGCACGGAATCGTCGCCGGCGAGATAGCGCGTGACCACCCATTTGCCATTTTCGAAGTGGCCGTTCTCCTGACGGGCGATGCCGGCGATCGGCGGGCCGGGCGTGTTGGGCGTAAACGTGATCTGCAGATTGTCACCTGCCAGCAGGTATTCGTCCTGGCCAGTAGCCATGAAGACGCCGTAACCGGTCACGTCGGGCACCAGGTCGGGCGTGCGGCGATTGCGGGGCAAGCCAACGTTGAGGATGTAGTCGCCGAGTTTGACCTGCTGGTCGGGATTCTGCCGGTTGAGCGACGCGGCCGCGATGGTTCCCTTGGACTGGTGCTCCAGAATGAACGGGGCGAGTTGCGCGAGCGTCTTGTAGGCCACGGAAAACGGCAGTGCCTCGACGTCGGGCGGCGGCTGCAGGCTGGCGGGCTGCGATCCGTCCGGGCCGGCCCCCATGAGGCGCGGGACGTTGTCGATCCCGAAGGGGGAATAGCCGATGGCGCGGAGTTGGCCGATGGCGTAGAATGCGTTGGCGGCGCCGCGCGTGTCGCCGGCCGATTCGGGAACGAAGAGCGTGTTGCCGGAGCGGCTGTAGCGCGCCGCAATGCCGGTGAAATCGGGGAGGTAGACGTCCGGGCAAAGCAGGTCCAGCAGCGGGGCACCGGCGCGCCAGACATCGTGCATGTGGGCTTGCGGCCCGCCGCTGGGATAGTCGCCGGGGCCTTTGTCCTCGGGCTGCACAATCCAGGCGTTGACATACATAGGAATGGCGTATTCCTTCTTGCCTGCCTCGGCCACGGCGTCGATGTAGCGGGCATAGTTCCAGCCCATGAAGATCTCTTCGGCTTGGGCGCCCGTGCCGAAAACCTCCTCCCACGTTCCGGAGGTCTTGGATCCCGCGGCGTCCCACACCTGTCTGAATTCGGGCAGCAGGTCCCGCTGGTGCATCGCCAGATAGTCCATCAGTTCCCGGGGCACCGGTTTGGCGAAGGCTCGGCTGGCTTCCGGAGAGCGATCGCGAGCGTCGCCCAGCACGCCGACTTCGTTTTCCACCTGAACCATGATCACGCGGTGGGTCCGATCCACCTCGCGTGTGTGGCGCATCAGGGCAGCGAAGGCGCGCGCATCGGCCTCGCGGTTATTGCGGCTCAAGGTGGAGAGCACCTCGATGGTCTTGCCGCCACGGATCTGGGCGCGCGGGAAACGGTCCTGCGCCGCCTTGACCCAGGCGGGGGCGAAACTGGAGAGCCCGTTTTTCCAACTGGCGAACCAGAGCCAGACGATACGGACGTTATTCTGGCGAGCGCTCTCGATGAGCTGATCGACGAGGCGGAAATCGTACTTGCCTTCCTCGGGCTCGATCCAATCCCACGAGACGCCGGTCAAGACGGTGTTCATGTGCACCTTGTTGGCAAGGAGCGGCCAGACCGCCTTCATGCGCTCCGTGTCGGAGGACACGGTGTTGCTCAGCTCTCCGGCGAGCACCAGGAAGGGTTTGCCATCGACAATCAACTGCGTGGCCTGGCCACGTTTTTCCAGACGCGGCACCGCGGGACTCGCGGACTTAGTCTGTGCGCGCGCCGGAACCAGGGAGCACAGAAGGAGTGCGCAGGCGAGGAACCTTACGTTAGTCATTTCGTATCCACTTCGGCGGCTTATTTTACCGAGACGCCCCATACGTTGGCGAGGCGCGATTTGCCGGCGGGACCTTCCACCTCGAGGATGGTCGTGTAGTCTCGTCCGGCTTTGTACTGGTGCAGAGGATTCTGTTCGGTGGACGTGGAGCCATCTCCGAAGTCCCATTTCCAGGATGTGATCTTGCCATCGGATTCGTCTTTGAAGGCCACCAAACGGCGATCCATATCGGCGACCTGGTACGACCATTTCGCCTGGATGGCCTTCCGGAATTGCGGTTCGAGCGGCATGAGCCGGAAGCCGACCAGTTCGCTGGCGTTGCCGAAACTGGTTTGCTTGTGGGAGAGATTCCAGAAGCCCACGCGATCGCGCGCGTTGACATCGTCGTAATCGATCACGGTCCAGGAGAGGCCGATCAGCTTGTTCTCGGTGAGGACGGATTCCACGGCGCGCTGAGGGCCGTCGCACGGCGAGTAGTCGAAAGGCGTGATCCAGAATTCCAGAACCAGATTGCCGCTCTCGCCGGGCTTGAAATTGTAGTTGTAGGCGGCGTTGGCGTAGGGGAGCCGCTTAATGTATTGCGCGCAGCCCCACGCCATGGCCCAATCCTTGTCGCCGGGCGGAGTGAAGATGTGGTAGTTCTGCGCGTGGACCCCATGCGAGGCCCAATGCGCTTCGCGCTCGCTGATGCGCGGGTCGATCGCCGAGCGCGCCTGGCCGACCGCTTCGGGCGTCCAGACATCGCGGTGGTAGATATCGATCAAAGGGCCGCCGGAGAGGTCGCCATCGACCATTACTTCGAAGATGTCGTTGTGCAGATCGGTGCGCGCGAAGTCCCAGTAATTGTCGTACGCCTCATAGAGGAAGAAGAGCCGGTTGAGCCCCTTGACCCAACCCACCTTGACCTTGACGTCGAGGTTCTTGGGATCATGGTTCATGCCGTGGCCCTGCTCGGTGTCCATGAGCTGATCCATGCCGATCGAGTAGCTGTCGGGAACGATAGCCCAATCGTCGGTGTTGCCGTCAATGCGCGGAATCTTGTCGGGAGGGAACTGAAAGATCTTGAAGGTGACGTCAGGACGCTCCAGGCCGTACTGCAAGGGCGTAAACAACACGGCCAGAAAACCGCAAACAAGCCATCGTTTGGACATGTTTCTTACTCCGCGGGCCCCCTTAACCGGTTCCCACCACAGTCTATGGCACATCGGGCCAGGCTGCAACGCCGGGGCGCGACCGTGCGGCGCGTTACCCGCGCCCTTCCCCGCTATTCCGGTGTGCCGGCGCCGGAGAATTGCCGCCGTGAAACCGTCCAAACGCGCGGGCCAGCATGAGCGCCATGGAAATAGCTCCCAATCCCGTGGCGAGAACATGGCCCGTCGAGCGAAGATCAAACGCTCCCACGCGAAAAACGAGCACGTAACCAACGGCGATGTTGAACGAACCCCAGAGCACGTTCACGGTTGATGAGGAAAGCCCTTGACCGGGTGGTTTAGCAAATGGACTTTGGAAGGGACTTCCCATCGTTCCGCTTACGAAGTGCGGAATCGCATTCGCGAGAAAAGCGCCACCAAGAAAGTCGGAAACGTAGTGAATCCATTCCATCGTCAAGTTCTCCTTATTCCACCCGCGCCGGCCTACGCTTCTGATGTAACTAGCGCCGGAAGGCGGCTTGCCGCCCCAGCCATGATATCGAGTTTTGTGAGAGGCAGGTTTTTCCTTTCGGTTAAGGGATGGGTGATAGCGCCGCCCCTGTTACGCCGCGCGCGGGTAACAGCCCCATCCCCTGGTAGATCGGCCGCATGACTGCGTTGACTTTCG
Source organism: Bryobacteraceae bacterium (assembly GCA_052148435.1). GTDB lineage: Bacteria > Acidobacteriota > Terriglobia > Bryobacterales > Bryobacteraceae > JBEKYD01. Next base: position 47,286 of record JBKQIF010000126.1, read on the forward strand.
GCAGCTCGAGCGTGAACCATACCGAGCCCGCGACGCAGAACGCGCCGGTAACGATGACGGTGTGGGGCGCGCCTATCCGATGAGCCAGCGTGCCAGCCAGCAGGCTGCCGAGCGGCGCCGCGCCGAAAAAGGCCATCGTGTAATAGCTCATCACGCGGGCGCGCTTGTCTTCCGTCACCAGCGACTGGACGATCGTATTGCTGACGGACGCGCCCTGCATCAAGCCGAAGCCGACGCAGACCATCAGCACAAGCGACAGCCACAACGTATGCGACAGGCCAAAGAGAATCAACGCGCCTCCGAGCAGCGCCGTCGCGATCTGAAGCATGCGTGTCAGCCCGACGACCGACCTGCGGACCGCAAGGGAGAGGCCCGACATAAGCGCACCGATTCCCGAGGCTGCCGTGAGCCAGCCGAGGGTGTACGCGCCGCGGTGCAGCACCTGGCCGGCAAAGACCGGCAGAAGCACGGCGTAGGAGTAGCCCATGAGACTGAGAAGCGCAAACAGCAGAAGGATGGTGCGGGTGGGCCGAAATGCACTGACGTAGTCCCAACCCTCGCGCATTTGACCGAGCATGCTGGCCGCGTTGCGGCGGATATTCAAGGGCTTGATGCGCATCAGCAGCAAGGATGCGATCACGGCAAAGTAGCTGACGCCATCGATCAGGAAGCACCAGCCTTCGCCGACGGCTCCGATCACCACGCCGGCAATGGCCGGCCCGATCAGCCGCGCGCCATTTGCCATCGAGGAGTTGATGGCGATTGCGTTACTGAGGTCGTTACGGTCCTCGACCATCTGTACGAGGAAGGATTGGCGCCCAGGCATGTCGAACGCATTGATCAAGCCCTGCAAAGCGGTGAGAGCGACGATTTCGCGGAGGGTGATGACATGCGTCAGCGTGAGCGCGGCCATGGCGAGCGACTGGACGGCAGCAGCGGCTTGTGTCCACACCAGCAGCTTGCGGCGATTGAGGCGCTCGACCCAGACGCCCGCAAATGGCCCCAGCCCAAACGAAACAATCTGCCCCGCGAAGCTTACGATGCCAAGCAGCAGCGCCGAATGGGTCAGTCGATAGACCAGCCAGCTTGTCGCCAGCCGCGTCATCCAGGTGCCGATCACCGAGATGCTCTGACCAGCGAAGAAGAGCTTGAAGTTGCGGTGTCGCAGCGCTCGCCAGGCGTACGACATCGAACCTCCAGGGAGAGAGGTCCGCCGTGTAACCGAGCTGATTGCGCGCTTGTTCACAATTCCGCCAGGCGTTTGATCAGCGCGGTGACGGCGGGCAGGTTTTTTTGTTCCGTTGCGTCGAGCTTTGCGATGGCCTGGGCAAGCCGCGTCCGCTTCGCGATACCGGCATCTTTGCGCACACTTGCGCCTTTCGCGGTCAGGGCGATATTCATTTGGCGGCCATCGGTCGGATGCGGTCTCCGTTCCACGATTCCCATCTCTTCAAGAACAGCGAGAGCAGCCCCCATGGACTGCGGCTTTACGCCCTCTGCACGCGCCAGGTCGGCGGTCGTCGCGGGTCCTTCGGTGTCGAGGCGTACCATGACGGCCTTCTGTGTCCACGAAAGTTCATGCGACTCCGAAGGCGCCGCCGAACGAAGCCGCCGCACCAGCAGACCTAGTGCCAGTGCCAGTTCGGTGGCGGCGTTTTCATGGTTTTTTCTTGGCATCGCGATAATAGAATACAAGATAAACAGGCAAGATGGCAAGGTAAACTTGCAAGTTAAGCTTGGTAATCGACTGGGACTTTCCGGGACCGTGGCTCGCAAGCCATCGCACGCGAAGCGTCTGCCGAAAGGCTTAGTTCAAGACCCGATATCGGAATGTCTGTCGGCGGCCGGGCAGTTTCCGAGTGGCGTGATACGACCGCGATCCGGGAAAACACGAGTTGCGGTGCGAGGGTGGTACTGTTTCTGTATGAAAACAGCGTTGTACGGGCGGATCGTCTTCGGCGCGTCGGCGGTGCTGTTCGGCGTCATCGCACTGATGTGGTACGACTCTGACACCTGGCAAACCCTGCGTCAGATCTGGAGCCTACCTTTTGGAACCATCATCGGCGGGTGTCTCATGATCGTTCAAATTGCCGGTGGGATTGGGATGCAGTACCCAAAGACCGCGCGCTTGGCGTCGATCGTTCTCGGCGTCGTCTATTTGCTTTTCTCCCTGGCCTGCATCCCTGGCATCATTGCCGCACCGACCATCTATGTGCATTACGGGAGCTTCTTCGAACAGTTTTCATCACTCTGTGGTGCGATTGCCCTGTACGCTGCAACTGAGGCAAATGCAGCACGAGCGGTAGCGTTCGGCCGAGTGGCACGCCTTGGACTCGGACTCTGCGCGATTTCATTTACGCTGAGTCAGATACTCTATCTTCCTATGACAGCTGGCTTGGTTCCAAAGTGGATTCCGCCAAATCAGACTTTTTGGGCGATACTCACGACGATCGCATTTGCACTCGCGGCGATTTCCATTCTCATCAATCGCCAAGCACGGCTTGCGATTCGCCTCATGACTCTCATGCTGGCACTCTTTGGTTTGTTGGTTTGGATTCCGCGCCTGATCGCTCACCCAGAAGCCCATCTGAACTGGTCCGAATTCGGCTTGACTTTCCTCATTACAGGGGCCGTCTGGATGGTGGCTGATTTGAGGTCTTTCTGATTCAGGCGGTGTTTTCGCGCCGCTTAATCGTGCAACCGCCAGCGTTGTTTCCGGTTCGCTTCGTGTGTGGCCGGCCACTCGGAAAGTGCGGCCGGCGCGGCCATCAGGCACCGGGAACAGCCTTTTGAGGGCACGTTATCCCCTAATATCGGTTCTAGCTAGTGTAGGCTCAGAAGTTCCGCCATGGTGCGTTCGCCGGCCCGGCTCAGGCAGGTACGGCGTGCGCGACGTTCTCCCCTTGGCCCTATGCAGGTGCGCGTGCTTCGGCGGGGCCGAGCTGGGGCGGAAATACCGCCAGCAGGCCAATGGCTGGCAGGGATGGCACCCGCGATAGACGAAGTCGATGCTGGTGAGATCGGCCAGTGCACCCGGCCTTTGGCCGCCGTTGACCGATTGATCGTCCGCTCGCCGCAAAACGGGCACAGCCGAGGGCGCAATTCCGGCGGGATCACGGTCACCGGCGGCCGGTCTGTTCTCAATCCCTGGCAGTACGATAAAGAGAACCACGGCTGGCGTGACGGTTGCCGCAGGCCGTCCGCTGGCGGCGGGGAGAGCCGGGACATTATTGGAAGGGGCGGCGGTGGCCGTGGTGCCGATCCATAGCGGCGCGGCGCGGGAGAAGGTTGAAGCGCTGGCGCGGTTCGCAAAGGAGCCAAGATGAGCGTGACGCGAAGGAATGTTTTTCAGGCGGGATTGGGAATGGCTGCCGCGGCGGTGCTGCCTGCTCCCTTACTTGCAGCCATCGACAACAGCGAACCGATGAAGGTCACGCAGATTGAGGCCATCACCTTCCGGGAGGATCTGCATATCGGAGGTGGGTCGGGCAGCCAGAACGACGGCGCGGAGTTCATGTGGGTTCGGCTTCACACCGATCGAGGGATCGTGGGAACGGGCGAGACCTATCCGTTTTCGCACAGCCAGGTGGGGGTGCTGAAGGATCACGCCAGGCAGATTATGGGGCGCGACCCGCGCGATGTGGATGGCTTGTGGCGCTCCTTTTACAAGGACCAGGCGATGCGCAACTCAGGCGGTGCGGAGATGCGGATTCTCAGCGCGATCAACATGGCGCAGCTCGATATTCTGGGCCAGGCATGCGGATTGCCGCTGTATCGGTTGCTGGGCGGAAAGACCCGGCCGCGCGTGCGAGTCTACAACACGACGACCGATTATTGGGCCATCAACGATATGAAGATGGGACCGGACACGATGAAAATCGTCCGGTTTCTGCTGGACCGCGGTATCACGGGTATCAAGATCTATCCGTTTCGCGGCCAGGACAACTACCTGACGAACCAGGCGCTCGAAGCGGGACTGAAGTGGATCCGCGAGATTCGCGACAGCGTCGGGAACCAGATCGACATCGCCGTGGATTGCTGGGGCGACTTCGATTTCGACAGCGCTTTACGGTTGGCGAAGGCCATCGAGCCGTACAACATCCTGTATCTGGAGGACGCCATGCTGATGCAAAGCCCCGAGACGTACGCCCGGCTGGCTGCCGCGACGAGCGTGCCGATCAACATGAGCGAGACGCTAGCAACACGCTACGAGTTCCGCGACTTCTTCGAGAAGAAGGCCTGCTCCGTGGTGATGTTCGATATCACATGGTGCGGAGGCCCATCGGAAGCGCGGAAGATTGCGGAGATGGCGGAGACTTATTTTCTGCCGATTTCGCCGCACACGTGCGGCGGCCCGCTGCTGTATTTCTGCTCGGCGCATCTTTGCACCGCGGCACCGAATTTCCTGATTATGGAAAGCAATTACTGGAAGTGGGCGCACCAGTACCCGTACTTCATCAATAACGTGCCGGCGCCGGAGCAGGGGTACGTAAAGGCGCCGGAACTGCCGGGGATCGGAGCGGAGATCAGGCCGGAGATCTTCCGCGACGGGGTGGCGGTGGTGGAGAAAATCGCATAATGGCTTCGCTGCTGGCGTTGGCTGTGGCGGCTTCCATTTTTGGTTTCTAAGGAGGGCGCGCGGCTGGTGTATTGCGGCGACGCTACCGCGGAAAATGGACCGCGGGGATCCACAGCGGTCCGCCTTTCCACGGTTTGCCCGGCAGCCGCTGGGCCGAAGGCGGAACCAACGTACACGCAGTGCCCCGGCTGGAGTTGCAGGACGGGGGCGCTTCAAGCGGGCGGCGGGCTATGAAAGAGCAGGAGTGACTGGTTTGAAGCGCGGAAGCCAAAACGGATTATTCCGGGTGAGCGGTTAGTCGCACCATCGAGTACCATTAGTTGTGATGAGGACCTTATTGTTGGTTGTCTTGATGGGCGCCCTGGCTGGGGGCGTCTATGCCGCCGGCGTTGCGGGAAAATGGACGGCTCAGCTTCCCCGAATGGCATGGGAGCCGGATCAGACCCCCGTCCAGAACACCTTTGTCTTTAAAGTGGAAGGCAAGAAGCTCACCGGTTCGGTGAATCTGGGGCTGGGCGGTGAGCTGGAGATCCGGGATGGAGAAGTCAACGGGAATGAAATCTCCTTCATGGTCGCCGTTACACTGAGCGAAGGCGGCGACACCGGCCACGCCTACTCCTTCGATGTCCACTTTAAGGGCAAGGTTGCAGGGGATGCCATCGAGTTCGCCCGCACGATGGACGCCGACGATTATGGAACTCCGCCCACCAAGTTCACGGCCAAGCGAGTGAAATGAACCTCAGGCACGCGATAAGAGGCGGCCCTCCGCGGAACTGGATTGAAATGCGCACCATCCCACTATCGTTGATTCTCCTGCTGTCCGGCGCCGCCGGAGCCGCCGACAAGGACACCTGTTTTGAGTGCCATAGCGTCATGGAAGGCATGAGCGAGGTCTTTAAGGATGACGTTCACTACCACAACCAGCTCAGTTGCGCCGACTGCCACGGCGGCGATTCCAAAGAGGAAGACCAGAATCTCTCGATGAATGCCAGCCGCGGCTTCAAGGTTCGCGTCAAGCGGTCCGAAGTGCCCGAGTACTGCGGCCGCTGCCACAGTGACGCGGCCTTCATGCACAAGCGCAATCCCAAGGAGCGCGTCGATCAAGTAGCCCTCTACCGGACCAGCGTGCATTCGACGCGACTGATGGAGGGAAGCCCGCATGCGCCTGAATGCGTGGATTGCCACGGGATTCACACCATCCGCGCGGTGAGCGATCCGCTCTCGCCGGCCAACCCCGCGCATGTGGTGGAGATGTGCGCCAAGTGTCACGCGGCGGCGGCCGAGGCGTTCAAGGCGAGTCCGCACTTCAAGCTTTTCACCGCCGAGGGGATGTCCGGCTGCACCGCCTGCCATGCCGGCCATGCCACCCAGACCGCCGGCGCCGCGATGCTCGCCGGACCCAAAGCGGTTTGCTCGAAATGCCACGCAGCCGGCTCCGCGCAGGTCCGCACGGCCGCCGAAATGGCCCGGTTGCTATCCAGCCTGGAGACCGCCGCCAGGAAGGCGGGCGGCGCGGAGGCCGCGCAGACGGCCGTCGGCGAGAACCTGGCAAAAGCCCGTGTGGCCGTACACGGCGTTAGCGTGGACGCCGTGAAGGTTCCCGTGGATGCGGGGATGGCGGCCGCCAAGTGGTAAGGATCGACCCGGCCCGCGCAATTGAGGCCGGGTGGTGGTGTTTTTGCAGACAATTCTGGAGGTAGAGATGCACCATACGAACCGACGTGAGTTCTTGCAGCAGAGCCTGGCCCTGGGCGCCGCGGCGGCTTTCCCCGTGGCGGCCTGGCCGGCCGCTCCGCTCCACGCCAACGACGTCATCGAACTGGGTCCCGCCAAGGTGAAGGTGTCACGCCTAGCCATGGGAACGGGCACCTTCGGTGGCGGCCGCAGTTCCAACCAGATGCGCAAGCTGGGCGCCGACGGCGTCGCGGACCTGTGGTGGGACGGCTTCGACAACGGCCTGTTCTTCTGGGACACCGCCGATGGCTATGGCAGCCACGACGCCATCAAGGCAGCACTGAAGAAGATTCCGCGTGAGAAAGTCGCCATCCTGACCAAGACGGCGGCCCGGACGGCCGACGCCATGAAGGCCGATCTCGATCGTTTCCGCCAGGAGATGGGGACCGACTACATCGACATCGTTCTGCTGCATTCGCGCATGAGCGCCAAGTGGGACGAGTTGGATAAGGGTCCCATGGATGTGCTCTCCGAGGCCAAGGAGAAGAAGATCGTGCGCACGATGGGAATCAGTTGCCATTCGCGGGGCGCCATGGAAGCGGCCATCAAGAGTCCCTGGCTGGAAGTCTGCCTGGCGCGCATCAATCCCATCAGCACGCGGATGGATGTTTCCACCCCGGAGATGTTGCAATTGCTGGCGCGGCTGCGGGGCGCCGGCAAGGGCATTATCGGGATGAAGATTCTGGCCGAGGGCCAGATGAAGGATCGCGTAGATGAAGCGTTGCGCTTCACCCTCACGCAGGGCGCGGTGGACGCCTTCACCATCGGGATGGAGAGCCGCGCCGAGTTGAAGGATATCCGGGAGCGCATCCCCAAGTTGTCCCAGCCGGCGTAGCGGGAGATCTACTCTTTCCAGAACAGTTCGGCATCGGGGCGGCGAAGGTACCATCGCCGCCCGCGCTGGTAAACGACAACGCGGGATCTATCTCAGCGACTGCCGAGGCGGCACCATTTCGACGTAACAGGGCTTAACGCTTCCGCGCGGCCGAGCGTCCGTGTAGCCTACTACCTGACGCACATCGCCCGTTTTCACGGAACGGATGTCACGGCAGTGATTCGGTGCTGGGCTGCCACACTTCCCAGACCCCGGACTTCCTGGGCGGTTGGTGTGGATGGAAGGGGGTTTCGCGACAGGTATTGGCACACTCGTACCCCACCGTTTTCGGAAGTCGCGCAATTCCAGGCCCGAGAAGGCTCCCGCTACTTGCTGATCCCCACCTGGCTCAGCAGCCACGCGTACTCGAAGGCGATATCGTGCAGCCTGTCATACCGCCCACTGGCCCCGCCGTGGCCCGCCGGGTCCATCTTGATCTTGAGCAGCAGCGGATTGGAATCGGTCTTCAAGGTGCGCAGCCGGGCCACGTATTTGGCCGGCTCCCAGTACATCACCTGACTGTCGTTGAAACTGGTGGTCACCAGGATGGCCGGGTATGCGCGTTTCTCCAGGTTGTCGTAAGGGCTGTACGTCTTCATGTAATCGTACGCGGCCTTCTCGTTGGGATTGCCCCACTCCAGGTACTCGCCCACCGTCAGCGGCAGGGTGGCATCCATCATGGTGTTGATCACGTCCACAAACGGCACGGCGGCATGCACTGCTTTGAAGAGGTCCGGCCGCATGTTGACGACCGCACCCATCAGCAGGCCGCCGGCGCTGCCGCCTTCGATCACCAGGCGGTCCTTGGAGGTCCAATTCTTCTCGATCAGGAATTCGGCACAATCGATGAAGTCGAAAAACGTGTTTTTCTTCTTCATGAGCATGCCGTCTTCGCGCCACTTTTCGCCCATCTCATCGCCGCCGCGGATGTGCGCGATGGCATAGGCCATACCGCGGTCGAGCAGGCTCACCCGGTTGCTGGAAAACGTGGCCGGCGTGCCAAAACCATAGCTGCCGTATCCATACAGGAAAAGCGGCCCCTTGCCGTCGCGCGCGAAGCCCTTCTTATACACAATCGAAACCGGCACTTTGACCCCGTCGCGGGCGGTGGCCCAGAGACGCTCGCTGACGTACTGCTTCGGGTCGTACCCGCCCAACACTTCCTGCTGTTTTCGCAGGGTCGATTTGCCGGTGCTCACGTCGTAGTCGAAAACGCTCGCCGGCGTAACGAGGCTCTGGTAGTTGTAGCGATAGGTGCGGGAATCGTAATCCGGCGTGCCGCCCGGGGAGACCGCATACACCGGTTCCGGATACGCGATTTCCTGCCACGCGCCGGTCTTGAAATCGTGGATCCGCAGGTGGTCCAGCGCAACGCCTTTCTCCACCAGTACCGCGAAGTCCCGGAACAAGTCGATATCCTGTATGCGCACGTTGTCGCGCTGCGCCACGAAGACCTTCCAGTTCTTGGGAGCCGGGTCGTTCACCGGCGCGGTCATCACGGCGAAATTGCGGCCGCTCTTGTTCGTCCGGATGTAGAACAGCCCTTCGCGATGGTCCAGGTAATAACGGTGGCCCTTCTCGCGCGGCAGAAATACGGCGAAATTGTCCGCCGGCCTGTCGGCGCGCAGGTAGCGCACTTCGGAGGTATCCTTGGCCTCGCTTTGCAGGAGAAGGTACTTCAGGTCGCGGGTTTTGTCGATACCGATATCATAGAGTTCATCCTTCTCGTTGTAGATTTCTTCGAACTTGGTGGTGCCCAGCACGTGGCGCCACAGCTTGTCGCTGCGTTTGGTGACGGCGTCCTCGGTCACCACAAAGAGGGTCTTGTTGTCCGCCGCCCAAGCCAGCGAAGTGACGCGATCGGTCGTGTCGGGCAGCGTCTGCCTCGTGCGCAGATCCTTCACGCGCAGAGCGTACTGGCGGAAGCCGGTGTGGTCGATGCTGTAGGCCGCCAGGTTCTGGTCGTCGCTCACCACAAAACCGCCCAGACCAACGAACTTCTTATCCTTGCCCAGTTCGTTGAGGTCGAGCAGCACCTCCTCGGGCGCCTCCATGGTTCCTTTGCGGCGGCACTGGATGGGGTACTGTTTGCCCTCTTCGGTGCGCGAATAGTACAGGTAGCCACGGCGCGGCGTGGGCACCGAGAGGTCCGTCTGTTTGATGCGTTCCAGCATCTCCTTGTAGAGCGCGTCGCCGAACGGCGCCAGGTCCTTGGTCATCGCAGCGGTGTAGGCGTTTTCCGCTTCCAGGTACTGGGTCACTTTGGGGTTGGACTTTTCGCGCAGCCAGAAATAGTCGTCGATCATGTTGGCTCCATGACGCACCTCGCGATGTTCGACGCGCGGTGCCGTTGGCGGTGTCTGTGCAGTCAGCAGCGTGACTGAGACCAGTCCGAGCAGGACCGAGCGGCAGGAAGGCATCATGCGGCTTAGAATACTGCGGTCAGATCAGCGCTGCAAGTGCACTCCCGCACTCCCGCAGTCTTATTACCGTGGCGTCGCGCAATTGGGCAATACGGCACCTGGGATGTCCCTGCGCACCTCGCGCTGCCTGGCGAGATCAATGCGACACCGGGAACAGGGGCACAAGTTACACCGCCAAACCATCACTTCGCCCCTTGACTATGGCCAAATTTTGAGCTTCAATTTGGAAAGCCGATCAATGCCATAGGAACGTCTGCTTAATTGCCAAACCCTCAAGCCACCAGCCATCCGCGGCGAATAAGCTGCGCGGCACGATATCCCCTAATATCGGCAACTTCGCCACGGCCAAGCCCACGTTCGAGGTCACCTCGCCGAGTCGCCAACCAGCAAGCTTGGTTACGTCTTAATCGTGCCGAAGGGAGCGGCGCTCACGTCCAGACGCCCAGCCGCGCTCCCGGCAATCTGCTAGCGTAGTCAATCGAAGCCTATGCGTACCCTCCTCATTCTTGTTTCTTTGCTGGCGGCGTGGCCAGCCTCTTCAGCCGATCGGGACTACAACGGCAGATGGGACATCACAACCGCAACCGGCATGCGGGCGTGGTGGCTCGAACTGACGGGCGTCGGAACGACGAATCCCGCCGGCAAATTCGTGAGCGCTTATGGCGGCGACCTGAACAAGATCGATACCATCAGCGTTCAGAATGGCGAACTGCACTTCACCATCCTGGCTCCCAAGCCGGATCCAGCCCGGCCGCGAAAGGCGAACCAAACCCCGCCCCGCAATTCGCTCTTCGTCGCGCGCCTCACCGGTGGAAAGCTGGAGGGCGCCTTGGAGTTGGAAGGCTCGGACAGACCACCCACCAAGTGGACGGGCGTCCGGGCGCCAGTGATCAAGGACAAGGACGACGGCACCTGGAAAAGGGGCCAGCCCATCGCGCTTTTCAATGGGAAGGACCTCACCGGCTGGAAGGCGCTGAACCCGGCCGTGCCCCTGACATGGACGGTTCACGACGGGATCTTGAGAAACGCGCCCCCGACCTCCGACATCCTGTCCGAGGAGAAGTTCTGGAATTTCGAGCTGCACGCGGATTTCCGCATCGTGGAACACTCCAACAGCGGCATCGGCCTTCGCGGCCGCTATGAGATCCAGATCCTGGACGACTACGGCAAACCGCCCAACTCTCACGGCGCGGGCGCCCTCTATAGCCGCATCGTGCCCGCAGTCAACGCCAGCAAACCCGCCGGCGAGTGGCAGAGCTATGACATCCGCCTGGTGGGAAGAGATCTGACGGTGGTGTTCAACGGCAAGAAGGTCCTGGACAAGGTCGAGATCGAAGGGCTCACCGCCATCGCCACGAATTCCGATGAAGCCGAGCCTGGCCCGTTCATCGTTCAGGGCGATCACAGCTACGTGGAGATCAAGAGCTTCGTGGTGACCCCGCTGATTCACTGACCGGGGGCCTGGAGGGCCTCCGGCGCCGGCAGATGATTCACATCGGAAAGAGGAGGTTTATCGTGTCAAAACGCAAGCTTGAGTCCATTCCGGTCCTTTTGCTGGCGGTGGTTTGGTGCGGTTTGGCGGTTCCAAGGCTCGTGATGGGGCAGGCGCAAGAGACGAAGCTTCGGGTAATAGCCTTCGGCGCGCACCCGGACGACTGTGACGGCAAATTCGGCGGCACGGCCGCCAAGTTCGCCCAAGCGGGGCACGCCGTCAAATTCGTCTCGGTCACCAACGGCGATGCCGGTCACCAGAGCGAGGGCGGCGCGGCGCTGGCCAAACGCCGGTATGCGGAGGCCCAGGAGTCAGCCCGCCGGCTGGGGATCGCCGAATACCAGGTGCTGGACAACCACGACGGCGAGCTGACGCCCTCACTGGACGTGCGTAAGCAGATCATCCGTGCCATCCGCCAGTGGAACGCAGACCTGGTGCTGGCTCCGCGGCCCAACGACTACCATCCCGATCACCGCTACACGGGCGTGCTGGTCGAGGATGCCGCGTACATGGTGGTGGTGCCGAACGTGGTTTCGGACACCCCGGCCTTGCGCAAGAACCCCATATTCCTCTATTTTGAGGACAACTTCCAGAAGCCGGCCCCTTTCCGCCCCGACGTGGCAGTCTCGATAGATGATGTCTGGGAAACCAAGATCAACGGTCTGGACGCTCAGGTTTCACAGGTTTATGAGTGGCTACCATGGGTGGACGGCCGCCTGGACCAGGTGCCCCAGGACCCTATTGCGCGTAAGCAATGGCTTGCCGGGTCTCGCTCGGGACACATCAACTCGGCGTTGCGGGCCGCGCTGGAGAAGCGCTACGGTGCGGAGCAGGCCCGCCAGATCCGGCATGCGGAAGCTTTCGAACTGTGCGAGTACGGCCGCCAGCCGAACGTGGCTGACTTGCAAAAGCTGTTTCCAAAGTAGCGGCAGCCGGCTGCCGAGCACCCATATGATAAGCGAGGCTCCGGGTTTCAGCGTTGTAGTGCGGGATACCTTGCCCGCTGCTTCAGCACATCGCCGATGTTCTCGCCCGCATGCTGGCGCCCGGTGAAGTACAACGCGATCTTCAAGCCCAGCCTGGTCGAAACGATGCCGCTGGTGAATCCACGTTGTTGAGAAACACCCGCGCAACAGATAGGCGATCGCCTTGCCCAGGCCGGAGTTGGGCTCCGTCTTCCGCTCAGCGAGCTGCGCCTCCAGCCAACCGTGCAGTTTCTCCATCACCGGACCGCTGCGTTCCTGGTGAAACCGCAACCGCTCCTCCGCTGTCAGGCCATCCTCGCGCGCTTCCGCATCGTACCGGTACACCTCGCCCAGCATCTCCAGCACGTGCCGGCACTCCTCGGGAAAGTTCTGAACGAGTTCCACAAACTGGCGCCTTCCATGCGCCAGACAGGTCGCCACCAGAATCTCCACTCCGCTGGGCAGCTTAGGCACGTTCCGCGACAGCGCATCGCACATCTGGATCACCGGGCGAATGCGCTCCCGCAAGCCGTCGGAGCGCAGGTCAGTCATCCTGGCCGCCAAGTGATCTCTTTGTCCGGAGACGGTGGATCTGCTCTCCCTCCGCCAGTTGCGGTTGCCGGTCAAGAGGATCGTCTTCAACAACAGCTCGCTGGCCTTCGTTGAATTGGAAATGAAGGCCGCCGGCATTCTCGATTTTGGAACCGACTTGCATAACCCAGATTTCGCAAAAATGGCCGAGGCTGCCGGAAAGCCTTCACGACGTTTCTCCGAGAAGCCGGAGCCCTATTAGACAATAACCTTGCGAAAGAGCATTGAAACGGGTGCCCTTCACCGGAAGAACGCGTTGTTCTACAGGACGCTGCATGGCGCAAGGTACAGAATCTGCACTGAACACGACAGTTGTTGCAGGTCGAACCTCGGCGGCGCGCGCGGGAGTGCCAAGTCCAGACAGCATGTAGAATTCAAGGGAGAGGTTGCGCATGAACCAACCAGACAAGACGCTGGACCGCTTCTGGGATATGCCCCAGCGGGACCTGCTCGCGCTCCTTCAAGCAACTCCAGCCGGGCTGACTTCCGACGAGGCCAAACAGCGGCTGCGTCAGCATGGCCCGAACAGCCTGGTAGGGGAGTCCCGCTTCGCGCCCCTGCTCGGCTTTCTGGCCTTTTTTGCCAATCCCCTGGTTCTCATTCTTCTGGCGGCCAGCGCCATTTCGATCGTGCTGGGCGATCACGTTGGCGGCACCATCATCATCGCCATAGTCCTGCTCAGCGTCGTCGTGAACTTTTACATGGAGTTTCAGGCTCGACATGCGGTGGAGGACATTCGCAAGCAGGTGGCTACCACCGCCTCGGTTTTACGCGACGGCCACGAACTGGAGCTGCCGGTCGCGGAGCTGGTCCCCGGAGATATCATCCGGCTCAACGCCGGGGACCTGGCGCCAGCCGACGCCCGTTTATTGGACAGCAAGGACCTGCACGTGCGCGAGTCCGCGCTCACGGGAGAGTCTTTGCCCGTCGACAAGGCGGCGAGCGATCTTCCGGCGGGACAACACACCATTGCCGACGCCAGCAACAGCCTTTTCCTGGGGACTGCCATGCAGACGGGAATCGGCACCGCGGTCATCGTTCGCACCGGCAAGGACACGGCCTTCGGCGCCATCGCCCAACGGCTGGCCATGCGGCCGCCGGAGACCGAATTCGGCCGCGGCATTCGCCACTTCGGGTTGATGATCACGCGCGTGATGATGCTGTTGGTGCTCTTCGTCCTGCTGGTGAACATCGTCTTACATCGCCCGCTGCTGGAATCGTTCTTGTTCTCTGTCGCGCTGGCCGTCGGGATGACGCCGGAGATGATGCCGATGATCATCACGATCTCGCTGGCGCAGGGTGCGCGCCGGATGGCCAGGAAAAAGGTTCTGGTCAAGCAGCTTACGGCCATCGAGGACTTCGGCAGCGTGGAGATTCTGTGCAGCGATAAGACCGGCACCCTCACCGAAGGCGAGATCGCGCTGGACCGGCACGTGGACGTCGAGGGCCGGGACAACGACGACGTTCTCCGGTTCGTCTACCTGAACAGTTACTTTCAAACCGGCATCAAGAGCCCGCTGGACGATGCCATCCTGAAGTATCAGCGCCCCGCCATTACGGAGTATGAGAAGGTGGACGAGATCCCTTTCGACTTCAACCGCAAGCGCCTTTCCGTGGTGGTGCGCCGCGGCGGCGAGGACCTTCTCATTACCAAGGGCGAGGCGGAAAGCGTTTTCGCCATCTGCGCCACCGTCACCATTGAAGGGGCTCCCCAACCGTTCGACGAAAGCCGGCGAGCCCAGGCGGCGGAGACCTTGAAAAAGTTGAGCGCCGACGGGTACCGCGCCCTGGGAGTCGCAGTCCGGAAGGTAGAGAAGCAGGATGCTTATGCGCTGGCCGCCGAGCGGGAGATGACCCTGGCCGGGTTCGCGGCATTCCTCGACCCGCCCAAGGAGGGGATTGTCGCGGTTCTCGAAGCGCTCAAGAAGAACGGCGTGTCCGTGGTCATCATGACCGGCGACAATCAGTACGTGACGCAGAAGGTGGCCCACGATGTCGGCCTCCCTACCGACCGCATTGTCACCGGCGACCAGCTGGACACCATGGACGATGCCGCCCTGGCTTACCAGGCCGAGCACGGCGCCATATTCGCCCGTGTGTCTCCCGAACAAAAGAACCGGGTAATCCTGGGTCTGAAGGCCCGCGGGCTCGTCGTTGGGTACATCGGCGACGGCATCAACGACGCTCCCTCGCTGCACACCGCGGACGTCGGCATTTCCGTAATGAATGGCGTGGATGTGGCCAAAGACGCCGCCAAGATCATCCTGCTGGAGAAGGACTTGGCGGTCTTGAACGATGGGGTAATGGAAGGGCGGCGGTGCTTCGCCAACATCATGAAGTACATCATCATGGGCACCAGCTCCAACTTCGGCAATATGTTCAGCATGGCCGCGGCATCCCTCTTTCTGAAATTCCTGCCCATGTTGCCGACTCAAATCCTGCTGAACAATTTCCTTTACGACACCTCGCAGATCGCGGTCCCCGGCGACAATGTCGATCCGGCCCTGCAGCACAAGCCCAAGCGGTGGCAAATCGGGTTCATTCGCCAGTTTATGACGATCATCGGCCCCATCAGTTCCATCTACGATTTCCTCACTTTTGGCGTCCTCCTCTGGATGTTCCACGCTGCCACCAACGCGCCGCTGTTCCGGACCGGGTGGTTCGTCGAATCGCTCGCTACACAGACGCTGGTGGTGTTTGTGATCCGGACGGCGGGCAACCCGTTCAAGAGCCGTCCGAGCGGGCAGTTGCTGATAAGTGTAGTGGCCATCACCGTCGTTGGCGCCGTGCTGCCGTACACGCCCCTCGGCCCCTTGCTCGGGTTTACCCCATTACCGCTGTCGTTGCTGGGTGCGATCTCGCTGCTTGGCCTGACATACCTGTTTTTGGTGCAAGCCGTCAAGACCTGGTTCTATCGCCGGCATGCATTGCTCTGACACGCACGGCGCGGTACGTGCGCCGAACCGGTGTGCGTCCGGTACCGCAAGCACGTAGCAGCGAATGGTGGCTACTGCGACTGCCCGCCCGCGGCTGGAGCGATTCCGGCGCGCGGGATGCGCAAATCACCCCGAGCGCCGGGGGAGCGCATTTGGGAGCGGGGCTGTTCAACGCCGCTGTTCAACGCCGTTTGACACTCGATTCTGAAGTGTATAAACTCTCACTGATGAATCGCAGGGAGTGGATGACACTGAGCGCAACCACGCTCGCGGCGCGCCGGGCAATTCAAGCACAGCAGCCGTCCTCGTCGTCGCGCGTCGCTCAGACAGCCAGCGCGGGCTTTCCGCTGGAACAGTACGAACCCAAGAGCATGCTGCACGTTGCGGAGACGCATGTCCAGCGTTCCCGCTTCCCGGTCATCGATTTTCATACCCACATCACCGGCGTAACCCGCAACGACCCCAACAGGGTTCAGTTCAGCATGGACCCCTCGAACTGTCTGGTCGTCATGGATCGGAAGAATATCCGGACGATGGTGAGCCTC
Organism: Bryobacteraceae bacterium; assembly: GCA_052148435.1. Taxonomy (GTDB): domain Bacteria; phylum Acidobacteriota; class Terriglobia; order Bryobacterales; family Bryobacteraceae; genus JBEKYD01. Next base: position 63,425 of record JBKQIF010000126.1, read on the forward strand.
ACCGGGGGTTATGGCGATGGGTTGCGGGATGCGCTTGCCAAGCTGCCGGAAGCGCATCCCGGCCGATTCATCGTCTTTACCGAGCCGGCGTGGACCCGGGCTTCCGAACCCGGTTATGCCAAACTTCAGGCCGGCCTGATCGAAGACGCCCATAGGGCTGGCGCCGTGGGGTTGAAGATTCTCAAAACGCTCGGGCTCTACCTGCGTGACCAGAGAACCAATGGGCTGGTTCGCATCGACGATCCGCGATTCGACCCCATGTGGGACGCAGCGGGAGCTTTGAAGATGCCCGTAGCCATTCACACCTCCGACCCTGAAGCCTTCTTTCTCCCGATCAACCGCTTCAATGAGCGTTGGGAGGAATTGCACGTGCATCCAAGCTGGTCTTTTCATGGAAAAAACTTTCCGAGCAATCGCGAGTTGCAGGAGGCCCGGCGCAACGTCATGCGGCGCCATCCGCGTACTCAGTTTGTCTGCCTTCACGTCGCCAATTCCGAAGATCTCCCATACGTATCGGAGTGCATGGACAGCCACCAAAACATGAGCGTGGATATCGCGGCCCGTATCGGCGAGCTGGGGCGTCAACCGCGCATGTCCCGCAAGTTCTTCGACAAGTACCAGGACCGGATCGTCTTCGGCACGGACGCCAGCGCGGGACCCAGCACACCGCAACAGAGCTTCGGCGATGCCCTTTATGAAGTCTATTACCGTTTTCTCGAAACCGAGGACGAGTATTTCGATTACGCCCCCGCACGCATTCCACCGCAAGGCCGCTGGCGGATTTATGGCATCGGTCTGTCAGAGCAGGTTCTTCGCAAAGTTTACTGGGACAATGCCGCACGGCTGCTCGGGTTGCCCGTACGAGAGCCCGGTGGTTCCTGAGCGCGTAGTTCGTTTGGCTTGAACCACGCGATTTCTTTCACTACCGCGATTCCCTCACCGCCCGATCGCGCACGGTTGGTCGTCGAGGTGCTCCCGCGCGCGAACGCTGGGGGTGGGGGGAGGAGGGGGTAAAATCGGGACATTTGGGCGCCTCCGGACGCGATGAGTGCGTGCTGGCGGGCTTACGGTAGCCGCGGACTTGGCCATACCGTAACTTTGCGGCCGTTGCAGACAGACACATGAAGACACGCAGAGGAAGATTTTGGCTGACGCCGACAAGATCGACGGCAATCAGAGGGGCGGCTTCGGGACGTTCACGTGCAGCACGTCGCGCAGATAATTGATGTTGACGGCGAGATTGTCCTGGATGCTGCCGGTGCCGTCGTGCGGCCGCGGCGGGTCGAGATCGTACACGACCCATCCTTTGAAGTTTCGATCGCGCAATACCTTGAAGATCGCCGGAAAGTCTACGCCACCCGCGCCTAAGTTGTGGTAGAGGCTCGCCTGATGGTGCTCCGCCTGCGTCGGCGTCGACGTGTTCGCGCGATATTTGGGGTAGGTATCCTTGAGATGGACTTCCGCGATCCGCGGAAAGTAGTCGCTGATGAGTTTGACCGGGGCCGTGCCGCCCAGGGTCAAATGCGCGGTATCCGCTGTCAGCCAGACATATTTCGGATCGGTCAGCGACAACACCGTGCGGATTTCATGCTCGCGTTCCATCGGTCCCCAAATATGGGGATGGGGAGCCAGCCTGACCCCGAAGGCTATCGTCTGTCTGCCGATCTCGTTGAGTGTATCGGCCAACCTCTTGAGCTGATCCTGGTTCGGGCCGCCTTCCGGGCGGCTACCCATATTACTCTTCCAATGGTCGCAGCCGCAAGGCGCAAGAAAATCGCGCGCGAAGCTCACCATTTCAGTGATCAGTTCAGTATTTCCATCCACCTCAAGCCAGGGACTCGCCCCACCTCGGCCGCCACCTCCGCGACCGCCAGTGGCACTCAGAGCCACGCCCTGAGCGGGTGGGCGCCGCGCGAGCGGCAAATCGCCTACGTCGATCAAGGTGATGCCTGCGGCGTCGCACATTTGCTTGAGCGCGAGCGGTTTGCCCAAGAACTGCACGGCTTGCCCGGAGTACGGCTCGATACCCTGCAAACCGAAACGGGCCGTATCCGAGATGATCTGCTGCGTATCGGTCGACATCCGCAAGTTGCCGTTCGGCCAATCGCCCCACAGCGAGCCGGTGATCCCGTAGCGGATGTTCGGATCGACCGGATCGAGGGATTTGGAAGATACTCCCCACGCTGCGGTCGATCTGAGCACAGCCGCCGCGCCCGCCATGCCGGAAAACCTCACGGCAGAACAGACAAATTCCCTTCTTTTAAGACGGTAATCGGTGGTGTCAAGGGACATGCGCATTTCCTCTCGTGGTCAGAAATTCGGACTCTTCGCCAATGATCGCACCAAAAAGCAGGACCCGCCATGGACGAAGCCTGCTAAGCCACTCCTCCGATGGTCACGCTTACCGGGCGCAAGGGATCGTCGTAGGGAGGCGCAGGCTGGCCCGTCACGCTACCCGGATTGCGCTGACCTTCTCCGGTCGCGAACATGACCACGTAATCCCCACGCGCCGCCGGGTTCGACGCCGAATTCAGCGTGCCGTCCTTGGCTATACCTACTGTGCACCAGTTTGTGTCGCTGCTTGTGATGGGGCCGGGGCCGTCTTCTCCGCTGCCGCTTTCTTTACCGGCGCACTCTTCTTCGCCGCCTTCCTGACAGCGGCTTTCTTCGCCGGTTTCTTCGCGGCGGCTTTCTCCTGTTGCGCCTTGGCCGCTCTCACCGCGTCCCGTGAGGCGCCTGCCGCAGCAAGGCCTGCTAACAGGTCTGGATCAGGCAATTGTCACTGATCCCCGCCTGTTAGCAGGACGTCTGCAACACGCCCGTCGATCCCAACGGACGGCTCGCGCACTAGCCCAGATCTTGGAAGCAACAGCATGTTTTCACCCAGCTGCGCTGGGCGGATGCCACGTGACCAGTGTTGCCATCGGCGCCCACGGGCGCGTCCAAAACCAAACCGTCCCATGCAGGCCGGGATTGCGCGGATAACCACCAACATTGCGGAATAACACCGCCGCTTCCTTTCCCAGACCTTGCCGGCGCGCGCCGTATGGCCGATACTGGATACCGGTACCGCAGTGGCGATCCGCCGCGACCACGGCCTCGGGGTGTACGCGCTTAGTCGTCTGGGCGACGAACTGGCCTGGATGTAGAATCGATCGCCGCGAGGACGCAGCCCAAGGAGGATTTGTTCCAGTGACTCCCAGAGAGAGAATGCGGACAGCGCTTCGACACCAGGAACCCGACCGCGTCCCGATCGATTTCGGGCAAGATCACCATAACGGTATCAATGAGGTTGCCTACCGCAATCTGCTCTCCCGGCTGCAAATCGAACCCGCGGGTCCGCCCAGGGTCTATGACCTGATCCAGCGTCTGGCGGGCGTAGACGAGTGCATTCTGGAGCGGTTTCACGTTGACACCCGCTACATCTTCGCCAATGGCAACGAGCGCTGGACGCAGACGGTGGAACCCGATGGCAGCCATGAAGACGAATGGGGGGTGTATCGCAGGCGCTGCGGCTACTATTGCGAGAACGTCCGGGCGCCGCTGGCCGGCAAGAGCAGGCAGGAGATTTTGAGCTTCCCATTCCCCGACCCCACGGAGCCGTCCAGGTACCGCGGCTTGCGGGAGCGGGCCCAGCGGCTGTACCAGACCACCGACTATGCGCTGATGGCCGGTTCGCCCGCGTCTCTGTATTATTTCTCCGCGGAATTACGAGGGTTTGAGCAATACATGACCGATCTGGCCGACGAACCCGCGCTCGTCGAATTGCTCGTGGATCGCATGCTGGAATGGATGATGGAGTTCGCTTCCCGCTATTTGGACGAGATCGGCGATTTCATCGAGGTGTGGTGGATGGGGGACGACTGGGGTATGCAGACGGGCCCCATCATGCGTCCCATGGTCTTCCGCACCATGTTCAAACCGCGTTACAAGCGGCTGATCGACTTGGTGAAATCCAAAACGCGGGCGAAGGTCTGCCTGCATACCTGCGGGGCGACCTACTGGGCGATGCAGGACTTTATTGAGGCGGGTGTGGACGTGGTTCACCCCGTGCAGCCGACCGCGAAGGAAAATGGAGACCCGGCGCGCATCAAACGCGACTTTGGCGACCGGCTGTGCTTCTACTCGAACATCGCCAATACCACTATCCTGCCGAGAGGGACGCCGGAAGAGGTCGCGCAGGAGGTGCGGCGCAAGGTCATGGCGCTGGCGCCGAACGGCGGGTATGTGTTTTCGGCAGGACACAACGTCCAGGCGGACGTGCCGCCGGAGAACCTGATCACGCTTTTCGATACCGCGTACCAGGCGGGACGATACCCAATCGGATCGGCTTGACCCGCGCCCCTGCCACCGCACCGGGACGGCGGGGAACAGCAGAGTCCGGCTTTCGTAACGGCTTTCAGTCCCGACGACCGCGAATCGATTGTCAACGGATTTGAGGATCTGCGCCACTTCTTGCGGGTCGCCAGTCCTCGTCGAAGTCCGGCAGATTTTCGACTGCTGCGGTGGATAGCGCAGTCGCGGTCCTGGGGGCCACGCGCCAGCGCTTGAGCAACCAGACCACCAGGAACACTCCCAGGATCAAGACAAGCCACGGGACAAAAGGCGTCCATCCCCGCGGCACGGTCCGGGGATCGACCAGCACTTTGCTACCGTACAAGCCGACGTAGGTATCCAGGATCGCTTGATCTGACTTTCCCATCGCCACCCACTTGGCGATTTCCAACCGCCGTTCCAGCTAAGGCCGTGAAACTCATACCCGATCCGTAAATAGACCGGAGTGGCGAGCTCCCGCAACCCGCCGATCAGAGAAGCGATCTGGGCATCGTAGGCTCCGGCCGCGACTTGCGCCTCATAGTGATCCGATGCGCCATTGGTCATATTCAGGCCGAGTTGGACCGTGACAAAGTTTCCCGGATAGAACAGCAGTTGCGCTTTGAGAGCATCAGCCTAATTCGGAGCGATCGTGCCCAGTCCGACGTACCCCATGAACGTTGAAGGCTGACGGCCGATCGGCATTGCGCTCCAATAGCCAGCATACGAGACCGGGTCCTGCCCAGCGCCGTGCATGATAACGCCTTCCGGTTCCAGGCGGGCCCCGAAGTTAGCCCGGGTACCCAGGTCTGGGCGTTCACGAAGCACACGCAAGGAAGCAGGCATAGCTCCTTCCACGGAATATTCACAAGACCTTGGCCGGTCGCCCAGAAAGCCACGTAGGTATTTCTTGCAGCAGGATTGTTATTCGAATTAAAAGTACCGCCACTATTGACCATCCACGTCTGCCCAGGTCCGTAAGCCTGGGTGAAAACGCCGGGCGCCGCACTGACGACGGGGATTGTGACGGTGTTCCCTTTGACCCCATTGAACTCGGCCTGAATAGTGGTGGTTGTGGTGCCAGCCACCGCGAACGGCACCAATGCATTGGCCTGGCCGTCCTGGGCGTAAATCAGGAACGCGGCGACGGCGGACGGGGTGGATCGCGTGCTGCATGGGCGCGCACCTTGCGCGCCGGCACAAGCAGTTTCGGAGGGCGCCGCGGCGGAGCGGTCGGCGAGCCGGGAGCGTCTGCGGCGCCAGATCGAGGG
>JBKQIF010000127.1:0-20337 GCA_052148435.1 Bryobacteraceae bacterium
ATTAGGCATGCCTAAATTATACACAAGCTGACCCATAGCCTATACTGTTTTTAGTGACCGCGAAAACCACCGAAGCCGTGGACGACTACCTGAAGGCGATTCTGGAGTTGGGCGGCCCCGCCGCCGAGCGGGTGGCCGGCAACGCCCTGGCGGCGCACTTGGACGTACGGGCGGCCTCAGTTACCGGCATGTTGCAAAAGCTCGCGGACCAACAGCCATCCTTTGTGAAATATGAGAAACATTACGGGGTGCGGCTGACGGAGCTGGGCAAGCGGCGGGCACTGGAGGTGCAACGGCACCATCGCCTGATCGAACGGTTTCTGCACGATGTGCTGGATTTTGCCTGGGACGAAGTACACGAGGAAGCGGAACGGCTGGAGCATTATATCTCCGAACGACTGGAAGACCGGATCGCAGCGAAATTAGGCTTCCCTGAAACCGACCCGCACGGGCACATCATCCCGGAAAAAGACGGAGAGGTGGCGGAGCGCCAGGAAATCGCCCTGTCCAAATGGCCGTGCGAGGTGCCGGCGGTGATCTCGAGCGTTTCCGACCGCGATCCCAACGCGCTGCGCGAAATGAAGCGGATGGGCCTGGTGCCGGGAACTGGCCTGATGGTCAAGCCGGGAGTGCGGCACGCGACGCTGCTGGTGCGCATCGGCGGAAACGCGCCCGTGCGTCTGAGCCGGGAGTTGGCCTGTGCAATCAAGGTGGTCAAACGCTTTCGCAGCGTTCCCAAATAAGTTATCGTCACACGTTCACGGGAAATGCCGAAACCGTTCATCTGGCTGAGGTTCACTCGAGATTCGCGGATTAGTGCCGGGAAACGCGCCAGGTTCCGGCGGTCGACCTTGGCGCGAGGTCGCCTCGGAGACCCGCCGCCCTCAGCGCCCTTCGCTCGGGCCGTGCCCAGGGTGCGCACGCTGGCCGCGCGCCCTTGAGCCCTGCGCGCGCCATCCACGCGGCCGACGCGGCGAAGATCCTCGAGCGCCGCGCCGGGCTCTTCCAGCCGCTTCCGCCGCCCCGACGGCGAATGGTCTACGGCCTCCATGTCCGCCAAGAACTCCGGCGCCGACACGTCCATCTGCGGCGCCCTCGGAAGGCCGGGCGAGCCGCGTCTGGGAAGTGCGCGTGCCGGCGCGAGTTCGAACCCCGCGCGCCATCGACCCGGCGGGCTCGGCACGCCTGGCGCCACTCGAAAACCGACGCAGTCGCGCGTGCGTAACGTGCGCGTGCCGCCGCCGCGCCGGGCTCTTTCAGCCGCTTCCGCCGAGGTTCGACGGCGAGTGATCGACGCCTCCGCCCTCGCCGCGAACTCCGACGCCGGCGCGTCCCTCGGCGCCGGCTGCCAGCGTGGAACGCGCGGCATCGGGTGGCGCCGCGGGAAGGCCGAGCGGGCGCGCTCGGGCGGCTCGTGCGCGAAGTGATCGTGCCGATGTGTGCGCTTGCGCACGGCACGCCCTCGATGGGGCGAAGGCCGAAGAGCCACGGCGCGCCGAGCTCGATTGCGAATCCTCGACAGCCAACGCGCTCGCCAGCGCCATCGCTTTCCTCTGTGCCGCCTGCTCTCGTGGTACGTGCGGCGCCGCGGGAAGGCCGGCGCGGGCGTGCCTTGGCGCGCCAGCGCGCTCCTGAACGCGGCAGCCATCGACGCGGCGGAGGCGGCGCCGATCGACGTTCGCGCGTGGTAGCGTGGGCCGCAAGAACCACGGCGCCGGTCCCGGCCACTGTCGTCTGATCGCTGCCGCGGCGGCGCGACGACACGGGCGCGCGCGGCGAAGCGGCGGCATATGTGCCGGTGACAGAAACTATTCGTTTTTCAACTGTTTCTTAGGTCGGGACATGTGTGGACAAGTGTGGACCAAACGGGGGTTTGGGGCAGTTCACCCGCCGTCGCGCCGATGCCAGTAATGGTGCTGATGTGGCCTCCGTCGACGTTGTCGCTGTAACTCCGGGATCGCAGCCCCCGCATTTGTCCAACCGCGCCGGCTAAGCTGCTGATTCTGCGGCTGAAACTGGCCAAAAGTGTGCAGAAAAATGTAGTTTTATGCGTCCCCTGAATTGCCTCTTTTCGGAGGGTATTCCCAACGCCAAATCGGCGCTGGAAAATGGGGTTTTCTGCACGCTTTTTGGCCGCTGCGGGTCCGTCCGCACTTTTTGACCACAACCTCACCGTTTCTTGGACCGTTTCTTGTCCGCTTGTCCGGGCCAGATCCTGGATCAGAACCCTCGGGCCGTCCTCACCAGGTGGTAGCGAACCGTCCATGTCAGCTCGAGGTGGACCGTTCCTCCGTAGAGGTTGAGCCAACTCGCCAGGACCGCCGTCAGCGCGCCATCACCCCCGAAATCAGGGTGTTTCGCGGACAAAATTAGTCGTAGCCGCCCCGGTGAGAGCACCATGCCGCGGCGCCCTTCAGCGCATCCGCGCCTCGGCCGCACTCGCCCCCGGCTAGGCTGCCGCCGCGCGCGGGAACACCGCGATATCGAGGCGGCGGACGCCTTGCGCCCGGTGCACCGGCAAATGGTCAACTCCCTCCATGCTCCCCGAGCACTCTGACGCAGCCGGGTCCTGCCGTACTGCAGTGGGTGGGAACGCGCCGCGGCATCGTCTAGCGGCGGCCGAGGGCCGATGTTTCACGCTCGGTCGCGTCGTCCGCGAAATGCGCGCCGGTGCGCTTGAACGCGATACCGTGCACCGGGTTCTTTCAGTCGATTCCCTGGGCTTCGGCGGTGATCGATCGCCGTGCGTGGGACGCCAAGGACGCTCGTGCCGGCGCCTTACCCCGCGAAATGCGGTTCCGCTGTAAGCTTGGACCCGGCGCGAGGTCGACGCGAGGACACGGCGCAGTTCGAAGAGCCGAACCGAGCGCTTGCTCAACTTGGGCGGATACGGTTGGGTCGCGTGGCGCTCGTCACCAGGCTACGTCCTGAATTCAGGCCGCAGGGTGGCACGCCGGGCAGCAGCTCTCGCAAAAAAAACCCGTTGATCAGGCGGATCATCATGTGAACCGGCTTCACCGTATCACCACACTTCTGGCATCTCTCGGTCCACCAGTGAAGCGAGCAGTCGCCCGGGCCCAACGGCCGGTACGTCTGCGCCTGCTGTTGGCGGAGAAGCTGCTGGCTGAGGAGCTCCTGGCGGAGTAGCTGGCTCTTCGTGTACCTGTCGAGCGCTGCGGCGTTGCCGTCCGGTACCGCGCCGCCGGCTTCACCGGGACTTGCTGGTCTCCCAGCAGCGGCATCTTGCGCGTCGCCCTCTGACCAATGCGCAAAGGATTGCGTATCGCCCGGTGGCATGGAGCCCAGTGCTGCGCCAGCGTCTTTGTTGGGAATTGCCGGCCGCTCGGGAGCGGCAGCAGCGTTTTGCGCGTCGCCCTCGGACCGATGACGCAGAATATTGCGCATTGCCACCACCTGCCAGATGAGCTTCTCCAGCCATTCGCTTAGCCGTCAGGAACGGCTGCCGTAGGAGATTCGTCGCGGCGGGCTCGGCGAAGATCGTCGAGTCGGTCGCGGGTCCGACGGCGCATGGTTAACTCCCGCCGCGCGCGCCGCGAACTCCGGCGCCGGCGCGTCCCTCAGCGCCGCCTGCTCTCGTGGAACGCGCGGCGCGTGCGGTGCGGGAAGTCAAAAATAGTGTAAGTCCTCCTCCTCCGCTTTGACGGTTGGGGCATTTACAAACAATGCGGAGGAGGCGCCGCTGTTAACTTGTTGGGCTGTTGGAGCTTCATGCAAGGAAGGCTCGCCGTTCAGATTCTCCAGACGGCGCGCGGCACGAACACGGCGTTCCTCTTCTCGATGCAAAGTCTGCCGCAACTCTTCCAGGTCGGCAAAGGGTTCAAGGAAGACGTTACCAGCGCCCCGAACACCAAGATCAGCCTACGAACGCAGGACGAGGAGACCACCAAATTCTTCATCAGGGCGTCCGCCGAGCACATCGTGAAGAAGCGGACCGTTTCCTTGCAGCGTGGCGAGTTGTTCGGGTGGGAGCGGTTTGAGAAGGGCACGAGCGGATCGGAACGGGAAGAGCGCGAGTACCGAGCGGAAGACGAACGGATCAAGAACCTGCCGAAGGGGCAGATGCAGATCCTCATGACGGACGATACCGAGGGCACGCTGCACCGCCACTTGCACGTTCGGCCGCCGCAAGATGTCGGCGTATCGGAGTTGGACACCGTGTTGGCCCCGCGTCTGCGGCCGTCCCGCGCGGACGTCCCGGGGGCCAACCTGCGATTCAAGAACCCGGAGTTGGCCGCACAATTCGGCCGTCGCGTGCAAGGAAGGAGGTAGTTGTGACGTTCATCATCAGGCGCAACGTTCATCTGGTGGTTCTTTTCGGAGCCATGGCAGTCGCAGCAGTGTACGGCCAACAGCCGCGCTCGCAGCCAGGGGATCCCGCCGGGGCGGCACGGCCCGCGGCGCCAAATGGCGTCCCGGCCGCCAAAGCGTGGCAATCGCCGGCGGCGCGCTACTCCCCACTTGCGGCGCAGGGCGGCTATCGGGGCCAGCGAACGACGTGGTACGACGCCCTTTTCCGCTCGCTCAACCCCAGGAACATCGATTGGGGCAGACGTTGGGAGGAGCGCCGTGCGGCGTTCCTGGAAAACACAGTCGCCAACAAGTACTTCGTGTTTTGCGCGTTCCTGGTTCTGTGTTTCTACGCTGCCCTGCTCGGCGTTGGTTGGATTGTGTGGGACCACCGGAAGGACATCCGGTACTTCGAGACAGAACTGGTGAAGGCCAGAAACTGGGCCGCGTACTGGAAAAGTCGGGCAGTCAAGGCGATCACGAAGCACAATGGGCACATCGAAAGGTGCAACCGCGTGGTCGAGGCAGGCGAGACCGGGCTTCCAGTTGGCGATGCGGCCGAGGCAATCGACCTCCGACTCGAACTCGAACGGGCGCGCGCGGAGTTGCAGAATGTGACGTCCGAGAAGCTTCGCTTGAAAGGCGAGTTGGACGAGAAGGCGCGGACGATCTCCGAACTGTCACATCGCGTTGATGCGGTGAGCAAGAGAATCGGCAATGGGGGGCCAGACAACGCCTCCGCTGGGGCAGTCAGTTCCGACGACAAGGCGGCCCTAGTTACCAGGATCAATCGTCTTGAGGCCGCTCTGGCCACTGCGACACAAGAAAACCGGCGACTGAAAGGCGCGTAGGGGCATGTCGATGCTCATCTCGGTCCTTGGTTTCGGGAGCATCTGGACACGGCGCGATGGGAAAACCGCGTACTACAACACCACTGGCGTCCTTGTCGGTGGCATTCTCCGAAACCGGCCATGCGTCTACGGCGTTGCCCGGTTCAATGGCAACAGCGGTTTTCGTCCGGACTGCATGCACCAAATGGTCCAGAAGGTATTCGAGTGCGAGGCGCCTTGCGTCTGGAATGGGCACAACAAAGTGCTCTTCAAGGCTCTGCTGGCCGGCCCGGAAAAGCCGGACGCCTATCTGGTGACCGTCACCGCGGAGCAGACGGGTGGCATTAACAGGGACCAAGCCGGCGGTTGGTTGCACAACGGTGCGCAGCTCATCTCGTTCAGCGAATGCGGCGGGCAGCAAGAGGTGATGCTTGTCATGCCGCCATACACGTGGGTTCGGGGGCAGCTCGGCGCGTTCTTCATGGAGCCCGTGGCCCAAAAGCCGTGGCAGGCCCGGCTGGTATTGTCGGCAATCGTGTGAGGCGCGAATGCGATATCGTAAAGGTGGAATCGACCTGAAGTCGTCGCAGGACACGCTGCTGTTGCAGACGATCCTGAGATCACGGCACGTTTCTCACGAGCAGTTGTGGCAGTTCGTGCAACTCAAGGCGAGAGAACACCGGCGCCGCGTGTTCAACTGGCGCCTCAAGCGCCTGGTCGATCACGACCTGGTGGTTCGCAAATCAACGCCGGAGCGGTCGTGGGTATACTCGATATCGCCAGACGGTGCGGAGCATCTGGTCAGCCTGGGGGACGCCGCTGCGCTCCTTGTGACCGGTGGCTTCGTCGAATTGGATGACAGCACCGTACAGCATTCATTGGGGCTGAATGAGATCCACCTCGCGCTGTTGCGGGAGGACGTTCTGACGACGTGGCAGTCCGAGTTGGAGATCCGATCCCTGAACGAGTTCACGCGGTATGGCTTTCCCAAGGATTACGATGCCGTGGTGCATGCAGAGCGCGGCGGGTGCCCGTATCGCTTCGCGCTCGAATATGAGCGAAGCGCCAAGACGCCGGACAGGTACGCACACGTGCGTCAGGCAATCGAAAAGGAAAGCCAACTGGACTGCGTCGTCTACGTGGTGTCGGCATATCCGCTGTTGACGTACGTCGCCAGCTTCTTCGAACGCGGCAGCAGGCAGATCTACTTTGCGCTCTCCAGCGATTTCGAGCGCGACACACTGGACACCATGGTCATGGACAGTCGGCGGGTTCGGTCGCTTCCTCTGTGCGTCTTTCTGGATGCAAAGTCGGGACAGAATGCACCTGCCTCGGTGTAATGCCTTCCCATTGAATTCCCATTGGATGCCTATTGAGCAGGCTTTGAGTTCCCGAAGGCCGCGATAACATCCATGAAACCATAGAGTTGAACATCGACTACCCCGATTTACATTGGAGTTAGCGTCCTGAGGGGACAGATGATGGCGGTGAGTGACCTTCGCGATGGGGTGACATGCGGGATCTTGGATACGCCGTCAGGTAAGATGAATCCGGAGTGGCTCTGGGCAACGTCGGTCGCACCTCCGTGGACGGCGCTGATGGCGTGGCGGTACGGGAGATTGCGATGAGCGAGACAATGTCTCTGGCTGTGCTGAGCGAGATGTTCGACTACAACTACTGGGCGCGGGATCGCCAGCTTCAAGCGTGCGCGGGCCTCACCGAGGAGCAATTCCTGCGTCCGCTGGGGAACAGCTTCCCTTCGCTGCGGAACACCCTGACGCATCTGCTTGCCGGTGGTTGTGGCTGGAGCGCTGGCGGGGACGGTCACCGCAGACCCTGTTGGCGCCGGAGGAGTTCCCCACGCTGGCCGCTTTATCCCAGCGTTGGGAGACGGTGGAGCGGGAGATGAGAGAGTACGTGGCCGGTCTGAGTGAGGAAGCGCTCCAGTGCCCGGTGACGTGCCGCAGCACGAGAGGGCAAACGTGGACCTTCACGTTATGGCTCATGATGCTGCACCTGTTGCACCACCAGAGCTACCATCGCGGTCAGGTGACGACCCTCTTGCGGCAACTCGGGATACAGCCGCTCAAGGTGGACTTCCTCGACGCGCACGAAATGGGGTTCCGTTCCTGAGATCCCCAGCGCTTTTGGCGACCACTCCGGAACAAACGCATCACACTGGCAACGGGACCGATCGTGTGGCAGATGGCGGCGTCGGATCCGGGAATCTGAGCCAGTGTTCCCCCGTGGCGGCGCAGAAGACCATCTGCTGAACGGTCATGTGCATCCGGACTTGCGGATCGCTGAGGTATCGGAAGCAGTCCTCGGGATCGCTCGGCCGCTTGTCAGAGATCAGCGCCTGCACGCGTTCAAAGCGCTGGCACCAGGTATCGAGCAGTTCCGAACGTCCGGCGCCGAGGCCGGCGTCGAGTTGTTGATAGCCGTTTGTCACGCAGACATAGCCGTCCTTCGGATGGCGAAGCGCGCACCGTGAAGGCGTGCGCTCGATGACGACGAGTTCGCCGGGGCGAACGCCGGTCAGCAACAGCAGGCAACCACACGGCAAGGGAGCATCGGAGAGTCGCGCGAGCGCCTCGCTGAACGTGCGCGCCTCCTCGAATACCGTGCGGATCAGAAGGACAACCGGCGTTGCCAGTTGGGCCGACTCCAGGCTCAGGACCGCATTGAAACGTAACGGCGAAACGCCCGGGCGCGACGGCGGAGAACACGCCCATGAAGCCCGGCCATCCGACAGTTGCGAAATCGCCAGCTGGTACGTTTGCGAAATAAGATGTTCACGCCGAAAAGGCATTCACGTTGGCTCCGCGCATCGAGGTGTGGCTGGACCCTCAAAGCATCTTGACCGGGGCCGGTGAGTCCACCCCAGTGGGCTCACTTTTGCTGGGTTCTTGGGACGAACGCGTGAAGAAAATATTCCGAGGGCAAGAGCCCTATCGGTCGGCCCTTTCACGAAAGGGTTCTCGGAACGACCACGGGGAGTCGATACTACTTAATGACTTACGTTTTGAGATCATGACAGAACGGGTCAAGCGAATGATGGAAAAAGTCGGCATCTTCGAGTAACCACGTGTCCCCTTGCCCAGGGTGGCCAGTCGTTCCTCCATCGAGCCCTTGTACCCAACATCGACGGCCCTCCCTTTGCTCGCTCGGTTCATCAAAGTCACTGGGTGCAGATACCGGCAGCAAGGCACCCACAGTGATCCGCGATAAGCCGCGACACAACTGTTCATGTAACTCGAGGCAGGGCGTTCCGTGATGTCAAGGACCGGTGACGTCACATCGCAACGTGGACTGTCGAGGCCCGGGTGCGGAACCGAAGCTATCCTGCCTGTCAACCGGAGGATACTAAAAAGCTAATCTGGCACCGGAGGAACTGCCCGGTGAGGCCGGTCGCGATCGCGGACCCGGGCCCGAATACTGCCGGGAACGTTCAAAGGAGAATCGCCAGAAATTAGGCAAACTATTGAAACTGGCTCGGTCCATCCCGGAAGAACTACCCAGAGTTTTCAGCGTGAGCTCAAATGTGTACCCAAAGATCTACCATGTGCGGTTCCCGTGGGGCGTCGTCCAGGTTACAAGCTACACCACGCGGCTCGAGTTGCCGGACTATGACTGCCGGGATTCATGTTCAAAGGCCGAGAATGCAGAGCTTGCATGCGATCTTGCATGTGCGGCAGTAACGCTTTACGAATTTCCCAAGCTCGCCGGGCCGAGTTCTTAACTCTCGTCCAGTGCCCAAATCCAAAGACCGCCTTCAAAACCTATCGAAAGTGCGGAGACCTATGCCCAGGGAGGTGAACGTGCTTTTCGCGTTCCAATATTTATCCTACCTCTGAGCTTACGACGTCGAAACGAGTTCCGTTGGAGCCGGCACGGATCAGAACTGCGCATCAACAGCGGTGTAGACGACGATCACCTCGATAGGTCCGACAATATGTCCGTTGAATTCATCAAGTTCCCCGGCGGGGATCCAGTATTCCATACCGCATAACCGGTCCTCAACGCGACAGATTAAATAGTGGCGGACCAGAATTGCTAGGTGCGCCTGACAGCCACGCTCGTCCGGAGGACAACAGAACAACGCAATCCTGAGGATATAGGTCTAAGAACATTTTTAGGGTTGCGTCCTCGCACAGAAGACAAGTGCATGTTCCTCCAGAGGGACTGGCGGCGGCGTCTCTCCGTTTATGTCCACGAACATGTTCAGGTTTCAACCGAACGAATTCGCGGGGCCTCCCGCACGGGGAGGGGCCTTCAGCATATGTTGCGGTCGGGCAGGTGGCGGGTGGACACACGCAGAAAATTAGAGCTGAAACCGCGTCGGCGTGCGGCTTTACGTGTCGACTTGCTAATGCTCCTGTATTCTCAGTCCGTGCTGCGTTTTGACGGTTCGCCATCCGAAGTTCGGGTTCGTTCCACTGCGGTACGGGATCATGTTGGGCCAAGCGGAGCAAGAGTTCACCGTCGGCGTTTTCGTCGAACAAAGTGTGGATGAAGCGGTACGTTCGATCGACGACGTCAATCATCAGTCGCCTCATTTCGTCGTCATTCAGGCGCGACACTCTCGGCAAGGGGATCGCACCATGCGGACTGGTGACGGTGACGGCTGAGTAGTCTCCGGACACTGACGAGGGTGCGATGCCCGCATGAAGATCCTCAAGCGTCGAATTGCGGACGCACTGAAGAACCAGATACTTCGCCAGTCGTTGCTGAAGCACGGGATCCGCCAGAAATATGCGGACTTCTTTATCGGCGGTCAAAGGTGGCCCTCCAAGACCTCCCACTATCACACAAACCTGCAATGGGTCGAGTGAACCACCCATCATCCATGATTCAGAGAGAGGGTACGCGAGGGCGCCGTGAGGACTTGGCGCAGCCGAGAAAGACACGCCCCCCGTGAGCGAAACCATTCCGGTGGGGGTTGGGGTATGGCCGGATAGCGAGGTTTTTGCCCGCCGTTTGCAGCACAGTGAGGATCCGGTCAAGAGACCGTCTGCGATCCACTATCTTGGGGCAAATCGTCAGGGCAAAACTACCCCAGCAATTTCCCTAGCAATTTCTCGGAAAGGCAGTCTGGAGAGGTATTGAAATGATCCCAGTGGTTCCAACGAATCAATAGCTTACGCGTGGCCGCATTGCCTCCGGAGCAAAGGCTCAACGGTTGGCATCCACGCAAATGCAATAGGATTGGCGGTTGTTAGATTCAAGAATCCCGAGAATGCCCTCGAAATTCCGAGAATCGTTGCCCCCCTGCCCAGCTATCTATCGAAGGCTTTTCCATAGACGCGAATCCCAGCGTACAGGCACGGCTTGGCTGGCCCGGACCATGGGAAATTCGGGATGTTCCTGGTTGATCAGCACATTCCGTTCCACGCGCGTCACCACGGAAGGCACGATCAATGCCGGTGTGCGGCGCTCGTCGTACCATCGATCGCCGAAGGCTTGGGTGGCTTCAAATGATGGGGAATCCCACCGCGGCACATCGTCCTGCGTAATTTCTTCGATGGACAAGCCGGCCGGAATTTCGATCTCGACATAGCCTTGACTTCGTGGGACGCTGCCGGAGGCGTGGACCAGAATCTCCAATAGCGCACCAGCGTAGGTTTCGGCTGCGTAGATGACGCGCCGCCCGGGAGAATTCCACCGGGCACCATGGATCATTGCCCCGCCGCCGTCGAAGATGGTATGCCGCATATCGGCGATGCGGAACGCCCGCAGGGGACCGCTACGCCGGGAGGCCATAAATGATGCGGGCCATGACCTCTTCCGCCTGCCGCGCGCCCAATTCGGTTAGAGCCGCATCGAGCGGTGTCTTACCGCCAATCTCAGGATGAGGCGTCGTCAGAAAACGCCGGGCTTGCTCGCGATCCTGCCAGACATCCTCGGCCGTGGCAACGACCCGCGCCAGTCGTTCGGTCCGTTCACTCTCCGCGGGACTCAATCGTTCCCGCCGCCGTTTGAACGTCGCCTCCGGGACGATCCTGTGCATCATGGCGCGCTGTTCGGCGGCATCCGAAAAGACGTGCCGAGCCACGTTGCGAAGGGTTGCCTTGGGCAAGCCGCGCTCGACGGCGTCATTCAGTTCCAACAGGGATGTGACCGGCTTACCCAAAACGCGGTGGCCGCCCAGCACTTCTCCAATATGGCGTGGCTCCAGCATGAGTATCATTATACCCTACATTTCATGTCAGATGATACTACCATCGTTGAGGTTACGCCCAATTCAGACGGAGGGCTTTCGGGGTTGTGGGGTGCCCGCGGTTTTGAATGCCGTGTTCTTAGGCAAACTTTGGGTTGTCGGCCCAAAGAATCAGTCGCGCCGAAATCGACTCCCATTCAACTCCCATTACCCCTTCCCCAGGCTTACTTAAGGCTCTTTTGAGTTGCCACTCGTGCCTTGTTATGCAGAGCCGAGAGTCCGAACTCCTGATCTCGCCCCGGCACTTCGCGCCGTCGAGGAAAATGAGCTGACCCATTTTTTGTGGGGCAGGTTGGCAACCTGCGGACCGATTGTCAATCGGTCCAGCCGGGCGCCAGCCCGGCCGCGTGCCGGCGAGCTCGAAACCCGGCTCAACCCAAATTCCGCGACCTCAGGAGTTCGGAATCTCTGACTCGACCATCTTGCGCCCAAGTGAGGCGGCTACAGCCGAGGGCCAGCGCGGCCTCGCTGGCGGTCATCCATTCGCGCTCTGGCAGCGGCGGCAAGAGGCGACGGGTGCGACTTCTCGGCCTCGCGCACGCTTTTGGTTGATCGATAGAGAGGGGAGGTTCCATATGGCTTCCGTTCGCAGTCACGTTTTGGCGCAATATCTCGATACGGCGTCTCTGCCGGATGCAGGAGTCCTTCCGCGCGCGGCTCACGCCCAAACCGTGGCGGCTTGATGTCGGCCAACCGCCCGTCAAGTTTCCCTTCGAGACCCCAGACGCGGAAGGCCGATACCGCGATTGGGAGCGCACCTACGAATCGAAAGCGGCTGGCTACGCCACCTGCGCCTTTCGGACCTCATTCAATCCAAATTCAATCCAAGGTTTGCGGAATCGCTGTGTCGAGCGGGCTTCCTATTGACATCCTCTGTTTAGAATGACATAATCTTTTGACTGCAAGATAGAGTTTTAGGGTCTGAATTCGTAATGGAGGCTGTATGGGCCGTCTCGCGTCATTTCTGTTCCTGATCTCCGTGCTGGTATCCGCGTCGCTGTTCGGACAGGAAACCAGCGCCGGAATTACCGGGCGAGTCACCGATTCCACCGGCAGCGCCGTCGTCGCCGCTTCCGTGAAGGCCAAGGACCTGGATCGGGACACCGATTGGGCCACCTCGACCAACGAGGATGGGATTTTCGCCTTTCCGCGCATTCCCAACGGCAGATATTCGCTCACCGTGGGAGCCAAAGGCTTTAAGAGTTTCGTCAACCCCTCTCTCACGCTGGAAATCGACCAGCGCGCGCGCGTCGATGTCACGCTGGAAGTCGGCGCCCTCAGCGAAAGCATTGAGGTCACCGGCCAAGCCGCCCTGCTCCAGACCGAGACCACCCAGGTCGGCTCCACGGTCGACACCAGCCAGATCGACCATACGCCGCTTATCAGCCGCAACCCGGTCGCCCTGTCGCTGCTCACCGCCGGCGTCACCAACCCCGATCCAACTAGCTTCAACAGCGGCCAGCGCGCCACCGGCGGCGGCCGTCCCTATGTCAACGGTAACCGCGAGGAAGCCAACAACTTCCTGCTGGATGGCGTGGATAACAACTTCACTTCCGACGACCTGGTTTCCTATCAGCCCAACCCGGATGCGATCGAGGAGTTCAAACTGATCACCAACAACGCCTCCGCCGAATTTGGCAACTTCCAGGGCGGCATCATCAACGTGGTGATCAAGTCCGGAACCAACCATTTCCACGGCGATGTGTTCGAGTATTTCCGCAACGACAAGCTGAACGCCAACAACTGGGGCAACAACTGGAGCGGAGTGTCGCGTCCCGCGCTGCGCTGGAACCAGTTCGGCGGCGTGTTCGGAGGCCGTATCGTCAAGGATAAGCTGTTTTTCTTCCTCGACGAGCAAAGCCTGCGCAGAGACACCCCGCCATCGGTTTCCTCCGCCACGCTGATGCCGATGGCCTGGCGCAGCGGCGACTTCTCCTCGCTGCTCGATACCACCCAAACCGGCAAGGCCCCCATCCAGCTTTACAATCCTTATGCGCTGAGCACCAGCACCGGCCTGCGCGCTCCCTTCCCGAACAATCAGATTCCCACCAGCATGCTGGATCCGGCGGCGTACAAGCTGGTGAACGATTTGCAGTTCTATCCCGCGCCACAGTATGCCCGCTTCACCACTCCCAACTTCTACTACGGTTCCTGGAGCCAGTTGTACAGCGATCAAGGCGACGTGAAGGTGGACTGGCGGCCGGAGGAAAAGGATTACATCACGATGCGGCTCTCCAAGGCCCGCCAGGACAATCCGGGCGTCAACACGATGCCGATTCTCTACGGCAGCTTCAACACCTCGCCGTTCGCGAATGGCGTTCTCAACTGGACCCGCACCATCAGCCCCAAGATCGTCAACGAAGCGCGCGTGGGCGTCAACTTCGTGACGCTCAATAGCGGCGGCGCGGATGAAGGCGCGGGAAACCTGGCGCAAACGGTGGGGATCAACAACGCCGGCACCGGGCTCCTGTACCTTGAGGGTTTCAATTATCTCACCGCCGTGGGCAGCGAGAACATCGGCACCCAGTCGGACTTCGCCAACACCACTTTTCATTACGCCGACAACCTGACCATCGTCCGCGGCCGCCACATGATGAAGATGGGCGGCCAGTTACTGCGCGAGCGGATGGACGTTTTCTATTCCGGCAATAACGGCCGCACCGGTTACATCAACTTCACCGGCCGTTTCACCGCCCAGAACGCCACCAGCCCGTCCGGAACGCAACTCGGCGAGGTCGATTTCATGCTGGGCCTGCCCGACGATTACGGACGCGGCCTGCAATCCGGCACGTGGGGCCAGCGCTCCAACGTCTGGGGCTTTTATTTCCAGGATGACTGGCGCGCGACCGACAGTCTGACGTTAAACCTCGGGGTGCGCTGGGAATACCGCTCGCCGTGGGTTGAGGTGGAAAATCGTCAGGCGAATTTCGGCCAAATCAGCGGCCAATTGGAACTGGCCGCGCCGCTGCCGGCCGGCCTGGCCGCGCCTCCGGGACCGGCGCCGCTGATCGAAAGCGGAACTCCCGGCCTGTACAACTCCTACAAGAAGGATTTCCAGCCGCGCATCGGCTTCGCCTACACGCCGGATATGCTGAACAAGAAACTGGTCCTCCGCGGCGCCTACACCATTTCCTCTTACCTGGAGGGAACCGGCACCAACCTGCGCACGCCGCTGAATCCTCCATTCGAGCAGGAGTTCGCGACGCTCTATAACACGCCGGCTTACACCCTGCCGGGCAGCACGCTCGACCAGGGCCTGTACGGCTTAAACCCGAAGAACCCTTATGCCGGCGCCACCATTCGTCTCTGGGATCCGAACGTCCGTCCGGCCGAGGTCCAGCAGTGGAACTTGTCGACGGACTTCCAGGTGCCCGGCAACAACGTCTTGACCGTTGGCTACGTCGGCCAGCACGGAACCCATCTCATGGTTGCCATGCCCTATCTGCAAAACATCGTGACCAATGGGGTGGTTACGGAAGGCCCGTATCTTTCCGGCAATCCCACCCTGCGCAGCGAGATCTCGCAGATTTCCGGCACCTCATCTATCGGCAGGCAGGGGTACGATGCGCTCCAGGCCACTCTGCGCAAGCGCTTCAGCATGGGCCTGGAATACCAGGTCGCATTCACTTACTCGCACGGCATGTCGGATTCCATCGGTTATTACGGCGAGGGCGGCCAGGCGGGCAGCCAATCCGCGTACTGGCAGTATCTCTATTGCCAGTCCTGCGAAATGGGTCCGACTTACTTCGATAGTAAGTTCATGTTCGTCCCGTCCTTCACTTATCAGCTTCCCTTCGGCCACAGCCGCCATTTCGGGTCGGCCTGGAGCAAGCCCGTGGACGCAGTGATCGGCGGCTGGCAGCTCGGCGGCATCTACACTGCTCACACCGGCTACCCGCTCACCATCAAATATAACCAGGATACTTCCGGCACCGGCCAGCGCAGCTACCGCGTCGATGTCATCGGCACGCCGCACGATCCCCACCAGATCGGACCGGGCACGGAGTGGCTGGACATCTCCCCCTACGCCGCGCCGCCCAAGGGAACTTATGGCAATATCGGCGTCGGCACCGATCGCAGCCCCGGCATGAGCCGCTTCGATCTTTCCCTCAGCAAGCAGTTCCATCTCACCGAGGCGAGATTCTTCGAGCTGCGCGGCGAAGCCTTCAACCTATTTAACACGCCCATTTTCCTGAGCCCGGCATCGCAGACCATCACTTCTACTCTGTTCGGCCAGATCCGCTCCTCGGAGGGCGAGCGCAACATGCAGGTCGTCGCTAAGTTCTATTTCTAGTCAAGTTCGGTTTCTATCGGCAGCCGGCCTCCGCAAGGGGGCCGGTTCCTTTCCGGCGTTTTGCCGGGGTCTCGCAGGCATTCCTGACCAGGCCTCGGTGGCATCAGTTCTTATAAATAAGCGATTACATCGATCTCCACCTGCATGAACGTTTCGCGGACCAACTGCAGAGCG
The DNA here is from genome assembly GCA_052148435.1 of Bryobacteraceae bacterium. Taxonomy (GTDB): domain Bacteria; phylum Acidobacteriota; class Terriglobia; order Bryobacterales; family Bryobacteraceae; genus JBEKYD01. Next base: position 15,827 of record JBKQIF010000127.1, read on the forward strand.
TAAACCGTCCCTCGTACCTCCCGTTGAGCAAACGGTCAGCGGATTCGTACGTCTCCCTGTCTCCGGGTTACCGAAATTTGCGGTGAGCGCTTGCCAGAATTGTTGTCCTTTATTGAAAATCCTTGACTTGATGTAAAGAGTATGCAGATATAAGATCATCAAGATTATGGTGTCGATGAATCCGCTCGATAAGAGTTTGCCGGTGCCGCTCTATCACCAACTGGAGTGTGTTTTGCGGCAGGCCATCGAGAGCGGCGAGTACCAAGCCGGCCAGCAGCTCCCCAACGAGGACCAGTTGGCAGAGCGTTTCGCGGTCAGCAAGATCACCGTCCGGCAGGCGCTGCACGATCTGGCCAACCACGGTTACGTGCGGCGTGAGCAGGGCCGGGGCACTTTCGTATCGAAATTACGGCTGGACCAGGGGCCGCACGAACTATTGGGTTTCAACGAAGAAATGCGACGGCGTCGCCTGGTGCCGGCCACGAAAGTTCTGAAGATCGACGTGATCCTCGCGGGCCCAGCTATTGCCGGACCGCTCGAACTGGAGCCGCGGGCGGCCGTAGTGCGGCTGAAGCGCCTCCGCCTGGCCGACGGCGAGCCCATGGGCGTGCAGACCGCCCACATACCCAGCGCGCTGGCGCCTGGACTGGAAACCGAGGATTTTGAAAACCGCTCCCTATACGATCTCCTGCGCAGCCGCGGGCTTTGGCCGGCCCGCGCGCGGGAGACCCATTGCGCCAGCGTGGCGGACCGCGCGGCGGCCAGGCTGCTGCGGATTCCCGCCGGAACGCCGGTATTCGCCGCCGAACGGATCACCTTTCTGGCTAACGGCAAGCCCTTCGAACTCGTGAACAGCGTGATGCGCGGCGACCGTTACAGCATCGTGCTGGACCTGGCGGTGGATAGCGGCCGCCAGGACGTTCGCTACGCTGCCCGTGTGGCGCGCGGCACGGGCAAATAGAGCCTCTCGGCTTTGAGCCTCTCTCGCGCGGAGTGGCGGTGTCTTAGGGCAGCCGCGTCGTGCCGTTGGTCGCCGGTTTGCGTGCATTTGTTTCAACGCTGTCGCGCGAGGCAATCAGAATCGATCTTCTGAATCATGGCAGTCTGATCTTTCGTTGAGTCTGGTCGAACCCGCGAGGTTAGGTGGTTGGGAGCTGCGGATCAAACTTGACAGGGCTGCATAAACGGGCTTGCAGCGAAGGGCAAACCATCGAGCGGAAGACGGCTGACGTTTGTACCGCGCGAACGAATTAATCATGAGAGAAGCGGAATCGATGCTTAACATCCCGAAAGGATGGCTCTTGCAATGAAAACGGATTGGAATTCGCATACGCGGCGTGTGTTTGCCACGGCAACAGCAATGGCATTGGCCGGAGTGAAAATCCGCGCGCAAGCCCGGCCGGGCCCAGCCGAAACTTCAACCTACAAGCGCGCCGACGCCAGCTGGTTTGCCTCCTGCCCGTTTGGCGTCTCAACCCACTGGACCGCGCTCTCCCAGGCGGTCGACCCGGCCGATTGGCGGCCTTTCCCCGAAACGGTAGCCAAGTTTAACGTCGAGCGCTTTGCCGACCACATCGCGGCCAGCGGCGCCGGGTATCTTATCTTTACCTCTTGTCATGCTCTGCAATGGCTGGCTGGGCCGTGTGATGCGATTGAGCGTGTACTTCCGGGCCGCACCAATAGGCGCGACATGATTAGTGAACTCGCGCGCGCTTGCCGCCAGCGGCACATCCACTTCATCCTCTACTACAACCACTCCTGCAACCACGGTGACGACCCTGCCTGGGAGTACTCCGTGGGCTACCACGAATCCAACAAGAGCCGCCTGATTTCTAATCTCCTCGCCATTCTCGCTGAGCTTGGCGAGCGCCACCGTGAGTTGGTGAAGGCGTGGTGGTTCGATAGCTGCTCGTCTCTCGACAGCCATGGTCCGGAATGGGGCAAGCGTACGATCCCAGGGGGCTTTCCTTTCCCCTGGGATGACTGGGTCGATGCCGCGAAGTCCGGGTACCGGGACCGCCTGGTCACGCTCAGCCCGGGCATGATGCGCTACTACCTGTACACCGATCATCAGGACTACGAATGGGGCGAAGCTAACGACCTGGTCGCGGTGCCAGCCGCCCGGCTCACCCCGGACGGCCTGCAGGCGCACCGATGGGTCTGCCTGGACAACCCTGCCTGGGTCCATAGCCGATACAACGAGCCCTTAGTACCGCCGCGCTTTGCGCCGGAACATCTTGTGCGATACGTCAAAACCGCGCATCGCTACTCGGTCCCCGTAACCTTCAATATCGATGTGGACCGCAACGGCACGTTCCTGTTGGAAACACTCCAACTACTAAAGGAGATCCACAATCAGGTGACCTGAGGAACCAAGGTGTGGGACCGGTCTTCACCCTCCAGGTAACGTCAGTTTCAAACGAAAAGAGAATACTGCGTTCAATCGCCGCACGCCATCCCTGCACTCAGAAGTTTGGCCGGTCTAGTGCCGTTTGTGGACCCGTCAGCGGCAGAGGTCAGCAACCGCGACTATACGCTCAAGTTGGTCACTTTAAAGACCCCCTGGAAGCTATCCAATTTGTCGATCCGATCTCGTGATATGCGATCACCAGGAGTAAACGGCGAGCTTGCGCACCGCTACTATCTGTGCCTCGAACGACAGGTCAGCGGTTCCACCGGGCAAGAAAAAGCCGGCGGTGCCAGTGCCTGAGCCAGCGGTCGGACGGAGGGCGAGGGCGGTGGAAAGGCCCGATGTGCTTTTCACACGGACCACTGCAACCTGACCGGAAGCGTTTGCGTACTCGAGCCGGGCGAACGTCGGACCGCGCGTCGCTTGAATGCCGGCGATGTCTGACTGGTTTGCCAGATACTCGGCCGGTTTTTTATCTTCACCGTCCACGGACAGTAGCAAGAGATCGTGCGCGGGTACGGAGAAAGCTGGGTCAGCCGCGGTGAAATCTCGTCCATTCCACACGTCGCGAAACGATCGCGGAGTGCCAACTAACCCAAGCTTGCCCCAATCGATCTTCACTTGCGCGGAACTGTCTGTACGGTTCAGTACGGCGACCGCGCGTCTTCCGGCAACTGCCATAGGCTTTGCCCAAACCTGGAGGCCGGGAGTGGGTTCGGCGACTTTCATGGGTTGTAAACCGTATGGGTCATTGTGAATGGCGAGCGCTTCCCTGTTTTTCAGCAGAGACAAGGTTGCCGACGAAAGCCGCGTCAGGTCGGAACCCACCATCAGCGGTGCGCTCGCCATCACCCATAGCCCCATGTGGATGCGGTCCATGGCATCGGTCATGCCGCGCATACCCATTACCATCATGTCCAGGTCGTTATAGTAGCCAGTGTGTTGTGCTTCCGGATGTATCCCGGCCTCAAACGAGTCGACCACATTCTTGAGGGTGATGACCCGTTTTGCGTGTTCGGGATCCTCCAGGCTCTCAACAACCGGCGGGATGATGTCGCCCCCCGTGCGCCAAATGGCGCTTTCCATGCCACCGACTCCCGGAGCCCAGAACCAGGGATTCTGGCTGCCCCACTCACAGATGGAGAGGAACAATCTGCGTGCTGTTGCCTCTTCCGCACGCTCGATGGCGCGGGCAACTTGCGCATACTGCACCGCGCCCGACCGCTTCTCCTTCGCCCCACCGCACCAGTCCACCTTGACATAGTCGAAGCCCCACTGCGAGAACTGCACAAAGTCCTGTGCGTAATGCCCCTCGCTGCCGGTATTGAGGTACTTCGGGCCAGAGTCGGGGTACATGCTGCAACCGTCGCGACCCGCGTCCGTGTAGATCCCGGCCTTCAACCCCAAGCTGTGAATGTAATCGGCGATGTTGGCCATGTCGCCGTCTTTCTGACCAGGCCTGATGGCCGGCCACTGCTTAGGGTTCACGACGATGTTGCCTGCGGCGTCACGCTCGCCCAACCACCAGCCTTCGTCGATGACGACATACTCGTAACCGGCTTCCTTCATTCCATTCGCGGCCAGAGCTTGGGCCTGTTGCTGAACGATCTGAGAATTTACGATGTTGGCGAAACTGTTCCAGGAGTTCCATCCCATGGGCGCGGCACCGAAGCACGCGGTTGCGGAGGCCGCAAGTAGAAATGTGAAGCGCACGAGTGCAAGATATCACATGTAAGCCGGTAGCTGTGCGCCGCGCGCACCGAAGTTGATGAACTCGTGTCAGCAGCGCCGCCGACGACCGTTGCCGTGACGAGAACTGGCATTAGCCCTATCCGACAGTGTCACGCGGAAACCGGAACTTAGGCTGCCACCTTCAACTTGGCGGGAAACCCGCTACCCGTGGATTTGCCAGCCGACGCTAGCCGTAGGTCGCGTTGGGGGAAGCATGGAACCGGGCGACCTCGGCGGCATCGTCATCTCCTCGAACGCCGTTTGAACTAAGCCGCTTGCGCGGCGGACGCTACGCGTAGTCGACGCTAGCGGCCGCAAACACAACCGGATAGTGTGGGTCACAAGGAGGTCCCTGTGACCCAACTTCGAA
>JBKQIF010000128.1:0-38422 GCA_052148435.1 Bryobacteraceae bacterium
CCAGCCAGCCTCCGCACCACACCGTGAGGCCAGGTGCCGCATCGCCGTTCTTGCCCCGTATCGCAGTAATGCTGGGCGAACGCCGCAGCCATCCCTTCGCACTCCTCCGTGCTGACGCGCGCCACCGGATCGCTCCACGGCCCGCTAGGCGAAGTCGTAATCGCCCAGTTCGATCCGCTGCCATAGCAGCCGTCAGGAGACGTTGGACGGACTTGTGCTGGAAACGGCGAAGATCAATACTGGGACTTTCACAGAGTGTGAGCCGTAGCCGGCAGGCGTCAGGTCCGGCGGGGAAGATACGGAGAAAGAGGTCGACCTTTCTCTAATCGGATAAAGCGTGGGACACCGACGCTCAAGAGAGGTTGAAAAGGATCATGAGACTGCGTTTCCAAAAACTCCGCGGCGCCATACTAGGGATTATGCTGCTCGCGGCACTGCCGATCCGCTGCCAGCAACCGGACCCGCCCGGACAACCTAAGGGAACCAAACCCCAGTACGAGGCATATCTTTTCAGCCACATGGTGGAAGGCGACTACGGGCGCCTTTATTACTCAGTGAGCCTGGACGGGTTGCACTGGAAACGGCTGAACGGCGGTAAGCGTGTGTTCGAGGACTACCGGGGGCACTCCAACATTTGCCCGGGTCACGACGGCAGGTTTTACCTGGTCGGAAACCGCAGCGATTCCGCCCCCGATATCAATTTCTGGGTCTCCGACGACCTGATCCGCTGGACGAAGTACGGCGATTACACGCCAGACCTCCACACCACGCCGAACTACCCGCATCCGCTGCAGCGCATCGGAGCCCCCAAGCTCTATTACGACAAGCTCACCTCGCAATATCTGCTGACCTGGCACACACCGAGCGTCGAGGGTACCCAGGAAGATCCCGAACGGTATTGGGCAAGCCAGAGGACCCTTTACGTCACTTCCAAAGACCTGAAGACCTTCTCCGCTCCTCCGCGCCGCCTGTTTCCCTGGGAAATGGCCACGATTGATGTCATTGTCCGCGCGGGCGGCAACCGGTACTACGCCGTAATCAAGGACGAACGCTACCCGACACCGGAATGTCCCACCGGCAAGACGGTCCGCATCTCATCGGCTTCCAGCCTGACCGGACCATACTCGGAGCCCTCTCCGCCTATCAGCCCCAACTTCCGCGAGGCTCCCACGCTGATCCCCTCACCCGATGGCAAGGCTTGGTATCTGTACTATGAACAGTATCCGGGGATCTCATACGGCATATCGGTGGCACTGGACCTGAATGGCCCGTGGTACCAGCTTTCGGGCTATACCAATGTGCCCGCCTGGAACAAGTATTCGATGCCGCCCAACCTGCGGCACGGTGGCATGCTGCCCATTACACGGGAGCGTTACGACGCGCTGGTGGCAGCGTTCGGAATTGCGAACTGAGGAATCTATGCCGACCGCGCTACACGGCGAAACACTCTGACCTCCGCCGAAACATCATCGCCGCGCGGGCGGGCACCTGGACCGGCGGGCGTTGCGCGCGACACTGATCGCCGTGACGGACCCCCAGGACGGCTCCCGTTGCCGCAAGTAATGCGAAGGCGCTCCGCAAGGATAGTCGCAGCCTTGCGGCATATTCACCGATATCAAGCCGCGAGTGCACGTCCGGGATCGGCCTGCGGGAGGGTATCGGGGTTTGGAGATAATCGATTCATGACACGCCGGTCTCTGATGCTGCTGGCCGCCTCCCGGTGGCGCGCTGCGGCGATGGATGGCGAAGGCGGGTTTGTGGAACGCCGGCCGCCGGGCGCAAATCCGGAAGAGGGTTGACGTTTCACGACGTCTTCATAGTGCGCGGATCGACCGGCCGCTTAAGCTCCGAAGACAGCACGCCCGCGAAATAGATCCGCAGCGACATAAGGTTATCCCGTGCGTTGGTCAGCGCGGGGCGCTTCTCGTGCAGCGACTGCATGAACTCGCCCATCACCCCGATGAAGCCGCCGATTGAGGCGCACTCATCGTAACGCGGTCGAACATAGACCTCCCGGTAGGTCAGATCGTCCGGCAGACTGCAGGTGACCCATCCGATTTCCTTGGGCCAGTCGTAGCCCCGCACCTCGACCAGGTCCTTTTCCCATCGCGACGTCGGGTTCCAGCGGTGATTGGCGCGAATCGCCCCCCTCTCCGCCCAGACCCGTATTGGGGTCTCGTTCCGGAAATTGTCGGCGTTGTGATACTCGAAGTAGTTCGAGACCGCTCCGCTGGAGAATTGCATCTGATACAGGGAGGCGTTGTTCTGGTTAGTGCAATAGACCGAGATGGGGTCTCCGCCCGAGAGCCAGCGGATCGAATCGATCGCGTGAATCTGCCACGCCATTTCCACGCCGCCCGGCCCCATCCCGAACGCCGGCCCCTCGGTGGAGATGTTAGCGAAATGGATAAAGCCCGGGCCGCCGAAGCTATCGGGGCCGAGAAGCTGCTTGGTCAGATAAATGGCCGGATCGAAGCGCAGGTTCTGGTTAATCGCGAAGGAGATTCCACCCTCCTCGGCGATCTCCACCATCTTTTCGGCGGTCTTGAGATCCGTCGCCATAGGCTTCTGCATCAGCACGGCCTTGCCTGCCTTGGCCGCGGCTGTCAGGACCGCGATGCGGGCCGCCATACCTGCCGTGGTCGCGTGGTTCATCGTGCAATCGATGACATCGACGTCGTCCCGCAGGACCAATTCCCGATAATCTTCATACACGTGCGGGATGCCGTCCAGTTCCGCCAGCCGGCGGCGATCCGCCCTGACGTCCGCCACCGCCGCCACGCGGTATCCCGCCAAGCGGTACGCCGTCAACTGCTGCGCCCGCACGATGTTGGTGTAGCCGACAATGCCGATGCCGTAATCGAGCTTGTAGGTCTCCAGCGGCGGCCGGAAAGAGGGCCAGGAGAACTGGCCGATCGCCTGGTTAGACATGAATCTCCTCCTTGAGCCGCGCCACGGGAACGCCGCCGCGTGAGTTTCCTATTTCGTCAGCGTTACGGTCAGAAACCGTCGGCCCATGTTTTTGATTAGCTCAGCTATGCTAGCAACAGTATACAGCTCGTCTTGAGAGTGCAGGCGGCAATCACGGCGGTTCGTGAGGAACGAAAACATCCGGAACGAATAAAGAGGTTGACCTGGACGAGGACCGACGCGCCAAATGTCCCTTATTACCTCAATCCCGATGCGTCTCCCCCTCACCGAACCCCGGCGCCGTGCCCTCGGTGCCCAGCCTTGCCATCCCGGGTGGGGCGGCCGTCCCCTCAGGCGTCACGATGCCCTGCCGCTGGCTGCGGCAAGCGGCTCACGCCCAGCGAGGTCCGCGCGCACTTCACGAGTTGTCGAAAGCGGCCCAAGAAATTACACCTTCCGCGCGTGGAACGGCCGGCGATCCATGGAGTCTCGGCCATAATCGCAAACAATCGCACAGCTTCGGCAGGCGTTTCCCGTGCGTGTACCCATCGGATGAGAAACACGCGTTGCTCCGGCCCGGATCGGCGTTCGACGAAGGGATGGTGTCCGTCATTTCCTCGCTGCCGATAGTCGCCTGGAGCTAGAATGAGAAACCGTGACGAGATTCGCGCTGTTCCTTCTCGCGGCAGGATGCGTTTCTGCGCAACAACTACCGAACGGACTCTATGCCATCTTCAACACACCGATGGGGAATATCACCGCCCGGCTTTACGAGAAAGATACGCCTGTCACGGTCTGGAATTTTGTCGCGCTGGCGCAAGGCGTCAAGGCGACGCTCAATCCCAAGACCGGGAAGCTGGTGAAGGTGCCCCTGTACGACAACATCACGTTCCACCGCGTGTTGCCGGGCGTGATGATCCAGTCGGGCGACCCCACCGGGACCGGTTCGCACAACTGCGCGTTCACCATTCGCGACGAGCTTCTGCCCGGTCTGCGGTTCGATGCCGTAGGCAAGCTCGCCATGGCAAACACTGGCGCGCCCGATTCGGGCGGCTGCCAGTTCTTTATCACCACCGGTCCCATGCGTGAATGGGATGGCAAGTACACGATCTTCGGCCTCGTGGTGGAGGGGCAGGATGTAGTCTCGCGCATCAGTCGCGGTCGGGTCCGCGGCGATAAGCCGGTGGACCCGGTGAAACTGATCGGTGTAACAATCCAACGGATCGGGCCGGAGCCGGTGAAAAAGAGGAAGAAGTAATATCCCTTCCGGCCACCGGCCGGGCTCGCCGCCCCCAACGGCATGGCGGCAGGTTCGGTTGCGCCCGAGGATGGCGGATGGAGAAACGATTTATGCATAGCAAAGCGTCTGGCCCCGTCCTGCTCGCCATAGCAGCGGTTGTGACGATCGGCCCTCCGGCCGCGGCTCAAGCCCGGTATCCAATCGTCTATTCAACCGACTTGTATTACACGATTGCGGACATTGACGACCATTTCGATGCCGCCGTTCTGTTGAAATCGCCTGAGCTTGACATCAAAGGAGTCATCCTCGACAACCACCTGTATCCATCGGATGGTGAGAAGGTCATGTCCAAGCTGATGGAATACGCCAACCGCCAGGTGCCCGTGGTGAAGGGCTTGGGGAATTTCCAGTTGCGTTCGTTGGGGGACAAGGGCCTTTATGTGGACGGGCAGGATGGCGTCCAGTTGATCCTCAAGACCCTTCGCGAATCGAATCAAAAAGTCGCCCTGATGGCCGTCGGGAGTATGACTGACCTCGCCGCGGCGTATCTCCGCGATCCCGGGCTGCTGGAACGGAAGGTCTCAAACGTGTACGTTGTCGCAGGCTCGGCGGAAGCTCCCGAGCAGGATTACAACGTCAAGCTGGACCCTTTCGCTTTCGTTGTCGTCATGCGTTCGAAACTGCCGATTGTGTGGGTCCCGGTGGACTCGTCCATGTGGTACTTCCCCGCCCCAAAACAACTCGCGCCCGAGAAGAACATGCTGTCTCACTTCCTGCTGAACGAACTGCTCTATTGGTATCTCAGAAACGACGCGAAGGCGAACGAACATAGGGATCGTTACGAGTATTTCGAAAAAGGGCGCTGGATGTGGTCGACGCCCGGTTTCGTTCATGCCGCGCATCATCCCAAAGCTGCGGAGATGTTCGATGTCATCCCGTGTAAGGTTCAATTTGATGACAGCGGGGTCATGAAGAGCATCGACCTTGGCGTCCGGGGTTCCAATATTCAGGTCGTCAGGAACGTGAACGGCGATAAGCTCAACGAGTTCATCGTGTCGCGGATCGACCGGTAGCCCGGCAGGCTGAGCCGTGGGTTGGAAACAAGGGTACGAGGAGGTCGAAGTTATGAGCAGAAACTTTGTTACTGTTGTCGGCAGTTATAACATCGGGCTCTTTTACAAAGCGGCGCGTTTGCCCGTCGTCGGTGAAACCGTGATTGGCGACTCTGCCTGGGAAGGGAATGGCGGAAAAGGATCGAACCAGGCTATCGCGGCGCGCGCTTTCGGAGCTCCCACACAGTTTGTGGGAAGAATCGGGATGGACCACTACGGTCAGGGCGCGCTCGCGCTTTACAGGCGGTACGGGATCGGCACCGAAACGATCCGGATCGATCACGACGATCATACCGGCATCAGCGTGATTTTCGTCGACAAGGACGGAGGCAACATGATCATGGTCTGCCCGGGCGCGAATTTCAGGTTGTGCGAGGCGGATATCGATGCCGCCGAACCGGCGATCCGGCGATCGCACATTGTTGGTTTTCAGCTTGAGAGCCGGCTGGCAGTGGTGGACTATGCGATCCGCAAGACACACAACCTTGGAGTCGCCACACTACTAGATCCGGCGCCGGCCGTGAAACTGCCCGACGATCTTTTCCCGTTCATCGATTACATCAAGCCGAATGAGACGGAGGCGACGGTACTTACTGGAATTCCAGTCACCAGCCCCGCTACGGCGATGCGCGCCGGGCTCTGGCTTGTCGGCCGCGGCGTTGGAACGGCGATCGTCACGCTCGGAGAACAGGGAGCAGTGGTCACGGACAGAGATGCTTCCCGCCACTACCCGGCGCCGAAGGTCCAGGCGGTGGATACCACCGGCGCGGGCGACGTGTTCTGCGGCGCGCTCCTGGCCGCCTTGCTGGACGGCAAGCCGGTGGAAGACGCGGTTATGTTCGCAAACCATGCAGGTGCGCTGTCGGTTACGCGGCTCGGTGTCATCGACGCGATCCCGACGCGGGATGAAGTCGAAGCCAGCCTGCGCGCGGCGGGAATTTTGGTATGAGCCGGATCGCCGCCCGCGAACGGTTGCTTGCGGTGTACCACAAGCAGCCAGTTGATGGAGTCCCGGTCGGTATCTATACGAGATATCTTCCTCGCGGGACGAGCGAGCGGGAAGCCCGGAATTTCGGCCTCGGTATTCTGGATTTCCACCCCGTCGCTTCCTTGATCGCTCCTCCCTGGCACACGCATGCGGGCTACGTTTCCGAGGTCCGGGGTGCCGATCTGCAGGTTCGATTCGCTTTCGAAAATGGGGAGAGAGTCGAGGTCAGAACGTATGACACACCGGTCGGTTCGGTGTGCCAGCGCATCAGGACCGATCCAAGCTACGGTTCGGATTGGATCTCGAAGTACTATATACAGACGCGCGAGGACTATCGGGTCCTGGCGTATCTTGCCAGGCACACGATTCTTCGCAAGAACGAAGCATCCCTCCGCGCCAGAAGATCGGAACTCGGAGATGACGGAGTCGTCCTTGGCCGGGTCGATCGCTGCCCGTTCCAAAAAGTCCTGATTGAACTCGCGGGCCCGGAGCGTTTCCTGCTCGACCTTCACTCCGATCCCGACCCGGTTCTCGAACTGCTGGACGCGCTCGACCGAAAAATGGACGAGGTCTTCACCCTGGCGCTCGATTCTGAAGCGGATGTCATCTGGCAACCGGATAACATTACGTCGGCCACAACGCCTCCCAATAGTTTCAAACGCTTCTGTCTCCCGTTTTACGAGAGGCATGGTGGCGAGTGCCGCCATGCCGACAAGCCATATTTCGTTCACATGGACGGACGCTTGAAGGCGCTTAGAGACCTCATTGAGCGCGCGCCAATCGACGGGGTCGAATCGCTCTCGCTGCCGGAGACTGCCGGGGACATGAGCCTGGCGGAGGCTAAAGCGGCATGGCCGGATAAGGTGGTTCTGCCGAATTTCCCGGCTTCGCTTTGTCTGCTGGAAACGGCCGAAATCGAAGCCTTTCTCGCCCGATTGGTGAACGAGGCCCGCGGCGGCGCGCCCACCATGCTGCAGTTCAGTGAAGACATTCCTTGCTCCGAATGGGCACGAGTCGTGCCTGCCGTGTGCCGTTACCTTGGGTGCGCCGGGAAGTCGGGAGTCGCGCCGCCGCTTTAGTCCGGACGCCGTGCGCGCGGAGCCGGCGTGGAATCGCCACAGCAACCGCACTTGAGCGAGATATCGACCGGGCTGGGGAGGGCGTTAAAACAGCCCATTTTCAGAACCATACCGACCAAGTTCCGCCGGGGACGTGCCTGACCTCGAACCGCGCCAGATCAGTCTCTGGCGTCCACTGGAAAGTTACGTCTACACCTCGCCCGTCGGTCACCTTCTTGACCGGCTCCGGGCTGTAGACCACAAAACGCACCAGCGCCCCCTCGACGGCTTCCACCGAAAGTCGCAGCCGCCGGGCGTCCTTATCGAAGGACTGCATGGCCGGCTTAGCGGCTCCCAAGGCAGACAGCAATCGCGGCCCGGCCGGTTTCGGCTGCAAAACCACAGAGCGGTAAGCGCCTCCGGCCAGTTCGACCTTCAAAGAACCCCGGCGCGCATCCAGCAATCGTTCCGCCAGCGGTTCCCAGGCCAACCAGCCCTCGGCGATCGGGAGTTCCGCGTTGACAGAGGAATCGCGGGTATTGATCATGGTCGCCAGCATTGCCCCGTCCCGCTCAACCACGTTGGTCACGATTTCCGGCGGATTTGCCTTTAGCCTCTCCTGCCCGCCGATACCCAGAGACCAGGCGCCCTGGCCGTCGTCGAACGAGCGGAAGACGTCGAAATCGTCGAACGCCTGCCGCGGCTCGAAGCGCGGCCGCTGGTAGTATTGCGGGAGGAAATTGACCAGCGTCGCGAACGACGCCCGCTGCGCCGCGTTCCAGCCGGTGTCGGCCCACAGAAACTCCGTCGCTTCGCCGAGCCGGTAGGAGGTGTAGAGCCACTGCCGGCTGGGCGGGTCCATCTTGGCCGCATCCGTACTCTCCCCGACCAGGCGGATGTCCACCAGGCTGGTGATCAGCGCGCTGGCCAGCATGTTCGTATTGGCCTTGATGATGGCATGCGGGTCTTTCGCCTTCAGCAGGTTATAGGCGTACATCAACATCTCCCGGGAACCGAGGATGGTTGCCCGGCGAAAGCGGCCGCCGCAGCCGTGCCGCGCGTTCTCGCAGGCCATTCGTCCGTACCAGAAATCGAAGTAGATACCGTCGAAATCGTACTCCCGGATGACGCGGGCCACCTGCTGTTTCCAGAATGTCCGCCACCCTTCCGCCCCGGGACACATGAGCGTGGTCTCCCGTTCCTCGTCGTTGCGGTATGCCATCTCCGTTTGCAGATCCGGCGGCCCTCCCACCGGCAGCTTGGCGTATTCGGTGGTTGGCTCGATGGCCCACTCCTCACCATGCTCGCGCCAGGCTTCCGTCGCGTGAGAAAGATCCACCAGGGTCATATAAGGAATGATTTTCATCCCATACTTGTGACAAAGAGCGATCGTCCGCCGCAGGTCCGCTTCATTTAGCGGAACGTACTCCCCGGACCGCCAGTTGGCCATGCCCACCACCAGGTTGTAGCCGTCCTGCGCAAGAGTGCGGATCTGCTGCTCATCGGGCAGAGTGAGGCTCGGAACGTGCTGGTGCGGTCCGAGATGCGCGCCTTTGAGCATGGCATAGTATGGGTCGAACTTCTTGGAGGGCGTCACCGCCAGGGCGAACTGGCCGCTCCTGGTCCATCCCTGCCTGGCGAAGACTCTGGTTCTGCGGGTGAGAAAGTTGTCCCAGCGCACACCCCCACCCGCCCGCTGGACAACGAACATGTCAGCCTGGTCCCGGCGGGCGCTGCTGTCCACCTGGTTGAACGTCTGCGAGCGCACGTCCCAGGTAGTCACTTCCAGGCCCACATTCTGGTCGCCGAGCCAGAACCACGGAATCCAGGTTCCCGTCAGGAGTTTCTCCCCGGCAATCTCCGCCACGGTACGGAACTGGTAGCGCGTGGACTGTGAAGTGGATTGCTCGGGCATCCAGTTGAGGAACTTCACCAGCTCCGACCGGACCGCTCCCCCGGATAGCGTGAGCCAGCGAAGCGAGCAGTCCTCCAGTGCGGTATTGGTCACGGCCACCAGCACGACACCGTCGATGGAGATTTCGTACGAGATCGAATAGCGGAGCGGGAAGAGCTTTCCGTCCTCTGCGGTGTACCGGCCCTCCGCAACCACCACGACCTGGGCTGGCGCCGCCGAGCGGATTCTCAGGGCAGCGCGCTTCTCGCGCCGTGCCGCGTACGGAGAAACATCCGGGTTCAACTGCTCGGCCGCCACCAGGTCCGGGATCGGCGTGCCGTCGGTGACCTCCCGGCCCATCACCCTCACCGCGCTGATCAGCCCATTCTCCCGGCTGAAGCTGTAGGCGAAGGTTTCGCCGGAGACAGTCACCGAACGGGCATCCTCGGTCACCTTGAGCTCCTGCTGCGGCGAAAGCGGCCGCTTCGGCTCAATCTCCCCAAAAGCGAAGATTGGGAGAGTCAAGAGGAAGAAAACAGCTCTGATGTGGATGTATGTCATTGGTTCCGAGCCCTCCGGATACGAACCCGTCACGCTCTGTATCTTCGCACCTTTTTGCCTTTTCTGGCGGTGGTGGCGTGGCGAGCGAAATGACCAATCGAACGGCATGGAGCTAGCTTTGTTCCCGAACGGGAATGGTCTCGTGGGTGCGTGTTCGCGCGCTGTCCAGACGCGCCCCTTCGGCGCACCCTGGAGACCGACCTCGACGGCGTCGATCGGGGCCTCGCTGGAGGGGAATGGAAGGCCACGACGGTAATCGGCGGGCCCGTTGTCGAAGCACTGCTGCTGCATCTCATACGTGACGAAACGGAAGGGCCGCGCGAATGGGTCGATGTTGTAATCGAGGTACCGCCCACGCTGCACAGGCTGCGATCGCATGCGTGATTGAGGACCTGAAGTAGGAGACGTCCGAAACCCTATCTCGACACCGTACTTGGGCGCTTGCTACCCGCTCGCCTCGACCTGCCGGTTTTCCGCATCGTAGGTGAACACCCAGCCAGCCGCCGGGATCCCCGTCAGGCTGCCCGCCAAATCGTAGCCCCAGGCGTTGGCCGGGTCGCTAGCCTGGTTCTTCCCATTAGCGAACCAGCTTGGGGACTGCGGTGTCGTGGAGCCGATCGCGCCCAGGTTCGTCTGGCTGCTCACGTACATGTTCCCATTATTGTCGTAGCCAAAGTCCTGCGTCCAGCCGGTAACGTTTTCCGCCGCCGTCAGCAGGCGATTGACGCCGTCATAGGTGTAAGCTTGGCTCCACGTCTGGGTCGGCGTCTGAATGGGGGGAAGCCGGGACAGCCTGAACTTGCACCTCTTTGATCTGCCGAAAAGGTCGCAATCGGCTCCGTCCCCTTTTTGTGCTTTGCCCAAATCCTTCGCGGACCGCGCTACGGGCGCGTTTCGTCCGTATGGCAGCTTCATCGCTCCAACATGCTCCGATGCACCCAGCCGCGCTGCCTCTTCATCTGCCGTCCGAACTGTTGGCATCGCCCGCCCACCGCTATCCCGATCTTGTCAGATAAGTCCAATCCTATAAAGTGATCGGCCGCCCTCCGGCTGTACTCTGCCGTGGCGGGCACTCTCGGATAATGTGCCAGTCTGCTCCGTCCCTTTTTCCATGCATCGAAAAGGTATTAGTTCAGGCTGACCCACGTCACCCCACGTCACCCCAACAAGGCACATCACCCCCCCCAACAAGGGGCGGCCGGGACTCAGCGGTAGGCGTCGCGGCGGTTGCGGACGCGGAGGATATCGATCCAATCGCCGTGATCGTAGAAGCGAACGCGCCAATCACCGACGCGGAGACGGAACTCGGGCGGGTGGATGCCGCGCAATCCCTGGACATTGCCGGCGCCGGTGGTAGCGAAGCGGTGGATCGCCGCGGCGATACGCAGAGCCACGGGGCGGTCAATCGCGGCGAGATCGGCTTGGGCCTGGGTGGAAACGACGACACGCTTGATCACGAGGGGTCTTGGTAGTTTTTCACTTCCTCCAGGGTGAAGCCGAGTTCGGCGACCACTTGTTCAAACGGAATCCCCGGATTATGCTTGAGCCACTCACGGGCTTCGGCAACGGCGCGCTCTTCTTCCTCCGTCATGGGTTCGTCGTCAATGGGAGCGTTGGCCAGGGCGCGGGAAACGGGATCCACCATCGCTTCCAGCAGACTCCGCACGGCGTTCAGTTTCTCGGCCGGCAGCATGTCCAGCAACGCGTGGGCCTGCTCACGTTCTTGATTGAGATTCGGGTCCATGGTTTTCCTTTTGGCCGCTACGTTTTGGCCATCGCGCGGCTCACACGGGAGCGCTTCACTAGGCTATCGAGCACGGCCGCTGAGTTGAACCGCCTTCGCCGGAAGGTCGATCAGCTCGCGCTATTGTCAGTATACTCAAGTACACGAGAGTCGATTCGCAGCCTGGACTGCGCCGTTTTTCCCGTAACGGAAATCGGCCTGATGCGAAATCCCGGTCACAGAGCTTTCCAAATTATTTCAGGCCCCGATATCCTTTCCTCCCACCGCCCCATCTCTGCCGCATTCCCTCACCGTCCCAGTCGTCGTGCTACATCTCAACATGGGGAGCCGCCATCGTCTGGTAAGGCCCCGCGAGCGAACCCAAATTGAAAATACCAAACGAACCCAATTTTCTTTTCAACAAAGAGAAACAAAATAACTTACCCGCTCAATACCAACCCAATTCGGCTCCTTTTCCGAACCCAAACTCGGGGGCCCCGATCAGTTCTGAAAAGCGCACAAAAATGCACAATGGCGCAGAAATAGCCGCACCCGGAGCTCCGCGCCCCACCCGTCCGCGCCCCTCTTTCGCTTCCACACCGCAGCCCCGGCCATCCCCCGAAATTTCCCCCTGCTCGTGTTACGCTCACTTGTGCCGGTTACCGTCACGGTTGACGACCGGAGGCCCGTCGCGCGATGGCGTCAAAACCTCAAATGTATTCCGCCTGGCGCTACCCGGCTGCGGCTTCGACCTTGGCCTCGTTCTTTACCGGCTTGGCGGTCACCTTCGGCTCCGGCCGCATAATATCGATGCTGCCTTTGAAGTAGGCGCCGTCGTCGATGCTGATCCCGGCCGCCTTGATGTCGCCCACCAGGCTGCCTTGTTCGCGAATGGCGATTTTCTCGGCCACTTCCACGTTGCCGCGCACCGAACCGAAAATGATCACCTCGCGAGCTTTGATATTGGCGCGGACCTTGCCGTTCGGGCCCACCGTCAATTGGCTTTCCGATTGCACACTACCCTCCACCTCGCCATCCACCAGCAATTGTTCGCGAGCGTAGATTTCCCCTTTGATGTGCATGGCCGGTCCGATCGCGGCGGGCTGGCGTGCCGGCTCCACGCGAGGCGCGGGTGGGGTATAGGCCGGAACCGGGCGGGCCGGTTCGGGCGCCGGGTGAGCCGGAGGTTCGTTTTGTTGCAGCGGCTGCTTATTCCACAAATGCGTATCTCCTTCGTGATTGCGGTCAAGAAAACGGAACGGTATTCCCAGCATCCCAAGTGCCAACGCAGAAGTCCGTGGAATCCTCAACAGTTCAGTGCCCTTAAGGTAAGTTCGGGGGCGCGGAAGGGAGTGCCGGGAGGACCGCGCCGGGTAAGTTTTACTCACGCTGAAGTCTCGGGGCGACGGCTTACAGGCGGCCCGGCAGATTCAGGCGCCGGCCCGGGCCGGCAGTTCCTTCAGGATTTCGGTGACGAAGGCTTTCGCGTCGCCGAACAGCATCAGCGACTTATCCATGTAATAGAGCTCGTTGTCGATGCCGGCGAATCCCGGACTCATGGAGCGCTTGATCACCATCACCGTGCGGGCTTTGTCGACGTCCAGGATCGGCATACCGTAAATGGGGCTGGTCTTGTCGCTGCGCGCGGCGGGATTGGTTACATCGTTCGCGCCGATGATCAGGGCCACGTCGCACTGCGCGAAGTCGGAGTTAATCTCCTCCAGTCCGATGAGCCGGTCGTAAGGGATATCGGCTTCCGCCAGCAGAACGTTCATGTGGCCCGGCATGCGGCCGGCCACCGGATGGATAGCGAACCTCACATCGGTGCCGCGCCGCATCAGGTTGTCGAACAGGTCGCGGATTTTGTGCTGCGCCTGGGCCACGGCCAGTCCATATCCCGGCACGACGATCACGCTGCCGGCGGCTGCCAGAATTGACGCCGCTTCCTCCGGGCTGGCGCTGCGGACCGGCCGCTTTTCCGTCCGGACCTTGGATTCCTGAATCTGGCCGAAGGCGCCGAACAGCACGTTGGTAAACGAGCGGTTCATGGCCTTGCACATGATGACCGAGAGAATCAGCCCCGAGGACCCATCGAGCGCGCCGGCGATAATCAGCAGCTTGCTCGAGAGGGCGAAGCCCATGGCGCAGGCCGAGAGCCCCGCGTAGGAATTGAGCAGGGCGATCACCGTGGGCATGTCCGCGCCGCCGATCGGCAGAAGCAGCAAAATGCCGAACAGCAGGGACAAGCCCGCGAAAATCGGGAAAAGAAAGCGGTCGTCCGGTGCCGCGATCAATCTCACCCCGATTCCGAGGGCAGCGGCAAACAGCAGCAGGTTGATCACGTTCTGGTTGCGGTAGGTAATGGGACGGGAGGGCAGAATCTCCTGCAGTTTCCCCATCGCCATCAGGCTGCCGGTGAAGGTGAGGAAGCCGAGCAAAGTCTCCACCACCAGCGCCACCATGGTAAACGTGTCCGGGGTTTCGCGATAAAACTCGGCCGTCCCCACCAATGCGGCCGCCAGGGCGCCGCAAGCGTGCGAAAGCGCGGTCCGCTGCGGCACGGCGGTCATCGGCATGATATAGGCGATGGGCACGCCGATGGCGGAGCCGATCAGAAATGCGGCCAGTATCCATTGCCAGTTAAAAACCTGGTTCGCCGCCAGCGTTCCGGTGATAGCCAGCAGCATTCCGAGCTCGCCGGCAAACACGCCGCGCCGCGCCGTAGCCGGCGAGTTCATCCATTTGAGCGAGAGGATGAACAGCCCCGCGGCCACAATCGCCAGGTAGGGTGCCAGGTGCGCCATTACTTCCTTGCCTCGCGCTTCTTGAACATTTTGAGCATCCGGTCGGTGATCAGGAATCCGCTGACGATGTTGGTCACCGCGGCGGTAATGGCGATGAAGCCCAGCACCTTGCTGAGCATACTGGCGCCCTGGGCGCCGGTGATGAGAATCGCGCCCACCACGGAAATCGCCGAAATCGCGTTGGTCAGCGACATGAGCGGGGTATGCAGCAGGGGCGAAACCTTGCGGATCACTTCCAGGCCCACGAAAGTGGCCAGCATAAAGATGTACAGTCCGAGCTCGAGATCAGAGTGCATGCGCCGCTCCCATGGCTTCCAGCACGCGCGGGTGTACCACGTCGCCTTGATAGGTCACCAGCGTTTCGCGCACGATTTCGTCTTCGCGGTCGAGCGCCAGCCGGCCGTCTTTCACCAGATGGGCCAGGAACGTGGCAATATTGCGCGCGTACATCTGGCTGGCATGATACGGAATGGTGGAGGCGAGGTTGATTGGACCGGCGATCTCGACCCCGCCCCATTCCACCGTTTGGCCGGGCTCGGTGAGCTCGCAATTGCCGCCGCGCTCGGCGGCGATGTCCACAATCACCGAGCCGGGCGCCATGCGCGCTACCATCTCGCGAGTGATCAGAATCGGCGCTTTTCGTCCGGGCACGGCGGCGGTGGTGATCACCACCTGTTGTTCGGCCAGCACGGCGCCCAGCAAATCCCGCTGCCGCCGGTAAAACTCTTCGCCCATCGCTTTGGCATAGCCGCTCTTGTCTTCCGCTCCGCCGCCGTCCAGATCGAGCTCCACGAAGCGCGCGCCCAGACTTTCGATTTGTTCCTTCACGGCCGTGCGGACATCGTAGCCGCTCACCACCGCGCCCAGCCGGCGGGCCGTGGCGATGGCCTGCAGTCCGGCCACTCCCGCGCCAATGATGAGCACCCGGGCCGGAGTCACGGTTCCGGCTGCGGTCATGAGCATGGGGAACATGCGCGGCAGCGCGCCGGCGGCAATCAGCACGGCCTTGTAGCCGGCAATCGTGGCCATGGAAGAAAGAGCGTCCATGCCTTGCGCGCGGGTGATGCGCGGCATCAGTTCCATGGCCAGGAAATCCACGCCGCATTCGGCCAGAGTTCGCGCCGCGGCGATCGCTGTCAGCGGCTCGCCGAAACCGATCCAGGTTTGGCCGCGCCGCAGCAGCGCCAGATCCTCGGCCCCGGTGTCGGGATTCGCGCCCAGGGCGCGCACCTGCAGCATCACGTCCGCCGAGGCAAATACTTCGGCGCGCGCCTCCAGGACGCGGACTCCCCTTTCGGCATACTCCGCGTCTGGGAAACCGGCGCGCTGGCCCGCTCCAGCCTCCATGGTCCATTCCACTCCCGCCTTCTTTAAGACCGAAAGAGCGCCGGGAGTTATGGCAACACGGTTTTCACCGGCGAACAGTTCCCGAACAAATCCAACCCTCAGCCCCACGTTTGTTATTAATACCAGACTTTGCGCCGGCAAAGGCGCCGCCCCCCCTACGCTCCGCTCTTCTTCCGGCCGTGCGCCTTACGCCGCTCCAGTAAGCATTCCTGGCTGTTGACCGGCGCTTTGCCGCCGGCAGGCTTCTTGCGCGTATAGTTGCCGGCCGCGTTCATCTGCCGCGCCTTCACGTTATCCGCCAGGTACGTCTTCAGCACGCCGTCCCGAATGGAGCGAACCAGGCCCGGGTCGCGAATCGGCGCCAGCACCTCCACGCGATGGTCGATATTGCGCGACATCAGGTCCGCGCTGCCGATATAAATCTCTTCCTCTCCGCCATTGTGAAAGTAGTAGACCCGGCTGTGCTCCAGAAACCGCCCTACAATGCTGGTCACCTCGATGTTCTCGCTCACCCCCGGCACTCCCGGCCGCAGGCAGCAGATGCCACGCACCAGGAGCTGAATCTTGACCCCCGCCCGGGACGCCTCGTAGAGCAGCCGAATCGTCTCCCGTTCCGCCAGCGAGTTCACTTTGAAAATCAGATGCGCCTTGTCGCCGCGGCGCGCAATCTGCATCTCGCGCGCGATCATCGCCTCCAACCGCGAGCGCAGGTTCACCGGCGCCACCATCAGCCGCCGGTAATCGGTCTTATCCGAATACCCGGTCAGATAGTTGAACAGGTTGCTCACGTCCCCGGCGATTTCTTCGTCGTTGGTGAACAGCCCGATATCCGTGTACAGGTGCGCCGTCACCGCGTTGTAGTTGCCGGTGGACAGGTGTACGTAGCGGGCGATCCGGTCCTGCTCGCGCCGCACCACCAGCGTCACCTTGCAGTGCACCTTGAGCCCGATAATGCCGTACACCACGTGTGCCCCGGCGCGCTCCAGCGCTTTCGCCCATTCGATATTGCTCTCTTCGTCGAAACGCGCCTTCAACTCCACCATCGCCGCCACCTGCTTATCCTCTTCCACGGCTTCCAGCAGCGCTTCCACCACCGGCGCATTGCGCCCCACCCGGTACAGGCAGGTCTTGATAGCCAACACATTGGGATCGCGCGCGGCCTGGCGCACGAATTCGATCACCGGCTGGAAGGAGTCGAACGGATGGTGCATCAGGATATCGCGCTTTCGAATCGCCGCGAAGACGTCTTCCTCTTCGGAAACCTCCGCCAGCAGCTCGGGAATCGCCGGCACGAACGGCGGGTCCTTCAGCTCCGGCCTGGGCAGGTTGTACAAGCTCATCAGCCGCTTCAGCGCCAGCGGATGGAAGGTGCGATACACTTCGGTCGGGCCCACTTCCAGATTGTTCGACAGAATCTCCAGGATCGGCTGGGGCATGTCCTGGGTCACCATCAGCCGCACCACGCTCTGAAAGCGCCGCTGCCGGATCCCCTCCTCGATGGTCTCCAGCAGATCCTCCGCTTCCAGCTCCTTGATCGCCATATCGGCGTCGCGCGTCACGTGAAAGGGGTGCGACTCCAGCACCTCCATTCCCGGAAACAGGGCCCCCAGGTGCGCCGCGATCACCTGCTCCAGCCACACCAGTTCCACCCGCCCGTGCCGCGTGCCCTTGGCTTTTGGCTTGGACGTGCCGTTCACCGCTACCAGTTGCGGCAGCGAGTCCGGCACCTTCACGCGCGCGAAGTGCTCCGTGCCGGCGCGGTCGCGGATCAGCACCGCCAGGTTCAGGCTCAGGTTCGAAATATGCGGGAACGGACGCCCCGGATCGAACGCCAGCGGCGTCAGCACCGGAAAAATCGTCTCCTCGAAATACTCCTGCGCGCGCCTTCGCTGCGCCTCGTTGAGGTCGCCGTATTCGTGGATCCAGATGCCCTGTTCGTTCAGCGGAGGCAGCAGACGTTCCAGGGCGCGGCGCGCCTCGCTGAGCAGTTTCTTGCACTCGCGCCGGATCGCCACCAGTTGCGCCCGGGTGCTCATCCCGTCCGCCCCGGCATCCACCGTGCCGGCTTCCAGTTGAGCTTCGAGACCCGCCACCCGCACCATGAAGAATTCGTCCAGGTTGGAGCCCAGAATCGACAGGAACTTCATCCGCTCCAGCAGTGGATTGCTCTCGTCCTCCGCCTCTTCCAGCACGCGGCGCTGAAACTGCAGCAGGCTCAACTCGCGGTTGACGTAGAGCGAGGCGTCCTTCAGATCGGGATCGCCGGCCGGAGCCGGCTTCTGGGCTGGTGCTTGCGCTTTCTTCGGCATGGCCGCTTCCACCAGTGTACGGAGGAATTCCGGCGTTTGGGAGACGAACCTGGCGCCGATGGCGCCGGCAGCGGCAGGGCTCGTTCCCCTTCATGCCGCCGTAACACGATCTCTCGGGGTCTTTCGGCCGCGGCAGGGTATAACTAGGTAGGTTGACGCAAGTGGCTGAACCGATCCTCGAACTCCGCGCCGTGGAGAAATTCTACGGCCCCGCCCAGGCGCGCATCCAGGTGGTGGCGCCCACCGACCTGGCCGTCTATCCCGGCGAGATCCTCGCCCTGCTGGGGCCGTCCGGCTCGGGCAAATCCACCCTCCTGCGCATTCTTTCCGGTCTTTCGAGTCCCAGTTCCGGCCAGGTTCTCTGGCACGGCCAGCCCCTCGCCGGCCCGTGCCCCAACGTCGCCATCGTGTTTCAAAGCTTCGCCCTGTTTCCCTGGCTCACCGTGCTGGATAACGTGGAGGCCCCGCTCAAGGCGCGCGGCGTTCCCGCCCACCAGCGCATGCGGCGCAGCCTGAAAATCCTGGATTCGGTGGGCCTCGACGGCTTCGAAACCGCCTTCCCCAAGGAACTCTCCGGCGGCATGAAACAGCGCGTCGGGTTTGCCCGCGCCCTGGTCGTGGAGCCCGAAGTCCTCTTCATGGACGAGCCTTTCTCCGCGCTCGACGTGCTCACCGCCGAAAACCTGCGCGGCGAGCTGATGGAATTGTGGCTCGGCAAGAAAATGCCCACCCGCGCCGTCTTCCTCGTCACCCACAACATCGAAGAAGCCGTCACCCTGGCCGACCGCGTGGTGGTGCTGGGAAAGAATCCCGGCCGCATCCGCACCGATTTCCGGATCCGCATACCCCACCCCCGCGAGCACCTCGACCTGCGCTTCCACGAAGCCGTCGACTACATTTATCGCGTCCTCACCCAGCCCGACCTCGTGCCCACCCCGCAGCCCGAAGCCGAGGCTCCCGCCGCCGTCGCCGCGCTCGCCGCGCACGCCAAGTACCCGATGCTCCCCCATGCCCGCCCCGGCGGCATCGCCGGCCTGCTCGAGCTGGTCAACGACCGCGGCGGCCGCCACGATCTCTACCGCCTGGCCGACGACCTGGCGCTCGAACTCGACGACCTGCTCCCTATTGTCGAAGCCGCTTCCCTGCTCGGCTATCTCACCGTCCAGGAAGGCGCCGCCGAAATCACTCCCGAAGGCCGCCGCTTCGCCGAGGCCGGCATCCTCCGCCGCAAAGAGCTTTTCAAAGTGGCCGCCAGCTCGCACGTCACCCTGATCCGCCAGATCTCCCGCGCTCTGGCCAGCAAGGCCGACCACACCCTCCCCGACGAGTTCTTCCGCGACCTGCTGGACGAGCACTTCAGCGAAGAGGAATCCGGGCGCCAGATCGAAACCGCGGTCCATTGGGGCCGCTACGCCGAGTTGTTCGACCGCGACGCCTCCACCGGACGTTTCTTCATACCCGAAGAAACCGCCCCGTCCGCTGGCGACGAGGCTGCGGGCAACTGATGTCGATCCCCGGGCTGTCGCGGTCCCACATTCGCGAGCGCACCTGGCCGCTGCTGTTGGATGCGGCCGTTTTCGGCGCGGTGCTGGCGGCGATCTATGCCGTCCTCACTACCGTTCATTACTGGATGGGCGTGGTCACGCCCGCCGCGCACATTTCACGCTCGCCGCGAGCCCTGCCCGGCTACGCCATGTACTCGCTGGTGCGCATGACCGTGGCCTATGTGTTGAGCCTGGTATTCGCCGTGGCGTATGGCTATCTTGCCGCCTACCACAAACGCCTCGAAACGGTGATGGTGGCGGTGCTCGATATTCTTCAGTCCATCCCCGTTCTCAGCTTTCTGCCGGGCGTCATGCTGGCCATGGTGTCGTTGTTTCCCACCCGCCAACTGGGCGTGGAGCTTGGTTCCATCGTGCTCATTTTCACCGGCCAGGTGTGGAACATGGCGTTCAGCTTCTATAGCTCTCTGAAATCCATTCCTCGCGAGCTGCGCGAGGCTGCCGACATTTACCGCTTCAGCCCCTGGCAGCGTTTCCTGGAGCTGGAACTGCCCTTTGGCGTGATCGGCCTGGTGTGGAATTCGATTGTCTCGGTCGCCGGCGGCTGGTTCTTCCTGATGGCCTGCGAAATGTTCGTTCTCGGCAACCACGATTTCCGCCTGCCGGGGCTGGGGTCGTATCTGCAGCGAGCCGCCGGAGCCGGCGATACGCCCGCCATTCTGTGGGGCCTCGGCGCCATGATCGCCGTGATTGTGCTCATCGATCAGCTTGTCTGGCGGCCTCTGATCGCCTGGTCCGACCGTTTCAAAATCGAGCAGGTGGAAAGTTCCGCCGCCGTCTCCTCGCCCATCCTGCACCTGCTGCGCAACGCTTCCGCGGTGAAATGGATCGAGCGGCGAACGCTGCGGCCTGCGTGGGAGCGTCTGACCGTGTCCCGGCCGGGCGCCGCACGGCCCGCGCCGGGACCTCGCCGCGTCTGGCTCGTCCGCCTGGCGCAAGCGGCCGGCCTGCTGTTGGTAGCCGCGATCGTTCTTTATGCCGCCTGGCAAGCCTTCGAGATGATGCGCAGCGTCACCGCCGCGGCCGTGTCCGTCACTCTCGAAGCCGCCGGCGCCACTTTTCTGCGTGTGATTGTATCCCTGCTGATTGCGCTGCTGTGGGCCGTGCCCGCCGGCGTCGCCATCGGCTTCAACCCGCGCCTGGCCCGCGTGGCCCAGCCGCTGGCGCAGATCGCCGCTTCGGTGCCGGCCACGGCGTTGTTTCCGGTGGTGCTGCTGGCCCTGGTCCGCTTCGGCGGCGGCCTGGGTGTAGGTTCCATCATTCTCATGCTGCTGGGCACGCAGTGGTATATCCTCTTCAACGTCATCGCCGGCGCCATCGCCATCCCTTCGGAATTGCGGGAAGCCGCCGACGTTTTCCGCTTTACCCGCCTGCAACGCTGGCAAACCGTGATCCTGCCGGGCATCTTCCCCTACCTGGTAACCGGCCTGGTGACTGCCTCCGGCGGCGCCTGGAACGCCAGCATCGTGGCCGAGTATTTTCACTTCCAGGGCAAAATCATGACCACCCTGGGCCTGGGCGCCCAGATCAGCTCCGCCACCGATAGCGGCAATACCTTGCTGTTGTTACTCTCCACCATCGTCATGGCCATGCTGGTAGTCACCGTCAACCGCCTGGTCTGGAAACCGCTGTACCGGCTGGCGGAGACGCGGTACAGCCTGGAAGGGTGAAGGGCGACTAAGGCGAACCCGACGATCCCCAAGCGATTGTGTTGCCGGGAGGAGGTCATTAGGTTACATCTCAGGCGAGATGCCGCCCCTCGCCTGACCAAGCTTCCGTGAACGGCGTGTCACGGGAGTGATCGTCGGAAGCCCTGGAAACGTCCCCCCATGGAACCCGGAGCATGCAAGCATGGTACAGTCGCGAAAGGTAATCGCCGATGGCTAAACCGACTGCCCTAACCCCGGACGCCCTCGTTCCTTCCACTACCACCAGCCCGACAGCGGCTACTACGCCTAGAGGCGGAACTAAGAAAACACCTGAGAAGCCGAAGCCCGTACCGTTGCAAGTGCGCTGGCCCCGTGGGGACGTGAAAGCCATCAAGGTGGCCGCCGCCGAAGCCGAGCAGACCGTCAGCGAGTTCATGCTTGCATGTTTTCATGCTCACATGCAAACACGCAAGTAAGCGCCGGGAAGAGGAATCATGCAAAAGCAGCGGAACCGGGAAGAAGTAGTAAACACTCAGCTCGCCATTCTCATTTCTCATTTGGGCGTGACCGCCGACGCTGAAACAATCCACGTCCACGGCCAACACCGCCCGGATGTGCTCTTTCAACTGCGCGGGCTGCGTGTCGTTATCGAAGGCAAATTGGCCGACCATCCCAACGCGGAGGAGGTTGTTTTAGAAGACGCACGGAAACGGGTTCGCAGCGGAATCGCCCATATTGCAGCGGCGGCAATTTATCCCCTTCCGCTTCGCCACACCCCGACGACAAAGATTCTTGACGCGCTCCGCACCTCACAACTGAAGTACCGAATTGTCGCGGAGACTTACGAAACCCAAGAGTGGTTTGAAGGCAGTCCCGCATCATTGATGGATGCGCTTCGCCACGCGCAGGAAGCTCTAACGAAGGATGACATCGTAGAGCAAACGGCGAAATCCCTCTCCGGCCAGTTGTCAGGCGTTGCAAAGCTATGGATGGGGCAAAAGGGAGCGTGTGACCGCCTATCGACTATCCTTGGTTTGTTCGCCCCGAAGGGAGAAACCAAGGAAAAGGCGGAGGAGCGCCGCGAGACAGCCGCAAGAGTCTCCGCCCTGGTGTTGGCAAACGCCTTCATTTTTCAGGAGCAGCTTGCACAGACCGATGGCCGCGTTACGTCACTCCGCACGCTCGACCGAGGCAAAGGCGACCTCGTAGGGAACACGGCGAAACTTTGGAAATGGATTTGGGAAAACATCAACTACGTTCCCATATTTCAGCTAGGCGAGCGTGTTCTGAATGAACTGCCTATCAACCAGAACAGCAACATAGCAACCCGCGCCCTGCTATCGGAAGCCATTGCCATTTGCAGGCAACAAGCCGCTCTGCGGCACGACCTGATGGGCCGTATCTACCACTGGCTTTTGCATCACGCCAAATATCTCGGCACTTACTACACTTCCGTTTCCGCCGCGACTCTCCTCATGAAGCTGACCTTCGCCGCGAAATGGAAACAGGATTTCAGTGACCCGATAGAACTGGCTTCCTTCAAAGTCGCCGACCTCGCGTGTGGGACGGGAACGCTGCTGATGGCGACCGCCCAGGCGCTTTCAGACGTGTATATCCGCGAACGTGCCGACCAAGACCTACCGCTAGATATAAAGGACATGTCCACATTGCACCGTGCGCTCATGGAAAATGTTCTGCACGGCTACGATGTACTGCCGTCGGCTGTTCACCTGACGGCCTCGACGCTGGCAATGCTCGCGCCCGAAGTTGCTTTTGTGCGAATGGGCTTGTTCGTCATGCCGCTAGGCGTAGACCACGGAATACCTAAGCTTGGCAGTCTCGATTTCCTCGCCGGTGACAGGGTGCAAACCCAGATGGCGCTCGATTACTCGCATACAGAGGCGCTGCGCACGGGCGCGGGATTCTCCTATTCAGCAACAGCCGAACTTCCAGCCCTCGACCTCTGCGTCATGAATCCACCGTTTGTTCGTAGCGTGGGCGGCAATCTCTTGTTTGGCTCGTTGCCGGATGAGCGGGGAAAACTACAGGCCGAGCTTAAACAGCGCGTCAAGCGCTTGGGAGCCAGTGCCACGGCGGGATTAGGAAGCGTCTTTGTGGCACTCGCAGACAGATGGCTAAAACCCGGCGGACGGCTTGCTTTTGTTTTACCCGCCGCGCTTGCCTCCGGTGAGGCGTGGGCACAGACCCGGCAACTAATAGCCGAACGCTATCACCTGGAGACAGTCATATCGAGTCAGGACGCGGAGTGCCCGAATTTCTCCGAAAACACCGACCTTTCCGAAATCCTCTTTATTGCGCGTAAGCGTAAAGAGAAAGAACCAGCAGGCCGAACAACCTACGTCAATCTGTGGCGCAATCCACGGTCCATTCATGAGGCATTAGACCTTGCCAACAGAATTACTCACGCAGATGAACGGGCCACAGTCGAAGGAGCAGGTGTCACGAACATTCGGGGAACAAGCAGCAAACTCGGGGAGCTAGTGACGCTTCCCCCCGCAAAAGATACGGAAAATTGGACGGGTGCTCTGTTCGCCCAAACCGAGTTACTGCGCTCGTGTTGGACACTTGAAAGTGGCGTCCTACGCATTCCCGGTGTTAGAGACGCCGCGCATGTGCCCGTTTGCCGCTTGGATGCCCTCGGAGCGCTTGGCCCCGACCGTAAGCGCATCCACGAAGGGTTTAAGGTCACAACAGAGGACTTGACGCCATACCCCGCTTTCTGGGGCCACGAATCCGCTGCTGTCCGTACCATCGCTCAAAAACCTAACGCCCGTCTGGAAGTGTGGTTGCAATCACCACGCGGCCCGAATTATGGCCCACATTTATGGGAGAGAGCGGGCAATATTCTCCTGGTGGAGCGTCTGCGTTCCAATACCCACCGTGTACTAGCAGTTCGCTTTGAACAGGAGATGCTTGGCAATACATGGTGGGCGTTAAAGCCAAATCACCTCAGCGCACAACGACAGAAAGCCCTGCTTTTATGGCTCAACTCGACTCTTGCCCTTCTGTTGTTCTTTGGCCGTCGCGTTGTTACCCAAGGGGCGTGGATGCAGATGAAGCAACCGGCGTGGGAATCTATGCCGGTTCTGGATGTGCGGTCGCTCTCTGCGCAACAGCTTGCGACCCTAGCCCGGCGCTACGACACACTGGCGGAGGAAAATCTACAACCTCTCGCGCAACTGCATTCCGACCCGGTACGCTGCCAGATTGACGCCGCAATCGTGGACGCCCTCAACCTTCCCGACATCGGTTTCATTCGGGAGCTTCTGGAAAGAGAACCCGGATTAAACGCGAAAGACATAGCGCCGCGTGCAGTGCAACCGCCCCTTGGAATCGAAGCCGAGGGTGAGGAGGATGACGGTCAGGAGGGTTTGCTATAGACAGCGGCGAATCGACCGGTCTGCGGGTTTTCCCAAAGAGTATGTTCTTTGCCTTCCCGGCGCAGCACGCAGCCGTAGCGGCGAAGGTGGCGGAGAAGCCCCTCGCGTTTCATCCAACGATCACGGGTTCCTGTTTAGCGTCAGGGGGCAAAGCGCGCAGAGATTCGTCTCGCCTGTATTCAAGGATGAGGGCAATCGCCTCGCGCAGGCTCGCCAGGCATTCTTCCTGCGTTTTGCCTTGGCCATTGGCGCCCGGCACCTCGGCGCAGTACGCGACGAACCAAGGTCCGTCCTGCTCGACAATCGCGGTGAACTCGTTGCGCATGACTACATTTTACCCTGAGCGCCGGGAGCGAAAGCCAGCGGCGGTCGCTCTTCGCGAAGGCTCGAACAAACCGCTTGCCCCACGGACAGATTGACCCACAAAAGCCTGGCTAGCTCCCGACGGTCACTCCGAGCGCAGCGCTTCCATCGGGTCCACGCGGGTGGCGCGGCGCGCCGGGAGCCATGCGGCGGCCAGGGCCAGCGTCACCACGGCAACGGCGCTGAGGCCGTAGGAAAGCGGGTCGAGAGGCGTCACGCCAAGCAGCATGGAGCGTGCACCGTGGGCCGCGGCCGCCAACCCGGCGAGCCCGATGGGCACACCAATCGCAGCCAGCCGCAGCGATTCGCCCAAGACCAGGCGCCCGATTTGGCGCGGCCGGGCGCCCAGCGCCACCCTCAGCCCGAGTTCGCGCGTCCGCCGGTTAACGGCGTATAACAGCACGCCGAACAACCCCGCCGCGGTGAGCAAAACCACGCTGGCGCCCAAAGCGCTGCTCGCGGCGGCGATAAAACGGTCGACCGAAAGGGCGTTGTCCAGGGTTTTCTGCAAAGTTGTCGATTCGTACACGCGCGCCTTGGGGTCGAATCCACGAATCTCGGCGCGGGCCGCGCGGTCGAGTGCCGCCGGAGCGCCGGAGGTTTCCACCATCAAAGTGATATCGTCCGACACCGCCTGGGCGAATGGCAGAAAGACAAACGGCCGCGGCGGTTCGTGCAGGTTGTTGGACGGGCCATCCTCGGCTACCCCCACGACCTGGCGCGGTTTGCCATCGATCCGAACCCAGGCGCCGAGCGGGTCGCGGTTGCCGAACACGGTGCGGGCAAATGCCTGCGACACGACCAAAGCCAGCGGCGCGCCTGCGTGATCGCGGCTGTCGATGCTCCGCCCGGCCACCACGCGGGTCCCCATCAGGGAAAAGTAGTTGCCGCCCACGTTGTTCAGCGGCACGCCCATAGGTGCGATGCCCGGAAACTCGACCCGCGCCGTGAGTCCGCCACCCGAGCCGCTCAGCGGAAGCCGCCGCGCATAAGTTGCTCCGCGCGCGCCTGGCAGCGCCGCCAGCCGCTCGCACACCTGGTCGCACCAGGCCGCGGGCGGGATATGGAGTGCCGGGATCACCGATAGGGCCAGAACCTTCTTGTGCGGGTCCAGGCCCGGCCGTATCCCGGTTGCATGGTGAAGGCTGGTCAGGAACAACACGGCGACGCCGAACAGCGTCACGCTCACCGCGATCTGCGAGGTGACGAGCGCCTTCCGCTGCCAGCTTCGGCGCCCCATTCCGACGCCGTGAGTCTGCTTCAATACGTCGGAAATGTTGAGCCGAACCGCGTGGAGCGCGGGCCCAACGCCGGCAACCAGAACGGCCAGAACGAGTGCCCCTGTCGAGAACGCAAGGACGCGGTAATCCAGCCGGATGCCGTAATCCGCAAACGGGTCCAGTGCGCGCGCGAACTGGGAAACCTTCTCCATCAGAACGCGGGCCAGCAGAAGGCCCAATCCGGCGCCCGCAAGGCTGAGCAACGCGGTTTCCACCAACAGTTGGCGCGCGATTCGCCATCCGCCCCCGCCCAGAGCGATCCGCAGGCCCAGTTCCTTGCGGCGCACTTCGGCCTGCGCCAGCCGCAACTGAGCTACGTTGGCGCAAGCCACAAACAGGACCAAGCAAAGCACGGCCACCAGGCCGCCGCCGAATACCAGGTCGTTCGTCCAGGGCCGCGCGAAGCATTCGAGCGCCGTTCCGGAACCGTTGCCGGGCGCGGGTTTGTGCTTCCCCGGACCGCGGATGGCGGCGTCCAGTTGCGCCGCGGCGCGAGCCGCGGTCAGGGGAGCGCGAAATCGCACCGCGATCTCGAACTGGCCGACGCGAGACTGCTCTTCCTCCCGATTCCCCAGCGTGGAGAACCAGGCATGCGCGCTTACCCAGACGCCGACCAGACTGCCCCGCTGAAGACCCGTGAAGACCTCCGGCATCACGCCCGCCACCAGGAATGCCCTGTGGCTGAGCAAGACGGTCTTGCCGACAATGTCCGGGTCGCTCGAGAAGCGCGTTTGCCACAGCCGGTAACCCAACACCGTCTCCGGCCTTCCCCCGACTTCGCCTATCGAGGCGCGGCCCAGCGCCGGCTTCACTCCCACGATTTGGAAATAGTTCGGCGAGGCGGGCTGAATGATCGCCATCTCGCTCGCTTCGTCCTCGCCCACCTGGACGCCGCGCTGCTGGGTGGCAACCAGTTGCGCCTTGCCTTCCAGCGCGCTGGCCATATCGAGATAATCCGGCCAACCGTACATCATCCAGTTGCCGTCGTCGCCGCGCGAATTCACCGACCACAGTTCCCGCGGTTTCTCCACCGGCGGGGGCCGCAAGAGGGCCGCATCGCCGATGGCGAACAGACCCGTGGTCAAGCCGATCCCCAGGGCAATCGAAAGCACGGCCAACGCCGTGGCGCCGGGATTCTTCGCTAGCAGGCGAAGAGCCATGCGGAGGTCGCGGATCCATTCAACGGGGGACATAGACGAGAATCAAGGGCAATTTCGGGGCCAGCGGCCAACCTGGCAAAATCGGTATTTCAGCTCTGCCAATCATTATTTAATCGCGCTGGTTGTCCGGTTCTGGGACGAACTGCGCGGCGCCGGCACACGGGTTATATTTCAGAAGGCCCGGTGACCGAAGACGGGCTAGCAGCCGGCCGTAAGAACCGCTCCCTGCACAAAGATGCACAAAAATGTCCAAACGCGAACCCAAACCGCCGTTACCGAACGAAGCCATTATGGCTTACAAACAATTGATAATAAACAATTTATATAGATATTGATCGAAGCCGCCCGGTAGCGCGCGTTGCCTTACTGCGTTGCCGCCGGTTGCAGCGGATTGCGGACCTGCTGCACGCTGACGCCGCCTGCGCCGACCCGCAGATACAGACGGTGCGCGTCCCCGGAAGCGTCGTTCCTCAAACTGTGGCCGAACAGGAATGCGTAGCGGGACGTGCCGGGCAAATCCGAATACACGGTGCCAAAACGGCAGCGGGCGTCCAGCTTGTAGGTGGCGCTCTGGGGGACCTGCACCAGGACGTCGCCCACGTGCGCGCTGGCATCGATATCGCCGGCCACATCCGTGATCACCACATCGCCCTTTCCTTCGCGAATTACCAGCCGCGAGTGGCGCGGCACCTGAATGCGATACTCCAGGGTGAAATCGCCCCAGCCGCGAAACAAGCGGATCACCCGGCTGCGCGACGGAAAGCTGGTGGAAATCGCCAGGTCGCCATTGGCTGCCTTGGTCATGTTCACCCGAATCTGATTCAGGTAGCGTTGCGCCGCCTCGCGCGCCTGGGGACTGTCACGCTGGAATGCGGAGCGGGTCACCGTCACTTCCACGTTCGGCCGGTCCCAGCCTTCCACGTTGACTTCGCCGTAGGCGTTGTTCACTTGAATCGTGCCGCTCGCCGCCACGCCCGCCTGATAGGTGGTGCTGACCAACCCGACAGGTTGCGACGCCGCGCCAGTGTACGCCAGCGCCGCTACGCACGCCAACAGCTTCCAAAAACGCATCGTTGTTTCTCCACTTCAGGTGTCTCCACTCCAGCATACAAGGTTCACGGGACTGGGCTAGCGCCGGAGCCGGTTGCGCATGGCAAGCCGATATTCGCGGCGCTCCCCGGCTTCCTTGAAACGCCGGATTTCGTCCTCCGTCTCCGGGATCACCGGCGGAACCGGAGTGGCATTGCCTTCGGAATCGAGCGCGACGAAAGTGAGATAAGCGGAACAGGTGTGGACCAGCAAGCCGGTCATCAGGTTCTCCGTCACGACCTTGACGCCGACCTCCATGGACGTGCGAAAAACACGGTTCACGGACGAGCGAAGAACCACCAGTTCGCCGATGTGGACGGGGTGCAAGAAGTGAAAACTGTCGACCGCGGCGGTGACGATCGGACGCCGCGCATGGCGCATCCCCGCGATTGCCGCCGCCAGGTCCACCAGATGCATGACCTTGCCGCCGAGCACGTTGCCCAGGCCGTTGGCGTCGGTGGGCAGCGCGAACTCGGAGTATACGGAGATGGATTCCCTTACCGGCTTGCCTTCCATGATTGACTTTCCGCTTTCCGGCGCAGGTAGCTCTGCGCGTAAGCCACCGCCTGGCGCGGGGTCCACTTGCCAAGGGGAGCGGGCAAAAACGCGTTGCGGCCGATGGAATACTCCAGGACTCCGTGGGCATGCGGCTGGTGATCCCGCTCCAGAACGTAGTAGAGTCGAAGGGTGGTTCCGTTGTCGTCGAGGAGAGTGAAGCGGGCGGCGTCCGGGCCATCCGTCGCGGGAAATCGATTGCACGCTCCGCGCGCGTAACCGAGATTACAGAGCATGCGAAGGTTCGTTTGGTCGGGCTCACATGCCCGGTCCGGCTCCGCGCGGCATAAGCCCGCCCACTCGTCGCCCAGCGGCAGGGTAGCATCTTCCGCACGCGCCCGAGGGGCACGCGGGGCCACCGGATCGAAATAGGGGCACGACATTTTGGAGGTATGGTAACACAACCATGGCAACCAGCCGGATCGACATACTCAACGGCATGCTGGCGCAAAATCCCAACGATAGCTTTGCGCGCTACGGCCTGGCGATGGAATACCGCAATCGCGGCGACCTGGCGCGCGCGGTAGAGGAATTCCGTGCCCTGACAGCGGCCGATCCGGATTATTCCGCCGCGTATTTTCATGGAGGCCAGGCTCTGCAGCGGCTGGGCCGGATTGAGGAAGCGCGCCAGTGGTATGGGCGCGGCGTCGAGGTGACCACCCGCAAGGGCGAGCGGCATGCGCTGGGCGAACTGCAGGCGGCGCTCGATCTGCTCGATCTGCTGGGATAAGCGCCAAGCGGCCAGCACCCGGCGGTTTTCAACATGAGCCTCCTCAAACCGTGTAGAATAGAGGTTTCGGGCCGTGGCGCAGCCTGGCTAGCGCGCTTGCTTGGGGTGCAAGAGGTCCCGAGTTCAAATCTCGGCGGCCCGACCAAATTCCTCAAAGACTTACCAACCTCAGACTTCGCCAAGAGCAGCCTCACAATCTCGGGACTGCCGCTCCGATCAGGCCGAGGCGGTAAGGCTCTTGCACGCCACCGTCCGCGAACGCTTCGGCGAAGAGCACACCTGAGTGAGGACGTTTCGCCGCCGTCCGTATCGGCGTTGACCTCCAGGATCAGTTGCCGCATGGGTGACCCGCCCGGCAGATGATGGCCCGCACCAGTATTGGCCACCTCCACGTTCACCTTCAACTTGCCGCCCTCACGAGCGGCGGTTATTTGCGCGCTGATCGCCTTGGTCAGACGTGAGACGGAAGAGTCGCCCTCCAACCCGTGCCAACTGAGCCGGTCGGGAGGCCGTCGGTTTCGACCGTATCCACTTGCACGCCGGCCACCAGAACTTCGATCAGGCGACGCTTCAACTCCCAGCAGACCGGCTTGTCGAGCCGCTTCCGGAGATTCGTCAAGGGTGCCTCCGCAGAACTGATCGTTGCGCCAATGCTGTCGGTGCCGAACGATTGCCTGGTGCAAGTACTATGACCATTCAGGCGTTCGGTATCTCGACCGGGGGCAACCATGCGCGCCACTGCAAGAGTGTGATTCTGGCCACAGTACCCCGTCCCGCATAACAGCACTTGCGAACGAAAAAGCCAATGATATACTTCAAGCAACTTGTTTCTCTCGGAGGGGAAAAGTGTCAGCGGGACTGGACAATCTCAAGCACGTGGTCGTACTCATGATGGAGAACCGCGCGTTCGACCACATGTTGGGGGCTCTCCGCGCGGCAGACCCGCGAATCAACGGCCTCGTCGGCAATGAGGCTAATCCGGACACCACCAACGAACCGGCCCAGGTCGCACCGCTGGCCGAGTTCCAGAGCCAGCTCGATCCCGATCCCGACCATTCATTTCCTGCGGTGCAGAAGCAACTGTTTTTCGGTACTCCGGGGCCGCCGGCGGCTCCCGAAATGCAGGGCTTCGTGCAGAGCTACTGGGACCAACAGCACAACGTCGCGCACTCCCGCAAGATCATGTACTACTTCGCGCAAGGCAAGCTCCCGGTGCTGCACGGGCTGGCGCAAAACTACGCCCTGTTTAATGGCTGGTTCGCTTCCATCCCGGGTCCCACGGTCTGCAATCGCGCCTTTGCTCACTACGGAACGTCGTTCGGCCAGGTAAACCTGGATATCTTCTACGTTAAGGACGCTGGCGAGAGCATCTACGAACGGATGCTGGCGGCGGGACACAGCACCAAGCTCTACTATTTCGATCCGTCAAGCTCTACCCAGGAAGTGGTCAATCTGCTAAAGAACCAGCCGCAGATCTTTGCCACCTATCAGCAGTTCCTGGACGACTGCAGGAATGGCGCGCTGCCCGACTACAGCTTCGTCGAGCCAAATTACAGCGATCACCCCGGAGATGACGGCGGAGAACTGCTGGCGTCGGACCAGCATCCTGATCACGACGTGCAAGCGGGCGAGGTCTTCATCGCATCCATCTACAACGCCATTCGCCAAAACCCGGATCTTTGGCGAAGCACTGCGCTACTCATCACCTACGATGAACATGGCGGGATTTACGATCACGTGCCGCCGCCGGCCTGCATCCCCGACGGATACCATGCGCCGCTCACAGACACTAACAACATGCCGTTCGCCTTCGACCGGCTGGGTGTGCGCGTGCCCTCGATTCTGGTTTCGCCCTGGGTGGCCAAAGCTACCGTTGTGCCCGGCCCGGAAGATCCCGCAAACGGGCGCGTATTCGAGCACGCCTCCATTCCCGCGACAATAACCCAGCACTTCATCGGCAATTACGACAATCGCACCCCGCGCGAAAAGGCCGCTCAGACCTTTCTCGATTTGCTGACCGATGTAATGCGGCCCGATTCCGACTGTCCGGCCTTCAGCTTCGATTAGGAGATTGCCCCATGCCACATTCCCCCGTGATCCACGTTCCGAAACCCGCGC
Source organism: Bryobacteraceae bacterium (assembly GCA_052148435.1). Lineage (GTDB taxonomy): Bacteria > Acidobacteriota > Terriglobia > Bryobacterales > Bryobacteraceae > JBEKYD01. The sequence goes on from JBKQIF010000128.1 coordinate 31,854, forward strand.
GCAGCTCTTACCAGCCGCAACGGCCGCTCTCGAGGAGTACTTTGCTGCAGAGCCAGGTGAAACATTTTCGCGATCTGGAGAAGGACCTCCCGCTCGACCAGCAGACCGGTATCGCCATTGACTCAATCATCACAGAGGCCCAGGCAGCCGAATACATCCGGCGCATGACCAACAGGTTCCATCGGCCTCCCGGGGGAGCGTAGAGATGCGAAAGACCCGCATCCCAGTTCTCGTTGCCTGTCTCGCGCTCTCGGTCGGCGCTTGCGCGCAAGAGACTCAATTGGGCTCCGATTTCCGCCGCGAAGGCGACGCGCTCCAGCAGGATTGTTCGAACTTCCAATCATTGGGCAGTTGCGCTTACACCCTGTTTACGGATCACCCGCTGCACATTGCCGCCGGCAGCATCGCTCCCCAGGACGGTTTCGGTTTTGGTCCGGCTTTCGTGACGCATTGGACGCCCAACGAATCCTGGCGCCTAAGTTGGGATGTGGACGCTGTCGTCTCCACCAACGCATCTTGGCGCGCGGGCGCCTACATGACGGCGATTTGGGATCGCCACGGCCGCATCGTGTCCAATCCGGGCGCAACCGGCACTGGCGCGTCCAACCTGAGGGTCCGGGAGGATCCCGTATTCCACTTACTGGTGCAGACCACTTCCCTGAAGAAGCTCGGCTATTTCGGATTGGGCCCGGACTCGAGCGACACCGCCCGATCCTACTTCGGAATGCGCCAGACCATCGCCGGAGTGAACGCCACTTGGCCCATTTTGCAACAGTGGCACATATCGCTTTACGGCGAGGCCAATGGCCGCTTTGTGGACGTTAGCCCCGACCCCGGCCAGTCCAGCCCGTCCATCGAGCAACTGTACTCGCCGGTCACCGCGCCCGGGTTGGCCAGCCAACCGGCATTCGCGCAGTTCGGTGAAGGAGTGCATATCAATCCGTCTTTCGCCGGCGGCCATGTGCGGCTGAATTATTCCGTGGCGTTCAAGGAATACGCAGCGCCCGGCGATTCAACTTATTCGTTCGATCGGTGGACGACCGATCTGTCCCATCAATTCCCGATCTACCGGCGGACCCGTGCGCTGGCGCCGAACGGCTTCAATGGGCCCGACGACTGTTCGGTGAGCGCGGGCGAGCATACCTGCCCCGCCGTGACCCGCGACCTGGAGGGTAGTTTTAAAGCGCGATTTCTGATGAACGAGTCGATCACGTCGGCGGGCCACGTGGTGCCCTTCTACTTTGAGCCGACCCTGGGCGGCTCCGATATCGACGGCAATCCGACCCTCCCGAGCTACCAGGACTATCGCTTTCGCGCGCCGAACGAGATCCTGGTGCAGGCGGCCTTCGAACACTCGGTCTACGGCCCCCTCGGATTCACAGCCATGGTGGACGAAGGAAAAGTCGCGCTGCGCCGGAGCGATCTCGATTTCACGCATCTGCGGCACAGCTATTCGGTGGGGCTGACGCTGCGCGCCGGAGGTTTCCCGATGGTTTGGCTGATCTTTTCGTTCGGCGGCCAGGAAGGTACCCACACCACTGGCGCCATGAACACTTCGCTCCTGGGCGCGTCCGCGCGCCCGAGCCTATACTGACGACACACGGTTCAGCACCGCGCAGCATGATAGAGAGAGTTAGCCCATGGTGAGCGCGACCCGGATCGACTTCGGACTGGTACAGGGGGAGGTGGCATAGGTCATGTTGAGCGACATTCCCCGCATGCAACTGGCGGCTATCTACACTCTGAACGGCAAGATCGCCGATGACGACAAGCTCCGCGAAGCTTTTCTTCGCGATTATTGCGGGGAGTGCCGGCGCGAGATCGCGGCCCTATCCGCGGCCGTGCGTTGGGGAGTACCGAAAAGCCTCCCTGAAAGCTCGCAGATGCCGGCGGCAACGCTGCGCACCAACCTGGCGCGGCGCCGCGAAGAGAACCAGGGGCTCGATTCGGGAATGCTCTGTGGGCGGTGGATGTTTGGGCCGCGGTGATCCGCCACACCAACGGCGAATGGCCGGCCGCGAGCCCGGCGCCCGTTTCGCCGGCGGTGCGAACGCCAATTCCGGCGAACGGAGAGAACCAGGTAGTCCCAGAAATGAAAATGCCCGGTGGAGGCAAGCTGTCCGCCCGGCCCCTTCACTTTTATCTGGATCCTGGATTGTTCGGGTTCCATGAAGGCTAACGGCAAGATCGAAGCCATGAATACCGCGATTCGCGAAGCGATTCCGGCCCTACAGCAGGAGGCCGGTAAGAATCCCCGAAGCCCAGGTGCTGGTGCGCGCCCTGCGTTTCTCCCGCGGCGCGCCATGGCACATCGCCGCGCCCACTCCTGTGGAGGACGTGAAGTGGGAGGCCGTCACGGCCGACGCCCACACGGACATGGGCAAGGCGCTGGGAACTTAACGCGGCAGCTTGAGCCCCCGTCTCCCAAGCGAATTTAGTCGATTCCAGCCAACCATTTGAATCTGTTCACCTTATACCCGGGCCGCAGTGCCCCCCGCCGCACAATTTTCTGTCGCACAATCTTCTTGACTATTAGACTCAATTGACCTACCGTAGTTACGGACTGAGCTTTTCTGCTCAGTCTGCGGATCGCCTGAACTAAGTCAGATTGTCCACCCCGCCTCTTAGCAACCATAACCGAGGAGGTTGCATGTTTGCTCGTAGTATCTCCTTCCCTCTGAAGCCCGATAGCATTGCAGCGTTTACAAAGTTGAGCGAGGACGAAACCCTTCCTCTCCTGCGAAAACAAAAGGGCGCCCAGGACGAAATTACATTGTTCGTTCCGGGGCGAATGGAGCAGAAGGAGCGGTTGCAGGGTGCGGCTTGAGGGTGTCTGGTCTGGAGGGGCGGTCAAATCGGGCTGCGCGATCAACGCCTGCGGGAAAAGCGGCGCACAACAAAGGCGCGTTGAGTCCCCCGGCAGACGCGAAGAATAGTGCGGATACTGGATGTCCACACTGTCTCAGCCTGTTGGCTGAACTACGGTCCGCGCAAATGGAAGCCATGACAATTTGCCAAGAAGCAGTTGCGCGCCTGCGGTCCGGCGTAGCCGCCCCCATCTCTGAAAAGCGGGTGAATAAAGCCTACGAGCGCTGGAACGCAGTCTTTCACGCGCTAGGGAAACACATCACACTCCATCCACGCATACCCCCCAGCGGGTAGCGGTTCAGCTTGGCCGATCGTAGCCGACCCGAACCGCTTCTAAAAGTTGCCGGCGAATCTCGACGTAACTGGCGTAAGCATTGTGTTCGCGAACGCGTTGCTCCACTATGTCTGAGCGAAACTGAATAGATGAGGCATCGGGGAGGCATTGACCGAACAACTCGCACATCCTATCGGCCTCGTGCACATAGTGCTTAAGCGTTTCCCAACACTTTGCGTGGAGTTCTGCAAATTGTTTTGAATCCATTTCGTTCCAGTATACTTGATACTGAGGCCCGCCTTCCTGAGCAAGCAAACCAAAACGCCCGCGAGACCCGCGCGTACCAATAAAATGACTGCAGTACCCTGGTCCAATAGTGGCGGTTGTAATTGGCGTACTAATTCGGAAACGGAAACCGAGCACGGAAATGGCTGCCGATATTGCCGCATATCGTTTGGCTTTCAGTTTCCGCCTGACGACTCCGGTGTCACGGCCTGTAATGCTTTCAGTCCATCTCTCGCTTCGTGTGCGTCGACAATGTTATCTGCAAGTATTCTAACGAAGTCATCATTCTCGTCAACATCAAACAGTTCAAACCCGCACGATCGCTGGAGACGATTGAGGAGGCGGAGAAAGTCACTGATAGGGCGTAATGTCCCTCGCCGGGAAAGCGCTAAATACGACTCCAACACGGATCGGGGTGGCAACCTCCTGGAATTGTGTAAGACCTTGCTTCGGCGCTGGCATTGTCGGCCTCTCTGGGTCGCGCGATAATCCGGTCGCGTGTTAGGCGACATTTCACTCCTGATTGGCGATCTGGAACGTCTTTGAAAGCTGGGGCCGGGTTACCGCCTCCCGTTGGTTGGCCCCGGGCCCGGCCAAAGGGCGCGCATCCGTGTCTCGGCATAAGGGTGCAGTCCAGCTTTTGAGGCGCGTTATCCCCGATTATCGGTAGCCAAACCGGTTCCAAGACCGCGAATGATCATGGCAGCAGGGCGCGCTTACTATCCGAATGGCGGAGGAAGGCTTCGGCTTGTGGGAACCCGCACTCAACGCCACGAGCCCGTGTAATCCCGACCTGTTTTGGGTACCACTGATCAGGCTGCTGGGAGGCGTGCGCGTAACAAGCGCCGCGGCGCCGCGATTCAACGGAGGAAATGTCAACGTAGTCGGCCGGAGAGAACATCATCGTATCCTCGGCGACCTCGTAATAGTAGAGCGCGAAACTCTTGCCGCTTCTCAACCAGGCGTCGAGAGTCAGCATGGAAACGGCGCGATGGTCGCGATGACGGTCGATGGGCCACTGGGTGAACACCACATCGGGGCTTTCCGCAGTAAGCTCGCGAGCGAAAGCCTCGTAATGCGCGGCGTCGATGATAGCGCGGCCGTCGTACTGGCCGGCGAAGGCGGCGCGGGCCCGAAGTATTTGGCAAGCTTGGCGGGCTTCGGCAGTACGGATGGCGGCACAGCGCCCGTGACGGGCTCCCCCGCAGAAGCCCTCACCGCGATTCAGGTACAGCAGAACCACCTCATGACCGAGCCCGGTGTAGCGAGCGATCGTTCCAGCGCAGCCACATTCAGGGTCACCGGGATGACCACCAGCGACGATTATCTTGAGGGCGGGTGTGGAGGCCCCTGCCCGGAGGGGCAAACTGGAGGCGGCGCAGAGTAGCATCCGGCGTGAAATAGACACGCAGGAATTGTAATACGATGGCTCGTTCGGAAACGAGCCTTAAAGGCCGATACCGGCACTTGCTGGCCGCGTTTCCTCCTTGTTTTCACGGGCGCGGCAGGTTTTTGGGCGGCGGCATCCTTCCGGCGCCGGCGCGAACCGATTCGGATTACACTACAGGACAAGACCGGCAGGAATTGGCTGAGTCCGACGGTATCGCGGCGCGCGCGGAAACCTGCTTCCCGTTGCCTCCGCGGAGAGGTTCTGAAATGACACGACGCAAGTTGCTCGCCTCCGCGGCCGCGGCAGCCGGCTCGCGGCTGTTGGGGGCGCCGGCCGGCGCCCCCAACATCATCTTCATACTCTGCGACGACCTCGGCTATGGCGATCTCGGTGTTTACGGCTCGAAGATCCGGACTCCGAATTTCGATCGCTTGGCATCGGAGGGCGTTCGCTTCACCAACTTCTGCTCCGCCGACCCGGTCTGTTCGCCCTCTCGTGCGGCCCTGCTTACCGGCCGCTATCCAACCCGCGTGGGGGTTCCCAGGGTTCTCTTCCCGCAGGATACCGATGGGCTCGGCCTGGATGAGACCACGCTTGCGGACGTCCTGAAAAGGCGCGGTTACAGCACGATGTGCATCGGGAAATGGCACCTCGGACGACCCCGGCCCTATCTGCCTACGAGCCGTGGCTTCGACGAGTACTTCGGCATCCCCTACAGCAACGACATGACCCCCAGGGTCCTGATGCACAATACCGATGTCATCGAGCAGACGGCGGATCTCTCCACACTCACCGCACGTTACACCGACCAAGCCCGGAAGTTCATCAGCCGTTCCAAGGGCTCGCCTTTCTTCCTCTACATGCCGCACACATTTCCGCACATCCCGCTGGCGGCTTCCGAGCGGTTCCGCGGCAAATCGGCCGAGGGCCTCTACGGCGACGTGGTGGAAGAAATCGATTGGAGCCTGGGTGAAGTCATCGCGGCACTGAAGCAGAGCGGCCTGGAAGAGGACACGCTGGTCATGTGTTCGAGCGACAACGGCCCATGGTACCAGGGGAGCCCGGGCAAGCTTCGCGGGCGCAAGAACACGACTTACGAAGGCGGCGTCCGCGAGCCTTTCATCGCCCGATGGAAGGGCCGGATTCCGGCGGGGCGCGTGTCGGACGGCTTAGCCTCCATGATGGATGTATTCCCCACGGTGGCCCGACTTTGCGGCGCGGCGTTGCCGTCCAAGCCGCTGGATGGTATCGACATATGGCCGCTGATCCACGGGGAGCGCCAGTCCATCGAGCGGGCGCCCCTGCTCTACTTCGACAATTGGGACTTGCAGTGCGCGCGCTGGATGAACTGGAAATTGCACATCGCGCGCCACAACACCGCCGCTTATACGCCTGCGCCGCCCGGCGGGCGTTTCAGCTTCCTGCTGCCGAAGCCGGAGCTGTACAACCTGGCCAGCGATCCGGACGAAAGCTACGACGTCGCGCCGGAGAATGCGCAGATAGTGGCCCAGATCGAGTCGCGGATAGCCAAAATGATCGAAGACTTTCCGGAGCCAGTGCGCAAGGCCTACGCAGAACAGCAGGCCCGCAAAGCGGACCCAAATACGCCGACCGGCGCCTTCCCAAATCCCGCCGGCCGGTAAGCGGGAACCGCTCTCGCAACCCATTTCCCACACGTTGGGGCCGAACCTCTTTTCGAGACGGTGGAATCCGGCCTGCCGGCAGTGGCCATGCGGCATATTATAATCCGGG
>JBKQIF010000129.1:0-40178 GCA_052148435.1 Bryobacteraceae bacterium
TCAACGAATCCCTCGACCGCCGCGGCGACACCGTCCTCATCACCATGACCCCGGACATGGTCGGCCCCACCGAAAAGTTCACCGGCATCGAGCGCTGCGACATCACCCGCGCCCAGAACCGCAACTATGGCCTCGGCGCCGGCTTCCACCGCTTCGTCCAGAAGGCCAACACCTGGTCGCTCTTCCTCCGCTACCAGGCCCAGGCCGAACGCAACTACCGCCGCGGCATCGAAGACCTCGAGCGCTTGAGATCCATGCGCGACGAGCTGGCAATCGAACAATCCGTCTGCGAGCAGCCCGCCGTCAACCCCGAACCCCTCTGCACCCCCTTCGAGTTGAACCCCTTCGCCTTCCCCCACCCGAGCAAACCAACCGAACCCAATCAGAGTTCACCGAACGAACCCAACCAATCCGGTCAACCCATTGAAACCAAATCCGTTATATCCCCAGTCGCACCCTCCCACGACCCCCATCCCGCCCCCGCCGATCCGGAGCTGAAAACTGAGAACTGAAAACTGTGCGCTGAAAACTGCTCCAATATAGGCCAACCACCCCACAACCCGAAACGGTCTCGAGCTTTCGCCCCGCTACGTGTCTCTGGCGCCGCTGATGCGTTGTTCGATCACCTCCAGCAGTTCGTCTCTGCGGGCGATTTCCAGGGCTATTCTGAGATAGAACACCGGCAGCGGCGCCAGCAGGTCGGCAAAGCCTTCGCACAGGTTGACGGCGTCTTTTTCGGTCGTCACCAGTGCCCGCGCGCCGGCATCGCGCAGCCAGCGGCCCATGCGCTCGAGCTCGGCCGGACGGTAGCGATGATGATCGGGAAATTGGACCCAGTCCACCGGGTGGATGCCCAGCGTCTTCAGGGTATGGCGGAACGACTGTGGATTGCCCAGGCCGCAGAACGCCGCCGCCCGGTCGAGGGGCGCGGCAGCCGGATCGTATTCGCGTCCGCCGGCGGCTTCCACCCAGGCATGCGGGCGCGTGACCGCATGGAAAATCGGGGCCCGGGCGTTGCGCGCGCGGATGGCCCGTTCCAGCGCCGGGACGCCGTCGGAAAGATCGCTTCGGGTGATCAGGAAAATGTCCGCCCGCGCCAGCGCGTCCAGCGGCTCGCGCAGGCGGCCCAGTGGAAACACGCTCCCCCCGCCGAACGGATCGAGCGCATCCACCAGCACCAGGTTCACCGCTCGTTCCAGCTTGCGGTGCTGCAAGCCGTCGTCCAGCAGAATCCTGTCCACCGATGGAAAGCGGGCCAGCAGAAGTTGGCCGGCACGAAACCGGTCGGCGCCGATGCCCACCGGGGCCAGGCCCGAGCGCAGGAAGATCTGCGGCTCGTCGCCGGTCTCGACCGGACTGGCTTGGGCGCCGGGTTCGAGTACCGAAATCGCCTCGGGAGAAATCCGGCCGTAGCCGCGCGTGAGGATGCCCGGGACGTGCCCGCGCTCGTTCAGGCCGGCAGCCAGGCACAGCACGCAGGGAGTCTTGCCGGTGCCGCCCATGGTAAGGTTGCCGACCGAGATCACCGGCACCGGCAGGCTGCGGGCGGCGCCTTGCTGCCGCTTCTGCCGAAAACGGGAGCCGGCCGCCCACGCGCCCGCCAGCAAGCGCGCCGGCGGATACCACGGCCAGGCCGGCCGGTACACCGGCAGATGATTGGCGTAAAGCTCGCGCACGGCGGCCAAGGCGCGTGCGGTGGCGCCGCGGCGGGCTTCGGCGGCCCCAAGCGCGCGCCGGCCCAACTCGCGGCGCCGCTCCGGGTCTTCGAGCAGCTCCGATACGGTCTCGGCCAGCTCGTCCGGCCCGGCGATTTCGACAACCGCTCCGGCTTGGCGAAATTCCTCCGCACTAGCCGTGAAATTTTCCATGTGCGGCCCTACGATGACGGGTTTCGCGAACAGTGCCGGCTCGAGGATATTGTGCCCGCCACGCCGCGCCAGCGTGCCGCCCATGAAGACCACGTCGGCGGTGTCGAACAGGCCGCCCAATTCACCGATGGTGTCGAGCAGCAGGACGCGAGACTTGTCGCCGGCCTCTCCGGCGGTTGCGTCGGAAAGCCTCGAACGGCGCTGGTAGCTCACCCCGGCCGCCTCCAGCTTTTGAGCGGCGAGGTCGAACCGCTCCGGTTTGCGCGGCGCCCAGATCAGGATCAGGCCGGGATGGCGGGCGGCGAGCTGGAGCCAGCTTTCCACCACGCACTGGTCTTCATCCACGTCGTCCGCCTCGGCGCCCGGCATGGTGCTGGCTGCAATCCACACGGCTGCCGGCTGCCGGGCCGCCAGCCAACGGCTGACCGGCGAATCCGGCGCGGCCGCGCGGGCGGCGAAATCGTACTTGAAATTGCCTGCCACTTCCACCCGCTCCGGCGGCGCGCCCAGCGCCAGAAAGCGCTCGCGCATTTCCGCGCTCTGCGCCTGGATCCGGTCCACCGCCGGCCAGAGGGCGGCGAACCACCACGCCCAGCGGCGATAGCGGGGGAAGGCGCGGTCCGAAATGCGGCCGTTGAGAACCGCCAGGCCGGCGCCGGTCCGTTGGGACTCGCGGAACAGGTTGGGCCAGATCTCGGTCTCCACCACCAACACCACCGCGGGCCGCAAGCTGCGCAGCACCCGGCGCACGGCGAAAACGTAATCCATGGGCGCAAAGAAGACCCCGTCCACCACCCCGTCCAGTTTGGCTTGCGCCGTGGCGTAGCCCGCCAGCGTGCCGGTGGAGACGAAAAGCCGGGTACGGGGAAATGCGGCGCGAAGCCCGCGCACCAGCTCCAGCGCGCCCAACACTTCCCCCACCGAAACCGCGTGCAACCAGATGGCGCCCTGGCCGGTCTGAGTAAATGAAGATGGTAAGAAGCCGAAGCGCTCAGGCAGGGAAGCCCAGTAGGCACGGTTCCGGAGCCCGCGCCACGCCCAATACAATAAAACGAGGGGTAGCCCAAACGCCTGGAGTATCCGGTAGAGGAGATAAATGCCTTTTGTTTTCAAACGTTTGGCTTTCTTTATGAGTATAGCCGCGGGGCTGGCCGCGGACAAGCAGACTCCCTTTAAGGCGCCTGCGGCGGCCGAGTTTGCCCACCATCAGACCAATAATAAGGTTACCCTCGGCGCGGAGCCCTATGTCGCGGGCGACAAAGTGAAGGACGCCTTCGGCAAGCTGGTGCCCTACGAACATGGCGTGCTTCCCGTTCTGGTGGCGATCCGGAACGACGGCGGCCGAACCGTCAAGCTCGATCGCATCCAGGTGTGGTACGTCGGCCCGCACGGCGATCGCACCGAAGCTACCCCGGCCCAAGAGGTGCGCTATGCCGTGCCGCCGCGGCGTCCGAGCATGATCCCTGGCCCCATGGGGCTGCCGGCGAAAGGCAAAAAAAATCCGTTCGACGAGTGGGAAATCGAAGGCCGCGCGTTTGCCGCGCAGGCGCTTCCCGCCGGCAATTCGGCCTACGGTTTTTTTTATTTCCGAACCGGCATTCAGCGCGGCGCGACTATTTATGTGAGCGGCATGGTGGATGCAGCCAGCGGAGAGGAATTGATGTTCTTCGAGGTTCCGCTGGAATAGCGCCGGCTTCCACCATACCGCCGCCGACGGTGCTGGGCGGGTCGTGCGTCACTACGGGCGAAACGGCGATGGGCCCGACTTGGCCGGAGGACGCCTGGCCGCGATTTGACATGCCGGGAGCAGCGGCTTAGACTGAATCAGATCCAAAAATCTGCTACTCCCCGGCGGCGAATTGGCTGCCGGGATGCGAGGTGAATGGTGATAAAACCTGCCCTGTTAGCGGCCTTTGCGGCCCTTCTCCTGTCAGGACCCGCCGCCGCATTCGACGATCTGGATGCCACTCTCCAGAGCCTCAAAGACGCACAATCCAAGAACGATATCGCCGCCGTGAAGAAATTGGCTACGGAGGTATACGCGATCGCCGGCAAGACGATCGCGGAACCCGAGCCTAAGGCTGCCGATGAAAAGGCGGACTGGGCCAAGCAAGTGGCGTATGCCCGCTCGGTCACCGAAGACGCGGCATACGCGGTCCTGGCGGTGGCGTCGCAAGCACAGCCCGCCGATGCGGTGGACCTGATGGCCCTGCTCGAGTCGCTCAATCCCAAGAGCCAGTATCTGGACCAAGGCTACGAGCGCTATTTCTATGCGCTGCGCCAACTGAAACAGGATGCCAAGATAGTGCCGCTGGCGGAAAAGGCGGTGCCGAATTTCCCCAACAACCCGGATCTGTTGGCGGTGCTGGCCGATTCGGCGTTGGCCAAGAATCAAGCGGACCGCGCGCTGGGGTTCGCCAGGCGTCTGATAGCGGCCTTTCAGCGGACCAAGCCGGAATGGCAGAGCGCGGCGGACTGGGAGCGCCGCAAGGGAGCTTTGCTGGGAGCGGGTTATTATATTGCCGGGGTGGTGGCCGGAGCGCAAGGCCTATACCTGGAATCGAACACCGACCTGCGCGCCGCCCTGCCGCTGATCAAGGGCAACCAGGCCATGATGGGCCCGGCATTGTTTTATCTGGGGCTGGACAACTATCAGTTGGGCAAGATGACCAACAATAAGAAGCAGCTGCTGGAGGGCGCCAACTTCAGCCAGCAGGCGGCGCAAGTGCCCGGCACTTTCCAACAGCAGGCCTACCACAACTACCTGACTATCAAGAACGAAGCGGATCGCATGCGGTAGTGGCAGGGCAATCGGAGCGGGATCGAGGCCAGGCAGCCAAGGCCGATAACTAAAGTCAAGGTAGATGAGTAGTGCCGGCAGCGGTGACAATCGGCAGTAGGGCGCGTGGCCCGCATATCCAATGTTCGCCAACTTCCGCAGGGAAATCCCCGCACCATCGATCGGCGTGTTCCTTTCTCTGCAAGTGCTGGACGTGTTGACCACGCTGACCGGCCTGCGTCTGGGCGCCTCCGAAGCCAGCATATTCATCTCCCGCCTCATGAGTCTGGGAGTGGTGGAGGCGCTCGCCATCTCCAAGCTGTTCGCCATCATCCTGGCATGCGCGGCGATCCGATACAAGCGGGGCCGTCTGGTGGTGGTTCTGAATTACTGGTTTGGCGCGGTGGTGGGCTGGAACCTGTGCGCCATCCTCTACACGGGCATAGCCACCGGCTTTCGTCCCTGATCGCGGAAAACCCTGGGGGCCGAATTTCTGAACCCAGATACTTAGTTTAGTTCTTTTGCGCCAGCACTTTTTCGATGTTGGCGATGTTCTTGCGGGCGATGCCTGCCTCTTCCAGATCGGGGTTCAGGCTGACCACCTGCTGGAAATGGCGGAGTGCCGGGCTGAGTTCCGCCGCGCTGTTATTGGCGACGGCCTTGTGCAGATACGCCAGGCCGAGGGCGTAGTGCGCGTAGGGATCCTGGGGGTCGTAGGACAAGGACTTCTGGCAAAAGCCGATGGCCAGGTCGAAGTTACTCAGGGTGCGGTTGGCGTCGCAGATGCCAAAATAGGCCAGGCTGCGCAGGTCCTTCCAGATGTCCTGTTCGGCGGCACGCTTGCGCCGGCCCATGCCGATCAGGGAGCCCAGCACGTAATAATTGACCTGGCCGGCGAATTTGGAGTCGAAATCGCTCAGCTTCAGATACTGGCCGTACTCGGCGATGGAATCGGCCGGCTTGCCGCTCAGACGCAGGCTGTCGGCCAGCCACAGGTGCGGCTCGGCACTGCGCGGAGCCAGGGCGATGGCTCTGCGGGCGGTCTCGATGGACTGGCCGAAAATCTGCTTGAAGCGCTGGGCCTGCGCCAGCATGGTGAGCGCCTCGACATGGCCGGGCTGGCGCACCAGCACGACGTTCAACTGGCGGATGGCCTCGTCGACGGCCCCTATATCCAGCAGCATGCCGGCGTAATTGGCGCGCGCTTCCAGGTAGTCCGGATCGATTTCGATCGCCTTCTTATACCAGGTTTCGGCTTTCTCTTCCTCGAATAAGGCGTTGTAAGTCAGCCCCAGATAAAACGCCGCCTCACTATAAGTGGGATCGGATTGAAAGGCCTGCTCGAATAACCCGGCGGCCCTGCGATAATTCTGCTCGTAACCTTTGTGATAGTCTTCGAGGCCCTTGTCCAACAGATCGAGCGTCGCCTTGCTGCGCCGCCGCGCGATCAGGATCTTGATACTGACGGTGGTTTGCTGGCCCGGATAAACGGTTTCCTGGCGCGGCCCATCCGGCTCGTACCCCATTTTGACGCCTTTGACGGTATGCTCGCCCGGGCTCAATCCGGGCACATTGAGGGGCTTCGATTTCGACACCACCCCCACCGAGACGCCATCGATAAACACCTCCACATCGTCGAGATTGGATTCGATCGCAAGCGCGCCGTACTGGGGCCGCGGGGGTATAGCGGGCGACGCCAGGGAGGGCACGTAGCTCAACAGCATGGAGGGATCGAAACTGCCGCGCTCGGAAGTGGGATTCTGGCGCTGACCGGTGTATTCGCGAACCTGGGTGTGAACATACTCGGCCAGTTCGTCGGCCGTCACGATGCCGTCGTGCGAGGTATCGGCCGCTCCCTCCAGCCCTTTTACCAGATAGTAAGTGAACACTCCGTGTCCGCCTTCGAGGTCGGGGCTCTCAAACGACGGTTCCACGTCGCGGCTGGCGGTGAGCGAAAAAATCGAGTTTCCCACGCCGGAGAGCACCGAATTCAGGCTCTGTGAATCCTCGGGCGAGATGGCCCCGCTATGGCAGGCGTCGGTAAACAGGATTTTCCACTTGGCGTGGATCCTGGAGCCGATCACTTCGCCCAGTTCGCGCATCGGATAGCCGGTTTCGGCAATCCGGCCGCTGTCGAAATCGACCGGCGCCAGATATGCCTGGCCTTGATAGAGGAAGCCGTGGCCGGCAAAGTAAATCAGTACCCGATCGCCGGGGCTGGCCACCGATGGCAGCCAGGTGTCGATCTCTCTTCGCAGCCCGGCCAGGGTAGCTTTGGCGCCGGTGAGCACATGTACGTTTTCGGCTTTGAAATTGCCGCCTTCCGGGCTGATCAGAATGGTGTAAAGCGACTGGGCATCGCGCTCCGGGAACTGCAACTGCAACTTGGCGGGCAAGTTGTTGTAGTGCGAAATGCCCACCACGACGGCGTAGCTGCGGGGGATCGAGACCGACGTGGGCGGCAGAGTGGGGTCCTCGATCTTTTCCAGTTTCAGATCGCGCTGGGCCGGGTTGACCGGCGGAGGAGTTTGCGGCCAGGCCGGCAGGGTGCCGATTGCCAGGGCGGTCAGGATGGCGAATCGTGGGGCGCGCATAGTGCTTCTTTAGCGGTGAGCCAGGACGAATTGGTAGATCACGGGGCCGGTGAGCGGGGCCGGCGCCGAAACAACCGCCGTGTCCTGCTCCCGCAAAAATACCAAGTCGCGCTGGGCGCGCCCGGCGGCATCCGACAGCGAAGACTGGGGGAGCGCGTCGCGCGGGATCAGCTTGAGGCCGGCCGCATGATCCACGCAATCGCCGCGCGCCTGCAGAACCGCATCGTCGCAACGCGGCACCAGCGTGGGCGGTTTCATAGGCTGGCCGGATGAAGCATCGCCGGGAAAGAGCCGCGGCAGATCGGTCATGCGGGCCGGGCTCACCAGCCAGTAGACGATATCCATACCGGGCGGCCCGGTGACGCGGAAATCCGCCTTGGCGGTTGGCAGAAGGTACTCCTGGCCGGAACGAACGTGGTTATCCCCACCGGCGTCGGGGCTGGGAAACAACTGCTGGTACCGGCCCGAGGTGCCCTGGTTGGTGACATACAAATAGCCTTCGAAATTGGTGCGGAAGCGGAAGCGGATGCGATCGTTGGCCTCCAGCACGAGGCTGGGATCGACGGCCTGCCATGCGCCGCCGCCGGCCACGCGCTCCAGCACGATTTCCATGCGGTGGGCCCCCTGGTTGAGAACGCGCGGTTGCCCCCATGCGGCCGCGGCCAGAGCCGCCAAGGCCAAAGCGCGTTTCATTGGTGCACCAGTTGGATGTCGGCCACTACGCGGGAATCGCCGGCGCCGCTGGGATTCACCACGTAAACGGATTTTTCCTTCGGGGCGGCATTGGCGCTGCCGCTGCCGCTATCGTCGATCTTTTCCAGCACGAGGTCGCGCGCATAAGCGTTTCGCAGGCGGCCCACGGTGGCATCGTCGATGCTAAGCGAGGCCACCAGTTGCCTTTGCGGGGGCGCCGGCACGTCTTCCCTGGGAGCGGACGCGGGCGCCGCGGAGGCCGGCTTCAGGCCGGAGCGCAGAGAGTAAATGAGCTGCTCGAGATCTTTCTCCGGACTGCGCGAAAACATCAGGAACACTTTCTCCGTGCCGGTCTGCTGGTCGAAAAGCATGCGATAACCCGGCGGCATGGTGTAGGTTTCCCAGGCGTCGACGCGATTGTCGCCGTGGTTGACCTGAGGGCTGGGGAACAAGGGGGTCCAGGTACCGCTCGAGCCCTGCACGATGATATAGAGGTAGCCCGGTCCGTTCACCTGCACACGGAACTGGATGCGGTCGCCGGCATGGAATACGGCATTCGGCGCGACTTCGAGCATGTCGTCGCCCGACTTGCGGAGAATGGTGTAGCGCAACCCGAGCTTCGGCGCGGGCGGATCGCCCACCATCGACACGCGTACCAACTGGGCACCGCCGGCAACGGGCTGCGAATGGGGCGGTTGAACGGGTGGCGAGATGGAATCGGTCTCGACCGGCGGTTTGTCGGGCGTGGAGGGCGTAGGGTGGCTCGCGGCCTGGGACTTTCCCGTGGAATTGGCTCCGGGCCTGGCCGCCGGTTTAGCCGGGGCCGGCGCATCGGTCTTATAAAAGAGCTCGCGGGCGGTGAGTACGGGTGGAGAGGATGGCTGCGCCGCCGCCGACGCCAGCAGTCCGAACCACACCGCCATTCCTGGAATTCGCGACATTTTCAATCACCCTCCGGCTGGCGCAGGCCAGCCTCTCTGCCTACGATAGCACCGGCCGGCGCGGGTGAAAAGACCGCGGAGAAAACTGCGCGCGAAACCGGTACTGGGCGGCGAGGTTCGCTCTTGACGGATGCTACTATCGGCTTTCGGTTTTCCAGCGGAAGGTGGAATGGGCTGGTTTCCGGGAGAAGCTACCTGGAGCTTCAAACGGGAAAGCCCGGAGGCCGTCAAGTCGTCCGGGCCTTCCACACGAAGCTGGAAAGGAGGATCCAGCTTATGATCCTCTTGCTGATAAAGATCCGGTCCATTGCTGGCCGGCTTATCGGCGCTGAGCGTTTGGACCCGTAAGGGCCGGCGATAGGCGTCGCGCGGGAATCGGGGTTGCCCCCCCGGTTCCCGCTATCAGCATCATAGCGCAGCCGCCCCCGTTTTTCTACCATTGTGGCCGGTTCGGAATCTCAGAGTCCTTTCGAGTCGGCGGCCGGGGTGGCGTGGGGAGCACGGGCACCGCTTCGGGCTCGGTCGCGGAGTTCGCCTAAGTCGAGTCCGGTGAGCGCGGTGGCGATAGCGCCGCCGGCCAGCAACGGCACCGTCAAGGCTGCGAACATGATCATGGAAAACGTTTTGGCGTCGTTGATCTCCACGTCGAACAGGCGCAGGGCCAGGACGCAGGCGGCATTTGCCAACCCCAGGTTGCCGGGAGCATTCGGCACCACGGTGGCCAGCCGGATGATGGTGAGGATGCCGGCCGCCTGCCAGATGGAAAGATCCATGGCGTCGGCGCGCAGCAGGGCGTAGATCGAGAACATCTGCAGCAGCAGGTAGAGCAGGCTGATGAGCGAGGTGGCGCCCAGCGAGCGCCAGTCGCCCATCAGGCGCAGTCCTTCCACCACGTGGCGCAAGGTGGCGGACCAGCGGCTCTCGCTCACGACCGCGTGGGCCTCCTGTTTGCGCAGCACGATCCACAGCAGGGCCGCGGCGGCGGCGATCAACAACACTCCCAGCGCCTGCACCAGCCAGATGATATCGCGCGGAATCCGGTGGACGAAGCTGGCGGTAATGAGGAACGCGGCCAGCATCCAGAAGCCGTCGATGAGGCGCTCCACCGCGGCCGAAGCGAAGCTCAGCGACAGGCGCAGGCTGTTCCAATGGGCCAGCAGGTAGCAGCGGATCAGCTCGCCGGTGCGCAGCGGGAGCACTTCATTGGCGAACAGGCCGATGTAGATGGCCTGCACGGTGCGCCACAACCGCAGGCGCACCACCGGGCCGAGGAGGGTAATCCAGCGCCAGCCGTGGCAAACATAAACCGCCAGGTCGGCCAAGACGGCCAACGTCACCCAGCGCCAGTCGAGCGAGCGGATGGCCGCCAGCAGGTCGCTGAACTGGTAGCCGCGCAGCACCCACGCCAGGCACGCCGCGGAAACGCAGTACCCCAGGGCTTGGGGTGCCCACGAAGGGATCTTACGGCGCCGCTGGGGCTTCACGTTCTCCATCATATCGTGGCACACTGGAAAGCACGGGAGGGTTCGATATGAAACGGATGCTGACGATTGGGATGCGCGCAACGGCTATGGCCGTGGTGGTGAGTTGGGCCGGAATGACGACGGCCCGGGCGGCGGACGAAGCGCCGCAGCAGGTCTTCCATGGCACCCTGGTGGACGCCGGATGCATGGAACGTCCGGCATGTCCGGTTACGGCCGGAACGCGGGCTTTTGGCCTGGAGCTGGCGGACGGTAAACTGCTCGATCTGGATGAAGCCGGCACCACTTTTGTCAGCGCCGCGCTCAACGGCAACAAGGGCGGCCGCGCGCTGATCAACGGCACGGCGGATTCGATCCGGCCGGAGGCTGCCGTCAAGGGGCACCTGCGGGGTTCCAAGATCATGGTGGACAGCCTGAGGGTGGAGTGAAGCGGCGTCCATGACTTTGCTACGCTAGGAGAATGAGGGTGCGATAGCCATGGGAGCTCCCGTTGTGCATTTTGAGATCGGCTGCCGGGACCGGCAGAAGACCGAGCAATTCTACGCCGCTCTCTTCGATTGGTCGATTCAGCAGCAAGGCCCGGCGTCTGTGATCAGTCCGGGTTCACCGGAAGGCATCGGCGGCCACATCACTTCGCTCGGTCACGAACCGCATCACTACACGATGTTCTACGTAGAGGTCGGGGATATTTCCGCGTGCCTCGCGAAGGCCGAGTCCATGGGTGGCAAGACCATCGTTCCACCCGTCCCGATCCCCACCGGCATATTTGCGTGGTTCGCCGACCCCGATGGCAATACCGTCGGCCTGTTGCAGCGAAAACCATAGCCCACATTTCGACTGCAGTGATTCGCTGGCCTGAGAGCCGAATCCGTTACCGTTTCGACTTGGTGGGAACTCCGCCGGCCTGGATCACCAGGCGGGTGAGCAGGTCGAACACGGCCTCTAGCGGAATCGCGTCGGCGATAGCGATGGGGGTTCGGCCGCGCGCGTCCGGGGTATCGAGCGGGGCGCCCTTGCCGGCCAGGAACTGGACTACCTGGCAGATCTGCGCTTGGGTAGCGCGCGCTTCGAAGCCACTGACGGCGTAGTGGGTCACGGTGGCGCCCCGATTGTTGACGGCCTTGGCATTGGGGTCCAGTTCATAGGCGTAAGTCACGGCGTCGAGGTGGCCGCTCGAAGCCGCCGCCAGCAAGAGGGTGGCGCCATCCTGAGCTTTCAGGGACGGATCGGCTCCGCCCGCCACCAGCGCCCGCATCACGTCCACATGGCCGGCCCTGGCCGCCAGCAGGAGCGGGGTCTCGTCCCCGGTGGTCCGGCGGAAGTCGCTGCCGCCGCGGCCTGGCTCCGGCGTCCTGGCCGTGCGCGCATCGGGATCGGCTCCTTTAGCGAGCAGTTTCTTCACCAGTTCCAGGCTGCCCAACTGGGCGGCCGCGTGGAGCGGCGCGTTGCCGGCGCTATCGACGACATTTGCCTCCGCGCCGCCGTCGATCAGCGCGATGGCGGCGGACGCACCGCGGTAAGCGGCCGCCACGGATAGCGTTCGGGTGCCGTCGGGCAAGGTATAGTTGGCGCTAGCGCCGGCTGCCAGCAGACGTTCGACCGATTTGCCGTCGTCCTTCATCGCGGCGAACACCAGCGCGGTGAAGCCGGTCTTCGAAGCCGCGTTCACCTCGGCCCCGTGCGCCAGCAGCAGGCGGGCAATCCCGGAATGTTTTTCCGCCACCGCCCACATCAGCGCCGTCTGGCCCCTACGAGACTCGGCCGCATTGACGTTGGCGCCGTGTTCGATCAGTTGCGCGACCACGTCGGGGTTTCCCACGCGGGCGGCAATCATGAGCGCGGTCTCGCCGTTCCAGCGCGCCCGATTGGGATTGGCGCCCGCCTGAAGCAGCTTCCGCGCCAGGCCGGCGTTGCCGTTGGCGCAGGCCAGGGTGAGCGGCGTCTCGCCATATTCGTCCGCCGTCTCCACCTTGGCGCCGGCGGCCACGAGCGCTTCCGCCGCCGAGGCATCGTCGAGGTAAATGGCCCAGGAAAGGGCCGTCGCGCCATCGGGTTGGGCCGCGTTCAGGTCCGCGTGGCGGCCCAGCAGATCGGCCAGAGCCTGGTGATCGCGCTGCCTGACGGCGCCGATCAAGCGCAGATCCGCGGGCCGCGGGTTGTCGGCCGCCAGGGCGGCAGCAGCGAGGGCCAGGGCCAGCAGAAGGCTCGTGGCGCACGCCCTCCTGCGTGCCGCGTCGAGGCTCCGAACTCCTGAGGAGGCCCCGGCGTTTTTCTGGTGCTGAGGAAAATAGGCTGACCCAACCGACGGGGGCGCGGCGCGGGGAGCCAGGTGGGACAGACGATCGTTTTTTGTCGTCTGTCCGGCGCGGGCGGCGTGTCGAGGCCTGACAGACGACGAAAAACGATCGTCTGTCCCACCTCTGGGTCGCCGAAGCTGGCTCAACTCAAATTCCACGAGAGTTCGGAGTCTCAACCCGACGCCTCCTCGTGGGGCAGCGAGCGTCGGCAAGAATGCCGACGCGCCACGCACGAGTGCGCGCGCCACGTATGCCACCGAGCCAACGCAAAATCGTTTCTGCGTCATACACCGGGGAGCAGGTTGATCTCGCCGGTGCTGTCGCCCAGTTTGTCGATGCGCACGCCGGCTTTGTCCATCACCGTAAGCAACAGGTTATTCATGGGCGTCTCTTTGGGGAAGCGAAGGTGGCGGCCGCCGCGGATGCCTACCGCGCCGCCGCCGGCGAGTACGATCGGCAGATCGTGGTGGGTATGGGCATTGCCGTCGGCGATGCTGCTGCCGTAGATTACCAGCGAGCGGTCCAGCAGGCTGGCGTCGCCCTCGGGCGTGGAGCGCAGCCGGTCCAGCATGTAAGCGAACGTCTCCACGTGATGCGCATTGATGCGCGCCGTCTTATCGATTTTCTCGGGATCGTTCATGTGGTGCGTGCAGGAATGGTGGCCATCGGAAATGCCGATCTCGCGATAGCTGCGGTTGCTGCCCTCGCGCGCAATCATGAAGGAGATCACGCGGGTCAGATCGGCCTGGAAGGCGAGCACCTGCAAGTCGATCATGAGGCGGGCGTGGTCTTCGAACGCTTCGGGAATTGCGGCCGGCTTTTCCATCACCGGCATTTTGAGGGTGGCGCTCCGCTCTTCGGCCTTTTGGATGCGGCGCTCGATGTCGCGGATGGCATCCAGGTATTGATCGAGCTTGCCGCGGTCGCCGGCGCCCAATCCCGGGGTGAGGCGGGCTACGTCGGCGCGCACGTAGTCGAGAATGCTGGCTTGTTCCTGAAACGAGGCGAGGCGCGCGGTGGGGTCGGTGGTGTCACCGTCGCCGAACAGGCGCTCGAACAGAGCGCGCGGATTGACCTCGGTCGGCATGGGGGTGGTCGGATTACGCCAGGAAATAGTGTTGGTGTAGGCGCAGCTATAACCTGAGTCGCAATCGCCGGCCAGGTACGGCGCTTCGAGGCCGACCTCGAGCGAGGACAGTTGGGTGGATTTTCCGAATTCGCGCGCGGCGATCTGGTCGGCCGAAACGCCGGCCCGAATGTCGGTCTGGGTTTTCCTGGGATGCACTCCGGTGAGCCAGGTGGCCCCGGCGCGGGCATGATCGCCGGCGCCGTCGCCGAGCGCGCGGCCGTTCACCTGGGCCAGGCCGCTCAGCACCAGCAGTTGTTCGCGGTAGGGCTCCAGCGCTTTCATCACCGGGGTGAACTCGAAACCGGCGCCCTCCGCCGCCGGCGTCCAGCGGTTCATGATGATGCCGTTGGGAACGTAGACGAACGCCAGCCGGGTGGGGCGGACCGCGCTTCCCTTAGCGGCGAAAGCCGGCGTCATGGCATCCAGAAAGGGAAGCGCCAGGGTAGTGCCGAGCCCGCGCACAAAGGTGCGCCGCGCCAGCGACTTCTTGGTAACGATCATGGTTCCGGGGTCCTCCTCATTTCGAAAGGGGTGCTTCTTACAATGGCGGTAACCAGCGCCGGCATACTGTAGTTTCCGCCGGCGGCGTCGCGCAGAATGGAGCGAACCGCGGGCTGGTCGTAATACTCCAGGCCGCGGCCCAGGGCGTAAGTCAGGAGCTTTTGCGTGAACGTGGCCAGGTATTCGTCGCGGTGGGATTCGAGCAAGGCTTTCTTTAGCCCGGCCGGGCCGTTGAACCGGCTGCCGTCGGGAAGCTTGCCGCTGGCGTCGATGGGGTTGCCGGCGTCGGTGGCGCGCCACTTGCCGACGCCGTCGTAGTTTTCGAGCGCGAATCCCAGCGGATCCATGCGCGCGTGGCAGCTTGCGCAGACCGAGTTGGCGCGGTGCCGCTCCATGGCCTCGCGGATGGTCAGTTGGCGGCCGTCCTTGCCGCGCGGCTGCAAATCCGGGATATCGGGCGGCGGCGGTGGTGGGGGCGTGCCCAGCAGGTTCTCCAGAATCCACTTGCCGCGTTGCACCACCGACGTCCGGTTGGGATAAGAGGTCACCGTGAGAATGCCGCCCTGCCCCAGCAGGCCGCCGCGGTTGGGGTCGGTCAGCGTCACCCGGCGGAACTGCGATCCGTAGATGCCGGGAATCCCGTAGTGCTCCGCCAGCCGCTGGTTCAGGAAGGTGTAGTTGGCATCCAGCAGATCCATCACGCTACGGTTTTCGCGAAACACGCTGGCCACGAACAAGTCGGTCTCCTGGCGGAAGGACTGGCGCAGGCTGTCGTCGAATTCGGGAAAGGCATCCGGGTCGGGTTTCACGGTGGCCAGATTGCGGAGGTAGAGCCACTGCCCGGCGAAGTTGGAGACGAGCGCCGCCGAACGCGGGTCGTCGAGCAGGCGGCGCACTTCGCCGGCCAGCACCGCGGGATCGCGCAGCCGGCCCTTTTCGGCCAGATCGAGCAACCGATCGTCGGGAGCGCCGCTCCACACGAAAAAGGAGAGCCGGGAAGCCAGCTCCAGATCGCCGATCCGGTACACCGTGCCCGGCGCCGCATCGGCCGGATCACGCTCAATGCGGAACAGGAAATCCGGGGAAACCAGCATGGCGCGAAGCGCCGTCTCGATGCCGCGATCGAAATTGCCGTGCTGGCGTCCGGTTTGGTAAAACGCCATCAGCGGTTTGAGGTCGGCATCGGTTACCGGGCGGCGAAAGGCGCGCCGCGCCAGTACGGAAAGAACCAGGCGCGCGCAGGGTTCGTCATCCTTGCCATCGGCCGGCGGCCGGCAGACGAAGATTTTTTGGCGGCTGAGGGTGTCTCCGGGTCCGGTGGCATTATAGGGACCGCTAACGATCAGTTTGTCGATCTGCGGCATGGCGGCGCCCTCGGGAACTTCGAACCGCTTGAGGCGGGCGCCATCGAGGCGCAAATCCATCACCGCCCGCAGGCTCAAGCCTTCGGGCCGGGAAGCCTCGGTCTGGCCGGCGCCGCGGGCAAGCGGAATGGCGACTTCCGGCTCCTCCGCGTCCCGCAGGAAGGTGGCTCCCAGGGAGCGCAATCCCGCCTTCACCGGCAAGCGCAGTTGGTACGACGCGCCGCCATCTTCTCCGGTGAGCTTCACCCGAATCACGTACTCGGCATCCAGGGGGAAGTAATAGGAAATATCCAGGCCGCCCCGCGAATCGAAGGGAAGATCGTCTCCGGCGCGCTCCTTGCGGCGCGCGCGGCAGACAAACTCATCCTGGCGCGACTTCATGCCGAGGTCGCCCACGGCCAGCCGGCTAACCATCCGCGCCGCCGACATGTACCGTTCGAACAGCGTCGGAGAGAGTGAGAGCACCGCACCGATATTGTCGAAGCCGTAGCCCGAATCGTCGACGGGGAGGGTGGCGCCGGCGTCGATATCGACCGCCAGCAAATCGCGAACTGCGTTGCTGTATTCGGCGCGGTTGAGGCGGTGGATCACCGGACGGCCGGGGTTTGGATCGGCGGCGGCTTGCCGGTCGAGGGCACTTTCGATGGACGCCGAAAACGCGGCGGACTCGGAGGCGCCGGGCCGGGGCAAGCCGGGCGGGGGCATCTCGCCGGTGCGGATCTTGCGCAGCACCTTTTCCAGGACCGCGGCGTTACCGCTCACGTGTGCGGCGTCGATGCCTTCCAGCGACACGCCGCCGGTCTTGAGCTTTTGATTATGGCAGAAGACGCAGTACCGGTCGGTAAGAGAATGTTCGGGAGCGGGCGCGGTGGTGACGTGCGACTGCGCACACGCCCAGGGCGCAACGCCCAGGGCCATTGCCGCGCAGACAGCTACGCGCAATCCGTACAAGTGCCCTCCCCTCAGAAAGCAGACTTTTCAATTGTACCGCAGGGAGCCAGGATTTCGGAGGGGCAGCCATTGGCCTCAAGTATCTTCAAGTTACCCAAATGCGACATCCCGGCGAACCTGCGGCGGAAAAATGACTCTCACCTATCCCCGGTCTATTTCCGAATGGGCGTAGAATTCAAAACGAGGTCGAGCGGAACCGGCACGTGCGCTTTAAATTCCATGGTTCTTCCGCGGAGCTTCCCTGTCACGTCGCGGTCCGTCTCCGCCGCAGTCACGCGCGGGCCATTGAGTTGAAGCAGGAAGGCACACGGTTTGGCGAACTCCACGCGGGAAATGCCGTCGCCGTTCAGGTCGATGCCGCTGCCGAAGCCGCCGGCGGCCGTCTTGCCGACATAGAGCGTCCCCTTGACTCTGCCCAGCAATGAGCGGAATCCGTCCGAGGTCAGCACCAAGCTGTCTCTGACGCTTCCCGCCTCAGGCTCTCCGGCCCGTCTCGGATAGACGAACGTCACATTGGCCGGTCCCGTCGGGCGGACTCGAATTGGCCGAAGGTCGCCGTAGGTGCTCCGCATCGGAACGCCCTCCTCCATCTGCGGCCTATCTCCGATGGCGATGAAATTCTGTTGGTCGGCGCCATCGGGATACCGGACGCTTTGAATTCCGTCGCCCCGCGAGCGCACCAGCGCCCGGCCGTCATTTTCGATCAGAGGCCAAGTGACCGCCCATGGGAGTGCGTCGGGGGACGTCTTCGTCACCACCGACAGCACTCCGTCCGGAGTCAGGGTGAAGTCATCGCGGAAGGTTGGGCCAGTGAACCCGGCTTTGGGACGGTAGTCGATGGCACAGCGCACAAGAAGTGGATGGACAAACTGGACGCTCCAACGCCCTTCGTACCGGCCCGACAAGTCCGCCAGTCGGCGCCACCGCCCATTTTCGAAAAACTCCGGCGCAAACGTCACGCCGCCCTCTCCGGTGAGTGCCCCATCGGATGGCCCCAGGCGCGTTTCCCAGCCGGCACGCGCGAACCGCACGACTCCGAGAGGCGTCCACCAGTTCCCACTCGATGCGGCCTCGTCTCCTCGCAGATTCGCCTGCATCAGGACGCCGCCGGCATTGGCGAATGCGCTGGAGAACTGGGGATCCGTCGTGAGCGCGTAGCCGCCGATTTCGGAAGGAGACGGGCGCTCTTCGACTTCGGTCCGTCTGGCATGATACGCCTCGGAGAGATGGAACATCAGGGAACCGTTGTAATTGCTGTACTCGCTTGCGAGCTGATAGCCGACGCGAAGGGCTGGATCGAAGCGATTCTTGGTGACGTAATACGACCCCGCCCATTCCTCGTCCGTGCGCCGCCAGCGCGCAATGCTCTGAAAGCCTAACATCGCCGCGTGCCGGAACTGTGCGGCTTGCCACGCGTCCCGGTCCCGCATCCGCTCCGCCATCACCTCGAAGGCGAGTTGATACCCGACATCCACCCACACGTGATCGTCGGTGCGGCCATTTGCGGGGACCTGGCCGCTGGGGTCCTGGAGCAGCAGCGTGAAGCGTGTACCGGACTCCACGGCGCGTCGAATCCGCTCCGCGCTCGGTCCGTCATAACCACTGTGGATTAAGGCGAGCAAATTGCCGCGGCCGACGGCTTCCACGCTGAGGGTATCGGGATCGCTGGAACGGTCGTGATAGAGATACCACGGTTCCGGAGCGAAGTGCTCGCGCTGGCGGCTTTTCCAGGCGTTCTCGATTGTTTCCACGGCGCCACCGCGATCGGCGAGTCCGGCGACGGCGCGCAGCCACTCGCCTTTCATGAAGTAGGTTTCCCAGTTGTTCAACGAGCCCCTGATCACCTCCCGGCCGGGCTTTCGCATGCGCTCCCGCCAGCGGCTGAGAGTAGCTTCGGGAACGCGCCCGGCATACAACCCGAGCGCCTCGGTCAAAGCCGCGATGAAGAACTCACCATGGTTGTCCGGAATGCGCTCGCGCCCGCCGCTGAAGTTCCCGGTGGCGTGTTCCATCGCTCTCACGCCGTTTTGAGCGAGGTCGGGAGCGCGCCCCGCCGCCAACAGGGTACCGACCGCATAGGCGAAATAAGGCGTAGCGTATTGGTGTTCCCGATGGAGAAACGGATCGACGATCGCCCCCTCCGCATTCTGCTGGCGAGCGCTGAACCGGCAAATTCCTTCGATCGCTTCCAGATACCGGCTGGACGGGATTTCGAGCGGTTTCCAGGGATACGCGGTCAAATGAAAGTCCGTCCGGACGACGGCCTGACCGAACGCGATGGCGCCCGATGGTAGAAGTAAAGCGAGGGATAGGAGGAATTTCGTTGGCCTCATGGAAACCATTGTGCATAAATATGCCTGCCGATTTTCGGAGCCGGTTGACGGCGAAACGGCGCACGCCGCGGCGCGACCGCCCGGCGGTCCAACTGGCATAATGGAACCGGAGGAAAACTCGTGGCCAGCCTGACGACGTCGATGCCGATCTCGACCGAAAACGAAAAGAATCCCTGGCTCGCGGCCGCGGCGCGGTTCGACGAAGCCGCCATGCGCCTGAAGCTGGATGAGGGCATGTGCAAGGTTCTGCGATCGCCGGCCAAAGAGATCACGGTGAATATTCCGGTGCAGTTGGACGATGGACGGCTGGAAGTGTTCACCGGTTACCGGGTGCAGCACTCGATCGCGCGCGGACCCGGCAAGGGCGGCATCCGCTTCGCGCCCGACGTGACCCTGGACGAGGTTCGCGCGCTGGCTTCCTGGATGACCTGGAAATGCGCGGTGGTCAACATCCCCTTCGGCGGCGCCAAGGGCGGGGTGATCTGCGATCCCAACCTGCTTTCCGATACGGAGCTGGAAAAGCTGACCCGCCGCTACACGGCCGAGATCATCGACTTCATCGGGCCGGAGCGCGATGTGCCGGCGCCGGATGTCAACACCAACGAGAAAACGATGGCCTGGATCATGGACACTTATTCCATGCACGCGCGCCACACGGTGACGGCCGTAGTCACGGGCAAGCCTATGGCTCTGGGAGGCTCGCGCGGGCGTCCCGAAGCCACCGGCCGCGGCTGCATGATGGTGACCCAGAAGGCACTGACTCGCCTGGGAATGAGGCCGGAAGATTCGAAGGTGGTGATTCAAGGCTTCGGCAACGTGGGCGGCATGGCGGCCAAGCTCATGTCCGCGGCCGGTTTCCGCATCGTAGCCATCGTGGAGTATGACGGGGCCGTTTACAACCGCAATGGTTTGGACATCGCCGCGCTGGCCGCGCACAGGAAGGAGACCGGGTCGGTTCGCGGCTTCGCCGGCGGTGAAGATATGGACCGCCACGAGGCTATGTTCCTGTCCTGCGACGTGCTGGTGCCGGCGGCGACGGAGAACGTGATTACCTCCGAAAACGCTCACAAACTGCGCTGCCGGATTCTGTGCGAAGGCGCCAACGGCCCCACCACGCCGCTGGCCGATGAAGTCCTGGCCGAAAACAAAGTGTTCGTCATCCCCGATATTCTGGCCAACGCCGGGGGCGTGACCGTCTCCTACTTCGAATGGGTGCAGGACCGCCAGGGCTTCTTCTGGAACGAGCAAACGGTCAACTCCCGTTTGGAGGAAATCATGACCGAAAGCTTCGATGCGGTGGTGGAGTACGCCGGAAAGCACAGCGTGAACAACCGCACCGCGGCTTATATGCTGGCGCTCGACCGGGTGGCTTTCGCCATCAAGCTGCGAGGCATCTATGCCTGAGCGGGCGCATGCTTTAGCTTGTGTGGTGGGACAGACGATCGTTTTTTGTCGTCTGTCAAGGAGTTGGCCTGGCGAGGCCCGGACAGACCGCAGAAAACGATGGTCTGTGCCACGTCTTCGCCCGGTGAGAATAATGCGGCTCAACCCGGATGTCCTCTGACGCGTCCACGCCGCTGATGCGGCAGTACGGCGCCATCAAGCAACAGGTTCCAGGCGCTCTGCTGCTGTTTCGCCTGGGCGATTTCTACGAGCTCTTTTTCGAAGACGCCGTCACCGCCGCGCGCGAGCTCGAAATCACGCTGACGGCGCGCAACAAAGAGAAGGGCGCCGCCATCCCCATGTGCGGCGTGCCCTACCATGCCGCCGAAGGTTACATCGCGCGCCTGATTCAAAAAGGCTACCGGGTGGCCATCTGCGACCAGATGGAAGATCCCAAGCTGGCCAAGAAACTGGTGCGGCGCGAGGTCACGCGCATCGTGACTCCCGGCACGGCCATGGACGCGAACCTGGTGCGCTCGCACGAGAACAACTACCTGGCGGCGGTGGCGCGGGCCGCGGGCATTACCGGGCTGGCCTACGTAGACGTTTCCACGGGAGAGTTCCGCGCCACGGAGCTGGAGCCCGGCGAGGTGTCCGGCGCGCTGGAGCAACTGGGCGCGCGCGAGGTGCTGTTCGCCGCCGAGGAGCCGTTGCTGGCGGGGCTCGACCGCGCCGGCGGCCGCTTCGTGCGCACCGATCTGGAGGACTGGGTCTTCACCGCCGATTACGCCGGCCGCACCCTGCGCGACCATTTCAAGCTGCTCACGCTAGATGGCTGCGGCCTGGCCAACCGCAATGCCGCCATCGCCGCCGCCGGCGCGATTCTGCATTACCTGCGCGATACGCAGCGGGCGGCGCTCGATCATCTCGACCGGCCGGCCTATTTCAACCGCGCCGATTCGATGATCCTGGACGCGGTGACAGCGCGCAATCTGGAGCTGATCGAACCGCTGTTTGCGGCCGATCGCGCGCAGGAGAAACAGCCGACCCTGCTGGCCGTGCTGGACCAAACCCTGACGGGGATGGGAGGCCGGCTGCTGCGCCAGCGCCTGCTGCGCCCCTCGCTCGACCGGGCCGAAATCGAAGAGCGCCTCGACGCGGTGGGCGAGATGCTCGACCAGACCATCCTGCGCGCCGAAGTGCGCAAACAACTGGCCGCCATCCTCGATCTGGAGCGTCTGCTGGCCAAGGTCACGCTGGGCTCGGCCGGTCCGCGCGACGTGCTGGCTCTCGGCCGCTCACTCGAAAAGATTCCCGCCCTGAAACGAACTTTCGATACCCAGCGGGCGGCCCGCTTGCGCGCTCTGTCCGAGCGGCTGGACGAACTGGCGGACGTGGCCAAACGGATTCTCGACGCTATTGCCGACGAGCCGCCCTTCGACATCGCCGACGGCGGCGCGGTCCGTGCGGGCTATGATGCGGAGCTGGACGAACTGCGCGGACTCAAGCGCAACGGCCAGCAATACATAGCGCAGATCGAAAGCCGCGAGCGGCAGCGCACCGGGATTCAATCCTTGAAGGTGCGTTTCAACAACGTTTTCGGCTATTACATCGAGATCACCCGCGCCAACCAGCACCTGGCGCCGGCCGACTACGAGCGCAAACAGACCCTGGCCAACGCCGAGCGTTTCACCACGCCGGAGCTGAAGGACTACGAGCGCAAAGTGCTCGACGCCGAAGAGAAAATCCTGACGCTGGAAAAGGAGCTGTTCGGCGCCGTCCGGCGCGAGGCCGCCACGGAAGCGCCGCGCATCCGGGCCACCGCGGCGGCGGTTGCGGAACTCGATGTCACCGCGGCGCTGGCGCAAGTGGCCGCCGAAAATCGCTACCACCGGCCTTCGTTTTCGGACAACGGAGAGATGCGAATCCTGGCCGGGCGTCACCCGGTGATCGAGCAGATTGCCGATCAGGAAGCCGGCCGCTTCATCCCCAACGATTTGTATCTGAACGATTCGAGCGACCTGATCGCCATCATCACCGGTCCGAACATGGGCGGTAAGTCGACCTACCTGCGACAGGCCGCGCTGATTGCGATCCTGGCGCAGATGGGCTCGTTCGTGCCCGCGGAATCGGCGGCGCTGCCGATTGTGGACCGCATCTTCACGCGTATCGGCGCGTCCGACAATCTGTCGCGCGGGCGTTCCACGTTCATGGTGGAGATGACCGAAACGGCGGTGATTCTGAATACCGCAACCCCGCGCAGCTTCATCGTACTGGATGAAATCGGCCGGGGCACGGCGACTTACGACGGCCTGGCGCTGGCCTGGGCGGTGGTGGAGCAGATTCACGCGCGCACCCGCGCCAAGACGTTGTTTGCCACTCACTACCACGAGCTGACCGAGCTGGCCGACCTTTTGGAAGGCGTGCGCAACCTGCACGTGTCGGTGAAGGAATCGGGCGAGAACATCATCTTCCTGCGCAAGGTCGAGCCGGGCAGAGCCGATCGCAGCTACGGTATCGAAGTGGCGCGGCTGGCCGGCCTGCCGCTGGCGGTGATCGAGCGCGCCCGTGAGGTGTTGAAGCTGCACGAGCGCTCGGAGCATGCCGTGACGGAGGAACTGGCCAAGCCGGAGGTGCAGGGGCCGGTGCAGATCCGACTCTTCGAACCGGTGGGCTACGGCATCGCCGGCCGGATTCGCGGCGTCAATCTGGACCAACTGCGGCCGATCGAAGCGCTGCAGTTGCTGGCGGAATTGCAAAAGGAGCTGGGTCGAGAATGAGAGTCGCCGGGGTGATGAGCGGCACGTCGCTCGATGGCATCGACGTGGCTATCGTGGATATCGCCCGCGGGGCGATCCGCGCACTCGGTTTCGCCTCGACCCCTTATCCCGCCAGGATCCGCGAAGAGTTGTTGCGCTGGTATCGGGAGCCGGCCGGAATCGAGCGGGTGTCGCGGCTTAATTTCGAGTTGGGCGAACTGTACGCCCGCGCGGTCGCCTCCGCGGTGCGGCGCCATGGCGCGGTGGAACTGATCGGCTGCCACGGGCAGACGGTTTACCACGAGGGCGGACGGCATACGCTGCAGCTCGGAGAATCGGCGGTGCTGGCGGAGCGCACTGGAGTTCCGGTGGTGGCGAATTTTAGAGCGCGCGATATCGCGGCGGGGGGCCAGGGCGCGCCGCTGGTTCCGTTGGTCGATTACCTGCTGTTCCGCCATCCGCGGCGCACGCGCGTAGCGCTCAACATCGGCGGCATCGCCAACATTACCGTGATTCCAGCGGGCGCCAGGCCGGAGCAGGTGGCCGGGTTCGATACCGGTCCGGGCAACATGGCGATCGACGCCCTGGCGCGGGAATATTCGGGCGGCAAGCTGGGGTGCGATCGCGGGGGCCGAATCGCGGCCGCGGCCAGGGTCGACCGCAAACTGCTCGACCGGCTGCTGGCGGACTCCTACTATCGGCGCAAGCCTCCCAAGAGCGCCGGGCGCGAACAGTTCGGGCCCGACTTCGTAGCACGGATGAAACGCTCCGGCGCCGGAATGACGGACTTGATCGCCACCGCGACCGTGCTGACCGCGGCGACAATCGCCGGCGGTGTACGGTTGGCCGCGGAAGGCGCGATCGAGTTGATCGTGTCCGGCGGGGGCGCGCACAACCCGGTGCTTCTGGCCCACCTTGCCGGTTTCCTGCCCGATGCGGCGATCGCCACTTCAGGCGATTACGGAATCGATGTGGACGCCAAAGAAGCCATCGCCTTCGCGGTACTGGCCTGGCTAAGCTGGCGTAGACGGCCGGGCAACCTTCCATCGGCTACCGGCGCCAGAAGGGCAGTTACCCTCGGCAATATAACTGCATAATGCGAGTTACACTTACCGCGGTTAGCGCAAGACCGGCTGCGGTTCTCCCACGGCGTGCGGTGTATCCACTTCCCGGCCCACGCGCATGTTCTTCCAATCATAGGCGAATTCCTTGCCGCACTCCAGACACGCGATATAAGTGGCGGGCGACGCACCGCGGCGTGTCTGAGGGAAACTGACACGTTGGTGCGCGCACCCGAAGATAACTCCGAAAATCGACTGTAGCATTCGGCCCCCCTTCGACTTGTTAGATTCGAGGCGGCCGGGCGAAGTTTCAGGCGCGCGTAGGGAACGTACTAAGCAATCCGCGAAGCGATGGATTCGGCGATGGCGCGCCCATGAAACCGGCCGTTTTCAATGAAGATTTCGTTGGTGTGCATGCCGGCCACGATCACCCCGGCCAGGTAGACTCCGGCGCGCTCGCTCTCCAGGGTTGCCGGATTGGTGCGGGGTTTCCTGGTAGCCGGCTCCAGCGCGATGCCGAGGGAGGCAAGGAAGGCGAGATCGGGACGATAGCCGATCAGGGCAAAGACAAAATCGTTCTTCAAGGTAATCTCACCCTCGGGCGCCGCCACGCGGATGGCGCGTTGCTGAATTTCAACCACCCGAGAGTTAAAGTAAGCCGGGATCTCTCCGCTCTGGATGCGGTTCTCAATGTTCGGTTTGATCCAATACTTGACTTTGCTCGAAATTCCCGCGCCGCGGTGAATGAGGGTGACGCGCGCTCCCGTCGAACGGAGCTCCAGGGCGGCAATGGCGGCGGAATTCTTGGCCCCGATCACGGCCACGTCGTGGTTGTAGTAAGGATGCGGCTCCTTGTAATAATGCAAAACCTTGTCCATATCTTCGCCGGGGACATCGAGCCGGTTAGCCACGTCGTAGTAACCGGAAGCCAGCACGATCTTACGGGAGCGATAGGCGTGCGGGCAACCGGCGCGATCGGTGGACGAGACTTCAAAGGCGTTGTCTTCGCCGGTGATGCGGTCCACGCGCTCATACTGGCGAATATCGAGCTTGTAATGATCGGCCACGCGGCGATAGTATTTGAGGGCTTCGTGGCGGTTGGGCTTTTCGTTCAGACTGGTCATAGGGATATCCCCGATTTCCAGCAGCTCCGGCGTGGTGAAAAACACCATATTGGTGGGATAGTTGTAGATCGAGTTGACCACGCAGCCTTTTTCGATCAGGACGGCGCTGACGCCGCGGCGCTGCAGCTCGATTCCGCAAGCCAGGCCGGTGGGGCCGGCGCCCACCACCAGGGCATCCACCGATTCGGCGTTGACGGCTGACGCGCTCATAGCTTGGCCTCGACCTCGCTCGAGATTCGGTCCAGCGCGCCGGCCAGAGCGGAGGCATCCTTGCCACCGCCTTCGGCCATGTCCGGGCGCCCACCGCCTTTGCCGCCCACGGCTTGGGAAAGCGCGGCGGCCAGCTTGCCCGCCTGCACTCTGCCGGTCAGGTCCTTGGTGACTGCGCAGACGATGGCCACGCCGCTATCATCCACCGAGGCCAGCACCACCACGGCCGACTTCCACTTATTGCGCAGCGAATCGGCCAAGGTGCGCATCTGCTGGCGGTCCATGCCGTCGAGGCGCGCGGCCAGCACGCGGGTACCGTTGACTGCGCGGGCCTGGGCTTCGAGCGCACCGGAAGCCGACTGCGCCAGTTTCTCCTTTAACTGCTTGACCTGATGCTCGAGTGAGCGCTCGGTTTCGACGAGCCGCTCTACCTGTTCGATCAGTTCCGGCTCGGGTGCGTGCACCAGCTCGGAAATACGTTTCAGCGCGCCGTTGGCCTGCTGGTATTGCCGCAACGCCGCTTCGCCGGTAACGGCTTCGATGCGCCGCACGCCGGACGAGATGCTGCCTTCGGCGACAATCTTACAGACGCCGATATCGCCGGTGCGGCTTACGTGCGTGCCGCCGCACAGCTCGGTGCTGAACCCTGGCACGGTGACCACGCGCACTTCCTCGCCATACTTTTCGCCGAACAGCGCCATGGCGCCGGTGGCGATGGCCTGGTCGAGCGCCATGACGCGGGTAGCGACTTCGGTATTGCGCAGTATCCGGTCGTTCATGAGGCGCTCGACTTCCTCGATTTCGGCGCGGTCCACGGCGGCGTAATGGGTGAAGTCGAAACGCAAGCGGCCGGGTTCCACCACGCTGCCGGCCTGCTTGACGTGGGTGCCCAGCACCTGGCGCAAGGCGGCGTGCAGCAAATGGGTGGCGGTATGGTTGCGGCGGGTGGCGTTGCGGAGCGGAGCGGCCACTTCGGCGCGGAGCACATCGCCCACCGCGATGGCGGCCAGCGCGGCGATACGGTGCACCGTCAATCCCGGCACGCCGGGAAAGGCGGTTTGGACGCTGGCCACGGGCTCGCCCGCCGCCGAATAGAGCGTGCCGCGGTCGCCCACCTGGCCGCCGGTCTCGGCGTAAAAGGGCGTCTGATCGAACACCAACTCGGCGTGTGCGCCGGCGTCAACACGATCGACGGGCTCGCGGTCCGCCACAAGGCCAATCACGCGGCATTCGGCGGCGAGATCGCTATAGCCGAGAAACCTGGTGCGGCCCTGTTCCAGGAGTTTCTGATAGGCGGGCGCTACGGCCGCCTTTTCAGCGCCCTTCCAACTGGCGCGAGCCCGCTCGCGCTGCGCCTTCATCTCCTCGTCGAACGCTTCCCGGTCGAGCGCGAGACCGTGCTCGCGGGCCATCTCCTCCTGCTCATCCAGGGCCAGGCCGTAAGTGTCGTAGAGTTTGAACGAGAGCGTCCCGGGAATGTGGGGGCCCGCCAGCGTCCTGATGGAATCCTGGAACATCTTTTCGGCTACCAGGAAGGTGGTGGCGTAGCGGTGCTCTTCATCCTTCACCACGCGCGCCACGCGCTCGACGCTTTCCATCAATTCCGGATACGCCGGTTTCATCAGCCCGGCCACGTATCCGGTGAGCTTATAAAGAAACGGATCGTCCACGCCGATCAGGCGCACGTTGCGCATGGCGCGGCGCATGATCTTGCGCAGCACGTAGCCGCGGCCTTCGTTGGAAGGAACGACGCCGTCGTGAATCAGAAATGCGGCTGCGCGGGCGTGGTCGGCGGCGATGCGCAGCGCGGTATCGATGCGGGCGTCGGCGCCGTAGGACAGGCCGAACAGATCGGCGGCGTGGCCGATAATGGGGCGGATCAGGTCGGTGTCGTAGTTGGAAATCTTGCCCTGCAGCACGGCGGCGATCCGTTCCAGCCCCATGCCGGTATCGATCGAAGGACGGGGCAAGGGAGACAATTTGCCCTGGGCGTCGCGGTCGAATTGCATGAACACCAGGTTCCAGATTTCGACGAACCGGCCGCCGCCGTCGTCGGGAAACCGTTCGTGCTCGCGGCCGGGCTCGGCGGCTTCCGGGCCCAGGTCGTAGTGGATTTCCGAGCATGGGCCGCAGGGGCCGGTCTCGCCCATCTGCCAGAAATTGTCCTTTTCGTCGAGCCGGAAGATGCGGCTCTTGGGCACGCCCGCGACTTTCTGCCAGAGATGCTCGGCGTCGTCGTCCTCGCGAAAGACGGTGACGTAGAGTTTGTCTTTGGGCAGGCCGTACGTCTTGGTAATCAGATCCCAGGCGAATTCGATGGCTTCGGCTTTGAAATAGTCGCCGAAGGAGAAGTTGCCCAGCATCTCGAAAAAGGTGTGATGGCGGCGGGTGTAACCGACGTTTTCGAGGTCGTTATGCTTGCCGCCGGCGCGCACGCATTTCTGCGAGGACGTAGCGCGCAAATAGTCGCGCTTTTCCAGCCCGAGGAAGACATCCTTGAACTGATTCATGCCGGCGTTGGTGAACAGCAAGGTGGGGTCGTCGGCCGGAACCAACGAGGAACTGCGCACCGGGCGATGGCCGCGCGCGGCGAAAAAATCGAGAAAACACTGCCTGATCTCGTGACCTGTCACTGGAATCCTTATAACGAAAGGGGTTGAGATTCAATTGTAGCGGGAGATACGGCGGCGGTGGGTGGAAGGGTTCCCGAGACACTTGCGGCCGGGCGGCGCGCGATCCCCCGGTCGCGCATCGCCGGAGGTGACGACTGCAATTCTTGGGCGAAGAGCGGGTCCTGGGGGACGCGCGCGGACGAGGGCGTCCGCCCCACCAATCCTGCGGTATTCCTAACACCGGGAAAAGCGTGCGGCATCAGAATCGGCAGCCCTGCGCTCCGGCCTCAGTGAACGGAATTCCGCCTTAGAGTACACTGGTGTTATCGTAGGCGAAGCAACTTGAGACGGCTTGTACTTCCAGCCATTTTGGCGCTGGCGGCGGTGGCGCCGGCGCAGCAAACCGAAACCGGGCAACTCGATGCCAGCCCTAGCCTGTTCACGGTGATGGCGGCCATCAACGCAGCCGGTTATGACGCCGGGGTAGATTCGCCCAACGGCGACCCGCTGCGCAAGGCGATTCGCGAGGAGCTGGCCAAGCGGCGGATTCCCTCGCTGGCCGCGCTGAGAGATTTCTACGCCGCGCACCGCAAGCGCACCAGTTCGGAAGACCTCAACCAATACATTTCCTTCGCGCTTTCGGTTTCCGGGCCGCCGGCGTTCCAGTTCAAGGAAAAGGACGCCGACATCCCGCCCGACGCCGCGGCGCTGAAAGACCTGACGCCCCTGCTGGTTGCCTTTTATAAAGAAGCGAATGTGGACGATCTCTGGCGCCGCTCGCAGCCTCACATCCTGGAGGCGATCGCGCGCTATCACAGACCCGTGCTGGAAGACGTGGAACAGGTGAACGCCTACCTGCGCCAGCCGACTTCCGGGGTCCGGGGACGGCGTTTTCAGATTTTTATCGAGCTCGTGGCGGAGCCCAACCAGGTTCAGACGCGCAGCTATGGGTACGATTACTATGTGGTGGTGACGCCCTCGGCAGAGCCGCGCGCCTTCGACATTCGCCACGCTTACCTGCACTACTTGCTGGAGCCGCTGACGACGCGCTACCGGGAAATCGTGGAACGTAAGAAGATGCTGTTCGAGCACGTCGACAGGGCGGCGGTGCTGGACGATTCCTTCCGGCACGACCAGTTGCTGCTGACCACCGAATGCCTGATCAAGGCGGTGGAAGCGCGGCTGGACCACAATTCCGGCGCGGCGGACGAGGACCTGCACCAGGGGTTCATTTTGACGCCGTATTTTTACGAGCAGTTGGGGCTTTACCAGAAACAGGAAGCCTCCATGGCGGAGTATTACCTGACGCTGCTGGGCGCGATCGACCTGGGAAAGGAAGAGCGCCGGCTTTCGCAGGTGGAGTTTTCCAACCAGAAGACGGCCAGGAGCGCGCCGGCGGCGGGGCCGCCCGTGCTCAAGGGAGCGGCCAAGACGCTGGAAGAGGCGGAAGATCTGTATGCCGGCCGCCAGTTGGATAAGGCCAAGGAAACGTTTCTGGCGGTGCTGGAACAGACCGACCGGCAACCGCCGCACGCTTCGGCTTACTATGGTTTGGCGCGCATTGCCGCGCTGGAGAAGGACCCCGCCACGGCGGAGCGCCTGTTTCTCAAGGCGCTCGATAACGATCCCGAGCCTCAAGTGAAGGCGTGGTGCCTGGTGTATTTGGGAAGGCTGGCGGGTTTGGCCCAGGAGTTCGAAAAGGCAACCCGGTATTTTCGCGACGCTCTGGAGGTCCAGGGCGGTTCGCAAAAGGCCCTGGACGCGGCGCGGACGGGGTTGCAACAAGTATTAGGGAAGTAATCACTTTTGAAGGAGTTTTCAGGAATGAGACGAATCCTAGTGGCCGGAATGGCCGCTCTAATCGCGGGCGGCGCCTGTCTGATGGCCCAAGCACCGAAGGTGTCCAGGGGCGAAGCCGCGGCCTATAACGCCATGGTGCAGGCACAGAGCAGCCCCGACGCGCTGATTGCCGCGGCCGAAGACCTGCTCACCAAGTACGCCGATACCCAGTTCAAAGACATCGCGCTGGCGCTCGAAGCGGAGGCCTACAAACAGAAGGGCGATTGGGCGAAGGCGGAGATCTATGCCGGGCGCGCGCTGGAGGCCAATCCCAAGAACTACCAGGCCGCGCTGACGGCCGGCGAATTGATCGTACAGCACACCCGCGATACCGATCTGGATAAAGACGACAAGCTCGCCCAGGCCGAAAAGGACTTGAAGCAGGCCATCGAAAGCGTCAAAGCCGCGACCAAGCCCAACCCGAACGTGACCGACCAGCAGTGGGCGGAATTCCAGAAGGGCATCACCGCCCAGGCCACCAGCGATCTCGGGCTGGCCGCGATGACGCGCAAGAAGTATGACGACGCCATCGCCAACTTCAAAGCGGCCGCCGATAACGATCCACAAGGGGCGTACCTGGTGCGTCTCGCCTCGGCCTATGAATCCGCCGGGAAGTACGACGACGCCATCGCCACCTGCGACAAGTTGCTGGCTCAACCCGACCTGAATCCCCGGATCAAGACGATTACCGAAAACCTCAAGGCCGCGGCTACGCGGGCCAAGGGTCCGGCCAAGCCGTAAGGTCCGGTATGCAAGCGGAGCCGTCCCTGCTGGAGGTGAAGATCGGCTATCGGTTTCGCGATCCCGTCTGGCTGCACCGCGCCTTGATCCACCGTTCGTTCGCCAACGAGGCGCGGCCGGGCGCGGCCACCACCAGCGGCGACAACGAGCAGTTGGAGTTTCTGGGCGATTCGATTCTCGGATTTCTGGTTGCGGAGGCGCTGGTGAAGCGTTACGCGGAGTCGCGTGAAGGCGACCTGTCGCGCATGAAAGCGCACCTGGTGAGCGCCGCGCATTTGCACGGAGTGGCGCGGCACGTGGACCTGGGCAGCTACCTGGCGCTCGGCCGCAGCGAAGAGATGAGCGGCGGCCGGTCCAAGAAAACGCTGCTGGTGGACGGCCTGGAAGCGCTGCTGGCGGCCATGTATCTGGATGGCGGCATCGAGCCAGTCCGCGTTTTCGTCAATGCCTGGGTGCTGGACGCGCCTCCCGATGCGGAGGAAGAGATCGATACCGAGATTCATCCGGCCCTGACCAACTTTAAGAGCGCGTTGCAGGAGCTGGCGCAGGCCCGTCACATGCCGCAACCGCGCTATATCATCCTGCGGGAACACGGTCCGGAACACGCCAAACTGTTTACCCTGGAAGTTCGCGTGGGGAAGGAGTGGAGCGCACAGGCCGACGGCCGAACCAAGAAGCTGGCGGCGCAACGGGCGGCGCGTACCCTGTTCGACCGCATGCGCCGGGAGACCGGCGCCAACCCAGAAGCGGCCGATCCCGGAGCCGTCATCCCGCGGGAAAACGACCCGGAAGGCATCGCCGCCTCATGAGCGGCGCCACGCGGCCACTACCGTTGCAACCGCCATCTTCTCCAAGGTGAAGCTTACTCGCACCGCAGGGCTACGACGGGGTCGATGGCGGTGGCCCGGCGCGCGGGGATGTAACACGCCAGCAGCGCAATGGCTCCCAGCAGCAGTGTCACCGCAACCAGGGTCGCCGGATCGGCCGGGCGCACGCCGTACAACAAGTCCGCCATGAACCGCGTGAGCGCCAGGGCCGCAACCAGACCCCCCGCCATTCCGATCGCGGCCAGCTTCATCCCTTGGCGCAGGACGAGGCCGACGATCTCTCCGTGGGAAGCTCCCAAGGCGGCGCGGATTCCCAGCTCGTGGATCCGCCGCGTGACCGCATAAGACATGACGCCGTAGATTCCGACCGCGGCCAGCAGCAGCGCCGTAGCCGCGAAGATAATGAGCATTAGCATGGTAAAACGGCGCTCGGCGAGCGATCTCGATATGATCTGCTCCATAGTCTGGACGGCGTAAATGGGTTGATCCCGGGTTGGGCCGGCGACCTGGGCGCGAACGGCGGAAATCAGGCTGAGCGGCTCGACGCGGGTGCGCAGCGTGAGGGTCAGCCCCGCCACGCCCTCGGACATGAACTTGTCGGGTATTTGCCAGGCCGGGAAATAAATCTGGTCGCGTATCTTGGCGTTATCGTCGGAATCGAGGCCCCACTGCTTCACGTGCCCGACCACGCCGACGATCCGGAACGATCCCAATACGATGAGGCTGATCTCGCGTCCAACCGGATCCTGGCCCGGAAAGACGCGCCTGGCCAGGACCTCGTCAATCACGACCACCGGGGGTGAAGCCAGATTATCGTGGTCGGTGAAAAAGCGGCCGCGCCGCAAGGGGACTTGCATTACGCCGGAGTAATCTGGAGTGACGATGTAGAGAATCGCCGAGGTCACCCGGTCCTGAGCAGGCTGAGGATCTGAATTCCACGACCTCAGGAGTTCGGTGTCCCGGCTCAGCCGGCTTGGCAATCCGCGCCACTAACCTTTCCGGCGGGTTTTCTTCGCTGCCGGAGCCTTGCTTGCCGGGGCGCGCTTCTTCGCGCCTGCTTGTCCAGCCGGAGCTTCCATGCCGTACGTAGTGCGCCAGCGAGCACGTCCTCGTTCGCCGCGGCCAGGCGGATGTGGGTCATGCCCATCCTTCCCCACCCACCGGCAATGGGTACGAACACCTCCGGAGCCTCTTCCACGAAGGCGGCCTGCTGCTCCGGCGCCAACATCAGGTTCCCGTAACCCTGGCGCTCGGAGGCAAGGGTGGCGAAGATCCTGCCGCCCACGCGGAAATCGGGCGCCCCCATGTGCGAACTCTCCTCGGCGCCCTGGAGGCTTAGCGCAATTCGGCGAAAGTCTTCCGCATCCATCGGCCAATCCACCCGCCTGGCGGCCTCACCGGCTAAAGCCACCAAGCCTACTGATCGTTCATTTTACCCACATGTTTGAGATTCTTCTTGATCTCCTCGCCTGCGTCCACAACCTGGTTGGTGTCGTAGATCACTCGCGGAGTAAAGAAGATGATCAGTTCCGATCGCGATTTGCTCACACTCTTGGTGCCGAACAGAAACCCAATCCCCGGAATGCGGTTCAGGAAAGGGATTCCACCGCTGTTCACCTGGTAGCTTTCCGTGATTCCGCCGCCGACGGCAATGGTATCGCCATCCTGCACCGTAACCTGGGTGTTTACCGAACGGTTGGTGAAGGAGGGCGAATCGATGCTCGAGGTGGTGGTGGTTTCCGGCGAGCTCACCTGCTGGTCGATTTCCAAGGTCACCACGCCGCTCGAATTCACCCGCGCCAGGATGTTCAGCGTGACACCGCTGCTCTGGTTGCTGATGTTTTCGATCGGCACCGAGGTTCCGCCGGAGGTGATGGTACTGGCGGACGTCGAGCTCGCCACCGGAATCTGGGTGCCGATGTTCATGGTGGCCGGAATGCTGTCGGTGGCAATCACGCTCGGCGCCGACACCAGTTTCGTCGTTCCCCTGGTTTCCGATGCGCTCAACTGCGCCTGCAGCAAGCGGGTTCTCGACACTAACCAGCCGGCCGTCAGCGTCAGCGCGGACGATGCGCTCGAGCCGTTGAGCTGGTTGCCGGTCTGGAGCGGGTTGTTGAGAGTGGTAGTCAGACCCAGATTCAAGGTATCGCTCAAATCGACTTCATAGATCTTGGCATCGATCAGCACCTGCCGCGGCGATACGTCCAATTGATCGAGCACACGCCGGATCTGCT
This sequence comes from Bryobacteraceae bacterium, assembly GCA_052148435.1. Lineage (GTDB taxonomy): Bacteria > Acidobacteriota > Terriglobia > Bryobacterales > Bryobacteraceae > JBEKYD01. Next base: position 33,722 of record JBKQIF010000129.1, read on the forward strand.
CCCAATCCTGCGACGAACCCTGCACCAGAATAGTGTTGTCGAAGGGGTTCGGAATCACGTGTGGCGCATTCGGGTTGGTGGTTCCCTGCCCTGTAGGCCGGAGATACTGCCCGGTCTGATCGGCAAAGGGGGAAATCGACGAGGCGCTGGAGCCGGGCGGAGTCGTGCCCGGCGCATAAGTCTGGAAGCCGGAGTTGCTGCTGTAATTCGACCCGAACGTGTTGCCGCCATACCCGCCGCCGCCATATCCGCCTCCGCCGTACCCGCCGCCGCCATACCCGCCTCCGCCGTACCCGCCCCCGCCATACCCGCCGCCGCCGTACCCGCCGCCGCCGTACCCGCCCCCGCCTTGAAATCCCATGCCCTGCGACATACGCTCCTGATTCATCTGCCTTGCCATTTGAATCAGCGCCATCGGGTTGCCGCTGTAAAGGGCCATAATCGCCATGGCCATGGTTTCGGCGCGCCCGTATTTCAGGCGGTACACCCACATACCGGTGGCGCCCACCGGTATCTTGGGTGCAACGTCCAGCTTGTCGATCCACTTCTGCACTTCATCGAAGATGCCCGGGTTCGGCGCTACCGCGATCAGCGTGTTGATCCGGTCGATGGGAATGAATTTCACCGCGCTGGCTTTCTCGGAAAGTGCGTAAGCTTTGAAAACCGAGTCCAGGTCCTTTACCAGATCGCTCGGGCGGCTGTTCTCGACTTCGAAGAGCTTTACCCGCTGCCCGGCAAAGGTATCGCTGTCGAACATCGCCAGCAGGTCCAGCGTGCGCCTCATGTTCCGGCTGTTGTCCTGAATGATGATCAGGTTGGCCGGCTCATACACGGAGTCGCTCGCGCCCTCGCCCAGAAACGGCTTAATCAGTTTTTCGATCTCCGTAGCGGTGGTGTATTTGAGGAAAATCAGGTCCAGAATCATCCGCTCGTCGTCCGGCAGCGTCTTGCCGTCCGCGTTGACCAACGGGTCGATGGGCAGTTGCGAGATCGAATTCACCGGCACCACGTGGTACAGGTCGCCCACTTTGACCAAGCTGGCGTGGTTGACGCGGAGGACGGTCTCGAGCAGCGGCATCAGATCCACCGGCTTCACTTCCCCGTAGGTGTGGATGGTCACCGCGCCGTTGACTTTTGGATCCACAATGATGTTGATCTTGAGCCTCTTGGCCAGCACGTTGACCATATCGGTCAGGGAGGTGTTGTCCAGTTGAAACAGGCCGGGCTCGAGCGGCTTGCCCGGTTCGGCCGGCTGGGTGGAAAGCGCGGGCGCCCCCGGCCCCTGCGGGCGGGCTGGCTGCGGCTGGCTCTGGGCCGGTTGCTGTACCGGCGGTTCGGATGGCACCATGATCGGCGGCGCCACCTGCGCAAACAGCGACCGCGCGGCAAGCACGCTCAGCGGCAGAAAACTGAACCGGAGGCGCATGGCTACTTCCCGGCGGCCAGGCGATCGCGGTCCCAGGCGGCTTGCTCCACCGCGCTCAGCTCGGTCTTCTTGCTCTGCCAGCGATAGGTGCCGAACGGACCGGGACGCTCGAAGCGCACGCTGTCCCCGGCATCCACTGCCTTCAGGTACTGAGCTTGCTTTGAGATATTCGCGGCGGCTTGCGGGTCCGGCTTATCTTCCAGCCGGGCGATCCCGAATGGCGTCTGGCGGTAGATCCACTTGCGGCCCTGGGCATCCGCGTAGCTCCAGGTGTAGGGGGCCGTTAGCACCGCGCCCGCCGGGATACCCGGCGTGGCCGGAGCCGCCCCATCGGCGGCGGCCAGGCTCATCCCAAAACTCATGGCGACAAAAGATATTAGTAGAATCGATTTCATTTTTCCATTCCTCACGAATCGCCGGCGCGCCGCCGTCAGCGGCCGACCGGCTCCCAAAAGCAGGAACTCCCAAACGGCGTGGCCTTGCTGGTTTTGCGGTAGCCGTCCACTACCGCGCCTTCCGGTGTGCTGTCGTTGGGCTGGCAGGTCTTGATTCCGAACTGGGTATCGCTGCCGGGTCCCTTGTTCGACGTCACCGCTGGCGGAGGCGGAGGCGCGGGAGCCACGTTTGCCGCCGGAGCCGCCGCTGGCGCCGCACCGCTGCGGTCCAGAAGTTCCTCCACCGATTTGTGAATCACCTGCCCGTTCCATTCCAGTGCGATCTCTTGAGTATTGACGCTCAAAAGCTTGAATTGGCCGATCGTGTCGCCGGGAGAAAGCGCCTCATGCGGCGAATTCTTGTTGACGCTCAAAACCGCCAGCGGCCCTTCCCCCACGTCCATCACTCCGTGGCACAACGGCAGCGGGGGCATGGGCGGCGGCGGGGGTGGCGCCGGAGGAGGCTCGACCGGAACGTCCGAGTTGCGCGAGGGGTCGAACAAATCCTCCGTCGCGACCCGTTTGTATGTGGCGGGCAGCAGAGCTCCGGGCGCCGCAAGCGGCGTCATCGGCGGCGCCGCCGGCCCGGCGGCATGCGCCTTCCGCAGCCCTGCCTGCCGCGCCTTGGCCGCCAGCCATTCGTTGTGCAACTGCCAGCCGGCCCACGCCACCGCCGCCGCCAGCACCAGGTTGAGAGCGATCAGTTTCCGGCTCAAAATGCCGCCAGTCCTTTCTTCTTGGGAATCAGCTTGCCCGCCACCGGCGCCGCCACCATCAGCCGCACCTGCACGTTCTTTTTCTTGTCGTTGCCGTGATTCACGCGAATCTCTTCGCTGGCCACCAACTGCGGCTGATCGCCCAGCGCGGCCAGCAGGTTCACCAATTGTTCGATGCCGCAGGTGAAAGTCACTTCCACCGACACCTCGCCGTAATCGGCATCGATCACGCTATTGCCCATCCGCTCCACGCCGTGCGAATCGATCCCGTTGGCGCGGGCCACCGCCTGCAGCAGGTCGAGAAGCTGCGCCTGGGCCTGCTGCATGGTGTCGGCTTTCAGCATGGTCTTTTCCCGCGTGGCCAGTTCCGCCTGCGCGCCTTGGAGCCGAGTCTGCGTGGCCGGCAAGGTCGCGGCCACTTCCCGCAGATGCGCCAGGCGTTGCTCCGCCACCGGAATGGAATCCACCGATTCCACCACCGGCTCGCTGCGATCGGCAAACACGCCGAAGCGCAGAATCAGCATGACCGCCACGCTGCCCAACAGGATGAGCAGGCTTTTGCGATCGACGGTTCCCGTAGTCATGGCTGCCCCCGGCGGCTGGAATGAATCTGAAATACTTCACCCTGGCCGGACTGGCTGCGCTGCGCCATATCCATCCCGGAATCCTGAAACAGCGGCGAAGAATCGAGAATCTTCAACAGCGGCGCGGCCTGCGGCGCCTCCCCGTTGATGCGCACCCCGCCGCGCGTGATCTCGATGCCAAGGCTCCATGCCGGAGGTTCCACCAGCCGCGTGATCTCGTTGAGCGCGTCCAGATCGGTCCGGGTACGCACGCGAAACTGATCCAGCAGGCGGGTGCGGGCGCGGGTGCGGCCGATGGCATGATCCAGCGCTACCGCCCGCTGCGCCTGGGGCTGCACGCGCGCGATCTCGGCCCGCAGGCTTTCCAGGTATTGGTGCTCGGCGTAGCGCGCGTAACCCCACATGCCGGCGGCCAGCAGCACCGCCAGCGACCCCAGCACGATAGTCGGCGCCAGCATGGCGCGCGAACTGGAGCGGCGATGCTCCACCGGCAGCACGTTCGCCACGGGCGATAGCCAGGGACAAGCCCCAGCCAACGCCGTGGCGTACGGCAGTGCGTTGCGGGAAAGATCGTTTTCCACCGGGTTCGCCGAGGGCCGAGGCAGCACCTGTTCCAGCGTGACCGGCGGCGTGTCCGGCGCGAGGCGCAATTCGGCCAACGCCAACTGCGCCGCGCGCTCCCCGGACATCTCGAATTCGGCCGAATACACCGGCCGCCAATCGCTTTCGCCGTAAACTTCCACCGCGCGATCGTTGACGCGGCTCAACGCTACAAACCCGGGACCGGCTTCAAACCCGTTCAGCCGGATAGCCGCATGCACCGCCGCCGCGGAAAACGTAAAACTGGCCACCGCGATACCGGCTTCGGCAAACAGGGCAACGTAGCGGTCGATTACGGATTGTCGCGCGATCCCCACCAACGCCGCGCCCGGAGCCAGCGTCGACCATCCCCACGAAATATCGCCCTCGCCGTACGGATGCAGCGAGTCCAATTGCAGGCGGATGGCGCCCTCCATGTCCTTTGCCGCCACGCCGGGCAACGCCAACTGCCGCACGATCACCTCGCGCCGCGGCAGCAGTACGGTGGCGCTCAGGTAGCTCACGCCCAGGGATTTCAGCCAGGCGCCATACTCGGCGCCCCATTCCGCCGCCGGCCGGCTGGCGAAGTCTTCCACCGACAACCGCCCCGGCACCCGAACCCGCGCCATCCGGGCCCGCACCACCACCATGTGCAGGTTGCGCTCGCCAATCTGGATTCCCACGCCCGAGCCGAAGGCCAGCAGCTTCCGCAGATCTTTGCCCAGCGAAGTCTTGCTTCCCCGCGCCGAAACGGCAGGGGCAGCCGGCAAAGCGGCGCGGGCCGGCCGCGTCTCCGGTTGCGTCTCAGCGGGCATTGGCGAAATCGCTCCAGGCGGTATCGTACCAGCGCAAGATGTGAAAGGGGGAATCGTAGCCCGGCGGCATGTATTTCACCATCGCGCCCACCGTCCGCCGGACGTCCGAAAACCGGCCGCCGGACAGGCGCAACCGCGCCGTAGCGCGCATGGTGAAGATGGTATTCCCGCCGACCCGGAACCCCACTCCGAGCTGCCCATTAACCCCCTGCACCACGGCCAACTCGGAAGCGTTGAACGGCTGCTGCGAGCGCCGGCTCAGAATGGCCTCGATCGCGCCCGGATCCAAACCGAGGGCAGCCAGCAGGGCCGGGCTGACGGTGTTAATATCCACCGCGTTGCTGCCGAATACCGACAAGCAATCCATCAGTCCCGGCCGCTCGACCAGGCGCGCCGATCCGGCCGAAGCCGACCCTCCCACCGGAGCATAGGAGCCATAGAAAATATCGGGGGTAACACCTTTCACCAGAAGCAGTTCCTCGATCTCTCGAATAGACGAGTGGGAGGCTCGAAAAGACGGGATGAAGGAGGAATAATACTGATCGAAAGCGGTTAGCTGGGGTGACGGGCGGCGCCAGTCCACGATGGCATCGGCAATCTCGCGCGACCGCGCATCGTTGCCAGTCACCGCCAGCGCGATCCGGTACAACAATTCCGGCGGCGCCCCATTGACATCGATCTTGGAAGACTCGGGGATGATCTCCACCCGCACCACTCCGCTGGGGAAAGCAAAAACCACCGCGGTGGCTCCCATGGGAATGGTACGTTTATCGGGGCTCTGCTGCGCCGACCACAGAAACTCCAGCGCCGTCCGCTCGACGCCGCCCGAAGCCAGGTAGTACGCACGCAGGCTATCCTCCGCCGTGGCCACCCGCTCGGTTTCCCCGCGCACCGTGGCAGATACTGAAATCCCGATCGCCGCCAGTCCAGCCGCCAGCCAAAGCACCGCCAGCAGGGCGGAACCGGACTGGCTGCTGAGCCTGCGCGGTCCAGATTCCTCCTGGCCCCACAGCCTAAAGTCTGTGCCACCTGTTGTGGAAAAGTCTGTGCCACCTGTAGCGGCAAGTGGTGGCACAGGCTTTAGCCTGTGAAAAGCCGAAAAACTCCCGCGTCGATTAGCGACTGACATCGGTGTACTGTATCTCCGGCGCGCGATGCAGGCGGATGGGGGCCAGGATGGTGAACGGCTGGAGGCGCGACGGGTCGGGCACCAGCGGCGCCATCTCCACCCGAATGGCCGTCGGCCATCCCAATCCGCCGGCGCTCGAGGTCCAGACCGGCTTGGGTTTCTGGGGCGTGCTTCTCATCAGGTAAGAAAACTTGCAGAAGGCCAATTGATCGGCCAGCACGAAAGGACGCGGCCCGAAAACGGGTGGAAGAAAATTCGGCGCCGGAAGCCCGCTCTGCGGATTGACGGTCACGCCAGTGCAATTGGCGCCGGCCGAGACCGGCGAAAAGGGCAGCTCATTCACCACCAGCCGCACCCCGCCGGTTTCCCCGGGAACGACCAGCAGATCGAGCATCTGCGGCTGGCCGCGCCAGGCTTGTTGGAGCGAGAAAGTCGAAACCAGGCGCATCGTCAGCGCCTCGCCTTGAAAGTACGGCGTCGTGCCGGCCACGGCGCTTGCCGGAAGGGGCGCCTGGCCGTCCTCCTTTCCTGTGCAGCCGACGGTGACCGGGACCATTCCTTCCAGTTCCTGCTCGAGGATCCGTTGTGCGCCCACCACCTTGCGGTCGGCCATCAGCTTGGCATCGGTCTTGGCGAAAATCATGAGCCCGATCCGCATGGCAAAAACCATTCCCACCGAGAGCAGACCCACCAGGGTGACCGCGATCAGCATTTCGATAAGGGTGACGCCGGCATCGTGAGGCAGGCCAGGTGGGACAGACGATCGCCTTTTGT
>JBKQIF010000130.1:0-71075 GCA_052148435.1 Bryobacteraceae bacterium
ACAAACAACGATGGTCTGCCCCACGGAGATCGTCTATGAACCGCTCCGGCCTGAAATTTCTGGCGTCGTTGTTGGTCACGGCGATGGCGGTGCTGCCATTCGCCGGGCTGGACCATTTGCCGCGCGATCTGCGTGCGCGCATCGTCGCCGAGCGGGCCACGCTGGCTTCCTCGCTTCGCCAGGAACAATCGGCCAAGAGCGAAGTGAGTGCCGATGTCGCGGCCGACCCCGCTCTGTTCAAGACCGTCGCATCCGCCACCGCGTGGCCTGGCCAGTTCTCGGACTCCGAAAGCAAATTCTCCACTGCCCAGCGCAAGCTGGATGAGTTGGGGCGCCTGGAAAAGGCTGATCGGCGGCAGGACCGCGCCCGCGCCGAATCGCTGCTGCTCGAAGAACAAGGGCTGCGCGTCGCCGCCGGCGCCGAAGCGCAAACCGCGCAGACCGACGCCGCCCGCTGGGTCGAGCTCAAGCGCCAGTTGCCCGGCGATCTGCGCCGCATGGAGCAGGACTTCAACGCCATCCACGGTTTCGATCTGGCCCCCGTCGCCAACGCCGTCGCAAAGGCGGAAACCGATTGGCCGGATAAGAAGACCGACCTGGACACGCGTCTTCAGAACCTGCGCAATACCATCTCCGGCGCCGACCGGACCTGGCAATCCGAGGCCGCCGGCCGGCGCGCCGCGGCCGCCCAGGATTGGGCGCACTTGGAGTTCGCTTCGCTCGTCGCTTCCGCCGATTCCTTGGAGACCGCCGCGGCCGATCTGCCGAAAGAGTCCGCCGATCTCCAGGCGCTCAGCGCCCAGCTCTACACTTCCTGGGACAAGATCCTGGTCGACATGGAAACGCGCGGCATCGGACGGGCGCGCTCCTGGGACCAGCAGATCCGCACCGTGAGCACCCGCGTGGCCGATGCCGCCGACAAAGCCGGCGTGGTTTCGAGCGACGAAAAGTGGGTGGAAGTTTCGCCGGCCGCTTATGCCGCCGGCCAGAACGATCTCGGCATGGCCATCGAGCACAAGCCGGCCGGCAAATACGATTCGGAGGCCGAGCGCGTGGCGCAGCCCGCCGGGTTCGCCTATGTCGCGCCGCCCGACGTGGGATCCAACCGTTACGGCTATTGGGATCACGGCGGCGGCCGCGATTTCTGGGTGTTCTACGGCCAGTATGCGCTCTTGCGCGACCTGCTGTTCAATCGCGATTACCGCCCCCTGGAGCGTCGCGATTGGGAGGATTATCGCTGGTCCCATGACGCCGGCCACACTTACTACGGCCGCACCGCCCAAGGCACGCCGGTCTATGGCAGCCAGGGCGCGGCCACTCGCGATCGTTACTCGGGCAGCAGCTACGCGCATTCCGGCGGCTTTCGCGATTCCCAATACGCCTCGAAGAGCGGTTCCTATCGTAACTCGCCGTATTCGTCGCCGATGGCGCGAGATCCCAACGCCGATCATAGCCCCAGACGCTTTGGAAGACCCGGCGCCGAACCCGAAGCGCCCCACGGATTTCATCCCGCGCCCCGGCCCGCGCCCAGGTTTCGTCCTCCCGTCGGCGGCCGGCGTTTCGGAAGGCATTGAACGCCTTACCTGTATTGCAGCCCAGTAGCTTGAGCGCGATCCCGCTCTACCCACCACGCGAGATCTTCGAAGGCTGCAGAGTCAAATTCCAAGCTTCTCAACGGCCGCCTCGAATCGGATTCCATCCTGGCGTTGCTTCGCAGTTAGCAGGCGGTCCCTCATCGCTTGGGACCTAAGCAGATGTGCCGTTTCGCGCTCGGATTCGATTTCGTGCCAGAGTTCGATGGGCACGATGACACCGGTCGGCTCGCCATTCTCATTGGAGACGATTTGAAGCTCCCTGGCCGCCATAAATACAGTTTACGCCTATCGGACTACAGTCCAACCCGATGAGGGGCAAAGCGGTAATCCGCCAAAATCATGCGGCGGCCCAGCCCGGACACACTCCGGACTTCGGAACTGCCGCGTCCCAATTTGGGGTGGAAGTCCTGCTCCCGCGAGAGGCAATAGCGAGGATCAAACGATGAAAGAGCCCCGAACATATCCCTTGCGGCTGCCGCGTTCGCTCAAAGAGACGGTGGAGCGGTTAAGCCGGGAAGACCGGACGAGTATCAACCAGTTCGTGGCCACGGCGGTGGCCGAGAAGGTCTCGGCACTGCAGACGGCGAAATGCTTCTCGGACCGGAAGGTGCGAGCGAATTTCAAGGCTTTCGACAAGATCATGAGGCGGAAGGGCGGAAAGCCGCCCCGCAAGGGCGACGAAATGCCCGCGCAAACCCAAGGGACGCCGCGACTGAACCGCAGAGTTCCGCGAGCCGGGCGTGATACCTCCATGTGACAAGCTTCCGATAAGCCCACCCTAACGGGAGTTATCGGAAACCGCGCCGCTGTCAACGAGAAGCAGATATCCTAAAAAGGAGCAGGCACCTGATGACGCGATCAGAGTTTATTCGGCGGCTCGTGCTCAACGCAATCTGTGACGATTTCGAGAACGTGGACCAAGTGATTCTGCCTGAAGTCACTCGGGTCGGGGCTAAGTGCGGGTTGGCGGTCCACCGTTCCGATGTCCTGGAGGCATTGTGCGGGCTGGTTGGAACGGGACTTGCAAAGGCCTACCATCTGTCTGGGACTGATCGCGACCCGTTCTCAGGCGAGATTCAGGGAATGCCGTCGCTGGCGATCCCGGAGAAGGACTTCAGAACGTACTTCTACGTGACGAAGCAGGGCACGGACTTTCATTTGGCCGATAGCACTTGGTGGCCGCTTGACGACGGCGGCGAATTGCGCCCCGACTGGAAGCCACCGGACCGATGAGGCCAGGACCGGGTTGTTTCCGGTATCGGGAGGGACCGGACACTCCGGGATGTATAACTTTCCGATAACCGCTGAAAAACGGGCTTTCTGGAAACTACGCCCACGCGACCCCGTGGCCCTTTTTGCATTGCACTTGGCCGTATCGTCCCCATCTCGGACTTCTGCGGCCAGCCGCCCGGCATCGCCGCCGCAACCGCCGAGCCCACAACCCGCCCTGACACCCACTTGCGCCCGTACCCCGGCGCCCCTACCTCGCATTCCCGGTCACAGCCTTTCCAAATTGTTTCTCGCTTCACTCCACAGAACTTATCTCTCTGCCCCTCCGGCTTCGCACCGGCCGCATGATACCTTGAATCAGCCAAGGTGGGGCATCGAAACCTGCCCCTCATAGGCTCTGGCGGCCTGAATCTGTTCCCAAGCGCCAGTTCGAATGCGAAAGCAATCTAAGAGACCACTCTCCGAAGCGCACGTCCACGCCCACCGGGCCCCTGCGCGCAAGCTCACGAGGCGTGTAACTGGCGGCATCCACCGGCTCAAGGTCGATCTCGCCAGGCTTCAGCAACCCATCGACTCCCAGCCGTTGTTTGCCCTGGCCCGCGTGCCCAAGAGACGCGCCCCAAAACGCGTCAAACGAGTCCAAACACGCTTTCCCGAACGAACCCAATCTATCTGTAACAGATTGAAAATAGACATTTTATCACCTAACAAAAATGAGGGACACGCGCCACCTTCGAACCCAATCCCCGGAGAACCGCCGCCGGGGCAAAACACTGCCCCATCGGCCTGTCGCGCTTCGGCCTGTAACCAAATCGGCAGCCCGGGCGCCCTAATTCCCTTTACCAGCATAACTATGTCTAAACTCCCACCAGCTTTTCTCTTGCTGTGCGGACTCGTCCTGGCCCAAAGCCCGCCCGTGACTGCGATCCGCAACGCCAGAATCGTTACCGTGAGCGGTCCGGTGATTGCCAAAGGCACGGTCGTGATGCACAGCGGCCTGATCGAAGCGGTGGGCGAGAACGTCGCCATTCCGGCCGGCGCCTGGGTGATCGAGGGCGAAGGCATGACGGTTTATCCCGGCCTGATCGATGCCTTGAGCACGGTGGGCATGCCGGGCGCGGCTCCGGCGGTGGCAACCGCGGGCCGGGGAGGCGGGCGCGGGCAGACCGCTACTCCCGCCACCACCACAGCCGCTGCCCCGCAGCCCGCTGCTCCGCGTTCCATGGGTCCCGAAGATCGCCCGCAGACCACCAGTTGGTTGTTGGCGGCGGACGAAATTTCTCCCTCCGATCATCGCATTGAGACCGTTCGCTCCGGCGGCATCACCACCGCTGCCACTTATCCGACGCGCGGTATTTTTGCCGGCCAGGGTTCGTTGATCGATCTGGCCACCGCGGAGAAGGCCGGCGAAATGGTTGTGCTTCCTTCGCTCGGTCAGTATATCTCGGTGACTCGCGCGCCCGGCGCTGGCTTCGGGGGATTCGGTTCCGGATTTCCCGGCTCGCTGATGGGCTACATCGCCTATATCCGCCAGATCTATCTGGACGCCGATCACTACAAGCTGGTAAAGGACGCTTACGCTGCCAATCCGCGCGGCATGCAGCGCCCGCGGTATGACCGTGCGCTGGAGGGCGTGCTCGAATCCAAGCGCATTCTGTTGCCCGCCAACCGCGTGGTCGAGATGGATCGCATGCTGCGCCTGGCGGCGGAGTTGAAACAGCCGGCGATTCTTTACGGACTGCGGGAAGCCTACCGTCCCGAGGCCGCGCCGATCCTCAAGCAGTACGGCAGTCCGGTGCTGGTCAGCCTGAAGTGGGCCGAAGAGCCGCGCGATCCCGATCCGGAATCCGATCAGACGCTGCGCTCGCTGCTCAACATCGACCAGGGACCGGCCGCTCCCGCCGCGCTTAAGAAAGCCGGCGTGCCCTTCGCGTTCTATACCGACGGCATCGATGCGCCGCGCGACCTGGTGCGCGCGGTGAAGAAAGCCATCGACGCGGGACTGTCGCGGGAAGACGCCCTGCGCGCGTTTACCTTGTCGCCGGCCGAAATCTACGGCGTGGCCGATCGTTTGGGCAGTATCGAGAAAGGCAAGATCGCCAACCTGGTGCTGACCAAGGGAGAGATCTTCGACGGCAATACCCACATCGAGACGGTGTTTGTGGATGGTAAGCCATATAAGCCGGCGGCGGAAACTCCGCCGGGCGGCCGCGGCCAGATCACCGAGGAACCGGGGGAAATCCGATGAGACAGCTCGTACTGATCGCTCTGGCCGCGATGGCGCCGCTGGCCGCGGAGACCATCGTTATTGAGAATGCCACCATCATGACCGTGACCAAGGGCACGCTGAAAGGCTCGGTGGTGGTGAAGGACGGCAAAATTACCGAAGTGGGTGAGAAGGTGATGGTGCCGCAGGGCGCCACCATTATCGATGCCGGCGGCCAATACTTGATCCCGGGGAACATCGACTGCCACTCGCATATCGGCGTGGATGGCAGCGTGAATGAGGGCAGCGTGTCGGTTTCCTCGATGGTCGATATCAAGGACGTCATCAATCCCGAAGATATTGCGATTTATCGCGCGCTCGCCGGAGGCGTCACCACCGCCAACATCCTGCACGGATCGGCGAATCCCATCGGCGGCAAAACCATCGTGCTGAAAATGCGTTGGGGCAAGGACGCGCAGGGCATGATCTTCGAGGGCGCGCTGCCGGGAATCAAGTTCGCGTTGGGAGAGAATCCGAAACGCGCCGGCAACCCGCCAGGCGGACGCGGCGCCGCCGCACCGCCCGTGACGGCGCGCTATCCGGCCACCCGCATGGGCGTGGAAGATACCATTCGTGAAGCCTTCAACCAGGCCAAGGCATACAAAGCCGAATGGGACGCCTACGACGCCAAAGTGACCCACGGCGAACGTCCCATTCCGCCGCGCAGAGACTTGAAGTTGGAAGCCCTGAAGGAAGTCCTGGAAGGCAAGCGTTATGTGCACGCCCACTGCTACCGGTCCGACGAAATTCTGATGCTGCTGCGCGTCGCGGACGATTACGGCTTCAAGATCCGCACCCTGCAGCACGTGCTGGAAGGTTACAAAGTGGCGCCCGAGATTCTGGCTCACGGGGCCGGCGCCAGCACGTTCTCCGATTGGTGGGCTTATAAGATCGAGGCTATCGACGCCATTCCCTACAATGCGGCCCTGATGCAGAAGAAGGGCGTGGCGGTCAGTCTCAATAGCGACGACGCCGAGTTGATGCGCCATCTCAACACCGAAGCCGCCAAGGCCATGAAGTATGGCGGTGTGAGCGAGAACGACGCCCTGGCGATGGTCACCATCAATCCGGCCAAACAGTTGGGTATCGACCGGCGGGTGGGGTCGATCGAGGTGGGCAAAGACGCCGACCTGGTGATCTACGATAAGTACCCGCTTTCCGACTTCGCCAAAGTGCAGAAGGTTTTGATCGACGGAACGGTTTATTTCGATCGCGATAATGCGGTAAGCGCCGCCAAGGCGACAGCGGCGGAGAAACAGAAATTGCTGGATAAGATCAAGCAGAGCCAGCCGCGGCAACAGCCGGCGAGGAGACCCAACGGATGAAAAAGATCGGATTGCTTTTTGTTGGCCTCGTGGCGGAGCTGTGGCTGGGCGGCGCACTGGGGTGGGCAGCCGCCGACGCGCCGGTGTTGATCCGCGGCGTCGATGTTTACCCGGTCGCCGGCCCGGTCATGAAGAGCGTTTCGGTGCTGGTGGAAAACGGCAAGATCGCCGACATCGGCGCCAAGGTCGCGGCGCCCAAGGGTGCGCGAATCGTCGAGGGCAAGGGCCTGCGCGTCTATCCCGGCTTGATCGACTCCGCGACCGAGTTAGGCCTTTCCGAGATAGAGTCGATTCGCGAAAGCGTGGATACCGGTGAACTGGGCGAGTTCATGCCGCAACTGCGCGCGCTCGCTTCCGTCAACCCGGGCAGTGAACATTTTCCGGTGGTGCGTGCGAACGGCGTCACCACGGCGATGACGTTTCCGTCGGGCGGCGGCGGCGAAGGCGGCCGGGGCGCGGGGGCGCGGCAGGTGATCTCCGGGCAGGCGGCGTTGATCCACACCGACGGCTGGACCTGGGAACAGATGGCGGTACTGCCGTCGGCCGCGATTGCGGTGCAGTTTCCCGGCTTGGGCGGGCGGGGCGGCCGGGGCGGCAATCCCGACTTTGCGGAGCTGTTTGGCGAAGCAGGCGCGACGGGCACCTATGCCCAAACCCTGCGCACTTACCAGGAAGAAGTGAGCAAGCTATCCGACTTCTTCGACGAGGCGCGCCGCTACCAGAAAGCCAAGGCGGCCAACGAGCCTGGATTGGTGCGTGAACTGAAATATGAGGCCCTGATCCCGGTGCTCGAAGGCAAGACTCCGTTGGCCGTTTCGGTATCCACGCCGAAGACGATTCACGATGCGATCCAGTTCGCCGATAAGCAGAACGTTAAGGTGGTTCTATTGCAGCCGCGCGAGTTAGGCGCCGCCGCCGCGGAGTTAAAAGCTAAGAATATCCCCGTAATCCTGGGTAAGGTACTGGCTCTGCCGCACGGCGAAGACGACCCCTACGATCAGGCGTTCACCGAGCCGCTCGAGTGTTACAAGGCCGGGGTGAAATTCGCGTTTGGTACGTTTGAAAACCAGTTCGTGCGCGATCTTCCCTACCAGGCAGCCACCGCGGTTGCCTTTGGACTTCCGCAGGAAGAAGCGCTGAAGGCAATCACCATCAATCCCGCCGAGATTTGGGGCGTCAGCGATCAGGTAGGTTCCATCGAGAAAGGCAAGCTGGCCGATCTGGTGGTGACCACGGGCGACATCCTGGAAATTCAAACCCAGGTGAAACACGTGTTCATCAAAGGCCAGGACGTGGATTTGACCAACAAGCAGACCCGTTTGTACGAAAAGTACCTGGCCCGCCCATAACTCATCGGAGGGACCGGGAGTATCCGCGGTCCTAAGGTTACGTCCCGCGAGCGGCCGCTCCCTGGCGGTCGCGGCTCGGTGGCTCACTGAGGCTGCCGAGCCGGGCACGTTAGTAAGCGGTGCTTTAGGGCTTCCGAAGCTCGTCGGAATCCAGCCACAAAGTCACCGGACCGTCGTTGACCAGGCGCACCAGCATAGCGGCTTGGAACACTCCGCATTCCACCGGCACGGGGCCGCGGCGAGCGGTGGCCACAAAGTAATCATAGAGTTCGCGAGCCCGTTCGGGAGGGGCGGCCAGGTCGAAGCTGGGCCGGCGCCCCTTGCGGCAGTTGCCATACAAAGTAAACTGCGACACGATTAACATCGCTCCGCCGGCCTCGATCAGGTTGCGATTCATTTTGCCGCTCTCATCCGGGAAAATACGGAGGCGAGTGGCTTTCTCCAGAAGGAAATCCGCTTCGGCGTGGCTGTCGTCCTTCTTGATTCCAATCAATACTAGCAATCCCGTACGTATGCCGGCGACGGTGTTATTCCCGACCGACACGCTCGCTTCGCTTACCCGCTGAATCAGCAACCTCATGTTAAGAACCTTTGCCAACCGATAGATACCGCCTCCTATTTTGTAACATCCTTTGGCGCTCCATGTTATAGTGTCCGGGGGAGAGTTCCGATGGCACGTTTTATCGCTCCACACGACACGACGACATTGCAAATGGCGCTGGTCGGCTACCGGATCGAACGGCAGAAAATAGACGAAAAAATTGCCGAAATCCAGGTTCGACTCAAAGGCAAAGCAAGCGCAGCGCCATCGGTAGCGGAAGAGAAAACGGCGGTGGCTCCGAAACGCGTTCTCAGTCTTGCGGCGCGCCGGCGCATTGCACTGGCGCAGAAGAAGCGTTGGGCGGAGCATCGCCGGCGGAAAGCTCAAGCCAAGGCGAAAGCAAAGTAGGGGAACGGCGGCACGGACCATTGGCCCAGGCGATGCGCATCGTCGTACTGGTCGGACTTCCCGGCTCGGGGAAGTCGACTTACCTGAAGAAACTGGGCAGGACGGGTCTTGCGAGCGACAAGATCCGCCTGTGGTTGGCGGATGACGAGACCGAGCAGAGTGTCCAAGGGCGTATTTTCCAGACGCTGCGCTACTTACTGCGGCAGCGCCTGGCGATCGGCCGTCCGGTTACCTATATCGACGCTACCAACCTGACAGTGCGCGAGCGCCGCCCGTATCTGGAGATAGCGCGCAAGCGAGGCTGCACGGCCGAGGCGGTGTTCTTCGACGTGCCTCTGGAGATTTGCCGCCAGCGCAATCAGGGCCGTCCGCGGGTAGTGCCGGACGACGTGCTGCTGCGCATGTCGGCGCGCCTCGCGCCTCCCACCGAGGCGGAAGGATTCGCGCGCATTACCGTGGTTCGGGGATAGGTGGGACCGGCCTCCCGGCCGGTCTTCTTATTGTTTCAAAGCGACAGGCCAGGAAGACTGTCCCACTATTCGTCGCGAAGGGCAATCATGGGGTCGATGGCGGCGGTTTTCCGGGCCGGCCACCAACTCGCCAACAAGGCGGTGAGAGCCAGCGTGCCAGCCGTGGCGGCAAAGATGCGGGGGTCGGTGGCGTGGACGCCGTAGAGCAGGCTGGCCATGAGACGAGTGAGCGCGAGCGCCGCTGCCAGGCCGGCCGCAATGCCTGCCAGGGCCACGGCCATCCCTTCCCGCACCACCATTCTCACCACGTCGCCGCGGCCGGCGCCCAACGCCACGCGCACGCCGATCTCGCGCGTGCGGGCGGCTACCGAGTAGGCGATCACGCCGTAAATGCCGACCAGCGCCAGCGCCAGGGCAGACGCAGCAAAGGTTCCGAGCAGGAACAGATTGAAGCGCTGCGGCGCGATGGAATCCGCCAGCGCCCGATCGAGAGTCTTCATGTCGTAGGCCGGCTGGGTGGGATCGATGGCCGCGATCTCGCGGCGAATCGCGGGCTGCAATGCCGACGGATTGTTGGCGTGTACGGCGACGTCGGATAGGAACGTCATAAGATTCTGCTGGAAGGGAAAGAAAACCTCCGGAGGAGCATCGGCATCGAGGCGCGTGTAGCGCAGGTCGGCAACCACACCGACGACGACCGCCTCTTGCGGCACTGAAAGCGAGCGCCCAATCGGATCGACAGAGCCAAACGCTTCGCGCGCCATGCTCTCGTTCAAGAGAATCACATCGCTGCGATCCGAATCCGTGAGCCAGCGGCCCTTTCGCAGTTGCATACCCATAGCGCGCAGGTAACCGGGGGAGGCCGCGTTCACATGGAGCAAATGGGTTTGGGTGGGCGACGGATCGTTGGGGAAGGCCGGAGCGCCGGCGAACAGCGCCTGGTTCGAGATTCCGGCGGCCTCAACGCCGGGAATGGAGGCAAGACGGCGGAGCAACTCCGCGCGATAGTTTTGCTGGGCGGCGGGATTGTAACGCGCGGCAGGTAGGCGGATGTTCATTATCAGGACTTTCTCTGGTTCAAAACCGGCGGAGCGTGCGTTCATGCGTAGGAAACTCGCGAGCAACAGGCCGGCGCCGGTGATCAGCACCACGGCCAGGGCCATTTCGCCTGCCACCAGCAGGCGGCGAATGCGCAGCCCGAACACCCCGCCGGAAGAACGCGCGCCCTCCTTCAGGGCATCATGGAGATCGACGCGCCAGAGCGCCACGCCCGGTGCGACGCCAAATAGGATTCCGGCGGCGATGGAAGTGAAGATGGTGAACGCCAGGACGCGGACATCGATAACAGTTTCGTCCAGCCGGGGGATGGATTGCGGGCCCAGGCGCACCAGCAGGGCGATGGCCCAGCGCGCCAGCAGCAGGCCCGCGGCACCGCCGAACAACGCCAGCGCAAGGCTTTCCACCAGCAACTGGCGCAACGCGCGCAGACGGCCGGCGCCCACGGCGAGGCGGATGGCGAGTTCGCGGCGGCGCGCCGAAGCCCGCGCCAATAGCAGGCTGGCGATATTGACCGAGGCCATCAGGAGCAATAACGCGCCCGCCGCCAGCAGCACCGCCAGCGCGCGCCGGGAGCTGGCGGTCCACTGATCGAGCAGCGGGTCGATGTGCAGCCGGCTCGCGAACGACGGCCGCGCCGGAGCCTGCGGATGGAGGTGCTGCTGGATCGAGTTCAGTTCCGCGAGTGCCTGGGGAATGGTGACGCCTGGTTTCCGCGACGCCACCACCTGACCGCCGCGATTCCGCATATCGCTCGGGGCCATGGAAAGGTACGCTTCGACCGGTCCCGGATGCTGCGTCGTCCACCAGCGGGGAAACTGGAAGCGGAAGCCTTTGGGAAGCACGCCGCCGATGGTTGCCGCGTGTCCGTCAACGGTGGCGGCGCTGCCGATGGCGCGCGGATCGGCGCCAAATTGCCGTTGGAACAGGTCCCAGGAGAGCACCACGGAGCCGGGTTGGCCGGGTGCGAAGAGGCGACCCAGGGCGGGGAAGGCTCCGGTGACGGTCCAGAAGTCGCCGCCGACCAGCACGGCTCCAACGGGAAAGGCGCCGCGCGCGTTGGCGACCGCGATTTGCTGATAACTGTAGGCGGCCATGGCGCTGTAAGAACGAGCGTTGGCCCGCCACTCGGCGAAGTCGGAAAGCATCACCATATCGCGGTGGATGTCGGGGTTGTAGTCGCCCAGCCAGACCAGCCGGTCGGGGTGCGGGTAATCGAGGGGCCGCAGCAGGACCGAATTCACCACGCTGAAAACGGCGGTGTTCAGGCCGATTCCGACCGCCAACGTGAGGATCGCCACGGCGGTAAAGGCGGGGTCGCGGCGCAGGACGCGAAAAGCGAAACCCAGGTCCTGCAGCAACTGGTCGATCCACGGCCGGCGCCATACGGCGCGGGTTTCCTCTGCGACCAGGGCCATGTTGCCGAACTTGCGCAGGGCCGCGGCGCGGGCGTCCGCGGGAGGCATGCCGCGTTCGATATTGTCGCGGGTTTCGCGTTCCAGGTGCTCGCGGATATCCTCTTCGAGACCGGCGAGCGCGCGGCGCCGGCGATTCATGACGAGCTCTCCTCGGCCGGCTTGAGGATGCGGGCGATGGCGCGCGCGAGTTTTTCCCAGCGCGTGGTTTCGAGGTGCAACTGTTTGCGGCCTTTGGCGGTGAGGCGATAGAACTTGGCGCGGCGGTTATTTTCGGAAACGCCTTCTTCGGCCGCGATCCAGCCCCGCTTGATCAGCCGATGCAGGGCCGGATAGAGCGACCCTTGCTCCACCTGTAGCACGGCTTCGGACTGGCGCTCGATGGCCTTGGCGATGGCATGGCCGTGGGCGGGACCGGCCGCCAGCGTGCGCAGGATGAGCAGGTCGAGGGTGCCCCGCAGAAGCTCGACGCGGGCCGATTCGTCTTTAGTAGACATTCTAGGCGAATGATAGGGCTTCTCCGGTAGAATGTCAAGGGGAAGGAGCGCGGCCCGGCGGCAGGCCGAAGGTTGCCAGGGACTCTCGACTCAGCGGTCGATCGCCTTCATAGCTGCCGGAATGTACCGATCGCCCGCTACTTCATCCGGCGGCACGGCAGCCTCCAGTTCGGCTACCTCTTCAGGAGTCAACTGGATGTCCGCCGCGGCCGCATTCTCTTCCAGATAGGTCCTGCGCTTGGTTCCCGGAATCGGCACGACGTCGTCGCCCTGGGCCAGCACCCACGCCAGCGCCAGTTGGCCGGCCTTGACGCCTTTACGCTCCGCAATCGCCCGCACCCGTTCCACCAAGACCCGGTTCTTATCGAAGGCTTCACCGGCAAGCCGCGGATAGCGCAGCGCCCGAAAATCCTGGTTCCCCAGATCGCCGGGCCTCGCGATCGTACCGGTGAGGAACCCACGGCCCAGCGGACTGTAGGGCACAAAACCGATTCCCAACTCGCGAACGGTGCGCAGAATCTCCGCCTCCACGTGCCGTTCCCACAGCGAAAACTCCGTCTGCAGCGCCGTAATCGGATGGACTTTGTGCGCTCGCCGGATGGTCGCCGGCGACGCTTCCGACAGCCCCAGGTATTTCACCTTCCCCGCCTTTACCAGGTCCGCCATCGCGCCCACGGTTTCCTCAATCGGGGTCCGCGGATCCACGCGGTGCTGGTAGTACAGATCGATGTGGTCCACGCCCAGCCGTTTCAGCGAAGCATCGCAGGCCGACTTCACATAGTCCGGCTTGCCGCTCAACTCCCAGAATGTCGGATCGTCCTTGCGGCGAACATTCGCGAACTTCGTGGCCAGAAAGACTTCACCGCGCCGGCCGCGAATGGTTTTGCCGACTAACTCTTCGTTGTCGCCGATCCCATACATGTCGGCTGTATCCAGAAAGTCGATTCCCAGTTCCAAGGCGCGCAGTATCGTGGCAGCCGACTCTTCATCGTTCCGCTCGCCGTAGAACTCACTCATTCCCATGCAACCGAGTCCCATGCGGGAGACGATTGCGCCCTGCGATCCAAGTTTTCGTTTTTCCATGTTCGTATCCGATTTGGTCCCACAGGCTAAAGCCTGCACTTTGGTCCCACAGGCTAAAGCCTGTGCCACCTTTACCCTTTGAGCGATGCCATGTCGACGCCGAAGCGGTATTTCACGTCGCCCTTCAGAAGGGTTGCGGTGGGCGCCGCCGAAGAACCGGTGCTTGCAGGCATAGTCATAATGCTGATTCCTCGGGGTTAGAACCTCTCTCATCGAGCAAGATCCTCCTCACCTTCATGAGACCCCGAATCGGGCCTTTCCTCAATACTGAAATCTTCAGGAGATTTGCCTAATTCTACCATCTGTACGATTGTCGGGCTAAGGACCAGGGCCAACGCAAGAACAACTTCACATCCGCTCTCGTGGCGTGCACTCTTCGGTGCCGCGTCGGCACTGCCGACGCCCGCTGCCACAGGGCGTAGAAGCGTCGAGTAAGACTCGACGCGGCACGCAAGAGTGCGTGCGCCACGTTAGACCGCGCGCGCTTCGGGGGGCGAACCTCTTTCTCTCAGGCTGGAAATGGCGATACCGTAGCGGCCACGGATTCCGGTTTTCTCGAAAATGTGCTTGACGTGAATTTTCACGGTACCGATGCGAATGCCGAGGTCGGCGGCAATGTCGCGATTGCGCCAGCCGCGCTCCAGCCGTTCCATGATCTCGGCCTCGCGGTGGGTGAGCGGCACATGGCAAGCCCAGGCGGGGCGATTGGGACCCCGCCGCAGGTCGTCTTCCATCCAGAAGTTGCCGCCGGCGACCGTCTGAAAGCAGGACAGGAGATCTTTCAAGGCGGCGGTTTTGCGGACCACGCCACTGGCACCGGCCTGGAGGAAGCGCAGCGATTCGGCCGGAGATAGCGGGTCGCCCCAGACCACCACGGCGGGGCGCGCTTCGAAGCTCCGGGAGACCTCCAGGCACTCCAGAATGCGCCGGACTCCGAAGGACTTGTCCATCACCCAAAGCGACGGCCGCAAGCCGCGGGCGGCCTCCATGCCTTCCGTCAAACTCGTGCCGGCGGCTACCACGCGATACCCATCGGCGCCCTGCAAGAGACTGCGCAGCCCTTCCATGGCAACGGGCTGAGAGTCGCAAACCACAACCGTATACACCGGCATCTTCTTGGCTAAAATCACGCCTCCTGGGAAACAGATCGTCGGAAACGTTCTTTAAGATTAGTGCGGAGAGGCCGAAAATCGTCTTAGAATTTCGCTGGGACCCGGCCCATCCAGAGAGTGGCCAGATCGACCCAGGTATTGCCGCTGAGGTTTTGAACGAAGACGGCGTGGTCGGCGCGAAAGCGGCGCGGCCCGGCGAAGGCGTGCCAGCGGCGGGCCGCCATTTGGTACAGTTCCTCGGCGCGTTCGGGCGTAACCCCTTGGGCCAGGGTGGCATGGGGATGGTACGGAAACGGCTCGTCGAAAGCCACCGCGCCCGCGTTGAGGGATCGATGGAGGCGCTGCAGTTGGTCCTGGCCCTCGCCCACCTCGAGATAAATCACGCCGGTGACGGGAAAAACGGCGGGACGGGTGAACTCGACCTCGAAGGGCTCGGATAGTTCGAGCAGGGAACGCGCGTGTTCGGATGCAACGTGCCAGTCAGCATCGAGGGGACGGGGCGGCAACAGACTGACATGCGCGTGAGGCGTACAGCCGGGCATCAATTCCAGCCGCAGATCGTCGAGAAATTTCCCCAGAGGCTCGGGAATGTAGCTGACCAGGGCATAAATGCTGCGTTGTTCTTCACTTCCGATACCCCACAGCGACCCGTTGCTAGTCCCCATTTCTCACACACTTTCTACTGCGGTGGGCGTCTCGTTCGCCGGTTGCGGAAAAAGCGTTGGATAGTGCAGAAGGCCGGTTCCACTCCGCCACGCCCCATCTGCCTTCATGGTAACCGGATTCGGTGGTGTTACGCACAGCGCTGGTCTAAATTCCGCGCCCCCGCCGCGGGGTGGCGCGCAGCAGGCGCGTGCCGCGAATGGTGTACTCGATGCCGCTCGCCAACGCCAGCGAGGCGGCGAGCCACATCAGAATATCGGCGGCGGCACGGAGCGGGGCGGTGCCGTAGGCATCGCGCACCAGCCAGGCCACCACGGTCGAGATCTGCATGAAGGTGGAAGCCTTTCCCCACAGGCTGGGCGGAAACTTGCGCAGCGGCGTCCACAACAGGCAGGCCAACGCCGCCAGCAGAATATAGAGATCGCGGCCGAGTACGATGGCCACCATCCAGCGTGGAACCAGGCGGGACCATCCCAGGGCCAGGAACACGCCGCTGAGCAGGCATTTGTCGGCAATCGGGTCGAAGTAGGCGCCGATGACGGTGGGCTGCTCCAAGCGGCGCGCCAGGGCGCCGTCGACGACATCGGTGACGGCCGCGAGGAGAAACCATTCCAGCGCCAGCATGTGGCGTGCCTCGAGGATGGCGACGATCACCACCGGCGTCAGCAGGATGCGCAAGGCGGTAAGGGCGTTGGGCGGATTGAGCCATCGCGGCATGTCACCAGAAAGTGTAACGCGGCATCGCGGACGGCAAAGAAAAGTGCCCCGGAGCAGACCACATGTTATCCGCTCCGGGAGGAGGACACTTGCTAACTCTGTCTAGCCATTAGTCGCCCAAGCCGCGGAATCGTCTCAGGTCTTTTATCGGCCGTTGCCTTTTTCGGCCAGGCGGGCGGCGAAGCGGGCTACGTTGACGATGCCGCGCTCATGGGTGCCTTCGCCGATTTTTTCTTTCTCGTCCCAGGCTTCGACACGAAAGCGCACGCGGCGCTCCCCGATGCCGATGATCTGGGCCTGGAATCGCACCGTCGTACCGATGGGCGCGGCCGCCAGGTGTTTGACGTCGACATGGGTACCGACGGTGTCGTAGCCCTCTTCGAGCAGGGGCAGCACGGTATTGCGGCAGGTGTACTCCATGTAGCCGATCATGTGGGGGGTCGAGAGCACGCGCGCGCCCTCGATCCCCAGGAAACTAATGGCATTTTCGCCGGTCACCAGGACCCGATTTTCGCCCTTCACTCCCAAGGAAAGATTGTGCATAATGGTTTGGAATCAGCCCGCCAGGCCGGCCAGCACGCCGCGCATGTAGCTCATGGAGCGCTCGACGCCGGGCATGGGGTCGTCGCCGTGGATCTCGTATTCCAGGTTCACGCAGCCCTGGTAATCCACTTTATGGAGTTGACGGAAGAGTTGGGGGAACGGAATTATGCCGTCTCCGACATCCACCTGAGACTCCCTGCTGGTGAAGTCTCTAAGATCCTTGACGTGCATGTCGAAAAGCCGGTCGCC
Organism: Bryobacteraceae bacterium; assembly: GCA_052148435.1. Lineage (GTDB taxonomy): Bacteria > Acidobacteriota > Terriglobia > Bryobacterales > Bryobacteraceae > JBEKYD01. Next base: position 16,520 of record JBKQIF010000130.1, read on the forward strand.
CGCCTCCGGGATGGTTTTGACCGGGTCGACGCCGGCGCGTTCGGTGTGGCCGATGTCCATGCAGAGGCCGCAACGGCGATCGAGAGGGCGCACTACCTCGAGGACCGATTGCGGGGTAGGGAAGTGCTTGTCCTCCGGCCCGTGGTTGTGGATGGCGATGCGGATGTTATATTCCTTGACCAGGGCTTCCACGGCGCGGATATTGTCGTGAGTGGGGGCGCAGACCATCATGGGCAGGCGCGCGGCTTTGGCCCATTCGAAGATGGGACGCAGTTCTTCCACGGTATTGCCCTGGGTCATGCTGACGTTGCCGGCGCTCATCACTTTGAAGCCGGCGTCGTCGAATTGCTGGCGGGCGGCGGCGGTTTCCGCCAGGGACGCTTTGTGCGAGAGCTGCTGGTCGGTGTCTTTGATGCTGATCCAGGTGGCGTGGACCTGGTGCAGCATTTCGATCACCTTGGCGCGATCGAAATTGCGAAAGGTGTAGGTGGCGATGCCCAGTTTGATGCCGTAGGGCGTGGGTTCAATCACGGCGGAAGCGGGAGAGACGGCCATAGCGCCCAGACCGGCGACGCCGGCGGACCCGAGAAACGAACGGCGGGTGGTTCGCAGATTCATACCTCACCATTCTATTACCGGGATCCCGCGCGGCGCGCGGCTCTTTCGGCGCGCGACATAAGCCGCCTGGAGCGTTGCGTGTGGACCCTCCGGGGCCGGCTTGTTGCGCCCGCTGCGGCCCCGCGCCAACGGAGTCGGCCCGCTTACGCGCCGAATCCGACAGAATCCGCCGCATGATCTGCGCGGAGACGGCAAGAAGTGCGCGCGGAAGACTCCACGCATCAATGCAAATCAGACCCCGCTCAATGCCGGATGCCTCTTCCGAGAGCCTCATCCTCAGCCTTTTTTGGCCCGTGGCGTGCTCATGCTCTGTCATGTCCTCCACGATCACAGAGCCACTTGCGAGCACTATGGAAGAGCCTCTCGCGCGGCTGGTGGCTTTCGAGCCCACCACGTTTCCGGTGTTGAGCGTCTACCTGAACACTCAGCCGGATCAGCATGGACGCACGCCCGACGCGGCGTCGTATCTTCATCACGAATTCAAAGCTCTCGCCAGGACCTGGGCGCCGAGTTCCCCCGAGCGTCACAGTTTCGATCGAGACGTGGAGCGAATCGTATCCTATGCCACTGACAGAATCGACCCGGCGGCGAACGGGGTCGCCATATTTGCGTGTTGGGGCGCGGCAGAGTTCTTCGAGGCAATCCAGCTAACAGCGCCCGTCAGCGATAACCGCGTCTACGCCGACAACCAGCCGCATTTGTATCATTTGGCCCACCTCGATGAGCAATACCCGCGCTACGCGGCGGTGCTTACGGATACCAATACCGCGCGTATCTTCGTCTTCGGGCTTGGCCAGGTCATCGGCGCGGAGGAGGTGAAAGGCAAGAAAGTTCATCGGGTTAAGGTCGGTGGATGGTCGCAGGCCCGCTATCAGCGGCGTGTGGGGAACGCGCACCAGGAACACGCCAAGGAGGTCGTGGAACGCCTGGCTCAGATTGTCCGGGAAGACAAAGTAAGTCACATCATCCTCGCCGGAGATTCGGTTGTGATTCCGCTCCTGCAAGAACAACTGTCTCAGGAAATGGCCCCCATGGTGGAGGTAATGAAACTCGATATTCATGCTTCCGAGCAGGACATCCTGACCGGCACTCTCGCAAAGCTACAGGAGCAAGAAGCCAGGACTGGCGCGGAAAAGGTGGACCGCCTGATGCGCCAATATCGTGGTCGCGGATTGGCCGTAGTCGGGCTGCAGGAGACGCTCGAAGCTCTAACCAACGGACAAGTCGAAGAACTGCTTATCAGCGGCGCGCTTGAGGACAGCCGTCCCCAGCCGGAGGAAGTGCAAGCCATCCTCGCGCCGGAGATCCCCGATTCAGAGGGAGGAACGAAAAGCGAGGAACCGCGGCAAGCGTCCCTGCCCGATCTGCTGGTGACGAAAGCCAAGCAAACCGGCGCAACCGTGACGTTTATTGAAGACGCGGCTTTGCTCGAATCGATCGGCGGTGTCGCCGCGTTCCTGCGATGGCGCGGGTAAATGGGCAGTTGGAGCGCTCCTCGCGGCGTGGAGCGGACGTTTCCGTCTGCCAGTGAGGCGATCGCGGCGGTCTGACCGCGCCCTTTGGTCGCGGCCCAGACTGGGGCCGTGCTGCTAGCGGTAGGAGAAGAGCATGGCGTAGACGATCAGGCCGATCAAAATCAGGCCGATGGTCAGCGCGGTGAAACCGAGGCGGCGCCAGAATTTCACGTCGTGGGGCGCCGGCGCCGGCATCATCATCTCTTCCAGTTCGCCGCTCTCCACCAGTTGACGGTATTCGCGCGGGCGGTCGCGCTGAAACTCCTCGAGCGGCATGCCCTCGGTGAAAATTACCGTGTCGATGGGGAATCTTTCCGGGCGGAAGTGAGTGTTGAAGAAGTGCACCACGAAGATGAAACTCACGGCCAGGAGGGCTTCATCGCTGTGGATGGTGGTGGCGACATTGACGGCCCATCCGGGGAGCACGAGCGTGAAAATCTCCGGAAACCACAGCATAAGGCCGGTGCCGCCGATTACGGCCACTCCCCAGAACACCGCGAAATAGTCGAATTTCTCCCAATAGGTCCAACGGCCGTATTCGGGACGCGGGCCGCGCTTGAAGAACCATTTGAGGGAGCCGGCCAGCTCGTGCAGGTCGCGCCGGCTAAACAGCATGCTCTCCTCGCCGGTGATGAACCGGAACCAGCTTTTGCCGCTGGCGCGCCGCTGCTTCCACAGATCGTACAGGTGGAGCCCGAAGTAAGTGAATGTCAGGCAGGCGCAGAACCGATGGATCAGACCGGCCGCTTCAAAACCGCCCAGCAGGTGGGCCAGGAACTTGGCCCAGCCGGCATAGGAGAACTTCAGAATCATGCCGGTCAGCGCGAGTCCGAGGAAACTGGAAACCACCAGCAGGTGAAGGTTGCGATGAAACCGGCGGAAGCGGCGCACATAGGCTCCGGCTTCCGGCTGCAGGTGCTTTAACTCCCTGCGGTATGCGAACGACCGGGGCAGCCAGAGCGCGGTGTGGGCGCCGGAGATCACCAGCGTTCCGATCAGCAGGGTGGTCATGCTCCAGAAGGTGAAGAACAGGAAAGGATACTTTTTCGGGTCGTGGTGGGTGGCGTGGGTCAGATAACCGGCGAACTGGCGGTGGGAGCCGGTGTGGCACTTGCCGCAGGTGGCGACGATGTTGGCCCGGCTGAGATGCGAGCGCGGATCGTTGACCGGCAGAATGTCGTGCGCTCCGTGACAGTCGTCGCACTTGGCGGTCTTCAGATAACCCAGCTTGGAGACCTTGCCGTGGAACGTCTCAAAATACGCTTCGGTGATCTGCCGGTGACAGCGGCCGCACTGGTCCATGATGTTCAGCCGGAAATCGGTGAGGTCGGTGCGCTCGATGCTGTGGGCGGTGTGGCAATCGGCGCAGACTGGCAGGGGTTTCCCGGAATGGGTGACATTGGCGCTGTGGACGCTGGCGTTGAACAACTCGTAGATGCCGCGGTGGCATTGCGCGCAGGTTTCGGGGCTATTGGCGCGGTTCACGCTGGAGCGTGGGTCGCTCGCGGGCAGTTCGTGGTGGGCGGTGTGACAGTCGGCGCAATTGGCGGTGACGGTCAGGCCGGCCTCGAGCAGCCCCTTTCCGTGGATGCTCTCGCGGTAACGGTCCACGATGTGGTCCTGCTTGCCGGAGTAGCGAATGGCGGCTTTGCGCCCGACCTGGTGACACTTGGCGCAAAGCGCGGGGATGTTGCGCGAGTACGTCGGCGAGGCGGAATCGAGCTTGCCCAGGGTGCCGTGCGGGCTGTGGCAATCCTGGCAGAGGGGCGCATCGGGACTGCCCTGGGCGGACAGCGTGCCGTGGGTGCTCTCGCGGTACTGGGCCACGACCTTTTCGTGGCAGATGGAGCAATCCACTTTGTCCTTGATGGTGCTGCAGGCTCTCGCGTTGGACGGAGTGCCGCCGGTATGACACTGCACGCAGGCGATGCGGGCATGCCGCGAGCCGGCCAATTCGGCCGCGCTGACGTATAACGACGCCGGGGAACTGGTCCCCTTGAGTGTCGGGTTGGAGTGGCAGCTCAGGCAATCGCCGTTGGACATTCCCTCCGAGTAGAAAACCTTGCGGATCTTGTGAGGCTCGTGGCAGTCGACGCAGGCCGGGATCAGGTGCGGCTGCTTCTCCCACAACTCGCCGCGGATCACCTGGCGGTGCACGGACTCGATTTGCGCGTGGCACCGCGTGCAGGTCTTGGCGATGTTCTGTTTGGCAATGGAGGAGCGGGGATCGGTGTGGGGAAGGACATTGTGCGCGGTGTGGCAACTGCTGCAGACCGCGGTGACGGTCAGGCCTTGCTGGAACAGGCCAATGCCATGAATGCTGTCCTTGTAATTCTCGAGGATGTTGGTCTGCGGGATGCCGCGCGTCTTGCTGACTTCAGTGCCTTCGGCGTGACAGCTTCCGCAAAGGCGCGGCACGTTGATGGTGGCGACCGGCGACTTCATGTTGGACGGGGGCAGGATGTCGTGCGTCCCGTGGCAGAGCTTGCAGCTTGGCGCATAGGGGTCGTTCTGGGCGGCCTTTTTGCCGTGGACGCTGCCGGAATACTGGCTCTGCTCTTCGCTGTGGCACAGGCCGCAGTCGACCTGGGCCAACTTTTCCGGATGCGGAACTTCTTTGATGTCGCTGTGGCAGGCGACGCACTCCAGTGCGGCATGGGGGGACGATTTCAAGGCGGCCCGGTTGGAGCCTGGAGGCACTCCGGGCTGGCGTTTGCCGATGCGCGGGCCGGAATCGTGGCAGCCGGCACAGTCCTCGGCGCGCGGTTGCGGAGCCTGCTGGCCGGAGAGGCCGATACTCAGCAGCGTCGCAATAGCAGCGAGCCGGAGCAGGGTGGAGACCGTCATAGTGCGGTATTTCTCAACAAACCAGCGGAGTCGAAACCACAAAACAGGATATTCAGGTCGTATTAATCGTATACTGCGTAGAAATTTGCGTCAAGTTGTGAAAAAACTCTGTTCAGAAATCCGATTTGGATGTACGCTCCCAATATGTGGAAGCGTTTTTGTGGCGCACCAGCGGTTGTGCTGGCCGCCTGGAGCATGGCTTCCTGCAACACTCCTGAGAAGAAGACCGCCGGGCCCGTGCCCGAGGCGGAACAAGTGGTCGGCGCAAACCTGAAGGAACTTTACATGGCTGCCAGCAAGGCGCCTTCGCAATCGGCGGCGCAGCAGAAAGTAATCCTGCGAATGGCCGAAAAGGCGTCGAACGGGAAGGAACTGCTGCTGGTGGCGCGGGCGGCAATCGGAGCGTTCCCCGCCACTGCCGGGCCCGAGGAGAGCCAGGAGCGCTCCATCGTGACGGCCAAGATGATGGAGCTTGGAACACTCGACCAACTGATCGATTACGCGACGCGGTATCCCGTCGACGCGCCAACTGCCCGGCCCTTCGTCGAGCGTATGTTTCAACTCGGAGAGGGTAACTCCAACCCGCGGGAATGGTATCGGATCAGGGTAGTGGCTCTCCGCTTGAAGGTGGGTGATTTGGAGCGGCAGGCGCAAGGCAGAGGAGACCAACTGGCAGGCAGGTGATCGCGGCATCGTTTTTCCGCCTCATACATCCAAGGAGGTGGATATGAAACCAGAACATTCCTTTGAATTGCGCCCGCTGGGATCGAGCGGGATCGAGGTTTCGCCGCTATGCCTGGGCGGAAACGTCTTCGGCTGGACCATCGGCGAAACCGCTTCCTTTGCCGTGCTCGACGCTTTTGTGGAGGCCGGCCTCAATTTCCTCGACACCGCGGACGTCTATTCGAAATGGGCTCCCGGCAACCAGGGTGGCGAATCGGAGACGATCATCGGCAAATGGTTGAAGCGCAGCGGCACGCGGCAGCGCGTCGTGATCGCCACCAAGGTCGGCATGGAAATGGCGCCGGATAAGAAAGGCCTTTCCAAGGCATACATCCTGCGCGCCGCCGAGGATTCTCTTACCCGCCTCCAGACCGACTATATCGACCTCTACCAATCCCACGCCGACGATTTCACCGCGCCGCTCGAAGAGACTCTGGAAGCTTATCAGCAGCTCATCCGACAGGGCAAAGTGCGGGCCATCGGCGCTTCCAATTACACCGGCCCACGGCTGCGCGAGGCTTTGGACGTGAGCCAATCGCACCACCTGCCGCGCTACGAAAGCCTGCAGCCGCACTATAATCTGTACGAACGGCAGGGCTACGAAACCGATCTCGAGCCGGTGGTGAAGGCGGCGGCGATTGGCGTCATCCCCTACTTTTCCCTGGCCAGCGGATTCCTGACGGGAAAGTACCGCTCGCAAGCCGACCTGGCCAAGAGCGCCCGGGGGCAGGGGCTGAAAGATTTCTTGAACCCGCGCGGCTTGCGCATTCTGGACGCATTGGATGAAGTCGCCTCCCTTCACGCCACCACCCCCGCGCCGGTCGCTCTGGCGTGGTTGATGGCGCGTCCCACCATCACCGCTCCCATCGCCAGCGCTACCAGCCCGGAACAACTCCAGCAACTCGTCTCGGCCATCGAGCTCAAACTCAACGCCGCATCGATCGAACTGCTGAACGAGGCAAGCCGGTAGCGCCTCCGGGTGTCTCCTGCGGCTCCCCTCGTGGCGCAGGCACTCCTGCCTGCAGCGTCGAGATTCCGAACTCCTGAAGTCGGTGCGTTGCTGTCGTTGCTAGGCGCTATTTTCCGGTCGCGTGCTGGGCGGCAATCGCGTCGTCGAGGGCCTCGCGCGCGCCTGGCAGACGCGGGTCGATGCGGATCGCTTCCGATAGCTGCGCGATCGATTCACGGATGCGCCCCAGCCTGGCAAGGCTGACCCCAAGGTTGTAGCGCGCGGAGGCATCGTCCGGACTCAATCTAACCGTTGCGGCAAACTCACTGGCGGCCTCCTCGACGCTTCCTTGATTGGCCAGGGATATGCCGAGATTGTAATGAGCATCGGCGTTGCCAGGGTCGAGCCGAACTGCTTCCATGAACTCGCGAGCGGCCTCACTCCCGTTTCCCGCTTCTCCCAAAACTGTGCCCAGGCGGTAGTGGGCGACGGCATCGGAAGGGTTCAGACGAACGGCCGTGTGCAGTTGCAGAAGCGCTTCCTGAAGCCGGCCCTGTTTGGCCAGCAACTGTCCCAACTCCGCGCGCGCGGCCGCGGAATTCGGATGGATCCGGACGGCCTCCGCGAGCTGTCCGGCGGCCTCGACGTCCTCGCCGCGCGTAGCCAATGCCGAGGCAAGATTAAATCGCGCCACGTAATTGTCCGTGGTTACGTCGGCCGCGTGCCGGAACAGCGTCACTCCATCCTGCCAGTAACGGACCTGCGTCCAGGTCAGTACGATACACGCCGCACAAACAGACCAGGCTAAGACTGCCCGGACTCGCGGCCAAGGTTGCAGAATCTCCGCCGCGCCCCAGACCAATGCTATGGACAAGCCGACCATCGGGATGTAGGTGTAGCGGTCCGCCCGCGCCTGTGCGCCCACCTGAACCAGTCCGATCACCGGCGCGAGCGTCACCAGGTACCATGCCCAGCCGAAGATCAGGTAAGGCCGCCGCGCCGCCATCCGGATCGTCATGAAAGTGATGGCAGCCAAGCCGAGGACGGCGAAGGCGGCTGGCACGGCGAGAGACTGCGGGGAATACGGGTAGAATACAGCCAGGTTACTCGGCCAGAACATCTTGAGGATGTAGACGGCATACGAGACCAACGCATTTTCCAGCCGGACCGCGAGCGGGAAAATATCGAGGGAGGCGGTTGCCCCCGCTTCCCGGTGTACCACGTAGGTGACGGCCGAGACTGCGGCCGACAGCGCCAGAAAGGGAAGTTTTTCCAGCACGCGCACTCCCCGCGCAAGCGGCCAGTAGTCCAGCAGAAGCAGCACCAGCGGCAGCGTCACAAGCATCGGCTTCGCCATCAGCCCGAAGCAAAATGCGAGCAGGGTCAAGCCGTAGCGCGCCGGTCCCGGGCGAGCTACATAGCTCGCGTAAGCGTATAACGTCAGCATCCAGAAGAAGGCGCCCAACACGTCTTTCCGCTCGGCGATCCATGCCACGCTCTCGACGTGCAAGGGGTGCAACGCGAACAGTGCGGCAACCATGGCGCTGGGCCACCGCGACCGGGTGATGCGCCGCAAGACCGCGAATAGCAGCAGCGTGGCGAGAGCGTGGATCGAGACGCTGGTCAGATGGTGGAGTCCGCTGTCGAGGCCGAAAAGCTCGAAATCCAGCATGTGGGACAGCCACGTCAGAGGGAACCAGTTGCCGGCGAACGAATGGCTGAAGGCCCAGGCCACGCTGCCCGCGGTGATTCCGGCTCGAACATGCACGTTCGCGCTGACGTAGTCCGGATCGTCGTAGTTGACGAAACCGAAGTGCAGCGTCTGCCCATACGCCGCAAAAATCGCAACCACGAGGAGGACGACGATGCCGAAATCGGTTGCCCGTCCGGGGGCCGGAGCGGCGGCGCTCGTTTTTCCCAATCCTGGTTTGTGTCTGGCGCGGCTCATCCTGAGGGGAAATTCCAGTATGCACGACCGGCAAATGTGGCGCACGCACTCTTGCGTGCCGTGTCGAGACTTTTCTCGACACGTCTTCGCACAAACGCCAGGCGCACTCCGTCGTGGAGTAAGCGTTTGGCCTGCGGCGGCCTCTCAGGCCGCCTGGTTTATGGCTCGCGAACTCCGACAACCCGATCCGCGGCGACGTCGTGAAGCTCCTGCACCTGCCCGCTGGGCCATTGGATCCGGATCAGCTTGGCAACCGCTTGTCCGCCCAGGCCAAAGCGCACCAGCGGCTCGCTGGAGGATGCGTAACCCACGCTGGTGGTGCAATGGTTGTAGAGCTTGCGTCCGTTCGGAAGGGTTAGCGCGACCCGGGCTCCAATGCCATCGCGGTTGCTGCGCGTGCCGGTCAGCTTCAACGCCAGCCAGTGCCCGGCATTCGGGGTAACGTTGTGGTACAGCCGCGCCGGTCCGTTCACATTGGATACAACCGCGTCCAGCCGGCCATCGTTGTCGAAATCGGCAAAGGCGGCGCCCCGATGCTGGCCGGCAATCTGAAAATCGGGGCCGGCCGTCCTGGAAACGTCTCGGAATCGGCCGTCGCCCTGATTGCGAAACAGCGAATTCGGCAGCGACGTCGCCGCGGCCAGCAGCACATCGAGCCCCGGGAAATGCGCGTTCGCCGTAAACACGTCCTTAAAGCCGTCGTTGTCGAAATCGTACAACCCGATGCCCCAGCCCGTCAGGGTGCGGGTCGCCACCGCCAGCCCCGCGCGCGCGGTGGCGTCCTCGAACGCGGGCGACCCTCCGATGTTGCGAAACAACTGGAAAGTATCGTTAAACATGGCGGTGAAGATCAGGTCGGGACGGCCGTCATTGTCGAAGTCGCGAAAATCCGCCCCCATGCTCGCGACCGGCCGCCCATTGTCGTTGAGCGCCACGCCGGCGAGCATTCCGACCTCTTCGAATTTCCCATGGCCCAGATTATGGAATAGAAAGTTCGGCACGCTGTCATTGGCCACGAATATATCCATCAGACCGTCGCCGTCATAATCCGCGATCGCCACGCCCATGCCTTTGCCGAATTGGGCGCCCAGACCGGAAGATTCCGTGATGTCCGTAAAGGTCCCGTCGCGATTGTTCCGGAACAGTTGGTTGGGAGTGTCATGATACGCGTTAGGAGTGCAGTAGAGCGGCTTTTGCGGCGTGCCGCAAGTGGGCTCGGTCCGCGGGTCCCATTGCACGTAATTGCTGACCACCAGGTCGAGCCAGCCGTCATTATCCACGTCCACCCAAGCCGCCGAAACCGACCACAGCTTGCCGTAATGCGGATCTACTCCGCCCAGGTGCGCCTTCTCGGTAACATCCTCGAAAGTGCCGTCGCCACGGTTGTGATACAGGATGTTCCGGTTTACGCCGGCCACGAAGATATCCGGATAGCCGTCGTTGTCATAATCGGCAACGGCCACTCCCGCGGAATAGCCTTCACCCGCCACTCCCGCTTCCAGGGTTACGTCCGTAAACGCGCCGTGGCAGTTGTTGCGAAACAGGCGGTTGAAATACGGAGGGCCGGTTTTCTTCAGCGATGGCATGGCCGCGCCGTTGGTGAAGAAGATGTCCATGCAGCCGTCGTTGTTGTAATCGAGGACGGCCACGCCGCCGAGCATCAACTCGGGCTGGTGAAAGGCGCCGATCGCGCCGTTGCGCAGACTGAATTTCGGCCCGGATTTAGCGGCGGTGTCTTCGAAGCGAATCTGCGCTCGCACGCCGATTGTGGCCGTGGCGAGCGACAGGATCAGTGCGATTGTACGCGTCGTTGGTAGTCGCGCAGCCATTCCGCCTGTTGCGCCGCCTCCTTGGTGCGGCCTAACATCTGGTAAATCCTGATTAGCAGGTTGTGAGCCTGGGGAAGCTGCGGCTGCAGCCGGATGGATTCTTCCGCCGCGCTCGCGGCTTCGCCGGCACGGTGGAGCTGTAACAGCACCTTGGCGCGCCAGAAGTGGGCCATCGGGGCGTTCGGAACAGCCGCGACGACCTCGTCAATCCGCTTCCGCGCTTCCTCGGCACGCCCCGTTTCGGAGAGCAACTCGACAAACGCAAGCTGCAGGTCGACATCCTGGCGCGCCGCCGGCTCCCCCCCGAGAAGCGCTTCGATGGCGGCTTCGGCTTCGCCCGCACGCGCCAGTTTTTCCAGGCAAATGGCTCGATAGATTTGCGCCTTCGCCGCCCACTCCTCCTTGGGCGCGAAGCGCAACGCCTCCTCGAAGTCCTTCAGCGCCGCGCCGTAATACTCGCTCCGATACTGAACCTGGCCGTCGAGAAAGCGTGCCCGGGCATCGCTGCCGCCATGACCCGGATCTTTCGCCTCCACCTCGGCGAGCAATTGCTGCGCCGAAGCGTATTGCGGGTCATCGCGCGGGATCGTCTTTAGAATCTCGCGGGCCGCCTGGAAGTCGCCCGTTCCCGCCACGGATCGCGCGAGCAGGAACCGCGCCCCAATCGCGGGGTCGAGCTTCAAGCTGGCGCGAAATGCCGCCGCGGCGCCATCCATGTCGCCGGACAGGAAGAAGAATTTCCCGGCCGCGAGTTGCTGCCCGGCATCGTCGGAGTTGAGTTCGGCGCGCGCCCGGTAAAGCTCCTTCGCCTGCTCGAAACGAGCGCCATCTTCACCTGGAAACGGCCTCACGCCCATGGCAACGAGCGCGATGCCTGCGCTCATCCGCACGGTTCGCATCGGATCTCCGAGCAGCGACACCAGCTCGGGAGCCAGGGCTTCCCGCTGTGCCGCGCGAGGCCGGATTGCGGAAGCCGCCGTCGCACGCACCAGCGGCTCGGAATCGGAGAAGGAATGGCGCAATGCATCGTACGCCGCGGGATCGTTGGGGAAATTGCCCAGGTATCCGGCGGCATTGGCCCGTATCCAGGGCCCTCCCGATAGATCGGATAAAATCTCGAGCAGCGCCGGAATCGCCGCCGGACTGCCCTCTCGCGCCTGCGCATAGGCGTCGGCGCGATAGATCGGCTTTTGCCGCGATTTGGCGCCATACCACGCGGTCACCTGCGCCAACGCCCAGCCCGCGTCTTTGTCCTGGTGGCAGAGATTGCACGCGTTCGGAATGCCGTGCCCGATCGTATTCTCCGGAACCGGCGTGCTCATCGTGTGATCGCGCATTTGCGCCTTCAGGCCGATTACCGTGGCCGGCATGTGGCATTCGACGCAGGAACTGCCGGAGCTGGTCGGCGCATGATGGCTGTGCGCGGAGACGTCGGACGCAATCGCTTTGTGGCACCCCGCGCAAAGGGCATTGTTGTCCGGCTGAAGCTGTGGATTGCGCTCGATATCGGTATTGTGCGGGCGGGAGTGGCACGTGACGCAGGTAGCGCCTCCCTTCAGAAAACACTGGCTCTGCCACAGTCCGATTGCCTCGTTCGAGAACCACCGCGGCCGCCCGTCGGGCCAATAGGCAGGGTCCTGGGATGCCGGCAGGCGGTACTCCATGACCGGCAGAAAGAAATCGTAGTAGTTGGCGCCGGCTGGAAAGCCATCCGCGTAGATATCGCGAACCGAGTGGCACTGTGCGCAAACCATGCTACTGCGCGCCGGGTCCAGCTTGGCAGGGCTGACGATCGTCGCGCCCGCCGCCCGGGCCGCGTGTTCTTTTCCGGAACCATGGCAGGTCTCGCAATCGATCTCAAGGCTCTGCCACGTCGTGCGATAACGAAGCTGCTCCGGGTCGAAATTCTTCCGTTCCCGGCTTACGTGACAGAAGTAGCACGCCTTGTTCCAGACCTCGCCAGGGCCCCCGAAAGATTCTTCCGGATTGCCGATATCCAAATCGTGGATCCACTTCTTGTGGACATTGTCCCAGGCGCAGGGGAGAAGAATAATGCTGCCGTCCTGCACCGTAGCAAGGTACTGCTGAATTCGCCGGCCGCCGAGCGTGTACTCCACCCTGTGTTCCCAGGGCTTGCCGGTCAGATCGGACTCGGTAATGTAATAATTGCCGTTGTTGTTCCGCAGAAGGTAAGCCGCGCCGCGCAACGTCACTTTGGCCCGCGCAAAATCCCCCTCCACGCTCTGTTTCGTCGCGGGTTGCATCATCTTGTCGTGGCGCGATTCCGCCCACTCGCGATCGATGCCCGCGTGACACTTTGTGCACGCTTCCGCGCCGGCGTAACCCTCGTTGGACTGCCCTTCGAGCGGCAGCACCGTAAGCAGGAGAAGAGTGCTCACACTCCACGCCAGGGAAGTTTGGCCCAAGACCAGCCTCTGCTTCAATCTAACATAGCTCGTTCGCTCAAAATGTCCCGAGGACCCGTGGGTGCGGCCGGGCAGGCCGGGACAAAAAAAAGGCAGGCCGGGGTTACCGGGCTGCCCTTTTTGTTTAGACTTGGTTGCCGTTTAGAAGTGCACGCGGAACCCGAACTCCATGTTACGCGGCGTGTTGGACTGACTAGTGGTGCGCCCGAAAGTGGACAAACTGGTCAGGGACAGCCCACTGACGTTCTCGATGCCGGTGGGGGTGGTCAACTGCACGTGGTTCAGGATATTCGTGAACTGGAACGTGATGGTGGCGCCCACCCGGTTTTCCTTCCAGAGACTGAAATCCTTGGCCAGTTCGGCATCCAGGTTCCAGGTGGGTAAACCTCGAATGTTGCCGTAGCCGCCGCAGTTGGTATCCGTGCCCAGTACGCAGGGCCGGAACTCCGCCGCGATCGCGGCCGGGTTGGTGAATTGGTTCACCCCGGCCGGGTTGTTGCCGCCGACTAAGGTGCCAGCGGGAACGTAGGGGTTGTTGGAAGCGCTGCTCGAACCGCCGGCCAGGCCGTAGTTGGCCGAGGCGCCGCCCGTGTACTTCGACAGGAAGACCGCCTGGTCGCCGTAAGCTTCTTCGCCGGACGAGGACGATTCGCCGAAGGTCATGCAACTGGAGCAGGTGCCTTGCGAGTAGCCCACTCCCTCCGGTTGGCCGCTCTGAGCCGTGAACAGCGGAGCGATGGTCCATCCGCCGACGATCTTCGACAGAAGGCTGGTGCTGTGCTGGAACAGTGGCGGACGGTAGAACACCGCCGCGTTGTACACAAAAAGGTAATCGAAGCTGTTCGGCCCGTACTGGGCGCCGATGTTGAACGGATCGACCACCGTATTGGCGCTGGTGGCCTGATATTGAGCGGCCGTGCCCATCGAACGGCTCCAGGTGAAGTTGGATACGAAGGTGGCCCCGTGGTAATCGCGGGCGCGAAGCGTCATATATACGCCGTTGTAGTTGCCCCAGCCCAGGCTGGCATTCAGCGCGGCCGAGGTGACCTGCCCGGCGCCGCTGGCCATGGTCTGGCCCAAGGTCCAGGACGAGGCTTTATTCATGGCGGCCCAAAGCGTGGAAGTCTCCACGTATTTGAATTCGCTCATGGAGTTTTTCGATACCACCGCCTGGGTGCAGCTCGAATAGCCCGCGCAGTACGACGAACTGGCTCCGCCCAGCGTGTTTTCGAAGAACGCCTGCGCCGTGACGGTACTGGTGGAGGCGAAGTTCTGATTGTAGAGCTGCCAGTAGACCTGGGAGAACGCCTGGGCGAAAGACTGGCCGCCGACGTTCATCATGGTCGGTACCGCGTCGAGGTTGATCTCCGTATATTCGTTGCGGATGATGCGGCCGACGTAGCCCACCTCCAGGGTCGTCTTGGCATTGACTTCGCGCTGGATGGCGACGTTGAAGTTGTCGGTACGCTCGGGTTTGTAATTGGGGTCGAGCGTATCCACGTCGCCCGCCGCCGCTCCGTTAACGTTGGGATAGAACGGCTGAGGCAGCGTGGTCGAAGGGGTAGGCAGCGGAGCGGAGAGCCCGTCCGCGCCGATGCGGAACGCGGTGGCGGGAGTCACGCCGCCCGAACCGAGGCAGGTACCGGCGCTGCTGGCGCCGGGGCAGCTCACAGCCTGCAACACGCCGGGGCCGAGCAGCGGCACCAGAACCAGATCGACGCCGTTCAACCGGCCCCAAATGCGGCCGTAACCGGCGCGAATCACGGTCTTGCCATTGCCCAACAGCTTGCCCAGCGGACCTTCCGTGAATCTCGGATTCCAGGCTATGGAAACGCGCGGGCTGAAACCGCCATAGAACGGATTGTAGGGGTACTTCATGCCGCTGCCCACGTTGCCCGCTAAAGCGTAGCCGAGAGTCGGGTTGTAGGCCTGGCCCTGCAGTGCCGCCTTTTCGCGCGCTGCCAGGAAGTTCGCCGTGCTGATGGGGTTATCCGACGAGTCCACCAGCACCACCTGATTTTGCGATTGCGAGTAAGGCGGCATTTCCAGGCCGTACGAGAGACCGTAGTTGATGGTGACGGTCGGCTCTACGTGCCAGGAATCGGCGAAGTAAAAGTTGTATGTCGGAATCACGCTCTTGTCCGTGGCTACGGAGCCGACCGGCTGCAGCGTCAGGTTGGAACCGGCGCGGGTGTAAGTCACCTGCGGCAGGTTCACGATGCCGAGCTCTTCGGCGGCCAGGTTCTCATAGGTGCTGGCATAGGAACTGCCAACTGTGCTCGGAATGTACGAGCCGGACCCGGTCCCCCAGTTCAGATAGCTCTGACCGGAAATCTGGTAGACGATCTGGTTGTTGGTGCCGTTGCCGTTGTCGGTGCGCATGTGGTAATCGAAATTCCGCTGGTACAGGCCTCCGAAGGTCAACAGGTGGTTGCCCTTGATCATGGTGATGTCGTCGCGCAGAATCTTGTCCTGCCCGTCCCAGAACCGCTGGCGGGTGTTCTGCGTGTTGACGTTATACGGAATCAGGGCGTTGGTGCTTTCCGCGGTGCCGGCCGCGCCGGCGCCGATTTCGAGCGCGCCGCCCAGGCCGGGCAATTGCGCCGGAGAGTTGTTGTCCTCCCACTGCCAGAAGTTGCGGGTGTAGTTGAAGCGCAGGTCGTTGGTGATGCTGGGCGTCAGGTTGCTGGTCAAAGCGACCACCATAAGATCGGGCTTCTGCGGGCGGGGAGCCTTTGCCGCCGGCGTCCCTAACGTATCGCCCGCAAACGCGCCGCCGATATCGACCTGGTTGGTGGTCAGGCTGACCAGGCTAAGATCGCGGTACGTCGCCATGAGGCGATTCTTCTCGCCGAAGTCGTGATCGATGCGCCCTACGTAAGTGTTTGTGGTGAGTGGTGCGCGAATACTGGAGACAAAGCCCAGCGTGTTGTACGCGTCGGCGGCGCTGTAACTCGCATCCGTACCGAGCGGCATATACTTTTGCCAAAGCTGACTCACCAACGGGTTCATGCCGAGGCCGCGCGAGTCGCACGCTCCGGCCGGACAGGTGGCGGGAGCCAGGGTGGTCCCATTCACCGTCACCGGCCCATTGGTCAGGTTGTACGGCTGGTAGGTGCCGGCGGAATTGGGAACGTAAATGACCCCCTCGCGCATGGTGGCGGTGGGGACGAGGCGCTCGTAAGTGCCTACGTTGGGGAAGCGCAGCCCTTCATAGTTGAAAAAAAAGTAGGTCTTGCCGCCGGCAAATCTGGGCGTCATCGGGCCGCCCACCGCACCGCCGAAGCGATCGCGGTGATTGGAGACCAGTGCCGTGTAAGGCAGACCGCCCGAAGGCGTGTGGTTGTTCGACCATGTGTTCGCCGCCCCGACGTCGGTGGCAAAGTAGTACCCGTAGGCCGATCCGTGCCATTGGTTGGTGCCGCGCTTGGTGACCATCTGGATCTGGCTGCCGATCGAGCTGTTGAAGTCGGAAGTCTGGCCAAAGGTATTCACCTTGAATTCTTCCACCGATTCCACCGGCGTGGGCAGGATGCCGGAGGGCATACCGTTGGTCTGCGTTCCGCCGGTTCCGGTCATATTGGTCTGGTAGGTGATGGTGTCGCCGCCCATGTCGTCGGAGTTGTTGCCGCCGTCGAGAAGGAAGCTGGTCTGGTCGCGTTGCGCGCCGGCGACGTATCCGCCCGGCATCACGCCCGGCTGAAGAGTCGAAAGCGTGGTGACGTCGCGGCCCAGGTTCGGCAGGTCGAGGAGTTGCTGGCCGCTCATAGTCGTACCGACCGTGGCATTCGCGGTCTGCAATTCCGCGCCGACCGTAGCGGTGACTTCAATGGTCGTTGCCGTGGTGCCGACCCGCATCTTGGCGTTCAAGGCGAGAGACACGCCGACGTCCACCGCCTGGCCGTTGATTTCGTAGGTCGAGAAGCCGGCCTTGGAGATGCTAATATTATACGTACCGGGAGTTATGTTACTGATGACGTAACGGCCGGTATCGTTGGTCGCCGTCGACAGGACTATGTTCGTAGCGGTGTCCGTGATTCTTATGGAGGCGCCCGCTACTGCCGCGTTCTGTTCGTCGATAACCTGCCCCGCGATGGTGCCGGTCGAAACCGCCTGCGCCCAAACCTGCGCGGTTCCGAGAACCAGCAGCGTCAAAACCGCAAGTGCGGTCTTAGCCGTTGCGATGGAACGAATGAGCCGATGGCTCAAGTTCATAGACTATCCCTTTCTGTGTATAGACGTGGAGTTACTTAGGCTAACGGGGCCCCAAGGTGAATAATGTCTGAATCAAGCTAATGGGTGTGATTTTAGAGGTTTAGGCTGGAAGGTGTCAAGAAAATAGTTTCAATACCGGGCATACAACTAAATTCTACGCCAGGGTGGAGATACGGCCCTCAGGTTACAAAATCTCATAGACACAACCGGGTGCCTTTGCGAGCCTTATCTGGAGCTTGCTGGAGGCGGAACGCGATGCGCGGGCCAGAACTGTAAATTCCGATTTCTGGAATTCGTGCCGTCCGCTCTGTACCGCTGTGCATGGAAAGCTGTGGCTTCAACGGCACAGGTCTCCGTGGCATTGGCCGGAAATTGTCGGATGGTTGTGGGGCAGGCGATTTGCAGGCCCCGCACAAACTAAAGGCTGTGCCACCGTTGGCACAGCCTCTTAGCCTGCGAAAAACTTGCCGGCGCTTCAGTCCTTTACGGATTCGATCCGCATGCCGTAGAAACTGCGGTACACGAAAAAGACCGAAATAAGGAAGAATACGGTTGCCAGTATGGCGCTGAGGACCCAACCCTGCGTTCGGGTGACGCTCACTGCCAGCGACACCGCCAGCAGGCCGAACAGGGTGGTGAATTTGATGATCGGATTGAGCGCCACCGAGCAGGTGTCCTTGAAAGGATCGCCCACCGTATCGCCCACCACGGTAGCGTCGTGCAGTGGGGTGCCCTTGGCGCGCAGTTCGGTTTCCACCACCTTTTTGGCGTTATCCCATGCGCCGCCCGCATCGGCCATGAAGATGGCCTGATACAGTCCGAACAGCGCGATCGATATCAGGTAGCCGATAAAGAAGAACGGCTCGACAAACGCGAATGACAGGGTGGTGAAGAACACCACGAGGAAGATGTTCAGCATGCCCTTTTGCGCGTATTGCGTGCAGATAGCCACCACTTTCTTCGAGTCCGCTATCGAGGCTTTCTCCGCGCTTTCCAGCTTGATGTTGGCCTTGATGAACTCCACGGCACGATAAGCGCCGGTGGTGACCGCTTGCGCGCTGGCGCCGGTGAACCAATAGATCACCGCGCCGCCGGCAATCAGCCCCAGCAGAAAGGGCGCATGCAGCAATGATAGCTTGTCGATATCCTGCGTCAGCCCGTGGGTCAACATCACGATGGTCGAAAAGATCATGGTGGTGGCGCCCACTACCGCGGTTCCGATCAGCACCGGCTTGGAGGTCGCCTTAAAGGTGTTGCCGGCGCCGTCGTTCTCCTCCAGGTTCTCCTTGGCCTTCTCGAATTCGGGCTTGAAACCGAAGGTCTTCTCGATGTCGGCGGCGATGTTCGGCAGCGTCTCGATGGTCGAAAGCTCGTACACCGATTGCGCGTTGTCCGTCACCGGACCGTAGCTATCGACCGCGATCGTCACCGGACCCATGCCAAGAAAGCCGAAGGCCACCAGGCCGAAGGCGAACACCGCCGGAGCCACCATCAGGTTGCCCACGCCCAGGTTGGAAACGCCATAGGCGATCGCCATAAGCGAGAGCATGGCAAAGCCGAGCCAGTAGGCGCTGAAATTGCCCGCCACGAATCCCGAGAGAATGTTCAGCGATGCGCCGCCTTCCCGCGAGCTGGTAACAATCTCCCTCACGTGCCGCGAATTCGTGGACGTGAACACTTTGACGAGTTCCGGGATCAATGCGCCGGCCAGCGTGCCGCAACTGATTACCGTGGCCAGTTTCCACCACAGCGAGCTATCGTTGCCCAGGTCCGGAATCATGAACGAGCTGACGATGTAGGTCAGGGCGATGGAGAGCAGCGAGGTCAGCCATACCAGGGTAGTCAGCGGCGCTTCGAAGTTCATCTTGCCGGTCAAACTGCCATAGCGGGCCTTGGCGATCGCTCCGTTGATGAAGAAGCCGGCCGCCGAAGAAATCACCATCATCACGCGCATGGAGAAGATCCACACCAGCAATTCCACCTGTACCAGCGGGGATTTCACCGCCAGCAGTATAAAGGTGATCAGGGCCACGCCGGTGACGCCGTAGGTTTCGAAACCATCGGCCGAAGGTCCCACCGAATCGCCCGCGTTGTCGCCGGTGCAATCGGCGATCACGCCCGGGTTGCGCACGTCGTCTTCCTTGATCTTGAAAACGATCTTCATCAGGTCCGAACCGATGTCGGCGATCTTGGTGAAGATGCCGCCGGCCACGCGCAGCGCCGCCGCTCCCAGCGATTCGCCGATGGCAAAGCCGATGAAGCAGGCGCCCGCCAGGTCGCCGGGCACGAACAGCAAAATGAAGAGCATGATCAGCAGCTCGACCGAAACCAGCAGCATCCCGATGCTCATGCCCGACTGGAGCGGAATCTCATAACAGGCGAACGGCTTGCCGCGCAGAGCGGCGAATGCCGTGCGGGAATTGGCAAAGGTGTTGACGCGCATGCCGAAGGCGGCCACCGAAAAGCTTCCCGAGATGCCGATCACGCTGAACAGCAAAATGATGGCAACTTTGTACGCCGCAAATCCCTGCAGGAACCCGAAGTAAAACACGATGATGACGGCGATGAATGCTTCCAGGATCAGCAGGAACTTTCCCTGCGTCGCCAGGTAGGTTTTGCACGTCTCGTAGATCAGCTCGGAGACTTCGCGCATCGACGAATGAACCGGCATATTGCGCAGTTTGATGAAGATGGCAAGGCCGAAGACGAGGCCCAGGAAGCTGACGACTAACCCGCCCATCAGCAGTGTGCGCCCGTCGATTCCTCCCAGAAAATGGGCCTGATCGAGCGGGGGCAGTTTCAGATTTGCCTCGCCGCCGGCCTCCTGTGCCATTACCGGCAACGCCAGCGAGAGCAGAACGGTGACCACTCGCGACCAGAAGCTGAACAGCCCGGCTTGCGAACGGCTCGAAACATTGAGCATCAGCGAAAATCCTCCTATATTACATCGGCGGACTTCCGCCGACTGAATAGTATAAGAGATCTACAGGTCGGGATTCAAACTTTCGAGCCGCGCGCGGATCGGCTCCAAATAAACTCCTGGAAGCGTCGTAACTCATTCCAATTATGTATGATAGGGGCCCTGGCTTGGCTTGACCGCGAAGCCGCGAAGAAGCGGCTCCCGGCTGCACAAAAATGCACAAAGTTGCACAAGGCAGCCTCGAAGCGGCGCCGGGGCCGGATTTCTCCTCGATTTGTAAGCCGCGTCCATTCAGCGGGTTAATCGGACATTTCAGGTTTCGTAGTGCGATTTTGTGCATTTTTGTGCATAATCCGGAGCCGGCCGCGGACAGTAGCCGTTGCGCCGCCTTTATTTATTTTTGAAACAACTCGGTTTACCGGCGGTTGCTAAAATGGCGGTGCAGAGCGACGCATGGAACTTGGAGTTGACTTCGGGACTACTCGGATCGTGGTGGCGGCCGCGGACCGCGGCAATTACCCCCTTGCCGGTTTTGAGACTCCGGACGGGCAGATCAGGGAGTGGTTCCCGCCGCTGGTCGCCGTACGCAACCAGACCCGCCTTTTCGGATGGCAGGCCGCCGCGGTACAAGGAAACCGCGAGTGGACCGTGTTGAGGTCGCTCAAGCGGAGGCTCAAATCGGCCGGCACGGCCTCGGTGATCGACGTTGGCGGGCGCGAGATGCCGCTCACGGAACTGCTGGTGGAATTACTGGTCGCGCTGCGGCAAAGCCTGCGCCGGTCTTCCACCCTGAATCCGGCCGGCGGGGAAGCTTTGCAAGTCACCATCGGCGTCCCGGCCAACGCCAACAGCAACCAGCGGTTTCTCACCGCGGAAGCGTTCCGGTCGGCGGGCTTTCAGGTGCTGGGAATGCTCAACGAACCGTCCGCGGCGAGCATCGAATACGGCCACCGCCGGCGCGCCGAGAGAAAAGGGCAGCCACGCCATACCCTGCTGGTCTACGACTTGGGCGGAGGGACCTTCGATGCGTCGCTGGTGGATCTGGTCGAGGATACGCATACGGTGGTGGCGGCGGCCGGGTTATCCGACGTCGGCGGCGACGACTTCGACGAAATTCTGGCCGGGCTGGCGCTCGCGGCCGCGCCGGGGCCTGCCGCGGAACGGGAGTCGCTCACTGGGGCCGAGCAGTTCCGGCTGCTGGAGGAGTGCCGCGAACGGAAGGAGTCGCTCAACCCCAATACGCGAAAGGTGACCATCGATCTGGATCGGGTCCGGGAGGGTTGGGGTGAGGTAACGGTTCCGGTGAGTGCCTTCTATGAAGGCTGCCGGCCGCTGATCGACCGCACCGCCCGGGTGGTGGAACAATTGCTCGCCAGTCGCGCCGATGGCCCGATCGAAACCTTATATGTTACCGGAGGCGGCAGCGAGCTGCCGGCGGTGGCGCGCGTGCTCAAGGAGAGCTTCGGCCGCTCGGTGCGGCGTTCGTCCTATATGCGGTCGGCCACGGCGATCGGTCTGGCAATCGGCGCCGATGCGCGCTCCGGATACCGGCTGCGCGACCGCTTCACCCGGCACTTCGGCGTGTGGCGCGAAGCGGAGCATGGCCGGAAGGTGGCGTTCGACGTGCTGTTTCCACGCGGGCTCGGCCTGCCCGCGCCCGGAGCGCCTGCGCACCGCGTCCTGCGGTCGTACGCTCCCGCCCATAACGTCGGCTGTTTCCGCTACGTCGAAGCCTCGCACCTGGACGCGGATGGTGAACCCGTGGGCGACCTGACGTTCTGGGACGAGATCCAGTTCCCCTTCGATCCTGGCTTGCGCGATGTGGCGGACCTCTCTTTGATTGCGGTGGAGCGCGGCGGCGAAGCGGCCCAGTCCCAGGTGGAAGAGGAGTACTGGTGCGATGCGGGCGGCATGCTGAAGGTGAAAATTGCCAACCGTTCGGCCGGCTACAGCCGGGAGTTTGCGTTGGGACGCTGGTCGGAAAGCCCGCAGCCGTCCGCCGGACTGGCCGCGGCGCGCCGTCACCGCCTCGAGCGGCGTAATGCGAAATGAGCCGGGCGCGCCTTTCAGGCAGGAGCTTTTCCGCCGGGTTTGAAGTCGGTTGGCCGCTTGGTGTACACTGGAAGTTCACTCCAGCGGAGCCGAAGCGTTTGGTGTGTTCCGGCGCCCAAGACTGAGGAAGAGTATGCACGCAATTGTGGAAACGGGCGGAAAGCAGTATCGCGTCGCGGCCGGCGACGTTATCCGCGTGGAAAAGCTTTCCGGCGAAATCGGATCCGAAGTGGAACTTCCCGTTAAAGTTGCCTTTGGCGACGGCGGGGAATTGATCTCCGGGGCTTCGGTAAAGGCAACCGTGGTGGGCGCCGACCGGGCGGATAAGATTCTGGTCTTCAAGTTCAAGCGCAAGAAGCAGTACAAGAAGACCATTGGGCATCGCCAGAGCTTTACCGCGTTGAAGGTAAGCGAGATTTTGGCGTAGGCGGACGAGAGCATGGCACACAAAAAAGGTTTAGGCAGTTCCAAGAACGGCCGCGATTCGAATGCGCAGCGGCTGGGTGTGAAGGTATTTGGCGGGCAACTGGTCCCGGGCGGCTCGATCATCGTGCGGCAGCGCGGAACCAAGATCAAGCCGGGCAGCAACGTGGGCTGGGGCAAGGACGATACGCTGTTTGCCAAAGTGACGGGCGTGGTGGAGTTTAAGGACCGTGGCCGCATGGGCAAGTTTGTCAGCGTGAACGCCGTGGCGTAGCTCGCGGCCGGGCCTGGACCGGCTCGATTGGCCGCAAATCCAAGAGTTTTTTCCTCCGGGCCGCCGGTGGCAACGCCGGCGGCTCTTTTTATGTGGTTTAGCTTTTTCCATGTTATTTCTCGACCAAGCACGCATCCTCGTCAAGGCCGGTGACGGCGGCAATGGCTGCATGGCGTTCCGGCGCGAGAAGTACGTTCCGCGCGGCGGCCCGTCGGGCGGCGATGGCGGACGCGGCGGCGACGTGACGCTGGTCGCCAGCAATCATCACAATACGCTGCTGCAGTTCAGCTACAACCCCGAGCACAAGGCCGAGCGCGGGCGCCACGGCGAAGGCAGCGACAGGACCGGCGCCGACGGGCAATCGATCGAGGTGGAAGTGCCGGCGGGCACGGTGGTGTACGACGAGGAAACCGGTGAGCGCCTGGTGGATCTCGGCGAACCGGGGCAGCGGTACCTGGCGGCTCGCGGCGGCCGCGGCGGCCGTGGTAACGCCCGTTTCGCCACCGCCACGCACCAGGCTCCCACCGAGCACGAGCCGGGCCATCCCGGCGGGGAAAGGCGTCTGCGGCTGGAACTGAAGCTGCTGGCCGACGTGGGCCTGGTGGGTTTTCCCAACGCCGGTAAGTCTACCCTGATTTCCCGCATTTCCGCGGCGCGCCCCAAGATCGCCGACTACCCGTTTACCACGCTCGAACCAAACCTGGGGGTGGTGAAGCTGGACGATTTCCGCAGCTTCGTGGTAGCCGACATTCCGGGCTTGATCGAGGGTGCGCATCTGGGCCACGGGCTGGGCACGCAGTTCTTACGCCACATCGAGCGCACGCGGGTGCTGGCGCACCTGGTGGATGTCTCCGAAGAGAGCGGACGCGATCCGGTGAGCGATTTCCACGTCATCCTCGCCGAACTCGATAGTTTCAGCCCGGAATTACTGAAAAAGCCCATGCTGCTGGTCGCCACCAAGATCGACGTGGCGCAGGATGCGGGCCGGGTGGCCGCCCTGCGCGAACTGGCCGCGCTTCGCGGCCTGCCGTTTTTCGAGATCTCGAGCGTGACCGGACAGGGGCTCGAAGGCCTCCGGCGCGCCATGAGCGAGCACGCGCTGGCAAGGGGGGCGGACGATCACCTTTTGCCGCCTGTCAAGCCTCCCGCGGGGTGACGGACGACAGACGACGGAAAACCATCGTCTGTCCCCACGGCTATGCTTCGAGTCCCGCCTCGTTCACCGCCGGACCGCGCGCGACGATGCCCTCGCGGTAGACGATTTCACCCCGCCGCAGGGTGCTATGAACCAGGTTCAGTCCGAGATGTCGCGAGAGTTCCCGATAGTCGGAGATATTGAGAATCAGCAAATCGGCCGACTTGCCGATTTCGAGCGATCCGCTCGTGGCGGCAAAACCCGCCACGCAGGCGGCGTTGAAGGTGGCCGCGGTCAAGGCCTCCTCCGGCGACATGCCCAGGACCGCGCCAGCCATCGCCACCGCGGTTTGCATGTTGAGGCTGCCGCCGGTGCCCGGACGATAGCCGGAAGCCAGCGCCACCGGAACTCCCGCCTGGATAAAGGCGCGGGCGGCCGCCGAACGCCCCTTGTCGCAGAAGTACGACCCGGGCGTCAGCGTGGCGATGGCGCCGGTGGCGGCCAGTTCGCCCGCCAATGCGGCGGAGGCTTGCTCCAGGTGACTGATTTCCACCACCGGCACTTCGGCCGCCGCGCGAATCGCGGTGTCGGCCCCGACGCCGCGCGCGTGCAAACGATAGGAGACTCCTATGTTACTGGCCAGGCGGAGTTGGCGATATAACTCCTCCGGCGCTAACTCCTCGGAATTCCATGTAAACACTACCGCGGGAGCCTCCCGTCCCATCGAGTACCGTCGCAGGACGGACTCCAGCGTGTCCGGCGAAGCCGATGAACGCAACTCCACCAGCAGCGCTTCGGATAAGCTCAGGGGCTCATCCTGCAGTGCCAGGAAAACGCGCTGAACCTTGGATTCCACTCTCGGGTCGTGGCTGCCCGTGGTCAGAAGTTGCGCGGCGGTGGTGCCGTGCCGGATCATGGTTTGAATGAGAGTCCGAACTCGGGCGGCGTGCCTCTTCCACGTGACGGAAAGCAGTTCGCGGGCAGTCACGTCGCCTTGGCCCGACCATGGGGTCGCGGAAAACGGGTGGACATGGCAATCGACAAAGCCGGGAATGACGACCCGGCCGGTGGCATCGATAACATTGGCGCGGCGCGCCGCCGCCAGGTTTTCAACCCGCCGGCTGGGGCCGACCTCGGCGCACACTCCGTTGCGAATCAGGAGTGCACCATCTGAAATTGACTGGACTTGTTGCAGCTCTACGCCGCGACGCGGACGTTGGGGACCGCGCAACGTGACTAATTGCCTGGCCCCGCGAATTAGGATAGTACCTGTCCCCATTATCTGGGCAAACTCCAGATACAGAGTAACTCCTAAAATGTAAAATGCATAAAGTTATTCACGTTCGTATAACCAAGGGTGAACGCCCGCTGAAATCACTAGAGAGAGTGTTTTCCAAGGCGGGAGTTGCCTCGCGATCGGAAGCGCGAAGCTGGATTTCGGGAGGCCGAGTCCGCGTCAACGGTAAGTCGATCCGCAATCCGGACTACTGGGTAGACCTGGAGCGGGACCGGGTAACTCTGGACAATAAGCCTCTGCGTGAAGCCGGCAAGCGATATATCTTGCTTTATAAACCGAAAGGGTATCTGACGACGCATCGCGATACCGAAGGCCGTCCAACGGTCTACGATCTGGTGTCCGACGCTGGGGTTTGGCTGGTGCCGGTCGGACGTCTCGATCTGGATACAAGCGGCTTGCTTTTAATGACGAACGATACCGGACTTGCGGATAGGATCGCCGATCCCGAGAGAAAAGTCCCCAAGATCTATCAGGTCAAAGCCGCGACGCTGCTGTCCGACGAACAGTTGGAGCAACTGCGGCAGGGAGTTCCGCTCAGCGACGGGCCGACCCGGCCGGCCCAGGTGCGGCGCCTCCGCGACGGCGGCCGGCACACTCACCTGGAGCTGACCATCGCCGAGGGACGCAATCGCCAGGTCCGCAGAATGCTCGAAGCCGTCGGCAGCAGGGTGCTGAAGCTGGTGCGGACGGCCATCGGCCCGCTTCGCCTGGGTGAGCTGCCTATCGGCAAGTGGCGCGATCTGACCGCGGAAGAAGTGCGCCTGCTGGGTGGTTGAGAGACGCGTCCGGAGGAGACGGAAGGCAGTAGCCGGCAGCCGAGGGTGCGCTTCCGGCTGCTGGCCGCGGGTTACCTCGTGTACCACTTCAGGCTGACTGCCACCGAGCCCAGAAAGCCGGTCTGAAAGTATGGAGCCTTGGTGGAAGTCTTGTAGTCGTAAAGCTTGCCGCCCACACCCAGCTCCAGTTGACCCAGGATGCGGTAATTGATGGAAGCGTCGGTGTCGACCACGGTGAAGTGATGCGGCACAAAGAAGCCGGCGCCATTGGTTTCCACCCGCAAACGCGGCGTCACGTAATAGGACAGGCCGACGCCCAGGGCCGGCGAAAGAAACCATCTGGTGCCGCTCGTCTGGAAGGTGAGAGCTTGTCCGCTGGAATTCGTGAGGGCATTGCCGGCGGCGTCGTACAGCGGCTGGGTGGGGGCATCGAAAGCGCTGCGGACCGTCACGTAGTGGAGCTGGTACAGCGTATGCAGGCGAATCTTGCGGCTTTCCACCGGATAGGGCCACGTCAGGTATTCGTACGACAGCTTGACGTCGCGGAGCTGGTAATCGCTGGACATGAGCCAGCCGGAATTGTAGTTCGAGCTGAAGAGCGTCAGCGGGGTGGCCGCGGTAAAATCGCCCGCCGCCCGGGTTTCGAAACCGGAAAGGCGAAGGAAATTGTGCAACCCGATCGCCATGCCGAATTCCGCGCCGATCGCATATTTCGGCGTGCCGGCCATGGTCACCTTCGAGAGGTTCGTGTAGTTGGATCCGGTGCCTTTGTTGAAGGTGGGCTGTTGCCGGGGAATCCATCCGGTGAAGCCGAACCACCAGCCGGATTCGCCGGGGAGGCGCACGTCGGGATACTTGGGCAGCTCCGGCGCCGCCTGCACGATCGGGCCGCCGGGAGCGCCCGAAGATTGCTGGGGCTGTTGGGGTGCGGGCGGCTGCTGGGGTGGCGTCTGGGGCCCATCGGCGCTGGATGGATCGGCCGGGGTATTGGCTCCGGAATTGGCTCCGGCATCGGCCCGGGCGTCGGCTTGGTCGAGGCCGCTGGCGGGCGCGGAAGAGACCGTCTGCGGCGCCGCCTGCAACCCTCCCCCACCGCTCCACCAGAGCAGCGAAACACAGAACATGCCGTTTGCCAGAATCTTCACGTACGCCTCGAAAGTTTTCAGAATGTGCGGCCCCACCGGACGTGCCAAAGATCGGCAGTGCATCTGTCCGTCCAAACCGTCCGCAGCGTGGTGCCGCTCTCCTATTTTGCCTCAAGCGGCGCGCTTCCCGCTTGCCTTTAAGCGACGGAGATCCGTGGTGAGCCCGCACAGGTGTGCCGGCATGGGACGGGTGATCGGTTTGTGTCGTCCGTCAAGCGGCCGCGGACTGGCGAGGGCCCGACAGACCACCAAGAGCGATGGTCCGTCCCATTATTTTTTTCGTAACCTTTTCGCGCCGCGGTGGTATGGATAACGTAAGCAAACGGATGGAGGACGAACAAATCATGCGGGAGGTGAGCGCCGGTGACGTGGCGCGGCTCGAAGTGCTCTTCGAACGGCACCACCGCGCGCTATTTCAGTTCTTTCTGCACCAGACCGGGAATCGCGCCACCAGCGAGGACCTGGTGCAGGAGGTGTTCTTCCGCATCCTGAAGTACCGGCACACCTGGAAGCCGGGAACGGGATTCCGCGCCTGGCTGTTTCAAATCGGCCGTAACGCCTGGAGGGACCACGCGGGGCGGCATCCGGCGGAAATTGCGTTACCGGAAACCATGGAAAGCTTCGCCAGCGCGGCGCCTTCTCCGGCGCGCCAGGCCGAGGACCGCGAGGACACCGAATTTCTGCGCCGGGCGCTGGCCTCCATGCCGGCGGAGAAAAAGGAAGTGCTGATTCTGAGCCGCTTTCTAGACATGAAGTATGACGAAATTGCCGCCGCCCTGGAATGCGAAGTGGGGACGGTGAAGGTGCGGGTGTATCGCGCATTGCGCGAATTGGGCGAGCGCTTCTTTGCGCTTCGCGGAGAACGGGCATGACGGATTGCGATCATTACCGGCAACAGATTCCGGAATGCTTGGCCGGCTGGCTGGACAAGGCGGCGCGGGAGCTCCTGGTGGAACATCTGGAAGGTTGCTCCGGCTGCCGCGCCGAGCTGGCGGCCATGGGAAGAGTGTGGAGAGGGATGGAGGCGCTCGGCGGCGAAGAGCCCGGGCCGGAGTTGGGAGCGCGGTTCCGGGAAACCCTGAACGCCTTTGCGGCGGGGTTGGCACAGGCTGATCGCGAGCCGCCCAAGCGCCCGCGTTGGTGGAGGTGGACGCCGCGTCCGGTCTGGCAGGTGGCTTGCGCCGTGGGGCTTCTCGCCATCGGCCTGGCGGGCGGACGGTTTCTGCCGGTCGAGCGAACGCCGGATATCTCCGTGACGCAGCTCCAGGGACAAGTGGAGAATTTGCGCCAACTGGTGTCCCTGGCCATGCTGAACCAGTCTTCGCCCGGCTCCCGCCTGGAGGGCGTAGTTTATGCCCAGCAACTGGCCCGTCCCGATAACGACGTCGAGCAGGCGCTCGTCCAGGCCGCCCGCCGGGATCCGAATGTCAACGTGCGCCTGGCGGCGGTGGATGGGCTTAGCCGCTACGGCTCCGTCCCGGCGGTGCGCCGCACCCTGGCGGACGGACTAATGGGCGAGGAATCGCCGTTGGTGCAAGTGGCGTTGATCGAATTTCTGGTGAGCGCGAACGCGCGCGATTGCGCCGTAGAAATGAAACAACTCGCCGCCTCGCCCGACGCCGAGCCAATTGTGCGGCAGCGGGCCGAGTGGGGCTTGAAACAACTGGGACTTTCGGAAAAGGAGATCGCAAAATGAAAAAACTGGCAATTTTGAGCGTAGCGCTGGCGCCCGCCCTGGTTTTCGGCTTTCATCGCGACAACGACGACAACTGGCGCGCCGAAGACCAGGAAACCGTAAACCGATCCTTCACCGTCGGCGGTGCGGACGCCGAGCTCGCGGTCCACAACTTTATGGGCTACGTACACGTGAATGGATACGATGGCAATGTCATTAAGATTCATACCGTAAAGCACATGCAGGCTGAAACTAAAGCGGAACTGGAAGATGCCAGACGGCTTGTTACGCTCGAAATGACGCAGGATGGCGACCATGTATTGGTGAAAACGCACTGGCCCAACGGCGACGGCCACCACCATTTTTCCGTCTGGTACGACCACGACATTGAAGTGCCTCGCGGTGCGCGGTTGGATCTGAAGAACTTCAACCACGGCACGGTGGAGATGCACCGCACGCGGGGTGATTTTCGCGTGGAAACCTTCAACGGCGGCATCGATCTGGAGGACATCGAGGGCTCCGGCGCGGTGAAGAGTTTCAACGCGGCCATTAAGGCCGTGTTCAGCCGCAATCCGGAACGGGAAACCAGTTTCCGCACCTTCAACGGCAGCGTGGATGTTTACTTCGAAAAAAACTTGAACGCGGATTTGCGTTTCAAAACCTTCCACGGCGGAGTATATACGGATTTCGACCTCACCATGCCCGCCGGGCAACTCACCGGCCGGCGGGTTTGGGGCGCGGGTGGGTGGAACAGCGCGCGCGTCGGCCAGGGCGGGCCAGTGTTGAGCTTCGATGGCTTCAACGGCCCAATCCGAGTCCATGCAAGAAGTTAGCCCTGAAGAAATATAGCCACAGATGAACACAGATAAGGAAATCAAAGGATTTATCGGCGTTGATCCGTGTTCAGCGGCGGCTCGAATATAAAGTGAAAGTTTAGAAAAGAATCGATAAGGCCATGAAAAATAGATTGAGCCTGGCGGGGCTGCTGGTCGTGGTGTGCACTGCGGCGCAAGCCCAAAGAAGCATCGTCATTCCGGGGACCGAGGGCGCCCGGGCACCGCGCCCGGTCAGCATCCACAGCTTGAACGGATCCATCACGGTGAAGACCCACGCCGGTAAAGACGTGATCGTGGAGACCGGTGAATCGCGCGACTCCCGCGATGCCAGAGACGCGAGCGGCATGCGGCGCATCGATCCGCCGCGCGGCCTCGCCATCGATCAGGAGGGTGACGCAATCAAGATCGACTCCGGCAACCGCAGCCTGACCGTAACGGTTCCGGCCCAGACCTCGCTGACGCTCAAAGCGCTAAACGGGCCGATTACGGTGGAGGGAGTGCAGGGCGAAATCGACGTAGATTCCCACCAGGCGAGGATTCAATTGACCAATGTCTCGGGAACGGTAGTGGCGCATACCTTGAACGCGGCCATCCAGGTGAGCATGGACCGCGTGGCGCAGGACAAGCCGATGGCCTTCAGTACACTGAACGGGAGCATCGACGTCGCCCTGCCGGCGGACGTCAAGGCTCGGGTGAAGTTCGATACCCTAAATGGCTCAGTTTTTTCGGACTTCGATATCGTTCTGGCGCCCGGCGCGCAGATCGGTATGGGGTCGAGCCACGGGCGCCTGCGCAGCGGCCGCGGACTGGAAGGGTCCGTCAATGGCGGCGGCGTGCCGATCACGTTCTACACGCTTAACGGCAGCATCCACCTGCGCAAGAAGTAGCGGGACACGATGCGTTTCTGTCGTGTCACTTCTGTTCCTCGTCCCCCTGCCGGCATCAGCCAGCTACCCGCGCTGCGGCCGCGTCCCAGCCTTCACGCTTTGTAGGCTACCCCAAGCTCTTCAGCTATGGCGGCGAGACGCGGGTCGGCCGACCATAACCGGTGCCGTCCCGCGAGGGCGGAGGCCAGCAGGTGAATGTCGATCCAGCCGACACCGCGGCCGTGCAAGCCCCGGCCACGAACGAAGGCGACGGCTTCGCCGTGGGGCACGGGGCTGGCCTGATGCATCCGCTCGTAATCCTCCAGGAACTTCTTTCGACCGCCACGGTCGCCCATAAGAAGCTCGCCGTAGACCAGTTCGTGTCCGGCCACATCCTCGCGATCCATAAGTTCGTCCAATTCGGACAGGAATGGCGCTTGCCCGGCAAACGCCCGAATCCAAACCGAGGTGTCTACCAGGACCATCAGGCCACCCGGCGTTTGGCAGCCGGCTTCTCGCGGCGCCTGGATACATCTTGCGCGTCGGGCTCCGTCCCAAGATAGGCTCGCATTCGCTGATAAGCCGCGCGTCGCACCAGCGCCTCCAGGCCCAGGCGGATGGTCTCGGTATCCGTGGCGGCGCCCGAGACCTTTTTGGCCTCCCGGAGAAGATCGTCGTCGATGTTGCAGGTCTTCTTCATACAGACGATTATGCCATATACGTATGGCCGTGCTGGCTGGCAGTCCGGGGACACGGGCGGCAACGCTAGAATGAAGCTGTGCGCATCCTTCTGTTCAGCGGTAAAGGGGGGGTGGGGAAAACCAGCCTGGCCGCGGCCACGGGATTGCAGCTTTCCCGCCTGGGTTACCGGACCCTGGTGATGAGCGTCGACCCGGCCCACAGCCTGGCGGATGCGTTCGATCTGGAGACCGGGTTGTTCCACACCAAGACCGGCGATCCGTATGCGATCGACGAGCGCCTGGCCATTCACGAAGTCAACATCCAGAAGGAAATCAAGCGCCACTGGAAGGAAATATCGGCCTACGTGGTGTCGGTGTTGCGCACCACCGGCATCAGCGACGTGGAAGCCGAGGAACTGGCCATCCTGCCCGGCATGGAAGAGCTGAGCGCGATGATGTACGTCAACCAGTTCCGGCGCGAGCAGCGCTACGACGCGATCGTGCTGGATTGCGCCCCCACCGCCGAATCGATGCGCTTTGTGAGCATGCCGACCACTCTCGAGTGGTACATGAAGCACATTTTTCCGTTCCAGCGCGGCATCGTGAAAGCCGTGCGGCCGATCGCCAATCGCATGTCCCCGGTGGAGCTGCCCCCGGACAATTACTTCGCCAACATTCAGGAGCTATTTGGCAAGCTGGATGGCATCGGCGAGTTGCTGGAAGATCCCAAAGTCACCAGCGTCCGGCTGGTCACCAACCCCGAGCGCATGGTGCTGCGCGAGACGCAGCGCGCCTTCGTCTATTTTTCTCTGCACGGACTGACGGTGGATGGAGTGATCGTCAACCGCGTGCTGCCGGACGAAGTGAAAGACGACTGGTTTGCCGAATGGCGCGCTTCGCAACGCAAGATCCTGGACGAAATCGAAGCCTATTTCGCGCCGGTCGCGGTGAGCCGCGTGCAGTTGTTTACGCACGAGGTGCTGGGCAGGGAGCGGCTGGAGGAACTGGCCGGCGCGCTCTATGGCGAAAAGACCGACCCGGCGGCGGTTTCGCGCACCGAAGCGCCCTACGCTTTCGCCAAGCGCGACGGGCACTACGAAGTGCGCCTCCAGCTTCCGTTCGCGGTCAAGGGCGAAGTAGGATTGTTTAAGAAGGGCGATGAGCTGGTGGTGGAGATCGGAACGCTGCGCCGGCACATCGGGTTGCCCACGTCGATGGCGTCGCTGGTCCCCAGCCGCGCCCGTTTGGAAAATCGGGTTCTCACCGTGGAAATGAAGGAGAGCTGAAATGGAAGAAAAAACCGAAAGCGCAGCCACCGGGCAGCCCCAGGCCGGGCCCGGCTGTTTCTTTTGCACCACCGCGCTGCCCCTGCTGGAGCACTGCTGGTCGGAAACCACCCGCGACCACTTCCGCAATTCGCGGGTGGAATTCCTGAAGGGCATCCGCAGCCTGCTGGATCAGCGCATCGCGGCCCTCTCGAAAGAAGAACGCAAAGGCACGCACGTCACCGTGGAGTAGGATCGGCCGCCGATAAACGCAGAGGAAAGCAGTCTCGGCATGGCCGATCGCTTCCGGCCGGCGGCCGAGGCGGCCGATCACCAAAGCGCCCCACCGATTCCCCTCAGTGCGTCATCGCGTAGACTACATAGTTCACGCCGATGCGGATGCCGAGGGCGGCGTACTTTTCCGGATAGTAGGGAGAGTCGGCCCACTCCCAGGAATCGCCTACGTCGGATTGAAAGGTGATGGCCACCATCAGGCGGCCGTGGTCGTCGAAGATGCCGCGCCAGTGATCGGGACAACCCTCGCATTTCCAGCTCCGGCCACGTTGTACCGAACCCTCGCTGGCCACCTGGTAACGGTTATCGAGGTCGTAGACGGTGTGAAAGATCGGGTCGCGATTCTCGAGCTCGACGACTTCGCGTTCCGGAAAAACTCTGTGCATGCCGGCCATGAAAATGTTCCACTCCTCGGGGCCCCAGAAATCGTCGGCCATGAAGAAGCCGCCGCGCAGCAGAAATTCACGCATGGATTTGGCCTGGGCGTCAGTCAACTGCCAGTGGCCGGGCTGAACGGCATAGAGCCAGGGCCAGTCGTAGACGTCGCCTTCGTCCAGGTTCACGGGTTGCTCCACGGAACGGACCTGAATGCGGGTGAGGCGCCGCAGGGCGAGCGAGAAGTGGCGGTCGGCGCGGGGATAATCCTGGGTCCAGATGCTGTTGCCTTCGGTCCAGATGCCGCGCCCGCCGCCGCGGAAGCCGAAACCGAAGCCGCGCCCGAAGCGGCCGGCGGGAGCGGGCGGGTACATCAGACGGGCAAAGGTCCATTCGGATTTCTCCTGCCAGTCGGGTGGTAACGGGATCTCGCCGAGGCGGTACTCCACGCCGGGAAATTCGCGAAACGGGCGTTCGAAGGCGCACAGCGCACTCCACATCGCGAAGCCCATGCCCAAGCGAAAGGCCCAACGGGATTTCATCTGGCCGCCTACCTGAGAATATCATTGGCCGCTTCGAGGCGTGGTGGTCAAACGCGTTCGGCGCAAGCCGGCGCGGGAGCCGCGGGATGGTCCGCGATTATCTTCATTCATGCAGCGCCGCCGGCGCCATCGCTGGGTGGCGGATGGTGAGTACCCGGACGAGCTTCTTCCGTTCATCGATCGCGTAGATAACGCGGTAGACGTGCGGCTTCTTGCCGTAAAGAAGGTGACGCAACGGCCTGCCGGCCCTGCCGCTTTCGGGAGCCATCTGGCATCGGCCGGGATGGGTTTCAAGAGTGTACACTGCCTTCTCAAGTCCGTTGTACCAACGGGCGGCGGCAACCGACCCGGCGACGTTTTTGTCCTCGCAGAGGATGACCAGGTCGCGAGCCGCACGATCGGTTAATTCAACGCGGTACGTCATTTCGCCGGCGAATCTCGTCAAACGCTTCTCTGGCGGCCCGCGTGCGGCCGTGGGCCGCATCGTCAAGTCCCTGGCGAATTGCCTCATGGACGTCCGCGCGCGCCGCGATATCGAGGAGCCGCTGGTAGGCGGCGGCATCCTGGACAACGGCCTGTGCCCTACCTTTGACCGTCAGCACCACGGGTCGCTTGCTCGCTTTGAGCTGTTTCATAAAGTCGCCGGACCTGCGGCGGAAAGTGGTGAGCGACTGGATGTCTTTGGTTATGTCGAGCATGGGGAACCTCTTTTACAGATAGCACCTTTCTGGGTGCTTTGTCGGACGCTTCCGAACTTGACGGAGCGCCGAGCCCCCCGTAACCGCCGCCGAGCCGAACCCCTGATATAATTTTCTGCGGGTACAGGAGGATCGAAGCGTTTATGTCTCAGGCGACGTCCCGCAGGTTTTTCCTGGGAGCGGCCACGGCGGCCGCGGCCACCAGGGTTTGGGGAGCGAACGATCGGGTAAACGTGGCCATCGTCGGGCTCGGCGGCCGCGGCACCAATCATCTGAATATTTATTCCAGGCTGCCCGAAGCACGCGTGGTGGGACTTTGCGATATCGATCAGGCGGCGCGCGAAAGGGCTCAGGCCACGCTCTTGAAAAACACCGGTGAAAAGGCCAAGGAATTCGAAGATATGCGGCAGGCTTTCGCGGATTCCGAAGTGGAAGCCGTTTCCATCGCCACGCCCAATCACTGGCACGCGCTGGCCGCCATCTGGGCCATGAAGGCCGGCAAGGACGTCTACGGCGAGAAGCCCGCCTGCTACAACATTTACGAAGGCCAGCGCATGATCCAGGTGGCGCGCGAGACCAAGCGCATGCTGCAGATCGGCTCCCAGCACCGCAGCGCGCCCTTCAAGATGCGGGCCATGGCCGCTATCCAGGGCGGCCTCATCGGCCAGGTTTACCTGTCCAAGGGCCTATGCTTCAAGCGCCGCGCCTCGATCGGCCATAAGGAAAATTCGCCAACGCCCGCGGGCGTCAACTGGGACCTGTTTCTGGGGCCCGCGCCGCTGCGGCCCTTCAACGAGCTGCGCTTCAAATACAACTGGCATTGGTTCTGGGACACCGGCAACGGCGATATCGGCAACCAGGGCGTGCACGAAATCGGCATCTGCCGCTGGGGCCTGGGCGATCCCGAGTGGCCGAAGACGGCTTACGCGCAGGGCGGCAAGTACGCCTACACCGACGATCAGGAAACCCCCAACACGCTGCTGGCCGGCTACGATTACGGCGGCCGCGAGATCGTTTTCGAGGTGCGCGGGCTGCTCACCGGAGCCGAAGGCGCGGTGGTGAAGGGACGCCCCGGTCCGCCGGCCACAGGCGCCGCCGCGCCGCCTTCCTCCCCCGCGCCCACCGCCATTACGCCGCGCAATGGCGCGCCCCTCAACATCATGATCGGCAATCTTTTCTACGGCACCGAGGGTTGGGCGGCGATGAGCGATGCCGGGTTCCTGGCCTTCAAGGGCGAAACCACCGAACTGGTGATGGAGGAGCGGCCCGATCGCGCCGCCGGGGATCCCACCAGCCTGCACATGCAGAACTTCCTGGCAGCTTGCCGGTCGCGCAATTACAAGGACCTGCACGACGAGATCGCCAACGCCTACCTGAGCGCCTCCTTGTGCCACCTGGCCAATATCAGCTATCGCGTGGGACGCAAGCTGACCCTGGCGCCCGGACCCAAGTTTGCGGGCGACGCCGAGGCCGACAAACTCATCACGCGCAACTATCGCAAGCCATACGTGGTGTAAACGTGGAGCAGACTCTGGCCCTGGGATGAAATAGACAGAGCCGTTTCCGGACGGCAATTTTACGGCAACCATCCGCAACCACGGCACTTCTCCGATAAAGGGACAGCTCGCTCATTCACCACCGCCTGCCGCGAGCGGGCGTTTCACAGGACTTTGAAAAACGCGGCCGCGAACGGTGATCCCTTTTGGACAGCGACAGGGTCGAGACGCTCGAGAATCTCGAACCCATGTCGTGTCTTATGGTAGGCTTTTTTGCTCGTCTCCACAGTGGCCCGTTCAAGGCCGTTAAAGACGTCCTCCTTGGAGATCTCCTCGATTTTGGGATTGGGCGGTAGAGCGGACTGCCTGAACCCGTCCCCGTAATACTGTGCGAGCATTGCTTTGTCTGTGAGGAACCACGCCTCCATGCACTGGACCATTAGATGCACTTGCCCGTCTGGCAGTGGATTGGTCCAGTGGTCGCGGTCCCGCAGGTGTGCGGCGGCTGTCTTCCCGGCAGCTACCGGGTCCTCGGAGTCGACCAACAGCATGGCAAAGGTGTCGGAATCGCCCGACAGCGAGCGGGAGAAATCACGGTACGCTTGATCGCGACTTCCAGATGGGACAATACGGGGCTTTGGTCGGTTGCCGAGCAGCTTGCCAAAGAAAATACCAAAAGCCTTTCTGCATGCGGTCTGCGTGCGGCGCTGATCACCGCCCCCTTCGACGAACACGCGGACGCTCACCAGCGCGTTCCCCCGAGTTGTCCTTTCGTCCACAGTTGTCCGAGGCTGTACTCCTTAAGCCATGACGAAAGCTGATCCGCATGGAGACGGCGGAGAGTTGAGGACCCGTTCTCTTTTTCGCAGATAACTACGACTTCCGGCGTCTCCGAGAATTCTTCGATGAGGCGATCCGAGTGCGTGGTGACGATGAGTTGCATATGTGAGGACGCATCAACCAGGAGTTTGGCTAACTCGTGGATCATGTCGGGGTGTAGACCGAGTTCCGGTTCCTCGATGCAGACGAGCGGCGGCGGGTCGGGATTGAGGAGTATGGCGAGCAACGCAAGCCAACGGATGGTACCGTCGGACATGCGGACGAGCGGAATGGTGCCGTTGAGATGCTCTTCCTCGAGCCGTGTTTGTACTTTCCCTCCTTCGACGTTGGTGCGCAGGTCGGTAGCGTTTGCATAGAAGGTGCGCAAAGAGGCCAAGATTTGGCGTTTGACTGGCGGTCGAGCCAGGAGGCGATCGAGAACAACGCCAAGGTTTGAGCCGTCTTCTTCCAAGTACTCATTGGGCAGGCCGGCGTCGCAGGGCTCACGGACCGCCGATACGGTGCCGAATTCCCAGTCGCGGTAGAGCCGGAATTTCGTGAACAGGTTACCCAGATGGGTGATTTCCGGGTAGTGCTCGGGGTCTTTTCGCTGGGCGAGGATAGATAGTTGGGGATTGATGTCTTCTGACCGAAGTGGGAGCCTCTCCCCCCTGTTGATGAACGTGGGAAGCCCATTCACGTACCCGTAGTAGAAATCGGGCGGAAGCAGCCCGAGGTCCAGCCCCCGCTGATCGGGCAAGGGTCCCTCGTTCTCCACAAACTCGTTGGTGATTTGGAACCGAAATCCGGCCTTCGTAAACGCAAGACGGTAGCGCAGGGGCTTAGGGTTATCGCGCTGCAATTCCGCCGGCCGGGTTACGGTTGCCTGGATAGATGCGGTCGGAGTCTTTGCAGCTCCTTTCCAAAGCCAGTCTTCGATCGGTCCGCCATTGCTGATGGCCGTCGCGAGCTCCCTGGGCGCGTTTTGTAGCAGGCCAACGATTTCAATGAGGTTAGATTTGCCGGACCCGTTTGGGCCGATGAGCACGTTGAGAGGACGAAGGTCGATCGTCGTCATTTCGCCGAACGACAAGAGGTTTTGGACAGTCAAGTTACGGATTCCGGGCTGCATCTGGGTATCTGCTGGATCGCCCGAATTATAGCGCATTGCCACTCCCTTCCGGTCGGAATTCCGTGGTCTTTACGTGGTCCGTCAACCCTGGCAAAAACATATCAGCCCGACAGACGAGGCAAAATGCGATCGTCTCTCACACCAGCGCCCGCTACTTCGGCTCGATCCCCAGCGTTTTCATCTTGCGGTACAGGTTGCTGCGTTCCAGGCCCAGCAGCTCGGCCGTGCGGGTCACGTTGCCGTTAGTTTCGTCGAGCTTCTTGAGAATGTATTCGCGCTCGGCCGCTTCGCGCACGTCCTGCAGGCTGCCCACCCGCTCCCCGGCGCGGTCCTGCGGCTTGCGCGGCGTCTGCAGGGGAACGTGGCGCGCATCCACCCGCACCTGCGGGTTGAGAATCACGATGCGCTCGATCAGATTCTTGAGTTCCCGCACGTTGCCGGGCCAGTTATATGCCACCAGCACCTCGAAAGCTTCCGGCGTCAGCTCTTTGGGTTTGCGGCCGTAGGCGCTGGTGAATTCGCGCAGGAAGTGATCGGCCAGCAAGGGAATGTCCTCGCGCCGGTCGCGCAGCGGCGGCACGAAGAACGGAATCACGTTCAGGCGGTAGAACAGGTCCTCGCGAAAGTTGCCGCGGTCGATTTCCTCCTCCAGGAGCTTGTTGGTGGACGCCACCACGCGCGCATCCACCTGAATCGATTCCACCGCGCCCACCGGTTCGAAGCGCTGCTCCTCCAGGGCGCGCAGCACCTTGGCCTGGGTGCGCAGGCTCATGTCGCCCACTTCATCCAGAAACAAGGTGCCGCCGTCGGCCTTCTGGAACTTGCCGGCCTTGGCTTCGGGCGCTCCCGCCAGAAATCCGCGCGCATGGCCGAACAGTTCGCTTTCGATCAGCTCCTCGGGAATGGCGGCGCAGTTGACTTCCACGAACGCCTGCCCGGACCGCGGACTGGAGGCGTGCAGAGCGTGCGCCACCAGCTCCTTGCCCGTGCCGCTTTCGCCGTAAATCAACACCCGTCCATTGGTGGCGGCCATCAGCGCCAACTGTTGCCGCAGCGCCTTCATGGGCACGCTTTCGCCGATAATGCGATAGCGCGTGTTGGCGTCCTGTTTGAGACGGCGGTTTTCCAGCGCCAGCCGGCGATGATCCAGCGCGTTCTTGACCACCAGCGTGACCTTTTCGATGGAGAGGGGCTTTTCCAGAAAATCGAAGGCGCCCAGCTTGGTGGCGCGCACCGCGGCCTCGATGCTGCCGTGGCCGGAAATCACCACCACCAGGGGACGCCCGTCGAAGGGCATCTCCTGAATGCGCTCCAGCACTTCCATGCCGTCCATGCCCGGCAGCCAGATATCCAGCAGCACCAGCTCGAAACCGCCTTCGATCAGCGCGGCCAGGCACGCTTCGCCGTTTTCCACCGATTCGGCCGTGTAGCCTTCGTCTTCGAGCACGCCGCCCAGCGACTGGCGTATTCCTGGCTCGTCGTCCACAATCAGGATGCGCTGGGGCTTGGGCCTCGGCGCGCTCATACTTTCACCGGCGCCGGCCGCGCCGCCTCCCCGCTCTCCATCTCCACCAGCGCGGGAATCTCGATGGTGAAGCGTGCTCCCACCGGCTGGTTGTCTTCCACCCGTATATGGCCGTGATGCTCCGCCACGATGTGGCTGACAATCGCTAACCCGAGGCCCGTGCCCCGGTTCTTGGTCGAAAAATAGGGCAGAAAGAGTTTCTCCTTATCGTCCGCGCTGACCCCGCTGCCGGAATCGGCCACCACCAGCTCCACCGTCTCCGCCACGCCGGGTTGGGTGGTGATGTACAACTGCTTCACCAGCGAATCCTGCATCGCCTCGGCGGCATTATCCACCAGGTTCACCACCGCCCGAATAAACTGCTCGCGATCCAGGTTCACCGGGGCCAGCCCGGGCGTAAAGCTGGTGCGGATGGCGACATCCTCAAGCCGCCCTTCGAACACGGTGAGGGCTTCCCGCACCACCGCGTTCAGGTCGGCCCGCACCGGCTGGGCCGAGGGAAAGCGGGCGAAACGGGCGAACTCGTCCACCAGCGTTTTCACCGATTCCACCGATTTCGAAATGGTCTGCGCGCATTCGCGCAGTATCCGCGAGGACGGCTGCGCCAGCTCCAGCCGGTCCACCTGGCGCTCGATCCGCTCGGCCGAAAGCGCGATGGGCGTCAGCGGGTTCTTGATTTCATGGGCCACGCGGCGCGCCACTTCGTGCCAGGCGGCCGCCTTCTGCGCCCGCAGCAGCTCGCTGGTGTCTTCCAGCACCACCACGAATCCGCTGGTCGCCTTTTCCTCGATCGCCGCTACCGTAACCGCCAGCTGTCGATTGCGGTCGGCGGTGCGCAATTCGAGCTGCCGCGAGGAAGCCCCCGTCCGCCGCGCCCGCTTCATGAGGTAGCGGATCTCGGCCGTGTCCTCGCGCGAGAACAGGTCCTCCAGCCGGGTGGCCCGCTCCACCCGGTCCGCCGGAAAGATGCGCGCCAGGGCGCGGTTGACGCGCTGGATGGAGCCGTCGGAAGCCACCGAAAGCACGCCCGTGGGAATGCTCTCCAGAATCGCTTCGGTGAAACGCCGCCGCCGGTCCAGCTCACGGCTGTTGGCCTCCAGTTCCTGCGTCATCCGGTTGAAAGCCCGCACCAGCGAACCCAGTTCGTCGGCCGCCCGCACTTCCACCCGGTGCGCCAGGTTGCCGCTGCGCACCTGGCTGGCGCCTTCCAGCAGGGCCGTGATCGGTATGCTAATCTGCTTGGCCAGAAACAGCGCGATCCATATCGCCACAAACAGAACGAACAACGTAATCAGGGACATCAGCAGCAGGTAGAAATAGCGGATGTCCTTCCAGCGGTCCCACATCTGCTGCCACTCCCGCGCCCAGTCCCCGATCATGCGCATCTGCGCCGCCCTATCGCCTGGAATCTTGGCCGCGACGGTGACGTGCCCCGTCTCCCGCCGCCCGTCCAGGACCGGATAGGATTTCACCACCAGCCGATCCTCCGCCGCCTGCCGGCGATCGGAACCGAACGAATCCAGCGGAGCCGTGCCGGCGGCGCCGAAAATCGCCGCCGATTGCAGCTCGTACTCGACCGAAAACCGTTTCAGGAAGCCCGGCACCGCGACACCCGTGGCCAGCAACTGCCGCACTTCCGGCTGCGCCGCCAGCAGCGCCGCCTGCGCCGCGGTTTCGTCGTCCATTTCCTTATCCAGTGTCTTGGCGATGCCCTTGAAAACTTCCAGCTCGTTGCTCGCCGGCTCGCGAAACCAGGTGGCCAGATTCCGATTCAAAACCCGATAGTTGAATAGCACCAGGAAAAACACCGGGACCGTGCTCAGGATCAGGGCGCCCACTACCAGCTTGGTCTTGAGATGAGACCCTTCGCGATGACTCTGCCGTTCTACGTAAAGCTTGACGAATTCCCTGAAAACGATCCACCCCAGCACCACCATCAGCAGGAAGATCAAGGTGTAGACCGCCCAGAAGATTAGCGTCTGGTTGGGGGTGTGCGGACGGAGCTGGCCCGGATTGAAAGAGCCTTCCCACACCACCACGAGCACCGAAAGTACCAGCAAAACCTTGGCGAAATCGTAAGCCAGACGTTTTTTCATGGCGAACTCTTACAACGTTATTATACGTGCCCTCGGCATGATGCCTGCCCTCGGCCAACCGCCGGCCGTTCCCAACCGCGCTCCCACCCCGCACGCGTTAGGTTCGATACGGCGGGGCTTGCGCACCAGACCGGAGCGGCGTTTTTTTGTTGTGCGGAACTACTGTTTTGGCGGCCTTCGACCGATATAGAGGGAAGACACTTCTTCGGAAGGATTTATGAAAGTATTCGCAAGCGGCGGCCCCGTCGGTGAAAAAGCTGAAGTTTAAGGGTTTCGAGGACATCCATGAGCCTGACACGTAAGTTATTGATTGGTTTCGGCGTGATGTTGGGGCTTTGCTTGCTGAGCGGCGGCAGCGCGCTCTTGATGGTTCACGAACTGAATGCCGACCTGGAGCACGCCGCCAACGGCGTGGCACGGAATCAGTACCTGGCCGGCAAAGTAGCCACTGCGGCCTCGGAAATGACCAGCCTCGGTCGGGCGACCGCCCTTTCGGCGGTACTCGGGGACCAGAGCCACGCCAACCAGAGTCTGGCGGGATTTCAAACCCAGGACCAGGCGCTCCGCGCGGCCCTGAGTGAACTGGAAAAAACGGCTGAGACGCCCGAGACGACATCCCTGATCCGTTCCGTCGCCCAGCAGGCGTCGGCAGTGGAAGATGCCGAACGGGAACTCAGCCAGACCGTGGCCCGTCAGCAGTTGGATGTCGCGCTGCAAGTCTTCAACCGGAAAGTGCAACCACAATTGGAAGACATCGGGCGCCAGGCGGCGTCGCTGGTGGAGCGTCAGAGCAGCGAGCTGGCTTCCACCTCGGCCGCTTCCGCCTCCAAATCCACTGGCGCCACCCTGGGCACCGCGGCTCTCATCTTGCTAATAATCGCCGTGGGCGGCGCCGTATTCTGGATCGTTCGCAAGGCGAATGCGGACCTGCGAGGATTTGCCAACCATATCGCCGAGTCGGCCGACCACGTTTCGAGCGCATCCCGGCTGGTTTCCTCTACCAGCCAGTCGCTGGCGCAAGGAGCCTCCGAACAGGCGGCGTCCCTGGAGGAGACTTCCGCATCCACCGAGGAAATCGCTTCCATCACCCGCAAAAACGCCGATCACACCCAGAAGGTCGCCGGCCTGATGCAACAGTCCGAGCAAGGCGCGTCGGAGGTGAACCACACCCTCGACCGCATGATGGAAAAGATGCAGGAAATCGACGCGTCCAGTAATAAGATCGCCCGCATCATCAAAGTGATCGACGAAATCGCATTCCAAACCAATATCCTGGCGCTGAATGCGGCAGTCGAAGCGGCCCGCGCTGGCGAAGCCGGCTTGGGATTTGCCGTGGTGGCGGACGAAGTCCGCAATCTGGCCCAGCGCTGCGCCCAGGCCGCCAAGGACACCGCCGGCCTGATCGAGGAATCCATCGCCACGTCTCATGACGGCAATGAACGGCTGAATCGAATGGCCGGGGCCGTCCGCCGTATGACGGAGAACTCCAGCCAAGTCAAAACACTGGTGGATGAAGTGAATGTCGGAAGCCAGGAACAGGCCCACGGAATGGAACAGATCGCCCGTGCGGTCGCCCAGATGGAACAGGTTACGCAACGAACCGCTGCTTCGGCTGAAGAGGGCGCGTCCGCCGGAACCGAACTGAACGGATACGCGGCCACCCTCCAAGGTCTGGTCCGCAAGATGCGGGATATGGTTGGGTCCGACTGACGGACCCAACCGCCTCTTACTGTTCTTTTACAGAACTTACCGAAATCGTGTCGCCGGTCAAAGTGCCGCTGATGGTCACCTTCTTGCCGGCTTCCGGGACTACTTTGTCCTGATCGGCGATCTTGTAGATCGTGCCATCATCGGTCACCAGCACCGCCTTGGCGCCACGCTTGATACAGCTTTGCGCGCACGCTACGTTGCCCAGCATCGCCTTTTTACCGGCGCAACTGTCGTCTATAATATATCCGGCATATTCGGCAGCCAGTGCCGAAAACGCCATTCCCGAAACGAGTCCCGCCGAAATCAATAGCTTCTTCATTTCACAGCCAGCCTTTCCCTTCCTCGATTGTACCTGCCCGCGAGACTCCGGCGCCACCTGTGGCGCCATGACATTGTACTTAATAAAACAAATATTTGCGCCATTGGGCATCGCCCTTACCCAGCATGCGCATCAGGTGTCGGCTGGTATGCAGACTGAACGGCCGGGGCTGCCGCAGCAGTTTCAGGCCTGCCTCCTCCGGAGTCCGATTGCCTTTCTTGTTATTGCAGGGATTGCAGCATGCCACCAGGTTCTCCCAGGCCGACTCTCCCGCCCGCGAGCGCGGAATCACGTGATCCAGCGTCAACTCCCCGCTGGGCATCGTCCGATGGCAATACTGGCACGTGTACCGATCGCGCATCAGAATATTCTTGCGCGACAAGGCCCGCGTCTGGTGCGGGATTCTGCGGTATTCCAGCAAGCGGATCACCGAGGGCAGCCGGATCGCCGCCCGCGAGGAGTGAATCGATTGCACCGATTCCTCTTCCGCGGACGCCACGCCCTTCAGTACCAGCACCAGCGCGCGCCGCATCGCGCAGATGTTGATCGGTTCATAGCTGGCATTGAGCACCAGCACTGGCTGCTGTAGTCGATCACTGGCCATATGCGGCAGACCCTTCTCCTATCGCCACGCGGGATTTGGGCGCCACTTGCCATAGCCGGTCCGCCCGCGCCACCGTCAACACGGACACACGAACCGCACCGGCCCGTTTCAGCGCCAGCGCGCACGCGGTGGCAGTCGACCCCGTGGTCAAAACGTCGTCCAGCAGCAGTATGCTTTGCCCAGCCACGTTCGCCGCGGCGGAGAAAGAGCTGATCTTGACGTTATGGCGGCGGGCTGCCAGCGTCAGTCCGGCCTGGGCCTTTGAAGCCAGAGGCCGCCGCAACGCCTTCGCTACCGGAATTCCGGTTCTCCGCGAAACCTCCCGCGCCAGCAGTTCGCACTGGTTGAAGCCGCGCCGCCAACGCCGCCGCCAGTGGAGCGGCACCGGCACGATGGCGTCGAACCGCCCATCCCGCGGCAATGCCCGCAACAGGTAATCCGCCAGCGGCCCTTCGAGGCTGCGCACCCTCTGGTATTTGAACAGGTGAATCAAGCGGCGCAACACGCCGCCATAGACGCCATAACAGTACGCCGCTTCAAA
Organism: Bryobacteraceae bacterium; assembly: GCA_052148435.1. Classification (GTDB taxonomy): domain Bacteria; phylum Acidobacteriota; class Terriglobia; order Bryobacterales; family Bryobacteraceae; genus JBEKYD01. Next base: position 61,084 of record JBKQIF010000130.1, read on the forward strand.
ACCGCGAAGGCCGTTGCGGCATAACGCGCAACGGCCTTCTTCATCCAAAGGAAATCGATTTTGAAACGGCGTCCCGCAAGCGCAACAGAAGTATTCCGCCTCCATCGGCCCGGGCTCGCTCAAACAGGAACGGCAAACCGGTAGGCGCGAAACCTCCTCTAGAGGCTGCTCGCAAATCCTGCAATAGGTGGGGAAAAAAAGCGAAAAAACAGCCCGAAACACCCCCCGAGTTACCGGGATGCCGGCTTCCAGAATTGAGGCTCGTCCGCTACTCGAGAAGATCCACCCCCAACTAAGCTAATAGTATATCGCAATCCCCCCGTGTGTCCGTCAACCCAGCCATGGGCACTATCCGTCGCCTGCGCTACCTCCTGGGGCCCGATGTTACAATCAATAAAGCGCCGCTTTCAGATCGGATTGGCGGAGATGCCCGGCGCCACTCCCGGCATGCCAACCTACAACTCATCATGAGCAGTAGCCTGATATTAAATCATTTGCGCGCCCTGGAAGCGGAGAGCATCCATATCCTCCGCGAGGTGACGGCGGAATTTCAGCGCCCCGTCATGCTCTATTCCATCGGCAAGGATTCCTCCGTGATGGTGCGCCTGGCGCAAAAGGCCTTTTATCCCGGCAAGATTCCCTTCCCGCTGCTGCACGTCGATACCACGTACAAGTTCCGCGAAATGGTCGAATTCCGCGACCGCTTCTGCGCTTCCATCGGAGCTCGCCTCATCGTACATACCAACCGCGAAGCCGTCGCACAGGGCGCCAGCCCGTTCCGCCTTGGCACCGAAAAGTGCTGCGGCCTGCTCAAAACCCGCGCCCTGCTCGACGCCCTCAACGAGGGCGGCTTCGACGCGGCTTTCGGTGGCGCCCGCCGCGATGAGGAAAAATCGCGAGCCAAGGAACGCGTCTACTCCTTCCGCGATTCCTTCGGCCAGTGGGACCCCAAGAATCAGCGCCCCGAGCTCTGGAACCTTTTCAACAGCCACATCGACAAGGGCGAGAGCATCCGCGTCTTTCCCCTTTCCAACTGGACCGAAATGGACGTATGGCAGTACATTCACCTGGAGAGCATCCCCATCGTGCCGCTCTATTTCGCCCGCCCGCGGCGCATGGTGGTGCGCGGCGATTCGCTGATCCCGGTGGAGCACGACATTCCGCTGCTGCCCGGCGAGAAGCCCGAAACGGTGATGTGCCGCATGCGCTCTCTCGGTTGCACGCCCTGCACCGGAGCCATCCGCTCCCAAGCCGACAGCCTACCCAAAATCATCCAGGAGATGATGCTTTTCCGCCGCTCGGAGCGGGAAAACCGCGTCATCGATCACGATCGCGAAGGCTCCATGGAATTGAAAAAGCGCGAAGGGTATTTCTGATGGGCACTCCCGATCCCTTGTGGGATTGGCGTCACGCCGCCGCTGCGACGCCGGCCATCCCCCCTGCTCCCGACCGCGAAGCGGCCTTGGAGGGCTTTCTCCACCAGGAGCAGGACAAAGAGCTCCTGCGTTTTTCCACCGCCGGCAGCGTCGACGATGGCAAAAGCACCCTCATCGGCCGCCTCCTGTTCGATTCCAAGGGCGTGTACGAGGATCAACTGGCGTCGATCGCGCAGGCACGCTCCAGCCAGACCGCCGGCGGCGTGGATTTCGCCCTGCTCACCGACGGCCTCCGCGCCGAACGCGAGCAGGGCATCACCATCGACGTCGCCTACCGTTATTTCGAAACCCCCCGGCGCAAGTTCATCATCGCCGATACGCCCGGCCACGAACAGTACACCCGCAATATGGCCACCGGCGCCTCCACCGCCAATCTGGCCATCGTGCTGGTGGACGCCCGCAACGGCGTGCTGCCCCAGTCCCGCCGCCACGCCTTCATTGCGTCCCTGCTGGGCATTCCCCACATCCTGGTCGCGGTCAACAAAATGGACCTGGTCGATTGGCGTCGGGACGTCTTTGAGGCCATCCGCCAGGAATTCACCCGTTTCGCCGCGCCGCTCGGCTTTCACGACCTGACCTTCATCCCCATCAGTGCCCTCTTCGGCGATAACGTGGTTTCCAAGAGCACCCGCATGCCATGGTTCCAGGGCGAAAGCCTTCTCAGCCACCTCGAAACCGCGCCCGTCGCCGCCGACCGCAATCTCGCGGAAATGCGCTTTCCCGTGCAGTCCGTCATTCGCCCCAACCAGGATTTCCGCGGTTACGCCGGCCAAGTGGCCTCCGGCATTCTCACCCCCGGCGAAACCGTGATGGTGCTGCCTTCCGGACGCACGTCGCGCATCAAATCCATCGCCACTTACGACGGCGACCTGCCGTGCGCCTTCGCCCCGCTTTCGGTCACGGTCTGCCTCGAAGACGAGCTCGATATCAGCCGCGGCGACATGCTGGCCGACCCGGTCTGCCCGCCCCACCTCACCCGCACGCTCGATGCGCGCCTCGTCTGGATGAGCCATACGCCGCTCGATCTCAAACGCGACTACCTCATCAAGCACACCACCCAGGAGGTCAAGGCGCGCGTGCGCGCCATCCGCTACCGCTTCGACGTGAATACGCTCGCGCAGGAGCCCGTTACCGAACTGCGGCTCAACGAAATCGGCGCCGCCGTCGTCGAAACCCGCAAGCCCCTGTTCGTCGATCCGTACCGCCGCAACCGCGTCACCGGCGCGTTCATTCTCATCGATCCCCTGTCGAACGAAACCGTCGCCGCCGGCATGATCTCAGACCCGCGCACCCGAAACGCCAGCCGCGCCGCTGCCGGCGACCCCTCCGCGCCCGTCACCGCCGCCGAGCGCGCCGAGCGCCACGGCCATACCGCCGCCATCGTCTGGATGGCCGCGGGCTGGGATGCCGCCTGCCGTCTGGAGCGCGCCCTCTTCGAGCGCGGCGCCGTAACCCAGGTGTTGGACCGAGCCGCCGCCGGCGAACACCTCGCCCCCATCGCCGCCGCCGCCCTGGCCGCCGGCCAGATCGTCATCGTCGCCGCCGCCCCGTCTGTCCTGCCCGAGCAGTCTTACTTTCGCGATCTCGCCGGTCCGGACCGCTTCCTGGAGTTCCCCGCCGCCCAAGAGGACGACGCGTGCCTCGAAGAACTAGAACGCCGCGGCATTCTCGCCAGCGAATCCGCCAACGAACTTTAGCCCGTTTCCGGGATCGCTCCAAACCAATCTGTCCGCGCTTCCACTATTCATGCCGTAGCGCGCCCGTTGGCTCCATTCCGGCCGCGCGGCGCGAAGGAAGCCAGCACGCCAGAAACGCGACCGCGGCGAGAACGAGCGGCACCAGCGTGAAGATTGCCAAATCGTGGGGAGGCACGCCGTACAGAACGCTGGTGAAGAGCTTCGTCAATACCCATGCCGCGGCAAGACCAGGCACTATGGCGATCACCGTCAGCGCCATTCCCTGGCCAACGATCAGTCGCTGCACGCCGCCAATCTGTGCCCCGAGCGCCAGCCGAATGCCGATCTCGCGCGTGCGGCGGCTTACCCAGTAATTCATCACCCCATACAGTCCCACAGCCGCCAGCGAGAGACCCAGCAAGCCAAAGACGCCGAAAAGCGATCCCGCTAGCCGCGGCAGGAAGAGCGCATCGCGGAGATGTTCCTCCATGGTTTCGACATTGAAGATGGCCAGCGTGGGGTCGATCGAGTGAATTTCCCGGCGTACGGCGCCCGCCAGCGGACCGGGCACGCCCGCGAATCGAACCAGCACCGAATATCCCGTGACGGATGGGTCTCCGCCAATGTCCTGCGCCAAAGAGCGATAGAGAACCGGGCTGACGTCTTCGCCCAGCGTCCGCGACTTGATGTTCTTCACCACGCCGACGATCTGGTACGTTCTGCCGCCGCCCGTGACGCGTTGCCCGATCGGGTTCTCATTCCGCAACACCCGTTCCACAAAGGCCTGATTCACGATCGCGACTTGCGGCCCGGCCGCGCTTTCGCCGCCTAAATCGCCGCCCGCAACGCGAGGCATCCCCATGGTTTCGAAATAGCCAGGGCCGACCATGTAAAGATCCACGTGGGGATCGGTCCCGGAGGAAGCCGGCTGCCCCGCCATGCGAAACTCGTCGCGCCGGCCGCCTCCGGAGAGCGGCACGATATCCGTATAAGTGGCGGAGACGACGCCCGGAAGAGCGGCCGCGCGCTGGCGCAGTTGCTCCAGCAACTGCGCCGTGCGCTCAGCCGTGTAGCCGTGCAAGCGCGGGTCGACGGACATGCTCAGGATGCCGCGCGAGCGAAAGCCGACGTCGATTTGCGAGGCATTCTCCAGGCTGCGCAGGAAAAGGCCCGTTGCGCAAAGCAGCACCACCGACATGGCAATCTGCGCGACCACCAGCACGTTGCGCAAGCTCCACCTGCGGCCCGGCCGTGCCAGCATATCCTCGCCCTTGATACCGCTCGCAATCAACGGGCGCACCACCGTCCACGCCGGAGTCAGCCCGAAGAGCACGCCGGCAGCCACACTTAGAATGAAGGCATAGGACAAAACTCTCCAGTCAAGGCTGACACTGAGATCCAGAGGCACAGGCGCGGGAAAACGAAAAGCGGCCAAAGCCCTGGTAGCCCAAATGGAAAGGGCGGCGCCGGCGAGGCCGCCGCCGAGCGCCAGCAGCACGCTTTCGGTGAGCATCTGCTGCAGCAGGCGACGACGCGTGGCGCCCAGCGCGAGGCGCACCGCCATCTCACGCTGTCGCCCGGAGGCTTGTGCCAGAAACATATTGGCTACGTTCGCACAGGCGATCGAGAGCACCAGCAGCGCCACCACAGTAAGTGCCGCCAGAAACATCATCACCGCGGCCTTATCTCTCGGCGGGAGTGAGCCCGCAGGTTCGAAGCGGAAGCCGCCGCCCTTTTCCGCTTCGGGATGGGCTTTGGCGAGGCGCTGCGAAAGCACGTCCAGCTCGGCCGCGGCTTCGGTGCGCGTCACGCCGGGCCGCAAACGGCCAACCACGTTCACCCAGTGGTACAAGCGCGACACCCGGTTGCCGGTGTTGGGAAGCAACCGATCGATGTTGCCGAGCGGGACCCAAAACTGGCAATCGAGGATGAGGTCGAGGCCGCGGAACGACAACGGTGCGACCCCCATCACCGTGAAAGGCCGCCCGGAGAGCGTGATGGTTTTGCCCGCGATCGCCGGATCGCCGCCGAAGCGGCTCCGCCACAGGCGGTGGCCAAGCACGATCGCGGGAAGGTTTTCCTCGTCCCGGCTGAAGCCGCGGCCCAGCGTCATGCCGAGTTGCGCCACATCGAAGAAGTTCGCGGTGACGGCCTGGCCCCACACCCGTTCCGGTTCGCCGTTCCCTCCGATGGAGGCGGGCACCAGCTCGTAGTAACCCGCCATGCCCGAAAAAGATTGGGCCTCGCCGCGCACATCGACGAAGAGCGGCCAGGAGAAGCTGTTGCAGCACCGATCCCCGTGGTGCGTGGTGTGGAGACTCATGAGCGTGCCGGGGTCGCCGACTGGAGGAGGGCGCAGGACGAACCTGCTGACGATCGAAAAGACGGTGGAATTGGCGGCAATGCCGAGAGCCAGCGTCACCATCGTCACGAACGCGAAGGCCGGCGCCTTGCGTAGCGTGCGCAGCGAATACGCTACGTCTCGCCCCACTGAAGCGATGGCCGCGCCGGCGCGCGCGTCTCTGACTTGTTCCTTGACATGCTCCGGAGAATCGAATCGCAGCCGGGCCAGGCGGCGCGCCTCCTGTTCCGGCAGGCCGCGCTCCACGTAGCGATCCACCATGGTCTGGTAGAACGCCTGCACCTCGTCGTCCAACTCCGCTTCCGCCCGATCGCGGCGAAACGGCAGCTTCACAAATGCGCCGATGCGGCGTAGGGTGGACACGCGTTATATCTCCTCGGCCAGCACCCGGTTCATGGCGGTGAGGACCTTCTTCCAATTGCGCTTTTCCTGGCTGAGCTGAGCGCGCCCGGAGGCTGTAAGCGTGTACGTTTTCACGCGCCGTTTGTTCTCCGTTTCGCTCCACTCGCCATCCACCCATCCTTTTTCGGCCAGCCGGTGGAGCGCCGGAAACAGAGATCCGGGACCGACTACGAAGACACCGCGGGTCGCCAGCTCGATCCGGTCCGAGATGCCAACCCCGTGCAAGGGGCCGCATTCGAGCGTGCGGAGAATCAGCAGGTCCAAGGTGCCCTGCAATAGTTCGGCGGGTTTGGACATGCGAGCATAATATCGTCCATCGATATCGAATGTCAATATAAGCGCTGATCCACCCCGTCGAACAAGATCCGTCCTTCGCAGCCAGCGTCCTCCCGTCCTCCGACCCGCTGGCCGCCGGCCGCGGCGCGGGCCTCTGGGTCGGGATCGGGTCGAGTGGGGGCGGGCGCGGTCTTCCTCGCAGCGCCGGTCATCTTGTCGCCGGTTCTTACGGTTGCGGCTGGGCTGCTTGGTGGGACAGACGATTCGCCTTGTGTCGTCCGTCAGGCGTCCGTGCCATGGCGGAGCCCGGCAGACGAGAAAAAACGATCGTCTGTCCCGCCAGGGCTCCTGAAGCGACAGGCCGGGAAACCAGTCCTACTGACCTGCAAGGCAGCGGTAGGCGCGGCGCGCGACGATCAGTTCTTCATTGGTCCCGAGCGCCAGGACCGTGACCTTTGACCCGTCGGCGGAAACGGCGCGGTCGCCGCTGCCGGCTTCATTGCGGGCGGCATCGACCGAGATGCCGAGAAACTCCAGGCCCTCCAGGCAGGCGGCGCGCAGGCGGCCCGAGTTCTCGCCGATGCCGCCGGTGAATGCGACGGCGTCCAGTCCGCCCATGGCCGCGGCAAAGGCGCCGATGGTTTTTTTCACCTGGTAGGCGAACACGGCGACGGCCAGTTGCGCGTCACGGCTGCCGGCAAACGCCGCCGCTTCGATATCCCGCAAATCGCCGCCGGCCACGCCGGAAAGGCCGGCCAGGCCTCCGCCGGTGGCCAGTTGGGTGCGAACCTGGGCGGTCGTCCAGCCGTGGCGCTCCATCATATAGAGAACGGCGAAGACGTCCAGGTCGCCATGGCGGGTGGCGTTTTCCAGGCCCGATTGCGGAGAGAATCCCATGGTCACGTCGACGCTCCGCCCGTCCACGATGGCGCACATCGACGAGCTTCCCCCCAGGTGGCAGCTCACCAGTCTGCCGGTGTGGCCGAGCAGCGCGGCCGTGCGTTCGGCGATGTACTGGTGGGAAGCGCCATGAAAGCCGTATTTGACCACGCCTTCGTCGCGCCACGGGGCGGGCACGCCGTAGAGGCGCGCCGGCTCGGGTACGGTGCGGTGAAATTCCGGTTCGAACGCAGCTACCAGGGGCACGCCCGGCAGGGCCGTTTGAAACGCCTCGATGGCCGTGAGATAGATGGCGTTGTGCGCCGGAGCGGCCGGAAGAAACTGGCGTAACGCCGCCACCACTCCCTCATCTACCAGGAAGGTTCCGCGATAATCCGGCCCGCCATGCACGGCCTTCAACGCCACGGCATGGATAGGGATGCCGGCGTGGGCGATCTGCCCGATGGCCACGCGGTAGTCTTTCACCCGTTCCAGTCGTCCTTTGGCTAGCGAGGTCTCCGAAGGCATTTCGAGGATCTGGTATTTGAGCGAAGTGGATCCCAGGTTGGGAATGAGAAGGTTCATCAGTAAATGAATCCGATCTGCTTGAGGGTGGCTGCCGGCTCAGTGTCTTCGAAGCTGGGCAAAGGCGCCCGCTCGCGCCCGTCTTCGATGGCGACGCCGAACGGGTAGCCGGCATACCCGAACACCGCTTTGAGCCGGTCGAAGTCGCTCGATACCACGGCTTTCAATCCGGTTTCGGCCAGGAACTGCGGCGAATACTGCGGCACATCCACGGGGATCGCGACCACGATGGTGTCGTGCCAGTGGAATTGCGCCATCTGTTTGGCGGCGTCCTGGCAGTGCGTGCACTCGGGATGAAAGAAGAACAGAAAGAAGCGGCCGCGTGCGATCGAGTAGGGACGGCCGTCCACGGTAATGCTGGCTGGCGCGCGCGTGCCGTCATGGCGCGCGGCGGCCACCCCGTAGGACACGAAGGCGAAGACGATCACCGCGCCCAGAATCACGCTGGCCGAGCGCAGCCCGCCGGAGGCACGGGCCCAACGTCCCGCGATAGCGGCCAGCACCAGCATGAGCCCGTCCTCGGCGAAGAACTGCGGACCCACCACGCGCTTCACCCAGGGGAAGCAGGCGCATTCGGCGCCCTTCAGGGCCTGGTAGTGGATGGCGAAATAAGCGGCGAAAGAAACCAGCAGCAAGCCCGCCAAAACGGCGCCCCAGCGGCGGAATCGTGGCACCAGGATCAGCACCCCGGCCAGAGTTTCGACGATGCCGAAGGCCAATGCGGCCGGCAGGCTGAGCGAAGCCGGCACCAGCAGCTCGTGGATACGCGCCGCCCACTCCTCGGTGTATGCGATTTTCCAGATGCCGGAAACCAGAAACAGGGTAGCGAGCAGAATCGCGGCCAGCCAGCTCAGGCGCCTCTGCCACGCGGGAAACTCAAGCGGGCGCAAGCGCAGCAAGCCCCTCCTGCGGCTGTGCCATACTGTCGGGCATGGCCTTATTGTAGCCCTTCCCAACGGCCGGTGAGGCTTTCCCGCAGGTTAGGTGACACGCTGTATGCTCCCATTTCTTTGCCTGTTCGTCCTGGCTCAAAGCCGGCTAATGATGGTGGACGAGGTTTACCCTATTCCTGCCGGCGAGTGGCATTTCGTGCCCATCGATCTCAAGCAACGGCCAGCTACGGTTACGGCCAGCTTCGATGCCCAGAGCGGCGCCGGCCGCATCCGCCTGGCGCTGGTGAGCCGCGACGATCTGGAACATTTGTGGCGCGGCCTGCCTCAGGGAGCGCTCGAAATCGTCGGCCCGGCGAAATCCGGCAGGTTGCGCCACGCCATTCGGTTTCCCGGCGAATATGCCATCGTGCTGGACAACCAGCTCGGCGAGGGCCAAACTCCCCTGGTGCGGTTGCGCGTCTGGCTGGATTTTGGCGTCCCCTCGGGGCCGGGCGTGACCACCCTCGCCCCGGGCCGGCGCCTCGCCGTCATCGCCATCAGCTTTGCCGCCTTCTTGGCCATCGCCTTCTTCGCCGGCCGCAAGCTGCTGGCGGCGTTTGCGGCGCGCGGGGCGTGGCATTCGTGACGGGTGTGCTCGGAGCCGCCAAGGAATATGGCCGACGCCGTGCCATGGTCAGTTGGCGAGCAGAGTATCGAGATTCCAGGGGCACTCGTTGGGGAACGGGGAGTAGTCGAGCCTTGTTTCGATGAGCGCCGTTTCCATTGCGCGCCGGTTAAGCTATGGCATGATACGTTGTTCTTGTCAATAACGCTCGGCCAATTGTGGAAGCTACCGCGCGCGCAAGCGCAAGCTATTGCCGACCACGGTGACGCTCGAAAGCGCCATGGCCGCCGCGGCCAGCATGGGCGAGAGCAGCCCGAACGCCGCCACCGGAATGCCCACCGTATTGTAGGCGAATGCCCAAAACAAATTCTGGCGGATCACGCGCATCGCGCTGCGCGAAAGCTGAATGGCTTCGGCCACGCCGCCCAGGTCGTTGCGCATCAGGGTGACGCCGCCGGCTTCGATGGCGATATCCGTGCCTCCGCCCATGGCGATACCCAGATCGGCCTGCGCCAGGGCGGGAGCGTCGTTGATGCCGTCGCCGGCCATGGCGACGATTCTTCCCTGCTGTTGCAGCTTCTTGATGGCATCGGCTTTGGTTTCGGGCAGGACGCCAGCCTGGAAATCGGTGATACCGATCTGGCGGGCCACGGCGGCGGCTGTGGTTTCGTTGTCGCCGGTCAGCATGACGACGCGCAGGCCTTGCGCGCGGAGATCCCGGACGGCCTGCGCCGCTTCGGGCTTGATGGGATCGGCGATACCAAGGATTCCCGCAGGACGGCCATCTACGGCGGCGAAGACCACGGTCTGTCCGTCTTTGCGCAGAGCGTCGGCCCGGGATTTTAGGTAGGTGAGGTTTGGATCGTCGTTAAACCGTAC
>JBKQIF010000131.1:0-5600 GCA_052148435.1 Bryobacteraceae bacterium
GAGTTCGAAGCTCCAGTCTAGTAAGTTCTTTCTTTTTGATATGCGCCCGTAGCTCAGCTGGATAGAGCGTTTGCCTCCGGAGCAAAAGGTCGGTGGTTCGAATCCACTCGGGCGTACCATTAAATCAATGGTTTGGAGAGGTCACCCCACAAAACCTTTCATCAACCTTTCATCAATAAGCCGCCGGGCTTCGCTTTTGAACGCCGTTTTCCGCCTTGCTTCATCACGGAACGCTCAAAATCGGCCACCGCTTTGTGTTGGTTCTCGGGGATGACCTTGACGTAGTAGCGGAGGGTGGTTGATGGGTCTGCGTGGCGCATTTGGCCTTGGGTCTCCTTGACCGTGCCATGCACCTGAAACAGGGTGGAGGCCGTCGAACGCATCGCGCGGAAGTCGAAATCCACGATCCCAGCGGCTTTGGCAATCGGCTTCATGACTCGCTTTAGGAAGTTGCCGACCCGGTAAGCCGTGCCGGTCTCGGTTGGGAAGAGGAAAGCCTTTGGGTTGTCCTTGTGGGGATGCTTCCCGACCCAGGCGTGCAGATCCCGAGCGAGGTCAGGCGGCACGCTGACCCAGGCGTCCGAGGACTCGGTCTTGGTTTCACCGATTCGATTCTGCCCCTTCTCCTTTTCCTTTACGGCTTCATCAATTCGCAAGCGACCAGCCTCGACATCTTCGATTCGCAAAGCCAGCAACTCCGCGGGCCGCAATCCACAAAACAGGAGGATGCGGAAGACAAGGTTCTCTCGCCCCGTTGACACTGCCAGAAAAGCGTGTCCTTTCGGCAAGGGTGCGTAAGAGCCGAAGATCCTCGGAAATGCCAGCCGCTTCGGGGGCTGCGGCTCAGTTCGATGCCGGGGTGGCTGCTTTGGGCAGCTTGCGGGAGCGGAACTTCTTCTGGAGCACTTGGTTTACCTGGGCGGCCGAGAATGTTTCCGGATCGTACGGACCTCGCCACCTGAGCATGTTCTCATGTTCTTCGTGTTCGGGGTCGGCCAGCACTACCAGGTATTCTTCATAGCCGGAAGTTCCACCCACATCTTCTGGGGGCGTGCGGCGTTCGCCGCCGATGCACGTCGGATATGGCGCGGCCGTCTCCGGCAGCAGGATGGCCTCCAGCACCAGATCATGCTCCCAACTGTCACCGAAGTCATATAGATATGCGAACTGAGTCCCCACGCGGGGCACTACCTCCCCGAGAGGCACGCGGCTTTCATCGATCACCTTGCGCTCGTACATGTCGTCGTCGGGATCCGGCACGCTGTAAAGACGGCGGCCGATTACGAACTGGTGAAGATGGCAGTCCTCCCAGCCCATGACGATCTGCAAGATTGTGTGCAGTTGGGCCAGGGTAGTGTCTTCCCACACCTGGATGCGCCGCCAAATGGGCGGGTGAATGTCCTGCAACGTTACCTTTAATTGATACAGCGCTCGAGTTTTCGCCACGATTACATCTTACTCATCGCCAGAATGCGGCGGATGGAGGTTCGTCCAATGTTCAACTGTCGGGCGATCTCGGATTTGCTGACGCCGCCGCGATGAAGTTTCCGGATTTCCGCAGTGTGTATGGCCGCAGTTGCCGGTCGGCCCAGTCGCTTGCCGTTCTGCCGGGCGTGGGCCAAGCCGGCCCGAACCCGTTCCTGCAGAATCTCCCTTTCGAAAGCGGCGAAAACGGCCAGCAACGCCGCCATGGCCCGCCCGGCAGGTGTCGTCAGGTCCAGTGCCTCGTTCAGCGACACGAAACCGACTCCGAGATGCTCCAGTTCCTGAAGCGTTGCCAACAGGTCCGTGACCGATCGCCCCCAGCGGTCCAGTCGCCAGACCAGGATCACGTCGATCTCGCGACGGCGCGCCGCCTCCAGCAACTTCTCCCGCAGTTGCCGCTGCGAGGCACCGCTACCTACCTCCTTCACCTGCAAGGCAATCGTCCAGCCGCGCCGGGCGGTGTATTCCCGCAGGGCGCGGATCTGCAAGGGGATGGTTTGCTGATCGTTGGTGGAAACGCGGGCGTAGAGACCGGCGCGCAACATTTTCGGCGGTTTCCGTGCCTGGCCAAAAACCCTACGTGATTCTGCCTTGCCAGATGCCTGTTTGGCGGCCATTGCGGAGTGTCACCCAAGCATGGCCGGAGACTATCCTTTTCGGCCATGCAGGATTCATCATACGCCAGGCGGCTCCAGCGTCTGGCGGTAGTTCCAGGGCATCCACTCCGCGGGCTGGGCTGTCAGTTCCCGGGCATGGCGCTGCAACTGCGTCAGATAGTCGAACGAGTTGGCGCCGCACAACTGGCAGGTGTGGATCAGCGTCATAAACAGGTCGCCTACCTCGGCCCCGTGCAGCGTCCGGTAGAATAACGCATTCTTCCGGTGCAGCACCGCCCGCTTGAGAGCGCGCTCACAGATGTTGTTGTCCAACGGTGCCCCGGCTTCTCGCAGAAACGTCGTCAAGGCTTTCCAGTGCCGCATCAGATAGGTGATCGCCTTGCCCAGACCGGAGTTGGGCTCCGTTTTCCGCTCGGCGAACTGCGCCTCCAGCCAACCGTGCAGTTTCTCCATCACCGGGCCGCTGTGCTCCTGATGAAACCGCAACCGCTCCTCCGCTGTCAGGGCGCCCTCGCGCGCTTCCGCATCGTACCGATACACCTCGCCCAGCATCTCCAGCACGTGCCGGCACTCCTCGGGAAAGTTCTGCACGACTTCCACAAACTGGCGCCTTCCATGAGCCAGACAGTTCGCCACCAAAATCTCCACTCCGCTGGGCAGCTTCGGCACGTTCCGCGACAGCGCATCACACATCTGGATCACCGGGCTCAAGTCCTTCGCCCGCTGCTTCAGCACATCGGCGATGTTCTCGCCCGCATGCTGGCGGCCGGTGAAGTACAAAGCAATCTTCTGGCCCTGCCCGGTCGAAACGATGCCGCTGGTGAACACACCGGTGCGTTCGTCACCGGGCTCACGCTCCAGTTGGAGCACCTTCATACTGGTGTCGTCGTTGTGTACCACCTCGCCCTGCGCCGCCTGCCGAATCAACTCATCCCCCGCCGGTTTGACCAACTCGGCGGCCTCTTCGACAACCTCCCACTGCGTTGCTGCCGGTAATGGAATCCCCAGCTGACCTTCCAGTTTTTCCAACCGGTAGAACGGCGTGCCGCTGCCGTACTTGAGTTGCGCGATCATCGCTGCCGCCGTTTCGTCGTACTTTTCCGGACCCACTCCTTCCGGCTCTTCGGCTGTGAATACTTGTCCGCAAGCACCGCAGCGCAACCGCTCCAGCGAGTAAACCGTGGCCGCCAGCGGCGCCTGCCCCACGATCCGCACCAGCACCTTCGGTTCCTTCTGCCCGTATACGTTGCCTTTTCCACACTCCGGGCAGCGGTCCCCATGGGTCAACTTCTGGTGCGCAATGCCGACCGTCTGCGCGCCGCCAAACGCCTTTGCTCCGTTGCGCCCGTGTCCGGGTTGCGCGGAAGCGTTGCTATCCGGCTGAGTGCCCTCGCCGGTTTCCGGGTTCTCCGGTTTTTCCAGCACGGCGCTGGTCTTCTCCGTATGGCGCGGCCGCGCCAGCATCGCCGCCAGGGCATGCAAGGCGCTCTTCAGCTTGTCACAATCGGCCTCGCTCAGCGGCGCTTGCCGGGCTCCGTCCAGCACCCGGTCCAGTTCGTCCAGGTTCACATCCACACGACGCCGTTTGGCGGACTTCATCTTCCCTCCCCGAGTAGCTCGCGAAACCGTTTCGTCAGCGGATACCCCAGAACCTCTTTGATCGACCGGTTCGGCACGTAGCTGTTGGATTGCTTGCCTCGTCCCGTGGTCTTGCCCAGCAACACCCAGTTGGCCGCCCGGTAACAGGTTCCGCGGAATCGCTCCGGATCCACGAACGTTTCCAGAAAGTAAATCGGATGCCCGTACATCCGTTGCCAGTCCTCGGAGATCCGCGCCACCATCCGGCCCAGGATATGCGACGCCAGGTGCTCGACCCGTACCCACGGCAGGATCAGGAATCGGGTGTTGTATGCGATGAAGCGGATGTTGCGACGGCGCGCTTCGGCGCTCCAGCCGATGTAGCGGTCGCGGCTGCCCAGGTGACGCGGAGCCGAGGACCATGCCAGGCATGCCACCGGCCGCCCTTGCGCCCACACCAGATACTTCAGGTGTTCTCCCACCGGCTGCTCGTAGCCAAGGTAATGATGCTCCTCCATCAGGCTGTTAAACAACGGCTCTTTCGAGGTGCGCCGAATCTGCTCGAACTCCAGCGGCTGGAGGTTGGGTAACCGGTCTTCTATGGGAGTGGCATCGATTCGCGCCGGCTTCGGCCGGGCTCTCTTGGCCAGCGGATTATGCCGCACGTAACTCACCGGCGGCAAGGTAATCTGGCCGGCCCGCTCCAGCATCAGCAGCATGCCGCGGCATACCATGTCGCGCAACGCACCATTAGCCTGGCACCACTGCCAGGCCTCGCATAGCATCGTCGATAACGTGCGGCGGCTTTCGTTCGGATGCCGCTCGACCAGCGCGCGTATATAAAGGATGTCTTCCTGGCTGATCTTCCGGCCCCGATACCTGAACTCGACCATCGATCAGCAGTATGCACCTGTTTCTTTTGGAACGCAAGGGGGTGATGCCCTGTTTTCGCAACATTTACTTCAGCACGCTGACCCGCCGCCACATGGGCGCCGCACGCACCCGGGAAAGGTCGCCGGCCGCCAGCAGCAACTGTGCCTCATAGGCCTCCAGTGGCTTGGTCGGTCCGGTCCCTTCCGGCCACCACACGAACCGCCCCTTGGAGAGCCGTTTCTGTGCCAGCCAGTATCCTTGGCCGTCATAGCTGAGCAGTCGGATCGCGCTCCCGCTGCGGCTCCGGAACACGAACACACACCCGGAAAACGGGTCTTCGGCGAGTTTCTCCTGGCACAGCCGCGCCAGAGAATCGATGCCCTTGCGTCCATCGACGGGTTCGATCGCCACCAGCACCCGCATCTGGGCGGTGATCTGGATCATCTCTCGGCGTTGCGCCAGGCGCGCAGCAGGTTCGTCCAATCTGGCGGAGCCGTGGTCTTCCACTGGATTCGCATCTTGCTCCCGCCAGAAGACTCCAACTCGATCACACATTCTTCGAGCGCCGCGCGGTCCGGCGCAATCAGCTCGACGAATGCCGGCTTCGTTGCCTTCCGGCGGAGGCGCGGACCTCCGCCGAGCCGCTTCTTCAGCCCCATGTAGTCCAGCCGTAGCGGATGCGCGACGGGATACACACCGTGCTGCCGGGCCAGTTCGACCGCAGCCTGCCACAGCGAGTCCGGTAGCTTCGTCCGCCGCGGCTGAGTGCTGCGAAACTGATCCAACTGGCGCTGCAGTTGCGCGATCGGCTCGGGAATGGGTAATGTGCTTTTGCGGTTCACTATCAGCCGCTCCTCGGCGACTGAATGAACTTAGCAGGGTGGGCTAACTGGCGTCACGCACGCTTGCCGGAAACTCACATTGGACCCGGCGGGCTTTGGTCGGTCCAAACGTCGAGTCTTCGGCAGTCATCCGAGTGACCGAATCTTCCGCGTTGTTCTGCGATGCGCTGGCGTATTTAGACAGAACGAAACAAGTCT
The DNA here is from genome assembly GCA_052148435.1 of Bryobacteraceae bacterium. GTDB lineage: Bacteria > Acidobacteriota > Terriglobia > Bryobacterales > Bryobacteraceae > JBEKYD01. The sequence goes on from JBKQIF010000131.1 coordinate 5,594, forward strand.
GCCACGC
>JBKQIF010000132.1:0-65215 GCA_052148435.1 Bryobacteraceae bacterium
CCGGTGCTGGCCTATTCGACCTATATGGGCGGCTCGGGGGCCGACACCATCACCGCCATTCAGACCGATAACCAGGGCAATCTTTACGTCGCGGGCTCTACCGGCACGTCCGATCTGGTGGCCAGCAGTAACGCCTATGCCACCGCCAACATAGGCGACCTGGATATCTTTCTGGCGGTGATCGGCAACTCCCAGGGCAGCGGCTATGGCGTCACTTACCTGACTTACATTGGCGGCGCCGACGACGATATTCCACTGGCCATGGCTGTCGATTCCTCCCAGAATATGTACGTGGTCGGCACCACCAAATCCAGCAGTTTTCCGCTGACCGCCAATGCGTTCGATACCGCCGGGGGAACCAGCTATACGGATGGTTTTGCGCTGGTGTTGAATCCCAGCCTCGGCGGCACCGCGGGGCTGATCTTCTCGTCGTTTCTGGGCGGCACCACCGGTGCGGAGAGCGCCAATGGGGTGGCGTACGATTCCAGCGGCAACATGTACGTGGTGGGCACCACCGCCTCTACCGACTGGCCGGTCACCGCCAACGCCTACGCCAGCGCGATCAACGGTCCGGAGGATGCCTATATCGCGCAGATCAACCCCACGAGCGGAACCTTGACGTACGCCACCTACATGGGCGGCGAGCTGGTGGACGACGGCCGCGGCATCGCGCTCGACGCAAACGGCCTCGTGTATTTCGCTTGCAGCAGCGAGTCCACCCTGTTCCCCGCGGCGGGCAATCAATATCAACCCAACCTGGCGGGCGCCTTTGACGTGGTGGTGGGAGTGATGGATTTGACCCAGGTGGGCACCGCTTCGCTGCTCTATACCACCTATCTCGGCGGCACCGAGAACGATATGGCACGCGGCCTGACGCTCGATTCCGCGGGAAACATCGTGGTCACCGGCTATACCCTGTCGTCCAACTTTCCGGTTACCGCCGATGCGGCGCAGCCCACTTATGCGGGCAACGGCGACATTTTTGTGTCGGTGCTGAACTATACCAACTCCAAGATCGTCTTGTATTCAACCTATCTGGGCGGCTCGGACGCGGAAGTGGCCTATGCCGTGACGACCGACAGTTCCGGTTATATTTACGTAACGGGCTATACCCTCTCCGCGGATTTCCCGGTCACCGCCGGCGCGGTTCAAGGCACTTGGGGCGACGGTATCGATGTTTTTGTCACCAAGATCAAGCCGCACGTCGCGGGCAGCGCGGGAATCCTCTGGTCCACCTTCCTCGGAGGAGCCACGAACAATAACGGCTACGGTATCGTGGTTGGGTCGGACGGGCGGGTATACGTGGGCGGCTATACTAGCGGTGACTTTCCGACCAACGGCGCATCGTATCAGGCCGCCTACCAGGGCGGATACACGGACGGTTTCCTGGCGGTGATCTCGCAATAAAGTGGCCGAACCCAGGAGCCACGGCGCCGTAAGCGCCTAACGGAACAACCCCATCCGCTCCTTCACCAGCCCTACGGTATCGTTGGCAATCGGAGCCACCCGCCCGGCTCCTTCTCTCAGCACCTCCCGCAGATAACCCGGATCGCCGGTAATCTCGCGGTAGCGCTGCTGGAACGGTCCGAGACTCGCCACCACCATGTCAGCCACCTGCTTCTTAAGCTCGCCGTAGCGCATCCCCGTGAATCGCGCTTTCATCTCCTCGTCGGATGCGCCGGCGAACGCCTGGTAGATGGTCAGCAGGTTGAGCACTCCCGCACCCGCGGTCTCGAAATCCACCGCCGGGTTGGAGTCGGTCGTGGCGCGCATAATCGTCTTGCGGATCTTGTCGGGCGGATCGAGCAGCGCCACGGCGTGGCCCGCGGCGGCCGCGGACTTGCTCATCTTCTGGCTGGGATCGTCCAGTCCCATCACCCGCGCTCCCACCGCCGGAAGACTCGTGCCCGGCACCACAAACGTGTCGCCATAAACGGAGTTGAACCGCTGCGCGATGTCGCGCGTCAGCTCCAGGTGCTGCGCCTGGTCTTCACCCACCGGAACGATGCCGGCCTGGTACAACAGGATGTCGGCAGCCATCAGCACCGGGTATTGCAGCAGGCCGTCGCTCACCGATTCCTGCTTGGCGCCCTTGGCCTTATACTGCGTCATCCGCTCCAGCCAGCCCACCGGCGTGACGCACGTCAGCATCCAGGCCAACTCGGCGTGGGCCGGTACCGCCGACTGCACCATGATGGCGCAGGTCTTGGGATCGATGCCGGCCGCCAGGTACAGCGCCGCGATTTCCTCGATCTTGGCGCGCAACTCCGCCGGGTCCTGATAGAGCGTGATGGCGTGCAGATCCACGATGCAAAAAATGCACTCGTAATCGTGCTGGATCCGCACCCAGTTCCGCAGCGCTCCCAGGTAATTGCCGATGTGTAAATTTCCGGAGGGTTGCATGCCGGAGAAGACGCGAGTTTTCATGAGCTCCTAGTTGTAGGACAGGCCTCCTGGCCTGTCAAATCTTGATGCACCGGACGAACAGACAGGCCACGAGGCCGGTCCTACAGTAATCTCCATGGTAAAGCAACCGAGCCGCGACCAAAGGGAGCGGTCTTGCCTGGGATTACCGCTCTCCGTTCGGCGAGCCTTCCATCGCCGCCAGCAGCCGCGCGTACCCGGAGCGGCTCACCGGCAGCCGCGTCCCATCCGCCAGCGTCGCCAGGCGGCTGTCCTTGCCGTAGGGCTCGATCCGCGTTACCCGCTCCAGGTTCACCAGGCAGGAACGATGAATCCGCACAAAGCGCGATGGATCGAGCTGTGCTTCCAACTGCACGATCGTCTGCTGCTTCAGATAACTCTTCCCGGCCGAGTGCAGAGCGATGTAATCGTCCTCGGCTTCGGCGTAGTCTAACTTGTCCAAAGGTATGATATGCACCCGGGCGCCGTCGCGCACCACGATCCGCTCCAGCTTCGATTCCGGAGGGCGAAGCGCGGTTGCCGCGGCCGGCGGCCGGCTCTCGCCAAGCCGCCGGCGTGCCCGCTCCAGCGCCGTGTCGAAGCGTTCCGCGCTGAACGGTTTCAGCAGGTAATCCACCGCATGAGCGTCGAACGCGCGCATGGCGTACTGGTCGTAGGCCGTCACGCAGATCACCGCCGCACCCGGCTCGATCAGCTCCAGCACCTCGAAGCCGTCCAGTTTGGGCATTTGGATGTCGAGGAAGATCAGATCCGGTTTGATTTCGCCGATCGCTTTTACCGCTTCGAACCCGTTGGCGCATTCGGCCGCCACGGTGACGTCGGCGTGCCGCCTCAGCATCTCCGCCAGGAACGCCCGCGCCAGCTCTTCGTCGTCCACTACAACAGCTTTCCAGAGGTTCTGAGGCATTTTCCGGCGCGTTTCTCCACTTGTCACTGTACACCCCGAGTGTGAGACAATAGATGAGTCTTTAGTTTCAGTTGTCGACCCCCCACTCTTCCGAAGCGGGGAGAAAGGCATGATCGTGGATCGTCAGGCCGAGACGCCATTCGACAACATCGAGGGCTCCCACGAGTACGTTGCCCTCTTGGCGGAAGCCCTCGACGAAGCGCGGCGTGATGTCGAGTCCGAAATTGCCCTCGCCGAAGGTGATCGGGCCGATCGCCGCAAAGAAGCTCTGCTGCTGGTTTCCTACAACCTCGCCAAACTGAACCTTCATATCACCGCCAGCCGCCGGATTCTAAACGATTTGCGCACCCTGCGGCGACTGCTGCTGGCGGAGCGCGGTATTGTAGTGGACGATGGCAAGGAGGTTTCCACCAGCGAAGGCGATTGAATCCTGGCGTCCAGCCCGCTGTCTCCCTGCCAAGTCCCGATGGTTTGCCACCATCGAAGGGTGTTATTTGGCCGCTTTCCAGCTCCCGATATCGTCCCGCCGGCCCTCCCGCACCTGCCACGGCTGACCACCCCCCCAACGAAAACCCCCGCCAAATGGCGCAAATTGGACCACATTCCTCTTGACACATCGGGGTACCCAGCGTACCATTCAAGAGTTGCTAGGCCAGGTTCTTGGAGCACTTGAGGACGGTGGCTGTGGGGGGGCAGGGCATGACATTTCAGATCGGCGACAAAGTTGTCTATCCGAACCAGGGCGTTGGGACCATCGAGAATATCAGTACTCGGCCCTTTGGCTCAGTCCCGGAAAAATTCTATCTGCTGCGATTGGGTTGCGGTGGCATGACCGTCTTGGTGCCTTTTTCCAACGTGGATAACGTTGGCCTGCGGCGGGTGACCAAGGAACGCGAGATCTCCCTCATGCTCGCCTTTCTCTCTACCAGTTGGTACACCATCCGGTCGGACTGGAAGGTTCGCTTCCGCGAGAATTCCGAAAAAATGCAAAGTGGCGATCTGCTCAAGGTGGCGGAGGTCTTCAAGGGCCTGTTGCAACTGCATTGCGAGAAGCCGCTTTCCTTCCGCGAGAAGAAGATGCTCGACCGTTCGCGTCATATGCTGATCGCCGAGATTTCGATCGCCAGCCACGTCGCCGAACCGGAAGCCGCCGCCATGCTGCAGCGCTCCCTGGCCAAGGTCGGCCTGGCCATCGCCGCCGTAGCCACCGCCTGACCGGTTTTGCTTGTGCACAAAAATGCACAAAGGCAGTTCCGGTCGATGCTTGGCCCAAACCCGGTCACGGAACTTAAAAATATTTATAACTCCATTAATTTCACCTAATTGCAGCCAATCGGCAGCGGCCAAAAATACAAGCGCTGCTGCCTGAGTAAGTCCCGCGCCGCCGCTGCGTGATTCGCGCCGGCACGCTCCATCGGGCTCGCTCTGCATTGATTGTGCACGGAACCATGGCTGCCTTGGCAATCGCTTCCTGGCGTGCCGCTGTTGTGGGCCGCTGGACGGCACGCATCGCGGGGACGCTCATGGTCCTCCTGTTTCAAGTTCATGACGCGGACATTGCGAATCGAACAGAAGTGTTCGATAATCGAAACGTGACGGGAGGCGAGTTCCTTCGCAAGGTGAAAGCCGTCGCCAGGCGGGAAAAGCTCGCCTGCCGCTGGGCTCCGGAACGTGGCTCGGGCAGCCACGGCACGTTCTACGTTGGCGGCCGGTTCACTGTCGTGAAGGACCTCAAGAAGGAACTCGGCCCCGGCTTGCTGTCCGACATGTGTAAGCAACTCGGCATTCGTAAGGAGGATCTGTAATGTTTACCGCCGCCTATCCCGCCAGTTTTCTGCCCGAGAAGAACGGTAAAGGCTTTCACGTCCGGTTTCCGGATCTGCCCGAGGCGCTCACCGGAGGGGCCGATCTCGACGAAACGCTCGCCGAGGCCGCCGACTGCCTGGCCGAAGCCATTGCCGGAAGGATCGCTCGCGGCGACGGAATTCCGGTACCTTCCAAGCCGAAGCGCGGCCAATATCCAGTCGGCGTTCCGCTCTACCTGGCGCCCAAGCTTGCCCTTTATCTGGCCATGCGCGAGGGCGGAATACGAAATACGGAGTTGGCCAAACGGCTCGCTGTCAGCGAAACCGTTGTCCGCCGCATGCTTGACCCAAAGCACAACACCAAGCCCGAGAAGATTCAAGCCGCACTGGCAGCGCTCGGCAAGAGGATCGTTGTCGGATTTGAGGACGCGGCGTAACGCTTCAACATGCCAGGCTACCCCAATAGCGCGTTCACCTTGCGCATTACTTCGAAGGCGTCGGCGACGTAGAGCACGTCGGCTTTGCCGCGCGCCCAGCCGCAGTTGGGGTCCAGATTCACGGCGCGGCGCTCGGTAATGAAGCGCCAGCCAACTACGTGCGGCTCTTCGCCGTGGCAGCAGGTGGAAAGGCCTTTGGGATGGCGCGGGGTGGCGCCGGTCTGTCCGATCTGGTTCAGGTGGGTCATGAAGGGCAGCACGGCTTCGCCCTCACCGCTCAAATCCACCAGCGACTTGCTGCCACCGAGCGAGGCTTGGGTCTTGTGCAGGAACCCCAGAATCAGCTCTTCGGCATCGCGCGGATGCGTCTGGCCGTCGGCCTGCTTCTTGGTCCAGCCGGCGCCGGCGACGAACAGCAGGCGTGCGTCGGGCCGGATGGTCTGCTCACCGGATTGCGGAGCTCGAACGCCGGTGACTGTGGTTCGCAAAGGCGGCAGGGCGACGGCCACGCTCTCGACGGATGCCTCGCCCGGCTCTCCGCTCCAGGCGGCATGGCAACCGCTTTCGAGCAGCATGAACCAGGGCCGGCCCGTTCGGCTGACGGCGGCTTCCATGCGCTGGCGATAATACCAGCGCGTGATGGACGGGCCGTCGGCAATCGCAGTGACGTGCGTGTCGATAGCGCCATCGAGGCGATACGCCACGCCGGGCAGGGCGCGATTGGTGCGCGCGGACGCCGGAGCGATGACGATGGTGGCGCCGGCTGCGCGCGCGAGCGCTTCGGCGGCGGCGGCATCGGTCGAGTATCGCGATTGGCCGAATTCCTCTCCACTCACGCCCAGAAAGCGCGCCGCGCCGCAACCGGCGACCTGCCGCGAGGCGGCGGCGATTGAAGCGCCGATCAAGCCGACCGCTATCGGTCCGCCCATTGCCACAGCCGCGCCCAGGGCTTCCAGAGCCGGTTTCGCCAGCGATCCATCGGATTCGCTGAAAGCGAGAAACAGAATCGTGTCCATTGTCAGTCTCCGTTAATCCAGGCGGCGATTTGGCGGGCAATCTCGTCGGTGGAGAGGTCCTTCACCACCTTGGTCGAGCGCTGCTGGCGGGGCAGCGTCACGGAAAGGAATTGCGGCGGGGAGCCCTGCAGGTTTGCCGCGCGGGCTTTCTGCAGCGCGGGCATGATGGTGCGCATGTTGGCCATGCCAACCTGCGGATTGTTGCGCGGCTCGGCAAGGCTGCCGGTGGCCCAGCCGACCAGCGCGGGCGGGCCGGCGCAGACCGATACCTGGTGCCGTCCGCCTTCGATGCGTTCCAGGATCTCGAACGATCCGTCGTCGCGCGGCGAAAGCGAATCCACGCCCTGAAACTGATCGACGATGCCGAGCCGCTCGCCCACCATCTGCATGGTGGCGCCGGCGCCGCGGGTAGCCGATTCCCAGCCGCCAAAAACCAGCAGCCGCTGGCGGTCCAGACCGGCGATGGTCTCGATGGCGGCAGCCAGCGCGCCGCTCACGCCCACCGGATCGGTAAAGGCGCCGGCCGGCCCGTCGATCGGCACCAGCTCGAAGGGGGCCTTCTGCGCCACGGTCATCATCACCTGCTGCAGCTTGGCTTTGGGACCCAGGCTCACCAGCCACACCTTGCTGCCGGCTACGTTGCGGGCCAGGTTGGCGGCTTCGAACAGCGCATGCGCGGCCCAGGGATCGAGCACGGCCGGCAGCATGCTTTCATTCTTCAGGGAGGGCCCCGCGGGGCCCATCACCGGTTCCAGGGTCTGCAAAGGATCGGGAACGATGCCCCCGCAGACGACGATGTGATAGCTCATAAGAAATTGTCAGTCCCGCCGACACAGACTAAGGTCTGTGCCACCTGGAGGTAGAAGGTGGCACAGGCTTTAGCCTGTGAAAATGTGCTCTGTTCAGTTCTCAGCGGAATGCAAGCCTCCCGCGCCGGCTTCGAAACAGATGGCGCCGGCCGGGCAATTCCACAGGCAGGCGCCGCAATACACGCACTTTTCACGGTCGAAGGCCGGCACGGCGCCCGTGCCCGGCGTGATGGCCTGGCCGGAGCAGATCTCCACGCAGGTGCGCGCGTCGCAGTCTTCGCAAGCTGCCGAGTCGGTAAAGCGCACGTGATCGGGATAGCCCGGCGCGGCCTGCACCTTGCCGCCGACCAGCAGCGCGTCCTGCAGCGACATCAGCAGCTTGCCATCGCAGGCGATCTCGGGCCAGCCGGCGCGCTCCATCAGAGCGTCGTGCGCGCCCGTGCCTTTGGCCGCGCACTCCCGCTGAATGCGCCGCACCTCGTCCGCCGGAATGCGTCCGCGATAGTATTCCGCGATTGGCGGCATGGGCTTCGGCTCGCCGCCGAGGGCGAACCGGCCCTTGGTCATGCCTGCCAGCGCCATGCCGGCCAGGCCGGCGATTACGCCGCGGTGGAAACCGTCGCGGGCGCGCTCGGCAATGCGGCCTTCCGCTTCCACCCAGCTTGCCCGGCGGCGCCGGACGTAGGTTTCCTCCAGGTTCTGGCGCGTAAACGGGCGGCCGTCCTTCATCAGCTCGACGACGCCTTCGGCCAGTTGCGTGCCCGTGGTCCAGGCTTCATCCACGCCGGAACCGGTCAGCACGTTGGTGCTGCCGGAGCCTTCGCCGATGCGCGCCCAACCGTCACCGGCCAGGTAAGGCTCGCCGCGCCGCCCCGATTCCGCCAGCGATTTCGCGCCCCATGAGCGCAGCGTGCCGCCCTCCAGATAGCGCCATAAATAGGGATGCTGGATGTAATGCTGCAGATACCGGTAGGAGGTCCGCACCGGGCAGCGGAACCATGACGGCACGAAGATTCCCACCGAGGCCACGCGCTCCGGATGCACGTAGAAGAAGCCGAAAATCTCCGGCTCCGGATAGCCGAAGCTGTGGAAAACCGTGCCGGGTTCCAGGTCCACACGCTCGGGCAGATCGATCACCATCTTGGCGCCCACCGCCCATTCCCGCGGATGATGTCCAGGGGGAAGGCCGAAGCGCTCGTCCAGCCGCCGGCCGACTGCGCCCACCGGCCCATCGCCCACCACCGTCAGGGCGGCGCGAACATCCATATCGGGAAGCTCGACGCCGGCCACGCGATCGCCTTCGATCAGGGGTCCCGAAACCGGGGTGCCGGGCCAGATCTGCACCGCGCCCGAGCCTATGAGCTGGCTGCCCACCCACTGGTTGAACTGGCCGATGGAGAAGAGCAATCCGTCATCTTTGCGCAAGAATGGCGGGGTATAGGGCAGTTCGACGGCGCTGTGGCGGGCCAGGCGAACCGCGCCGATGGCGCGATCCGCCAGGCGCAGCCCGGTCGAGCGGCGGCTGGCGCCGGCCGGGTCGAGCAGGTAGAGCACCTTTTCATGGGCTACGCGCGTGGCCATGGGGATTTCCGACGGATCGAGATCGGGGAAGCTGGCGCGAATGCCGCGTGCGCGCGTGACCGCGCCGGACACGCCGAAAGCGATATCGTCGGCACGCTCGTAACAGATGACATTGGGAGACAAGCCAGACCGGGAGAGCGTAGTTAGAAATCCGCCCATCGCCGGGCCGAAGCCCACGCAAACGATATCGATATCGAGGACCGGCCGGTCGCTCATGCGGGGTAGTCCAGCGCCTCCGGAATCATGACCCGGGTGAGGGCTTCGGCGGCGCGGTCCTTGGCGAGCTGCGATCCGGTCAGGCAACCATCCAGGCGCTGGCGCAGACGGGTGAATTGCTCCAGGCCGTCGAAGCGGGCGCAGGGTCCGGCCTTGCTGGGGTGCGAGCCATCGGCTTCGATGACCTCGGTGCAGGCGCGCGCCACGCTATCCATCCCGGGTATCAGCGCTTCCAGGTCTTCCAGGTCGCCGGCCTGGTAGCAGGTGCGGCAGGCACCCGAATCCCAGGCCGGATGGCGGCAGTAGCCGAACACCAGCTCGGCGCAGATGCGGCCCACTTCGCCGGCAGCGCGCGCCGATTGGACGTGGCACAGGTCGGTGAAAAATTGCGCCAGGCCGGGCAGGGCTTCGGCCAGGGCGGGGTTTTGCGGGCCTTTGTCTTCCAACTCCAGCAGGTCCAGGATCTGGGCGCGCGAGGCCACGAGCCAGCAGAGCGCATCGGCCAGGGCGAAGGTCACCGCCTGGCGCGAGCTGTGATAGAGCTTCGAGCCATCGGCATCGGTGGAGTTCTGCAAATGGTGGAGGGTCCAGAACCACATCTCCATGGCAGTGGCGAGGGTGCATGCGCCGGTGCCGGGACGCGTGCCAGCTATTTCGCGGAGGCGCACGATCCACTGGCGGAACTGGGCCAGGAAAAGCTCGTCAACCATGGTGACGCCGAGCTGGCGCCGCTGCACCGCCTCGGGACCTTCATAGGTGGCCTCCAGTTGCGAATCCATCCACTTGTGGCCCAGGAAGCCGGGGCAGTCTTCCGTGATGCCGTAGCCGCCCATCAGGCTGACGGCCTCGCGCATGGTGTTGGCGCCGTGGCCGGTATTCCAGAGCTTGGCGGCGGGGCAGAGGACGTTGACGACGGCATCGAGCATGGCGCAGCGGACCAGCGGGTCTTCGGAGGGCGTGCCGGCGGCGAGCGACTCCAGCGCCTGCTTCTGGGCGCGCCGCACGGCTTTTAACGTCGCCGAGCCGCCGGCAATTCCCATTTCCGCGAAAATTTCGGCGCGGCGGCGCTCGATCGGGTCGAGCTCGTCGAACAGCCTGGCCGCCTCAAACCCCAGCGACGCCGAAGCTTCGCCGGTGGCCCAGATATCGACCAGGCGATGCACCACGTCGGCCTTGAGCTGCAGCCCGAATTCGTAGCGCGGCGATCCGGGCGACACCTGCTGGCTGCCGCGGAAACGCCCGCGCTGGTAGCGGATGATGGGCTCGACGGCGCTCAGCAGCTTGGCCGAAGTCATAATGGCGACCGTTACGCGGGTGCGGCGGAAGACGGCTTCGATGATTTCGCCGTGGCTGAAGCGGGGCACGATGACGCCGTCTTTGACGGTGTAGCCACCGATGATGCGGCTGGCCGGCACTTTCAGGCTGAACACGGGGTCCTGGGTGGAGGAAAGCTGGTGCACCAGCTTGCGGGTGGGCGTGCCGCGGTCGAAGATGCCGGGGTCGGTTTCTTCCAGGATCACCATACAGCTCGACTTGATGCGCGGGTCGCCGGTATCGACGGCGGCGGTGACGAAGTTGGCAAAGCCCATGTTGGTGATGAAGCGGCCGCGTTTCTCGACCTGCAGAATCGGCTCGCCTCCCTCCGGCCATTCGGCGATGCTTACCCTGCCGCCCAGCATGCCGGTCTCGACGCCGACGTAGGGCAGAGGTTCGGTCAGGGCGAAGGCGCCGCGCCAGGGGACGCGATCTTCGCCGGGAGCGGCCGGGGCGCACCGGCTCATATACGTCCGGCACTGTTCAGGCGTGCCGCGCTCGTGGATGGGCGACAGCGCCAGGCATCCGGCCAGGCTGGCGGTAGCGGCGCCGGCATCGACCCAGGCCAGCTCGTACGCGACCAGGGCCAGGGCCATGTTCTTCGGCCCGGCGATGAATCCACCCTCCTCTGGATCGAGGAAGACGGCGGTGATGCCGGATTCGTCGAAGGCCTGGAGCAGACCGGCCTTTTCCGCGGTCCATTCATGCGAATTGCGGGCTCCGGCGGCTACCAGCCGCGCTACCGGGCCGCGCGCCACGGCGCGGGCGGACTGCACCAACATCTGCAGGTCGTATCGGTCGGTAAATCGCCACAGGATCTGGCGCACGTCGTCGCCCGGCAGGGCGCGCAATGTGTCGAGTTTTCCTTCGGCTACAGTGGCCATGGGGATGCTCCCTTGTCAGAAATTAGGAGTTTAGCACCTGGTGTGTAATTTTTCATCGGGTGGGCAAAAACGGACGAGAACTCCTTGCGGTAATAGGGGGGTGGGACAGACGATCGTTCTCTGTCGTCTGTCGGGGCGGGCGCGCACTGGCGAGGCGTGACAGACCACGAGACTATGGTCTGTCCCACTTGCCTTTGGAAATGCTAAAACCTGTGCCACCTAACGCGCTTTGGTCTTGAGGGCGGCCCATTTCGCCATCACGGCGGCGTAGGCGGCTTGCTGCTGGCCGCAGGCCTGGAGTTCGGCCGCGGTGGGCGGCATTTCGGAGGCCTGCATGCCCATGACGGCGGCTACCAGTTGGGCGCCGATGTTGGCGAGATTGGGCGGAGGCGCGGGCTCAGCGGACGCACCGCGACCGCCACGGCCGCCTCTGCCGCCACCTTCACCGGCCGCGGGCCGGGGCGGGGCGATTTCGTCCACCTGTTTGATGAGAGCGCCGGTGGCGGGGGATTGGGGACGGGCCTTGAGCTTATCGGCCAGGGCGCGAGCTTCGGCGTATGCGCCGGCGGCAGCGCGGGCGTTGTTCTCTATCTGGGTGGTAAGGGTGAAGATCTGCTGCACCTCGGGAGTGATCTTGACGCGCGGATCCATCTTGACGGAGATGGGTTGGGTTTGGCTCTGGCCGTTCACGGTCAAGCGCACCGAGTACAGGCCGGGGGCAACCCAGGGCGAGTTGACGGACGGGTAGGTGCGATGCGGGACGGCGTCGTTGCCGCCGCCACCACCGCCGCGTCCGCCGCCGGTAGCGCCGGGGATTGGATCGTAATGCATATCCCAGGTGAAACGGTGCATGCCGGCGCTGGTCTTGAGCACCTGGGGCGGAGCGGGCCAATAAAACGGGAGAGCGCAATCGGGCGCGGCCGGGTTCTGCTTGCAAATCCTGTCGTAGGCAACCGGATCGGTGGCGGGATCGGGACTCATTACCGGGCCGGTGCTGGAGTAGGTCCGAACGGCCTTGCCCTGGGTGTTGAGGAATTCCAGCTTGACTTCGCCGGCGGCGGCGGGCAGGTAGTAATCGACGACGGCGCCCTCGGGCGGATTTTCGCCGGCCGGCCATTCGGGCGGCCACGGGGTGGGATCGTTGGTGGCGAAGCGAATGCGGAGGGCGATGGCCGGCTTGAACAGATAGGCACTCGAAGCCGCGGCTGCCTCGGCGGCCTGGCGGAGCGGGGTCACATCGTCGAGAATCCAAAAGCCGCGGCCGTGAGTACCGGCGACGAGGTCGGAGCAGAGACAGGAGGTATCGTCTTTAATAGCAATGTCGCGCACCGAGATGGCGGGCATATCGAGGCGGAGGGAATGCCAATTGTCGCCATCGTCGAAGGAGACCCAAACCTGGGTTTCGGTAGCGGCGTAGAGGAGACCTTTCTTGCGCGGATCTTCGCGGATGGAATTGGCGGCGGCGCCCCCTTCGATGCCGTTGTCAATCTCGGTCCAGGTCTTGCCGCCGTCGTGAGTGCGCCAGAAGTGCGGGTTCATGTCGTCGAGGCGCAAGGTATTGGCGGCGGCGTAGGCGGTCTTGCTGTCGAAGTGGCCGGCATCCATGTTGAAGATGCGAGTCCAGGGCTTGATCTCGGGCGGGGTGACGTTGGTCCATTGGGCGCCGCCGTTGGTGGTGACCTGAATGAGACCGTCGCCGGTGCCCGCCCAAAGGAGGTTGACGTCGAGCGGGGAGGGCGCGATGGCGGTGACGGTGCCGAGCGGGGACGGGGTCACGGTAGAAGCGTATTTACCGGCATTGGCAGGCACGTCCCAGGTTTGGCGGGTGAGATCGCCGCTGATGGCGGTCCAACTATGACCGCCGTTGGTGGTCTTCCACACGCCGGCGGTGCCGTAGTAGAGAATATTGGGGTCCTTGGGGGACCAGATCAGCGGCTGGGTGCGAACGGTGCGGGCGGGGGGCTCGCCTGGCGCGGCCGCCATGGCAGCGCCACGGCCTCCGCGGCCAGGGCCGATGCCGGTCTTTTGCGCGGTGATGCGGTTATAGAGGCTGACTTTTCCGCCGTAGACCAGGTCGGGGTTCTTGGGATCGGGAGCGGCCATGCCGTACTCCTCGATGGCGACGGGGTGCCAATCGTGGAAGGTGATTTCGCCATCCATGCCGCGGCTATCGACGCAGGCCGAGCCGGAGTCCTGCTGGCCCCCGCAGAGGCGGTAGGGAAAGGCGTTGTCGGCAGTGACATGGTACATGGCAGCGGTGGGCTGGGTGTACCAGTTGCTTCAGGATTCGCCGCGGTTGGCGGAGACGAGGCCGCCCTGATCGGAGACCAGGAGGATGATATTGGGATTTTCGGGATTGATCCAGCTCTTCTGGTAGTCGTCGCCGCCGGGTGAGCCGCGCACGGCCGACCAGGTGACGCCGCCATCCTCGGTGCGCCAGAAGACGACGGAGGAGCTATAGACGACGTTTTCGTTCTTGGGGTCGACGGTAATGGTGGGCAGGTCGCCGCCGCCGATGCGGACGAGCGGGCGGGGATCGGGAGGGTTGGCGGTGGGAGCCCAATGCTCGCCGCCATCGGTAGTTTTGTAGAAATTGACGGAGCCCGCCGCGCCGCCGCGGCCGCCGCGGCCAGCGCCGCCGGCCGGGGCCGTATTTGAGGCCACCATAGCGTAGATGAGATTGGGGTTGCCGGGAGCAATGGCGAGGTTGGCTTCGATGACGGGCGGCAGGCCGGCGGTGAGCTGCTTCCAGGTGGTGCCGCCGTCGGTGGATTTGAAGACGCCGCCGCCGGCGCCGCCGAAAGCGCCGTTCTCATAGAATCCCTGTTGCTGCTGCCAGAGCGCGGCATAGACGATGCCGGGATTCTTGGGATCGATGCTGACATCGTTGGCGCTGGTGTAGTCGTCCTTGAAGAGCACCTTTTCGAAGCTGGCGCCGCCATCGGTGGAGCGGAAGATACCACGCTCGGAGTTGGGGCCGTAGGGGTGACCGAGGGCGGCGACGAAGAGGCGGTTGGGGTTGGTGGGGTCGACGTCGATGTTGGCGATCATCTGGGTATCGCGGAGGCCGAGGTGGGTCCAGGTTTTGCCGCCATCGATGGATTTGTAGACGCCGTCGCCCACGGCGAGATCGGGGCGAATGATTCCGGCGCCGGTGCCGACGTAGACGATGTTGGGGTTGGAGGGCGCGACGGCGATGGCGCCGATGGAGCCGGTGGGGTTCCGGTCGAAGATGGGGACCCAGGTGGAACCGTAATCGGTGGAGCGCCAGACGCCGCCGTTGTCGAAGCCGATATAAGCCAGGTTGGGCTGGCTGGGCGCGCCAGCGACTGCGCGCGCGCGTCCGGCGCGAGTGGGACCGATGGAGCGCCAATGCATTTCGGAATAGAGTTTGGGATCGAGCGATTGGGCCGGCGCCAGCGCTGCCAGCCAGAGACCGCAGAACGCGGATAGACGAATGGATGCGGACAAAAGGCGATCCTCCTGGGACTTTCACGAGTGTAATACGGATTCGGGGGAGGGGCGAGTGTCGGTGATCGAACCACCCATGAAGGCCTGACTTCGATGGTCGAGCGCGGGAAGAAGAGCCGAGAAGGATCTCGCCTCAGCAGGCTGACAGCCTGCGCCACGGCGTAAGGCCCCGCCTCAGCTCGCCCGCAGGGCTATGGATGGATCGATGTGGGAAGCGCGGCGGGCGGGGAGGTAACCGGCGATGGCGGCGACGGCGGTGAGCACGAAGAGGACTCCGAAGAACGTGAGCGGATCGCGGGACGTCACGCCGTAGAGCAGGCCGCCCAGGGTACGCGCCAGGGCCCATGAAGCCGCGGCGCCGAGCAGCATGCCGATGGCGGCGAGGGCGAGTGTCTGGCCGACGATGCCGGCCTGCAAGTTGGCTGCGGAAGCGCCCAGGGCCATGCGAATTCCGATTTCCTGAGTCCGCTGGTTGACCGAATACGAGACCACGCCATAGATGCCGAGCGAGGCCAGGATGAGAGCAAACAAAGCGAAACCGCCGAGCAGGAGAACTACCACGCGGCGCGGCGATACAGCTCGATCCACGAGTTCCTGCAAGATGCGGAAGTCCTTGGCAGGCAGGTTGGGCGCGATGGGCCGGAGGGCGGCGCGAACGGCCGAAGCGATCTCCGCCGGAGGAAGCGTGGTGCGAACCACCAGATCCACGGAAGAGAAGTCGCCGCACTGGCGGATGGGCAGGTACATCTCCATGCCGGCCCCCTGCTCCAGGGCCAGGTGGCGGACGTCGCCGACCACGCCCACCACGTGCCGCTCGCCGCAGGCAAGAATGGTCTTGCCGAGGGCGTTTTCCCCGGGGAAGAGAGTGCGCGCCATGGTCTCGTTGATCAGGATCACGGGATCGGACTTGAGCCGGTCGCGCGGATCCAGATCGCGGCCGCTACGCAGGGGAATGCCCATGGCGGCGAGGTACCCGTCGCTGACCACGCGCACGAACGCATCCGGAAAATGCCCTTTGGCGTAGACCTGGCCCTTGGCGGGCGCACCCCAACTGCGGTTGCGGCCGAGAGGGAGAGAATCGGTCAATCCGGCGGCGGCGACACCATGAACGGCGCGGGCGCGGCGCAGCACGTCGTCGAAATAGGCGACGATCTCGGCGCCGGTGGTGTAGTGTACGGTGGGGTCCACGCGGATGGCGGCGGCGCGTTCGGGGCGGAAACCGAGGTTGACGTCGAGGACGCGGAGAAAGCTCCGGATCAACAATCCGGCTCCCACCAGCAGCACGCAGGCAAAGGCGATCTCGGATACCACCAGCGAATTGCGAACCAGGTTCCGTCCGCGGCCAGCAGTAGAACCGCGGTTGGTATCCTTCAGCGCGTCGTGCAAAGCGCCGGCCCCAACGTGAAGCGCGGGGGCGAGACCGAAGATCACGCCGGTCAGCACCGAGGCGAGCAGAGCGAAGGCCAGTGCGTTGGTATCGGTGCGCACGCTGGCAAGAAGGGGAATTTTGACGGCGTCCAGATGGGACAGAATGTGGGTGCCGGCGGCGGCCAGAATCACCCCCAGAGCAGCTCCGCAGCAGGAAAGCGCGATGCCTTCGGTAAGCATTTGTTGGATGAGCCGGCGCCGGCCGGCGCCCAGGGCGGTGCGGATGGCGATCTCTTTCTGGCGGGCGGCGGTTCGCGCCAGCAGCAGGTTCGACAGGTTGGCGCAGACGATCAGCATTACCACGGCGACTGCGCACGCCAGCACGACCAATGCCGGGCGCAAGGAGCCGCTGACGTGTTCCGCCAGAGAACCGATGTGGCCTTCGAAATCGTTGCCCTGCCCCCGGTACTCCGCGGTGAGTTGCGGGGCCAGCACGGCCAGCTCGGCCCGAGCCTGGCCCACCGTGACGCCCGGTTTGAGACGGCCAATGATGGCGAGCGTGTTGCCCCAGCGGTTGGTTTCCTTGCTGAGGGGAAAGGGAAAATAGAGATCGATGTGGCTGCCGGGAGCGAAGACCGAAGCGAAATCGAAAGACGCCGGCAGGACGCCTACCACGGTGACCGGCTCATTGTTGAGAATGAGCGCGCGGCCGACAAGTCCGGGGTCGGAGCCAAAGCGCCGGGCCCAGAGGCCGTAGCCCATGAGCACAGCCTTGGGCCCGTGCCATTTGCATTCCTCGGCATTGAACAGGCGGCCGAGCTGGGGCTTGACCCCGAGCACCTGAAAGAAATTCCCGGAAACCGGCACGCCGCTGAGACGCTCCGGCTCGCCATCGCCGCTGAGCAGATTGTCGCCCAGCCCGTAGAAGGCGAAGTAAGCCGCCAGGTCGGAATAGGAACGAGTACGCGCGCGCAATTCGAGCAGGAAATGGACCTGGGTGGTGGCGCCGGAAAGGCCGCCGGTATCGTAATTGGAGATCCAGACCAACTGCCGCGGATCGCGGAACGGCAGAGGCCGAACGAGCACGGCGCCGACCACGCTGAATACGGTGGCGCTGGCGCCGATACCCAGGCCGACGATCAAAATGGCGAAGGTGGCGAAGCCGGCGTCCTGCCGCAGGGTTCGAAAGGCATAGCGAAGGTCTTGGAGAAGGCTCGAAATCGCGGACCGGAGGCGGCCGGAGGCAGGGGACGGCGTCATGAAGAGTTATACTGCCGGAAGGGCAAAAAGGTTACGGACCGGGTAAAGGTCTGGGATCGGGCGGCGCCCGCGCCGGCTCGGCTGCAGGCAGTGGAAAGCCGGCCGCCGACCGCTGAAAGCTCGACCGCTGGCATCACCCCTGGCACCTGTCCTACAATGACAACCATCCATGAAAAATCCGACGGCAGTTCTACTGCTTTTTTTCCTGAACGTTTCCCTGGCTGTGCCGGCCGATCTGGCGGCGCTGGGCGGGTTCTCTAACGAAACCTCGGCGGCCGAGCGTGACTGGGAGGCGAAATTCCGCGCCATTCCCGACCCGGCCAACCTGCGCGCCTACATGCAGCATCTCTCGGCGCGGCCACACCATGTCGGCTCGCCCTACGATAAGGCCAACGCCGAATGGCTACTGGCGCGGTTCCAGGAATGGGGGCTGGACGCCCACATCGAAAGCTTCGACGTGCTGTTCCCCACGCCCAAGGAGCGCCAGCTCGAGCTGGTGGCGCCCACCCATTTCACCGCCAAGCTGCAGGAGCCCACGGTCCCGGAAGACGCCACCTCCGGCCAGCACGACGAGCAGCTTCCCACCTACAACGCCTATTCCATCGATGGCGACGTGACCGCGCCGCTGGTCTACGTCAACTACGGCGTGCCCGACGACTACGAAGTGCTGGAACGCGCCGGCATCTCCGTCAAGGGGGCGATCGTGATGGCGCGCTACGGCGGATCCTGGCGCGGCATCAAGCCCAAGGTGGCGGCCGAGCACGGCGCCGTGGGATGCCTGATTTTTTCCGACCCGCGCGACGATGGCTACAACCCGGGCGAAGTTTTCCCCAAGGGCGCCTACCGGCCCAAGGACGGCGTGCAGCGCGGCAGCGTGATGGACATGCCGGTCTATCCCGGCGATCCGCTCACCCCCGGCGTGGGCGCCACCAAAGACGCCAAGCGGCTGCCCATCGGCCAGGCGACCACCCTCACCAAGATTCCGGTGATGCCGATTTCCTACGCCGACGCCGAACCGCTGCTGGCCGCGATGGAAGGCCCCACCGCTCCGGCCGCCTGGCGCGGCGGCCTGCCCCTCACCTACCGCCTCGGTCCCGGCCCCGCCAAGGCGCACCTCAAGCTGCAATTCAATTGGGATCTCAAGCCGCTCTACGACGTCATCGTGCGCATTCCCGGCTCGGTTTACCCGGATGAGTGGATCATCCGCGGCAACCATCACGACGGCTGGGTGAACGGCGCCGAAGATCCGCTCTCCGGCACGGGTCCGCTGCTGGAGGAAGCGCGCGCGCTGGCGGCCTTGCTCAAACAGGGCTGGAAACCGAAGCGCACCATTATTTATTGCCTCTGGGACGGCGAGGAGCCCGGTCTGCTCGGTTCCACGGAATGGGCCGAGACGCACGCCGACGAGCTGAAAGAGAAGGCCGCCGTTTACCTCAATTCCGACGGCAACGGGCGCGGCTTCCTCGGAATGGAGGGTTCCCACACGCTGGAGAAGTTCATCAACGGCGTGGCGCGCGACATCGACGATCCCGAGACCCACCTCTCCGTCTGGAAGCGCCTGCAGCTTCGCCACCTGGCCGGCAACTCGGACTTCGGCCCGCCCCCCGACCGCGCCGAAGCCCGCAACCGCCCCGACCTGCGCATCGGCGCGCTGGGCTCGGGCTCCGATTACACGGCTTTTCTGGACCACCTGGGGATCGCTTCTCTCGACATCGGTTTCGGCGGCGAAGACGGCGGCGGAATCTACCATTCGATCTACGACGACTTCTACTGGTACACCCACTTTTCCGATACCAACTTCGTCTACGGCCGCGCCCTGGCGCAGACTGCCGGCACGGCCGTGCTACGGCTGGCCGATGCCGAGCTGCTGCCTTTCGACTTCGACGATTTCACCGACACCATCCACCGCTACGTGGACGAGGTGGAAAAGCTGGCCAAGGACAAGCGCGACCAGATTCTGGAGCGCAACCGGCTGATCGAAGACGGCGCCTTCCAGGCCATCGCCGACCCGCACATCAAAGACGTTCCGCCGCCCAAAGAACCCGAGCCGCCCTTTCTGAATTTCGCGCCGCTCGACAACGGCCTGGCCGCTTTGCAGCGCACCACGGCCCTGTACGATCGCGCCCTCGCCGAGGCCGGCCAGAACGGCGGCAGCGCGCTCGCGCGCGCCGAGCTGCGGGACGTGAACCAGCGCCTCACCCGCCTGGAACGCGTCTTCCTGCTGGGCGATGGCCTTCCCAACCGGCCCTGGTTCGAGCACCAGATCTACGCTCCGGGCTTCTATACCGGCTATGGCGTAAAAACCTTGCCCGGCGTGAGGGAAGCTATCGAGCAGAAAGAATGGAAGCTGGCCCAGGAACAGATCGAGCGCGTCGGCAAGGTGTTCGAAAACGCCGGCGAAGCGATTCAAGGGACAGCGGCGGATCTGTCGAAGGCGGTGAAGTAGGGTAGGGGGGCGGGCAGTCATGCCGACGTTCGCCTCCGACGCTGCGTCACAGCCTCGAAGAGGCGTCGAGACGAATCTTCGAACTCCCGATGTCGTGAAGATGGGGTCAGCCAGGTTTGCGGTGATCCCGCGCCGATTCCCCGTCCGTTGGGTCAGCCAATTTTCCGCAATACCCGAAAAATGCCCGGCGACATCAGGAGTTCGGACTCTCGACACCGCAGGCACGAATGCCTGCGTCACGCAAAAAAAACGGCGGCGGGAGTTATCTCCCGCCGCCGAAGGTGTTTCAGGTGCTGGTTAGCTAAGACCTAAGTTGTCATCGTGACGTAAAGGGTGATGGTCGCCGACGGTAAGGCAGGGATGCCAGTATCCGTCACGGTGATCGTGACCGAGTAACTACCACCTGCGGCGTATGCCGTCGCAATCGTGACGTTCCCACTACTGTCGACGGCGAAGTCGGATGTCACCGCACTGGTACCGGTTACGGAGGTCACCGCAAACGTGGGACTCGTCCCTCCGGTGACGTTTATCGAATCGAGGGCGAAGGTCGGCGCCCCAGACGCCAGTGCGGCGGCCGAGACCGAATAAACCCCCGACGAGAGATCGGTAACCCCGGTGTTTGTGGCGCCGGCGAGCAGCACCGTCTGAGCCGGCTGCACCCACATGCCGACATTCGCCTGGCTGCGCGTGCCGGGGGTTGTGATGGTCACGACGACCGGCACTTGAAGGGCGCCGCTCGTCTGGCTGAGTGTGACTGGGCTAGCGGCCGTGCTTTGAAGTCCTGCGCCATAGGCAGGCAGTAGCACGTTCACCTGATACAGGCCGTCGATCGCGTTCGGCGCCCATCCTACATATTTGGGCGTCGCGGCCTGGCCGCCGACTGTGACGGTAAGGTAAGAGCTCTGGTTAAAGCACGGAACCAACATTCCCGTGGTAACGAGTGAGCTCAGTATGGTCGCGCCATCGAGCGTTGAGAGACCCGCGGCACCTGCGTACGAATTGCTGCCTGTCGGCGCGATACAGTCGGTCCATGGTATGGAGGTCCCGCTCTGGGTTGCGTTTGAGCCTGTCGAAAGCGGTGTGCCCAGTCCGGTCATGAAGATCGAAACTATGTCGGAGTTGGCCTGGCTCACCCGCAGACTGGCGGCGTTCGTCTGGCTATTGGTGACTAACCCGCTAGGCAGAACGATGGCGCCATTGTTGTTCCCATCGACAACAAACACGCCAGGGTCGGTGGTCGCGGAAATGAATGTATAGGCAGCGCTGGACAACGTGCCGAATTTCACTACGATGTCGTATTTTGTGGGTGTCGAGGCCGTGATCTCGCCCGGAACCACCGCATTAATCTGGTTGTTCGTGGCGAATAACAGGGGGGCTGCCCAGCCATTGTTGGTCGTTCCCGTGGGATAAAACCAGACCTGGAGGCTGCGTTGGCCCGCATCGGGGGTGACGGTGGTCCCATATACGCCGGCAGCGCTCACCGTGGGGTACAGCACGCCGGTGCAACCCGAACCGCCCGAAGTACAGAAGTTGCTTCCGAAAATGCTGATGATGTCGTAAGGCGCCAGGGCTCCGGTGCAACTGCCGTTGGCGGGGCAACTGACTGGGCTGAAAGTGGAAGCGCTGGTGACGCCGTTAGTCTGGATGATCGGGCCGGCATCGATGATGAGCGACTGAGTGCCCGTGGCGGCGCTGCAACCGGGAATAGAACCGGCGGGATTGCAGACACCGAGGACCAGCGTGTTCGTCGACGCGAAGGACATTAGTGGGTCCGAGGTTCCCGGGGGTACCGTGATGGTCAGGATAATGGTCGAGGCACTCACCACGTTCGAAACGATGTTGGCGTCGGCGTGCAAAGCGCCGCTGGACAAAATGCCCACAGTTGTCTTCTGGGTAGGATCGGTGCTGGAGACAAATCCCGACCCGTAGAGCGTCACCGTGAACGCTTCGCCAGCCGAGGCTGAGGGCAGATTCGACGGACTGATCCCGGTCAGGGCGGCCGTGGTCGAGGGCGCCTCGATGCTGATGCTGAAGGCGACCGGAATGGTTTGCGCAGCGGCTCCGAGCGTCCAATGGAGCGTTACCGTGGTGGTCAGTGTCGAACCGGGTTGCGCGCCGGCGAAGTCCAATGGATTGAAGGTGACGGCAATCGGCGTTCCGAAGCTATAGGCCAGGCCCGCGGAAGGGTTCACGCTCGCACCGGCATCCTGGCTGCCGGCCGATATCGTAGTGGTGTATGGGATCGGCGTACCGCTGGAAACGGCCGTGATGGTTGCCGTCGGCAGCGCTTGTCCCACGCTCCACGATAGGTTCCGGACGGTTCCTTCGGCCGCGCTGAGGGTCGGGGCCGTGTTCTCATCGACAAGGGTGATGTACACCGGGGTACTCGCATAGCCCGCTACTTTGAGATTGATGGCTATGGGACCATAGGTATTCGGCGTCATCGAGTCGGCAACTTTCGTTACCGTGAATGTCAGAGGAAAACCACCCGAACCACCCGACGATGGCGTGGCTTCGCCGCTGGTAAAGTTCACCGTGAGCCAGGACGGAAGGGTGGTCGTATCTACACCGAAATACACAGTCGGGCCGTATACCGTGACGTTCCCGGATACCAAGGTATTTTGGTATTTCGTATAGGTAAGCGTCATGGGAGCCGACGACGACGAATAATTCGACAGGGTCAATTGGGCCGGACCGACTACCATGAGGGTTACGGTTACCGTCTGATATATCGTTGCCGGCGCGTTCATCAATTGCAGCGTAGCCGTCTTGCTGCTGCCCACCGTGCCGCTGCAGGAGGGTACCGATGCGGCAAATTCAACACTGGACGAACCCGCGAGGTTTGACTGGGAAGCCAGACTGACGCTAAGCCAACCCGGAACGCTGGTCACGGTGACCGGCGAGTTTCCTCCCGTGGCCGATGAGGAGACATAGAAGTCCTGGGCTGCCCCAGGCGTGAACGACCCGTTCGTATTGGCGGTGCAGGAGATCGTCAGAGAACTGGGTGACGATGTCAGCGGTGAGGACGCACCGGTGGTGCTGACCGTGACGGACAGATTTTCCGTGATGTCGTTGTTCACCGGTCCGGTGCCCACCTTTGACGTGAATTGCAAAACCGGGGCCCAGGCGCCGAGGGCGGAGGCGCCGGCGCAGCCCGCAAGTGTAGTGACCGTGTAGGTAACCGACGCGGTCGAACTGGTAAGTGTCGCGGAGCCGGCACTAACCACCGCTGCGATCCCAGTGGGGGGTGTCAGACCTACGAGGACGTTGCTGCCGGAGGTCGCCGTAGCCGCAATGAGTTTGATCGTTACCGAACCGGATGTCCCGGTGTTGGTGTCGCACTTGAGAGCGGAGACCACCGTCACCGTTGGAGCCAGCACATTAGCTTGTGCCAAACCCGTGCAAATGGCAAGCGCGAGCATAGCAAAAAGAATCCGATGTCGAACCATTCGTTTGTAATCCCTTCTTGAGACCCGCGCTTGAATGCTCGGGTGACATTTTTCATATCGGCAGGCAGGAGCAAGGAAGGCAGGCGGGAAGAGGCTTGTAAGGCAAAAATCCGCGTAAGGGGACTTTTGTAATCGGGTGACTACATGAAGGGGCGCCGGCGGGTTCCCTTAGATTCATCGGGCGTGGGGCGGACCGTCGCTTTTGTGGTCTGCCACCCGGGCTCTTTTTCTATGGCTAAAGACGAGGACGGGTGGAATGGTCGAGTTCCGGGCATAGGGCAGACCACAAAAAACGATGGTCTGCCCGTCTGCCCCACGGTGGTCCGCCGACGTCGCCCTTAGGCCAGATCGCCGTCGAGCCACAGAAAGAACCCCACCCCGGCTTATGCGGCGTGGATCAATTGATCGACGGAAGCCACCAGCTCGGAGGCTTGAAAGGGCTTGCGCAGCACGCGGCAGCGGCGAAACATCGAGGCCAACCGCGGGTCCGGCAGGGCCGCCACATACAGCAGCGGCAACTCGTCGGCAAATGCCAGGAAAAGTGAAGGTTGATTAGTGATCAGTACGCTCGGCAGGCGGCCGCCTTCCAGCAAGGTCCGGCGGTAATCCTGCGCGGCTGCCTGGACATGGTAACCACTTCTGCCCAACAGGCCCTGAATCAGTTTTTGAATCTGCGGATCCTCGACAACCACAATCGGGCAGTTGTCCGCGCGAAGGGGCTCGGCGGCCCCGCACGACAGGTCGCTCAAATAGGTCACCTACCACTATTCTGGTGGATCGAATTGTAAGAAACAATCCCCCCAAAGGAGGCATTGACTAGGGGAATTGGGGGGGGAAATGGGGAAAAAGCTTGCAGTGATCGGAAGTCAGCATTCAGCTTAGGCGGCGGAGCGGAATGCTGACCGCCGAAGGCTTCGATTCACTGCGTCCGCGCGGCCACCTGGAAATGGCTCAGCCCATCGGCGTAACGGGATACGCCTTGAAACAGGGCCTCCGCCACTTTCTGCCGGTAGTCCGGGCGCCGCAACAGCGCTTCCTCGCGCGCATTGGTGACAAATCCGATCTCGGCCAATACGGAAGGCATATTGGCGCCGATCAGCACCACGAACGGGGCGCGCTTGACGCCCCGGCTGTGCTCGGCTGGAAAGTTGCGCGCCGTGAGCTGGAACAGCGCGTTCTGAATGCGGGTGGCAAACTCGCGGGATTCCTCCAGCTTGTCGTGCAGACTGATCTTTTGAATCAAGTCGTGCAACTCGGAAATGGATTTCTGCGACATCGCGTTTTCGCGCGCGGCCACGTCCAGCGCGTCGCGGGAATCGGAAAAGTTCAGGTAGTACGTCTCGGTGCCCACGATGCGCGCGACCGGCGAGGAATTGCCGTGGATGGAGAGGAACAGGTCGGCCTTCCTTTCGTTCGCCAGCGCGGTGCGCGCTTCGAGCGGCACGTAGGTATCGTCGGTGCGGGTGTAGATCACCTGCGCGCCGAGTTTGTCTTCGATCATCTTCCCCAGCCGCAAGGAGACGTCCAGCACAACGTCCTTTTCCAGCAATCCGTTGGGGCCGTGGGTGCCCTGGTCGTGGCCGCCATGGCCGGGGTCGATCACCACGCGGGAAATCTTGAGTCCCAGGGTTCGCACCAGCGAGGTATCGCCATCGCCGGTCCGGCGCGCGGCTTTCGCCATTTCCGCAGACGGCAGCCCCGCGGCGGCGCTGGCGGCGGAAGCCGGCGCGACCGGCGCCTTATCGAGCGGCGGTGGGCGGGGTACCCATCCGAGCGATGGCGCGAGCGGCCTGGACACGGATTCCTCGTGAATCGCAGGCGGGCCCGGCAGGATTGGATTCGGAGGCGGCGCAACCTTCACCGGCGGCAGGCTTTGCATCCACCGGACCAGCCTTGAAGAGTACGAAAACGGAGCCGAATTCGGACTCGCCCAAGCCGGCTCGGGCCGCGGCGCGGCTGCTCCGGCCACCCCGCTCGTGATTTCTCTCGTCATTGCCCCCGTCGGCGTAACCCCGCCATTGGCCGGACGCAGCTCGATCACCAGACGATTCGGATTGCTGAGCTGCACCGTGGAGATCTCCGCCGCCCCGCTCAGGTCCAGAACCACTCGGGTGGTGGTGAGCGTAGTCTGCGCCAGCCGTAACCGCTCCACCACGGAGCCTTGCGGAAGATTCTCCGACCAGTATGGCTTGTCGCCCAATTGCGGCCGCGTGTCCGCCAGGTCGAAATAAACCCGTTCGGGATTGTGCAGCCGGTCGCTGCGGAAACGGAACTCCCCGCTCACCTCGATCGCGATGCGGACCACGCCGCCCTGTACCCAGTGTCGTACCGCAGTCACCGCGCTTGCCGGCTGGCGGTCGACCTGGGCCGCCAGCGCGGTGACGAAGAGCACGAACGCCGACGTCCATCGCATTCGAAAAAGCCTTTAGCGGGAGACGTAATGCACAGTGCCGTCCGGTTCCACGATTTCCTCGATGTGGGCGGCCCCTTCCGGCTTCGTCTCCGCGGGTTTGGTTACCTTCGGTTGTGCCGCGGTACTTTTCACGGCCTCTTGAATCTCTCGGGCTATCAGTCTCAGATAGGTTTGGGTCTCGGAATAGGGAGGCACCGATCCATACTTGGCCACCGCCCGCTCACCGGCGTTGTAAGCCGCCAGCGCCAGGGGGTAGTCGCCATGGTACAGGTCCAGCAAATAGCGCAAGTAACGCGCCCCGCCCTGAATGTTGTCCACCGGATCGAAAACGTCGTTGACGCCGAATCGCTGGGCCGTCGCCGGAATCAGTTGCATCATCCCCAAAGCGCCCTTGGGCGACACGGCGCGCGGATTGTAGTTGCTCTCCACCTTGATTACCGAGTGCAGCAGTTCCACGGGCAGATCGTGCTGGGCCGCAATTTGAGCCACTTTTTCGTTCCAGTTCCCCCCAGTCCCGGCCGAAACCGCCCTGGCCGGCGCCGGATCGAGCGGGGGCACCTCGCGGGGGGTCACCGCCGACCCGATCAGGGCGTGCGCCGCCACACTTTGCCGAGTTACCATCCTGGGCGTCACCACCACGTTTCGAACCAACTTCCCGGTGCGCACGTCAGCCTGTACCACGCTGGTCACCTTCACCGGGCGCGTGGCGGCTGCGGGCACGTCATTGGCCGCCCACAAGCCCGTTCC
Source organism: Bryobacteraceae bacterium (assembly GCA_052148435.1). Lineage (GTDB taxonomy): Bacteria > Acidobacteriota > Terriglobia > Bryobacterales > Bryobacteraceae > JBEKYD01. The sequence continues at coordinate 26,548 of JBKQIF010000132.1, forward strand.
CCAGAATCCGGCGCCCGCCATGGCCGCTACATACCCCAGTCTAAAACAGTCCCTGACCAAAATGTTTTACTCCTCAGTATAAGCCAACCGCGGGGCGCCCGGAAGCCAATGGTATCATTTCCCTGTGAAGCGGGCGGGATACGTGCTCACGGGAGGCCGCAGCTCCCGCATGGGGCGGGACAAAGCCCTTTTGCCCTTCGATAACGGCACCATGGCCGCGGCCGTGGCCGCAAAAGTGGAACGGGCCGCGGGCAGCGCCACTTTGGTGGGGTCCGATCCGGCCCACGCGCGGCTCGGCTACGGCTTCCTCCCCGATGCCTGGCCGGGCCAGGGACCGCTGGGCGCAGTCGTTTCCGTGCTCGGCCGCACGCGGGCGGAATCGAACCTGATCGTAGCCTGCGACATGCCCCGCTTGACGGCGGCGTTTCTGGAGCGTCTGATGGACGCCATGGAAGCGGCCGTAAGCGGACCGGACGTCATCGCCGCCACCGGTCCGGCAGCTCAGATCCAGCCGCTCTGCGCCGTGTGGCGCCAGCGCGCCCACGCCAGGGTCGAGCGCGCCTTCGCCGCCGGAGAGCGCAGCGTGATGGCCCTGCTGACTGGCAAGGGCTTGCGGGTCGAGCTGGTCGAAACCTCGGAAGCGGTTTGTTTTCAAAATGTTAACACTCCCGAAGATTGGGCCGCCCTATGAATGCCGATCCCTATCCCCATTACATCGAGTTCCGCCACGTCTATAAGACGTTCGACCGCCCGGTTTTAGTCGATTCCAATTTCGACGTCAACCCCGGCGAGACGGTCGCCATCATCGGCCGCAGCGGCGTGGGAAAATCCGTTACCCTGTCTCACATCATGGGCTTCCTCAAGCCCGACAAAGGCCGCGTGATCGTCGCCCATGAAGACGTCACCGATTTCGGCGAGGCCGACCTGCGCAAGGTCCGCCGCAAAGTCACCATGGTGTTCCAGTCGGGCGCCCTCTTCGATTCCCTCAGCGTGGCCGAGAATATCCTCTTCTCGCTCGAACTCCGCGACGATTACGACTCCCGCAACAAGGAGGACGTGGTATCCGGCCTGCTCCAGCTTGTGGATATCGCCGAGGCCCGCGATGCCTATCCGGCGGATCTTTCCACCGGCTACAAACGCGCGGTCGCCATCGCCCGCGCTCTCGCCGCCCAGCCCCAGTGCATCCTCTACGACGAGCCCACCACCATGGTCGATCCGATCATGAGCGATCATCTCGGCGACCTGATGCTGCGCCTCAAACGCCAGCTCCAACTCACCTCCGTGGTGGTCACCCACGACCTCGACCTTATGTATAAAGTCGCCGACCGGGTCGTGTTCCTCTCCGACGGCGGCGTGCTTTTCTTCGGTCCCGTAGCCGGTCTGGAGAAGTCCGACCACCCTGTCATCCGTGAGTTCCTCGAGATGGACCGGGTGGTGCGCGTGTAATCCTGTGCTATTCTCGTAAATCCTATTGTTTAAGCCCATGCAGTCGAGAGGTTCGGCGTGACGCTTCACGAGAATTCCACCCCAGGAAGGCGTAAGCTGGTACGGAAAGCCGCGGCGCATCGCCATCGGCCTCGTGCCGATCGGCTTGAATCTCCGGTTTGCCTGGTTTCCGAGTTGCTTACATGATGGCTCTTCGAGTGCCTTCGGGATGGTTTTTCGTGCTGACGGGAGTGATAGCGGCTGGCATGGGCGTGCTCGCCGCGGATGGCCGCGCCGCTCTCACTCGGGCCAATGTCAGTCTCGATTGCGGTTTGGTCATGTTCGCCTTCGGCGGTTTCCCGCCACTGCCGGCCTGGAGGGTCCGCAAACAATCATGAAAGAGGCGTTTCGCAGCCGCTTCGGCGCGGCCGACGGCCTGCGCGTGTTCCGCGCACCCGGCCGCGTCAACCTGATCGGCGAACACACCGATTACAATTTGGGCCTGGTGTTGCCGGTAGCCCTGGATCTGGCCACGCTGGTGGCCACCGCACCCTCCCGGGACGGCAAACTGCGGCTCTATTCCGAGCAGCGCGGCGAATTGCGGGAGTTCGATGCCGCGGCCGTTCCCACGCTGGCGCGGAGGGGAGACTGGAGCGATTACGTCGTCGGCGTGGCGCGCGAGCTGGACCGCCTCGGCTTCGCCATAGAGCCCGCCAATCTGTTGATCCGCAGCACTGTACCGGAAGGCTCCGGGCTCAGCTCGTCCGCCGCGCTGGAGGTGTCCAGCGCATTAGCGCTCCTCGGCGGACGGCCGCTCGACCGGCTCGAGATCGCGCGCCTGGCGCAGCGCGCCGAATCGCATTTCGTGGGCATGCCCTGCGGCATCATGGATCAATACGTATCCGTCTTCGGCCGCGAACACACCGCCGTGGAGCTCGATTGCCGCACTTTCCAGAGCCGCTACGTCGCCCTTCCCGAGGGCATCGCCTTCGTGGCCGTGAACAGCATGGTGAAGCACGCGCTTTCGGGCTCCGCTTATGCCGATCGCGTGCGCGAATGCGCCGCCGCGGTGGAAGCGCTGCGCGCCCGATTCCCCGAAGTGGCCAGCCTGCGCGACGCCTCGCCGGAGCACCTGGCCGCCGTCAGTTTGCCGGAAACCGAAGCGCGGCGCGCTCGCCACGTGGTGAGCGAAATCGCCCGCGTCGGCCGCTTCGTTGCGGCCAGCGCCGCCGGCGACCTGGTCCGGATGGGAAAATTGCTGGTGGAATCCCACCGCAGTTTGCAGCACGATTACGAAGTGAGCTGCGGGGAGCTGGATTTCCTGGTGGACACCGCGCTCGCCATCGACGGAGTTTACGGCGCACGCATGACCGGCGGCGGCTTCGGCGGTTGCACCGTCACCATGGTGGCCCAGGAAAAGGCCGCATCCTTCAGCCGGGAGATCGCCGCCGCTTATCACGCCCGCTTCGGCGTGAGCCCGCGCGTGCTCCCATGCAACCCGTCCGCCGGTGCAGCCGAATGCGCCTGACAGGAGTGTCTTGTGGGGCAGGCTGGCCCACTATCGAACACCGGCACCAATGGTGGGGCGGACCCCCGGCGGGTTGCCAACCCGCCCCACACGCACATTAGCCGAGATCGCACCAATGGCTGGAGGCATATCACAAGTGATCAATCCGGACGATGTGCTGGCCGCACTCCGCAGTTTCTACCTTTGATCTCGCCGGTTGCAAACTCTTACCCGCCGGGCGCGCGTATTCCACGTATAGCCACTAACCAAAGGTAATCTTCCTACCTGGATCTAACTTAGTTCTAATAGTAGGTGAATTTCTTGAGTTAAAGGTGCTGTTTCCAAGGGGCCGTAATGTTTCTGGAAGATACACCGCCTGCACCAGTCGAACCCGAATCGATTGAGGAGACTGGACTTAGTCCATCCATTGTCGAACAGCTCGCGCTGAAGATCCTATATTTTCGCGGCGATATCTTCGGCCAGGATCTGTCGCGGATCATCGGACTCAAGTTCAGCGTCATTCAGGATCTGCTGGAGGCCCTGAAGCTGCAGCACCTGATTCAGGTCAAGCGGTCGCTGGGAATGGGCAACGTGGCCGCCCTGTTGTCGCTCACCGAGGCCGGGCGGGCGCGCGCGCGCGAGGTTCTGGAATCCAACCAGTATGCGGAAGCGGCTCCGGTGCCGCTGGCGCAGTACATGGAAGTGGTTCGGCGGCAGCGCCCGAACGAGGGATGGATCGACAAGGACAACCTTCGCCAGGCCTTCGCCGGCATGGTCACGACCGAGCGCACCCTGTCGCAGATCGGCCCCGCGGTGAGTTCGGCAAATTCGCTGCTGTTGTACGGCAAGCCCGGCGACGGCAAGACGTTTCTGATCGAGCACCTCAACAATCTGGATACCGAGAGCGTGTATCTGCCGAACGCCATCGAGTGCCAGGGGAACATTATTCAGCTCTACGACCCGATCTATCACCAGAGACTCGACCACGACGAGGACGAGCCTTCGGCCCTGGCGGTGGCGGAAAAGCACGGCCATGACCGGCGTTGGGTGCGCTGCAAGCGGCCGTTCATCGTCACCGGCGGCGAGTTGACGCTGGAGATGCTGGACCTGCGCTACAACACCGTATCCAAAATCTACGAGGCGCCGTTTCAGTTGAAGGCCAACAACGGAATCTACCTGATCGACGATTTCGGGCGGCAGCGCGCAAGACCGGCGGAGGTGCTGAATCGCTGGATCGTGCCGATGGACAGGCGCGTCGACTATTTGAACTTCGTGACCGGCGGCAAGATGACGGCGCCTTTCGAGACGTTCCTGGTTTTCTCCACCAACCTCAACCCCGCCGACCTGGGGGACGAAGCGTTTCTGCGGCGCATTCAATATAAGATGCTGATGCGCGGGCCGGCCGAGGACGAGTTCAAGCTGATCTTCGAAAACTTCTGCAACGCGCGGCGGCTCGCCTATCCGGCCAGGTTGGTGGAGGGCTTCCTCCAAAGCCACTATCGCGAGACCGGCAAGCCGATGCGGCGCTGCCATCCGCGCGACGTGCTCACGCACGCGCTCAACCTGATCCGGTTCGAAAACCTGAAGCTCGAATTAACCGAGGAGGTACTGGACCGGGCTTACGAGAGCTGCTTCCTGCAGGAAGAGCAGAACGCAGCGCCGGTGCCGTCGCTGATCGTAAGCGCGAAACCGCGCACCTGCGCCGACTACTGGAGCGGGCGCATGCTGGCTTTCCCTAATATAGTTTCGGCGCTGATGTATTTGTCCAGCCTGCGCGACCAGGGCCGGGGGTATGGCGACGCCGAGTCCGTGCGGGAATTCGGCGAGCGGGAGACGCAGCAGGTGCTGGCCCGGCTGCATGAAGGGTACGTCCAACGCTGGATTGGCCTGAGCCTGGAGCAGCAAGGCCGGGAGATCTCCGATTTCCGCGCCTCGGCCAGCCCCCGCACCGAACGTTTGGCCGATTCCATGGGGTCGGCGCGGCTGGTTCCGGCCAACGTGAGCGCCGAAGAATTGCACTTGCTCACTCGCGATCTGCTGGCGCTACTGGCGACGCCGGAGCCTTTAGTGAATCGGGTTCCAGCCGTGCTTGCCGGCCAGGAACTGGCGGGGATCGAAGTGGCCGGCGGCTTTCGCGTCGAGTAGCCCGGTGTTCGGAAAGCCGGTAGATCGCGGGCAACGATCGGCTCGCCGTTCACGGCTTGCGCTGGTAGAAGCCGGCCGTCAGGTCGTAGAGCGAGCGCTCGCCGCGGGCTTTTTCGAGATGGCTCAAAATGCCCTGCCGGTCGGCTTCGCTGCGATCCTGCCCGAGTTTGAATTTGCCTTCGAGCAGCTCGATCCGCATCTCGAATCCGACAATGCCCGCGAGCATGCCGTCGACGTAGCTGTCCGGCAGCTTGGAGAAATCGTAGTCGGTTCCCTGGTAGCTCTCGAACTTATCGACCAGGCGCGCGAGGAACGCATGCAACGGCTTAGGTTCCGTCACTGCCCGGAGCTTGCCGGTGGCATGCACCACGGCGAAGTTCCAGGTGGGCACGGCCTGCCGGTTGTGGTACCAGGCGGGCGAAATATAGCCGTGCGGCCCGCGGAACACGATGACGGCCTCCTCGCGGCCGTCGAACGCCTTGGCCTGTTCGTTCTGGCGCGAGATGTGACCGAGGATGGCGCCGTACGGGCCAGCGGCGCGATCGAGCAGAACGGGGACATGCGTGATGCGCAGCGCCGGTGACGTTGTGATGAGATCGACGAAGGCGAACTCGTCCATGAAGTCGTGCAGAAACTTGCGGTCCTCGACGGCCTGGGCCTTGGGGACGTAGAGCGAGGAAGCCGGCGGCGCCGAAAGCTCCTGCGCCTCGGCGTTAAGAGCCGTCAGCGCGACAGAGGCGAGCAGATCACGTCGATTCATGTGGAACAGGTCCTCATTGTTAGAATAGCGCCGAGACGGAGGTGGGACAGACGTGGACAGACGGTCGTTTCTTGTCGTCTGTCATGCCTCCCCAAAGGACAAGGCCGGCATCGCGGGCGAAACCATGCCGGAACTTCATAGCCAGGCCGGGAGGCCTGTCCCACCAAGAGCCATTTCGATTTGCACGTTTCCGGTCGATTCTCCGTCTAATCCAGTGTGCGGCGAAGTGTGTTCATTCCGAGCCTGCTGATACTTGGGCTGACCGGCGCACGGCTGGCGCCGGCGGCCGGCGAGTCCACCGCCTGGGAATTGTACGAAGAAGGCCGCGCCGCGGAAAAAGACGGGCATATTACGCAGGCGTTTCTGCTCTACGCGCGGGCGGCCGCGCTGGAGCCGAATAATCCGAAGTATTGGCAGCACGAGCAGGCATTGCAAACGCGCGCCGCCCTGGAATCGAGGCTGATGCCCCCGCTAGGGGCGGATCTGGAAGGCTTGGGTGGCGACGAAACGCCGCCGCTGCCCGCGGCGACGGTCCGCGATCTGGCGGATGCCCAGCGGCCGCTGCCACCCACGGACCTTTCGGCCGACCCCGGCACGAGAGACTTCGATCTGCGCGAGGACCCGAGGAAGACCTACCAGGACGTGGCCAAGGCGTTCGGTCTGGATTGCGTCTTCGATGCCGATTACCTGCCCGGCCCGGCGTTTCATTTCGAATTGCGCGAGGTGAGTTACCGCGAAGCGCTGCACGGGCTGGAACTGGCCACGGGGACTTTTCTGGTTCCGCTCTCGCCCAAGCTGTTCCTGGTTTCCAAAGATACGGCGCAGAAGCGCCAGAGCAATGAGCCCTCGGTGGCAGTAGCCATTCCGCTGCCCGAAACCAGCACGCCGCAGGATTTCAACAGCCTCATCACGGCGGTGCAGCAGACCATGGGGCTGGAGAAAGTGTCGTTCGATTCCGCCAGCCGTACGGTGATCCTGCGCGACCGGCTCTCGAAGATTTTGCCCGCGCGCGCGCTGTTCCAGGAATTGAACCGCCCGCAAGCCCAGGTAATGGTGGAGGCCCGCCTGGTGGAAGTGTCGCGGAACGACGCCATCACTTACGGCATCAATTTTCCGGACATGTTCACGCTCATGCCGTTGACGACCTGGATGAACAACCTGGCGAGCCTGTCGTTGCCGTCGGGCCTGGCCGGATTCCTGAGCTTCGGCGGCGGGACGTCGCTGGTCGGAATCGGGATCATGAACGCTTCGCTGGTGGCGCAGCTTACCAAGAGCAGCACGTCGAACCTGCTGGCGGCGCAATTGCGAAGCGTGGACGGACAGGCGGCTTCGCTCCACGTAGGCGACCGGTATCCGGTGGTCACTTCGAGCTACTCGAGCGGCGGCATCGGCGGCGCGACGGCTTCGGGCGGGCCCACCATCACCACCCAGCCGCAGAGCCAGACGGCGACGATCGGCAACACGGCGACTTTCAGCGTGGGGGCCACCGGGACGGCGCCGTTGAGTTACCAGTGGCTGGAGGACGGAATCGCCGTCTCGGGCGCGACCTCCAACACTTACACCACGCCCGCCGCAACGCTCGCCGACAACGATGCGACGTTCTCGGTGGAAGTGACCAACTCGGCCGGCACCGTTACCAGCACGGTAGCGACACTGACGGTCACTTCGGTCGCGGGCGCGCCTTCCATTACCACGCAGCCGCAGAACCAGACCGTGACCTTAGGTCTGACGGCGACCTTCAGCGTGACGGCCACCGGCAATACCCCCCTTTACTATCAGTGGAGCGAGAACGGAACCACCATCACCGGGGCCAACTCGAGCTCTTATACCACTTCGGCGGTGGCGCTCACCGATAACGGGGCGACGTTCTCGGTGACGGTGTCGAACACCGTCGGCGCGGTGACCAGCGTCTCGGCTACGCTGACCGTGAGCGCGGTCACCGGCGCGCCGACGATCACTTCGCAACCGCAGAGCCAGACGGTAAGCGTGGGAGAGACGGCCACCTTCAACGTGTCGGCCACGGGAACCACGCCGCTTGCGTACCAGTGGTATGACAACCTAGCCGCCATCGACGGAGCCACTTCGAATTCTTACACTACGGCGGCGGTGGCCGCGACCGACGACGGGTCGATCTTCACGGTGACGGTCACGAACTCCGTGGGCACCCTCACCAGCAACGCGGCGACGTTGACGGTCAGCGCCGCGGCGGGCGCGCCGACGATCACCTCGCAGCCGCTGAGCCAGACCGTGATCGCGGGCCTGACAGCGACCTTTAACGTCATCGCCACGGGAACCACGCCGCTCACTTACCAGTGGTATCAAAATGGAACCGCCATTAGCGAAGCTACTTCGAACTCTTACACTACACCTACGCTGACTTCGACTTACAACGGGTATTTTTATACGGTGACGGTTACGAACGCGGTGGGAACGATCGCCAGCAGCGCGGCCACGCTGACGGTGAGCGCGAGTACGGGCACATCGGGCAGCATCCCCGGTTACAACGCGCTGGCCACGATTCCGGCGTTTCAGTACCAGGATCTGGGCTTTCTGCTCAAGGTCACGCCATACATCCATAGCGCCAAGGAAATCTCGATGGAAGTGGACGCGGAGTTCCAGCTCATCACCGGTCAGTCGGTGGATGGCCTGCCGGTGATTTCGAGCCGCGTGCTGAAGTCGACGGTGAGTCTGAAACTGGGCGAATGGGCGGTGGTGAGCGGACTGGTGAACCCCAGCGATGCCCACACCATTGCCGGCGTGGCCGGTTTGTCGCGGATTCCCTTCCTGGGTGCGCTCACCAGCACGCACGCTCACACCAAGAGCACCGACGATATTATTCTGCTGCTGCGGCCCTATCTGATCACGGCGCCGGCGAGCGCCAGCCCGACGCATACCTTCCGCGTAGGCACCGATACCAAGCCGATTACACCGCTGTAGGTAAGCCGTCAGCGGTTAGCAGTCAGCTATCGGCCGCGGCTCGTCGTCAGAAATAATCGCCGATGGTCATCCTTTGAAACCAGTGCCGTCATTTGCTTCTATATCCACCCGGCCCTCTTCAGAGCGCTCTCGAACCGCTCGAGTTCCTCCGCCGCGCGGGGCAGAAGCTCGCCGCAGCGATCCAACTGGCCGGCGGCCCCGGCCTGTTCTATTGCCAGGGCGACCGCGTGCAGACCCTCCGCGGAAACCGTGGCTGCCGCTCCCTTAAGCGCGTGCGCCTGCAAGCGGGCGCCAGGGCGGTCCGCCTCATCGAGCCGCGCGCGCAGATTGTGCAACTGGGAGGGGGCGCCTTCGAGGAATCCTTTGACGACGCTGCCGGCGAGTTGCCGGTCGCCCATCAGCCTCCGCAGCAGAGCGTCCGCATTGAAAACGGCTGTTGCCCGCCCGGCTTTTTCCTGCTCGTCGATACTCCCACCGGGGGGCTGCCCGGGCGTTTGCGGCCGGTCACCGGCGCCGGGTACGGGCAGCCATCTGGCAAGCACATCCTCCAGCGGTCCCAGCTCCACCGGTTTCGCAAGATAGCCGTTCATTCCCTCGCGCATGCACCGGTCCCGGTCGTCCCGCATCGCGCCGGCCGTGACGGCAACGATAGGAATGCCAGGAATGCCCGGCTGAGCCGAGCTGCGAATACGGCGGGTCGCTTCGAAGCCGTCCATCACCGGCATCTGGCAGTCCATCAGCACCAGGTCGAAGCCGCCGCGCTCGACCGCTTCGATAGCCTCGAGGCCATTGGCGACTGCGCTGGCCGTGTATCCCAGTTTCCGCAGTTGCGCAAGTGCTACGTCGCGGTTGGTGGTATTGTCCTCCGCCACCAGGATTCGCGCCGCAGGTTTCCTAAGAGCCGTCCCAGCCGGCGCACCGAAGCGCCGATCCGCCCGATGGCTCGCGAGCTGCGCCTGGCCGGGGGGCGCCAGGTCGAAAACAGCGGTGAACCAAAAAGTGGAACCTCCCCCTTCCCGGCTGTCGACACCGATGGCTCCGCCCATCGTCTCGGCAAGCTGCTTCGAAATGGCCAGGCCCAATCCGGTGCCGCCGTACCTGCGTGTGGTGGATACGTCCGCCTGGGTGAAGGGCGAGAACAGCCCCGCGGCCTGGTCCGGCCGTATCCCGATACCCGTATCGGTGACGCTGAAGCGAACCGTTGCGGTGCGGCCGCACCGGCTCTCGAGTGCCGCATCCAATCCGACCTCGCCCCGCTCGGTGAACTTGATGGCATTGGCGGTGAGATTGATCAATACCTGGCGCAGGCGGTGGGGATCGCCGCCGAGGAGCGGTGGAATTTCGGGCGACACGCGCGAATGCAGATCCAGTCCCTTCGCGTTCGCCTGGACCTCGATCAGTTGGACGACGTCCTCGACAGTGTCGCGCAGGCTGAAGCTCACATTTTCAAGGACGATCTTCCGTGCCTCGACCCTGGAAAGGTCCAGGATGTCGTCTATCAGGGTGAGCAGAGCCCGGCCGCTGCTCTGAGCCACGGCGGCGTATTGGCGTTGCTCCGGAGTGAGGTCCGTTTCGCCAAGCAGTTGAAGCATGCCGATGACGCCGTTCATCGGGGTGCGGATTTCGTGGCTCATGTTGGCCAGAAAACAGCTCTTAGCCCGATTGGCGGCGTCCGCGCCCTCGCGGGCGTGAATCAACTCCTCCTCGTAGCGTTTCCGCTCGGTGATGTCGCGGGCGATGCCCACGAGTGCGATCCTGCGCCCGTCCTCGTCGCGCACCGCGGAAGTGGCCAGCGAAATAGGGAACTCCCGCCCGTCCTTGGCGCGGTTCCACAGCTCTCCGCGCCACCTTCCCGCCATCGTGGCCGGAAGAATCTCACGCTGCGTTTCCTCGGAAGTGCGCGCCGAGCGAAGAATGCCGATGTGCCGCCCTATCAGTTCTTCTTCCCGATAGCCATAGGTCCGAAGAAATGCGCCATTGACGTACAGAATGCGGTCCTCGGTGTCGGTGATGCTGATGCACTCGCCCGCGCCTTCGAGGGCCTGTGCCAGCATGCGGTGGCGTTCTTCCATCGCCCGCAGCGCCTCCTCCGCCCGCTTGCGCTCGGTGATGTCCTTACTGGTGCCGACGTGCCCCAGGTATTCACCACCCGGCGAAAAGCGCGGCAACGCGTACAGCTCCACCCACCGCCACTCTTCATCGGCACGACGGAAGCGCGCTTCGGCCCTGAAGGGGGCATGGTCCCGCACCGCGCGCTGGAATGTCCTGACATACTCCGGCGCATCGTCCGGGTGAAGCAGCAACTGCCCCTCGTCTCGCTCCACCTGTTCGGAGGTTACCCCGCAGAATTCCCGGTATGCCCGGTTGATGAACCGAGTCCCGCCCTGAGCGTCGGTCACCCAGATCCCAGTCGGGCAACTGTCCGCCATAATGCGGAAGCGCTCTTCGCTCTCGCGCAGCGCTTCCTCCGTCCGCTTGCGCTCGGTGATGTCGGAAAAGCTCACCAGGCTCGCCCAGATTTTCCCCTGGCCGTCAGTCACGGGGGAACCGAAAACCTCCAGCATGGTTTCTCCGCCGTCGGGGCGTACCACGACCATGTCGTCGATGCGGGAGATCTTGCCCTGTATGCCCCGGACGATCGCCAGTTCTTCGGTAGGATAGGGGATGTTGCCGGGCCTTCTAAGAATCTTGTAAACTTCCGCAAGATTCCGACTGGTGGCCGGCAAAATACCGCGCCCCAAAAGCTTCAAGGCCGCGCGATTGGCGAATATGGGTTTGCCGGAAGGGGCTTCCGCCATGAAGACTCCCATGGGAAGGTTTTCAAGCAAAGAATTGAGCATGCCGTTCTGACGGCTGAGAGACTCCTCCATCCGCTTGCGCATCAGAGCCTCTCCGATGTGCGATGCGATTCCTTCCAGGAGTTCAATCGTATCGAGGGTGAAATGTCCTTGGCGCCGGCCGTTGAGGTGGATCAGACCGACAATCCCGTCCTGGTTCCGAATGGGCACCAGCGCCACGGAGGCATAGCCGTGATGGATGCACCGGTTGCGTGGATGAAGCCGGGGGTCCTCGAAGGGCGGGATGTCCAACAGCAGGGATGAATTGTTCGTCCAGCAGCTTCCCCCCTGCGTAAAGAGCGGATTAGCCGGGTCGGTCCTGCCGGAAACGACCAGACCGCAGGTGCATTCCAGCCTGGCTTTGCCGTCTTTGTCCCGGCACGCCCCGCCGTCGGCGGCACGCTCGATCAGGGTGTTTTCCGTCAGCAGAAAATCCCTGGAAAGGCCTTCCTGGGCGAAATACGGAAAGTCGTCCCCGTCTTGCAGGCGAATGCCCACGGCATCGCACCCGGTCAGCGTTTTCAACCCGGCGAGGACGCGCTGGATGGCATCCTGCAAGCTTCCCGGCTCATTTAGTATCCCTAGGACTTTCCGGTCCATTTCCCGATATGCTTCCGCCTGCTTCCGCGCCGTGATGTCCAGCAGGACGCTGCGGATGCCGACTGTCTCGCCCGCCGCGTTCCGCACCAGGGTGTCGTGGGCTTCGATCCACAACTCACCGCCGTCGCGCCGGATGAAACGGCGCTGGACCGGTTCCGAGGGCTGTTCCCCAGACAGTTTCCGGCGGACCGCCTCGCGGCTGGCCTCCCGGTCCGCCGCGGCGACGAATTCCCAGGCCGGCCGCCCCAACATCTCGGCCGCCTCGTAACCAAGCAGGGCGCACTCGGCACGGTTCACGCGGCGAATCACGCCGTCCCGGTCCAATTCGCGATACGCCACCGGAGCGCTGTCGAACAGCTCCTGGAACGTGGCGTCTTCGGGAACAATGGACTGGTCGATGGGCACTGCCGATACCTCTCGACTTGTCTTATCGGCGGAATCCGGGAAAGCCTGCGGGGGTGGCCCGCGAGTACAAGGTGGGACGGACGATCGACTTTTGTCGTCTGTCGGGCGCTCGTCCCCTGTGCAGGCATGACGGACGACAGAAAGCGATCGGCTGTCCCACTTCTGAAATGTGCACGGCGCGACCGGCTGGCTGACGGCTGAGAACCTGTGAAAAAACAAATCGCAGGCCGAAGGCCTACTCCACAAGGTCGGCAAGTGCATTGGAATCTGTGTGGAGTAGGCGTTTACGCCTGCGCTTTTTCGGCTGCAGCCGATTTTTTCACAGCTTCTGACCGCTGATCGCTGCCCGCTTCGATTACCAGCAGCAGGTCCTTGGCTTCCACCCGCTGGCCGGGATGGGTGAGGAGTTGCTTCACCGTGCCGGCGACGGGAGAGTATACGGTGCTCTGCATCTTCATGGCTTCCATCACCAGCAGGCGGTCGCCTTTTTGGATGCGCTGGCTCAGTTCGACGGCGACGGTGGAAACTACGCCCGGGATGGGCGCGCCGATCTGGCCGGGTTCGGACGGGTCGGCCTTGGCGCGGGGCTTTTCCTTGACCTCCAGGCTGGCGTCACGGACGGCTACCTCGCGCGGCTGACCGTTTAACTCGAAGAAGACGGTGCGGGTGCCGTCGGGGTGGGGTTCGCCGGCGGTGAGGAACTTGACGGCGAGGGATTTGCCGGGCTCGAGCTCGACGGTGATATCGGCGCCGGGCTGCATGCCGAAATAGAACTCCGGGGTAGGCAGCACATCCACATCGCCCCACGCCTGGCGATTGCGGGCGAACTTGACGAAGACGTCGGGATACATCAGGTAGCTGAGGATCTCGTCGTGGGCCGGGCGGCGGGCGATCTTGCGCTCCAGGGCGGCGCCGGTTTCGCTGAAATCGACTTTCGGGAGGTTCGCGCCGGGGCGGCCGCGCCGCGGTTTGGCGCCGCGCAAAATGGTGGCCTGGAGCTTTTTCGGCCAACCGCCGGGCGGCTCGCCAAGCGCGCCCATGAACATCTCGACAACCGAAGTTGGCAGGGTGAGAGTGTGATCCGGACCCAGGCGCGCGAACTGTTCCATGGTCACGGCGTGGTTCACCAGGAAGATGGCCATGTCGCCGACGACCTTGCTGGACGGGGTGACCTTGACGATATCGCCGAAGGCCTGGTTGACGGCGGCGTAGGCGCGCGCGATTTCGCCCCAGCGCGCGCCCAGCCCCATGGATTCCGCCTGTTCCTTGAAATTGGTGTACTGGCCGCCCGGCATCTCATGCAGGTAGACTTCGGCGGTGCCGCTTTTGGGGCCGGTATCGAAGGGCGCGTAATACTCGCGCACGATTTCCCAGTAATCGGAGCACTGGTTGAGCGCGTCCAGGTCGAGACCGGTGTCCCGCCGGGTGTGAGCGAGCGCGGCCACGACGGAATTCAGGTTGGGCTGGCTGGTCTGGCCGCTCATGGAGGCAATCGCGGCATCGGCAATATCCACGCCGGCTTCGGAGGCTTTCAAGACGGAGGCTGCATTTACGCCGCTGGTATCGTGGGTGTGAAAGTGGATGGGGATGCCGATTTCCCGGCGCAGCGTCTTTACCAGCTTTTCGGCCGCGTAAGGACGGCACAGGCCCGCCATATCTTTGATGGCCAGCATGTGCGCGCCCATGCGCTCCAATTCCTGGGCCATGCGGACGTAATAGGCAAGCGAGTACTTGTCGCGGCGGGGGTCGAGGATGTCGCCGGTGTAGCAGATGGCGGCTTCGCACACCGAGCGCGTCTTGCGCACGGCCTCGATGGAGGACTTCATGTTCGGCAGCCAGTTGAGGGAATCGAAAAGGCGAAAGATATCGATGCCCTGGGCGGCGGCCTCGTAAATGAATTCGGCAACCACGTTATCGGGATAAGCGGTATAGCCGACGGCGTTGGAGGCGCGGAGCAGCATCTGGAAACAGATATTGGGGATGGCGTCGCGCAGGCGGCGCAGGCGGGCGAAAGGGTCCTCGTGGAGGAACCGCATGGCGACGTCGAAGGTAGCGCCGCCCCACATCTCCAGGCTGAAGAGCTGGGGAAGGCGGTGGGCCACGAAGTTGGCGATGGCCGTCATGTCGTGGGTGCGGACGCGGGTGGCGAGGAGCGATTGATGAGCGTCGCGGAAGGTGGTGTCGGTGATCAGCAGTTTCTTCTGGGAGCGCACCCACTCGGCCAACCCCTCCGGACCGCGCTCGCGCAGCAGTTGGCGGGTTCCGGGTGGCGGGGCGCCGGGGATATGCGGGGGCGGCGCGGCTGGACGCAAACGGGTGGGACGCAGCTTGCCGGCGACCGAGGGATTGCCGTTGACGATCACATCGGCCAGGTAAAGGAGCAGCCGGGTAGCGCGGTCGCGGCGGGGTTGAAACTGAAACAGCGCGGGGGTCTCTTCGAGCCATCCGGTGGTGGCTTTGCCGGCCTGAAAATCGGGGTGGTTGACCACGTTTTCGAGAAACGGAATATTGGTCTTGACGCCGCGCACGCGGAACTCGCGCAGGCAACGGTCCATGCGCTGGCAGGCCTGCGGGAAGTCGCGGCCCCAGGCGGTGGTTTTCACCAGCAGCGAATCGTAGTAGGGCGTGATGACGGCGCCGCCGTAGGCCGAACCGCCGTCCAGCCGGATGCCGAAACCGGCGGGCGAGCGATAGGTGGAGAGTTTGCCGTAATCGGGGGTGAAATGGTTGGCCGGATCTTCGGTGGTGATGCGGCACTGCAGCGCGTAGCCATAGAGGGGAACGCCGGGCTGGGCGGGCAGGTTCATTTCCGGCCCATGGAGGGCCAGTCCCTGCGCCACCTGGATCTGGCTGCGCACCAGGTCGATGCCGGTCACCATCTCGGTGACGGTATGTTCCACCTGGATGCGGGGGTTGACTTCGATGAAGTACCAATCGAGCGAATCGGCGTCGACCAGAAACTCGATGGTGCCGGCGTTGACGTATCCGGCGGCGCGGGCGAGGGTGACCGCGGCTTCGGCCAGGGCGGTGCGAATGCCGGGGTCGAGAGAGACCGCGGGCGCCACTTCGACGACTTTCTGATGGCGCCGCTGCACGGAGCAATCACGCTCATAGAGGTGCAGGATGTTGCCGTGGCAGTCGCCCAGAATCTGCACTTCGATGTGCTTGGCGCGGCGCACGAAACGTTCGATAAAGACGGCATCGTTGCCGAAGGCGGCGGCGGCTTCGCGGCGGGCTTCTTCGAGGAGCGCGGAGAAATCGGCCTCCCGTTCCACCACGCGCATGCCGCGGCCGCCGCCGCCGAAGGCCGCTTTAACGATGAGCGGAAAGCCGATTTTGGCGGCCACGCTCTCCCCCTGGCGGACATTCCGGACCGGATCTTCGGCGCCGGGCACCACGGGAATGCCGGCGCGGACGGCCAGGCGGCGGGCGGCGCGTTTGTCGCCCAGTAACTCCAGCAACCCGGCGGAGGGACCGATGAAGGTGATGCCGGCACGCTCGCAGGCGCGCGGCAGGGCGGAATTTTCGGAGAGGAAGCCGTAGCCCGGATGGATTGCGTCGACTTCCTTTTCGCTGGCCAGGGCGACGATGCCGTCGACGTCCAGGTACGCCTCTACCGGACCTTTGCCTTGGCCGATCGGGTAGGCTTCGTCGGCTTTGAAGCGGTGCAGCGCGAGCCGGTCCTCTTCGGAGTAGACAGCCACGGTGCGCAAGCCTAATTCATTGGCGGCACGCAGAATGCGAATGGCAATTTCACCGCGGTTCAGAGCCAGAAGTTTTTTCATGCTGGGGTACGCCGGCTGAGTGCCGATGCTTTACTTGAGGATAGCAGACGGGAAGGAGGCGGCCGAGGAGTGTCCCTGGCGCCCTCAATCGTTGTGATAGACCTCTTCCATTGGCGCCCAGGTGGTGTGTCCGCCCAGCGGGACCTGCATGGGGTCGGTGACTCGAAGCCAGTCCAGATTGCGTTGCTCCCTGGCTAACCGCGCCATATCGCCGTCATAGTCCTGGCCATCGTATTCGTAGTAGCCGAACAGATACGGCCTGCCGTCATCCAGCTTCTGCAAATAGATCGAGAAGTTCTTCATGTGATACTTCGACAGGAGATCGCGCACTCCCGGGTTAGCGCCGGCATGGAGGGCCTTGTACTGGGCGAGTTTCTCCGGCTTGATGCCAATCACCATGCCGACGCGGCGCGCCCCGGAATGGCGGGTCGCGGCGGCGAATCCGGCTGCCAGGAGCAGCCCGCATCCGAGAAACAGCTTGAGCGTTTTCATTTCGTCATATTCTCCCGATTGCCTTCATAATGGCCGCCTGCGCACGATCTTGAAGACGAAGGCGTGCTCGCAGGGCGGCCGCTTGGGGGTTTCGATGGTGAGACCGTCCCTGGTCAACTGCCACTGCAGCGGGTGACCGTCACCGAGCATCGTAATGGAAACGATCTCCGACGCGTAAAGGCCGTTCTGGAACGGCTTGGAGGGGTCCGAGCCTCCGGCCAGGCTTTTGATCGTGATCTTCTCGCCTGGCCAGGCGAGCGCGGTGGCATAGAGCACGTTGTCTTTGGCGGTGAAGCGGATGTCCGCGGCGGTATAGCGGATGGTATTGCTTTCATTGAACGGTCCCGCCTTCTCGAGT
Organism: Bryobacteraceae bacterium; assembly: GCA_052148435.1. Lineage (GTDB taxonomy): Bacteria > Acidobacteriota > Terriglobia > Bryobacterales > Bryobacteraceae > JBEKYD01. The sequence goes on from JBKQIF010000132.1 coordinate 43,799, forward strand.
CCGGTCGGCCCCTCCCCGGCGACGACCCACGAAGTGGTCCCGTAAATCGCCTCGCCATTCACTTCAAGCCATTTGCCCAGGTCGAGCAGACGGCGCTTCACCTCTTCCGGAATAGATCCGTCCGCTTTCGGGCCGACATTCAGGAGAAGGTAGCCATTTTTACTTACACGATCCACAAGATTGGTGACGAGGTTGTCGACGGTCTTGAAGCCCGATCCCTCCACGTAGCCCCATGCCTCGCCGGTATCCATGGTTGAGTCGGTGATCCACTCGTGATAAGTCAGCTCCCGCTCCTGCCCGAGTTCGAGGTCGTCGATGCCTACACCGGGCGGCAAGGTGTGATTCTTGTAAGTGACTACAACGTCCTTGCCGCGCGATACGGCCTTGTTATAGTAGTATGCGAGGAAATCCCGCTTGTACACCTCGGGAACGGCACCCAGGCCAAAATCGAACCAGATCATATCCGGGTCGTATTTATCGATGACTTCGAGAAGCTTGCCCTCCCACCTGTCGAGAAACTGCTTACTGGGCTGCGCGCCTTGGTCGTGGATGGGTCCGTAAAGACCTGAGTAGCGGGGATCGCCGCAGTCGTAGCGCTTATCCCAAACCGGGAAGAAGTACCAATTCTCGGCGTGGTGAAAGGCAGTGACAAACTTCATGCCATGGCCTTTGATGGCCTTCTCCAGTTCTCCGACGACGTCGCGTTTCGGGCCCATCCTGGCGGCGTTCCACTCGGAGTACTTCGTATCCCACATGGAAAACCCGTCGTGGTGCTCGGCGACGGGCCCGGCAAAGCGCGCGCCCGCTTTCCGGAAAAGGTCCGCCCACTCGTCGGCGTTAAACTTTTCTCCGGTGAACATGGGAATGAAGTCCTTATAGCCGAACTTCTCGAGCGGTCCGTAAGTGGCCTCTTGATGCAGACGCTCGGGGCCATTCGGATAGAAGTAGAGATTGTGGGAGTACCAGGTCCCGTTCGGCCCGACGGCGGGCACGGCATAGATACCCCAGTGAGTATAGATGCCGAACTTGCCGTCCCGAAGCCACTGCGGTACCGGGTACGTCCGCAGGGACCGCCATGTCGGTTCATAGCTCGGCTTTGATGCCGCGCGGCCCTGGGCGTGCAGGGCCACCACCGCAAAACCCGAAACGCAAACCAGGAGGAGAAACGATGTCAGCAATCTGCCGGCGCGGATCTCGGTTTCCGTTGCCTTAGGTATCGATTCTTCGTTCATGATCCATGCTCCAATAGTAATAGCACTCAGTGGCTGTCCCAGACTCACCGCATGATCGCGTAAAGGCACGACACTACCGCGGCAAGCGCGAGGGCCACCAACCGCGGATCGCTGGCGCCCCGTATTCGTCCTCTCAGAAACGCGAATGGACGGTCCCAACAAACCTCTTGAATGGCAGCCTGGTTCATCGCCGGGGTGCTCAGGCTCACGATGACGTAGATGGCGGCGCACAGCACGGTCAGCAGCGGCCCAACCAACATGAATGGAATGCCCCAGCCCTGGACGGGATCCGTGACGAGCCCGCTGAACCCGGGGAGGGCCCGCGTTCCCAGGATCCACCGGCCCACGCCGGGCAGGTCGGACACGAAGTAAACGGCGCCGATCAGAGAACCCGCATAGAGCGTCGCCATCGCCCCCTCGAAGGTTCCCCTCTTCCAGAGAATGCCGAGGAGAAAGACGGTCGTGACCGCCGGTGCGAACGTCATCGGAATCTTGTTGATGGCCTCGAAGATGGTGCCGAATTGACTCCCCTGCGTGGACCAGAGCATCGCCAGAAGCATAATGACGCCCGTCATAATCCGCCCGATCCGGACGACGCTGGAATCCGCCATGCCGGGTGAGTGGCGCTTGACGATGTCGATCGAGATGAGCGTCGCGCAGCTATTCAGGGCCGCGGCCATGCAACTCATCAATGCGGCCGCCATACTCGCGGCCAGAAGCCCCCTGAGCCCGACCGGAACCAGAAAGGCGATCAGCGTCGGCAGCGTGGCGTTGTAGTCCGGAACGCCGGAGCCTGCCACCGCCGGTAAATGAATCGCGCCTTTGTTCCAAAGGGCGTATCCAATCACACCCGGCAGCACCATGAGGAAAACCGGGCTGATTTTGAGAAAACCCGCGAACAGCGGTCCGTTTTGGGCGGCCTTCAGGTCCTTGGCGGCAAGAACACGCTGGACGTGGGTCTGATCCGCGCACCAGTACCAGATACCGAGAATCGGGTATCCCAGCAGAACCGCAAGCCAGGAGTATCCGTTCAGCCTCCCGGCGCCGTCGAAGACCGGCCGCAACATGCTGAACTGGCCGGGTTGGACCGCGGCCTGGAATTGCGTCAGATCGTGGATGCCGACGTTACCGAGAGCCTGAAGCCCGCGGACCGTGATCAGCAACGCTCCGCCCAGCAACAGACAGACCTGGATGTTCTCGGTCATTACGACCGCTTTCAGCCCGCCCAATGCCGTATACGTTACCGTGAAAAGCGAGAGGATCACGATGGTGAAGAGCATGGGAACGCCGAGGAAACTCTCAAACAGTTTGGCCGCGGCAAATAAGCTGATCCCAATGTGAATCAACAGCGCTCCCAACAATCCGATTACGGCTAAGAACGTGCGCGCCCGTAAGCAGTAGCGCCTTTCCATGAACTCAGGCAGAGTGGAGACGCGCGACCTGATGTAGAACGGCGCGAAGACGAGCCCCAGCAACATGAGCGTGAAACAGGCCATCCACTCGAAATTCCCGATCACCATGCCATCCTTGGCTCCCGAGGCCGCCAGCCCGACCAGGTGAATCGTGGAGATATTCGATGTGAAGACCGCGGCGCCGATGGTGAACCATCCGAGGGACTTGTTGGCAAGGAAGTACTGCTGCGACGACGCATTTCGGCGGAAGCCGATCCAAATGCCGAATAGCGTAATGCCAACGAGGTACATGGCCAGTACGCTGGTATCGATCCAGTTCATGGACCATTTCATCGAGCCCACGTCGCTCCCCGGTGGCCGCCGGGAACCTCTTCGATCCGGGACATCGTTCGGCATTATAACCCGGCACGCCGAAAATGGTGCTGACAAACGCCAGGGATGTCCTTGCCGGCAGCACACACAAGGGAATAACCTAATCGGTGCCGGCCGGCGTCCGGTGGTGTGGCAAGGAGGTTGACGTGGAGTACTGCGAACTCGGCAGGACCGGGATGAAGGTTTCCCGCCTCAGCTTCGGCGCGTCTTCCCTGGGCGGCGTGTTCCACCCGGTGGAGGAGGCCGAGGGCATCGCGGCAGTCCATGCGGCGCTCGATTGCGGAATCAACTACTTCGATGTAGCTCCGGCTTACGGAGGGACGCTGGCCGAGTCCGTACTGGGGAAGGCGCTCCGCGGCGTCCCCCGCAGCCGCTACTATCTTTCCACCAAGGTCGGCAAGTACACCGCGCCCGGATCCTATGGAAACGATACTCTGGACTACTCGCGGCAGACCATCCGCAGGTCGATCGACGAGAGTGCGGCGCGGTTGGGAGTGGAGTACTTCGATCTGATTCACATTCACGACATCGAGTACCAGGGCCGGAAACACACGGAGTGGGCGCTCGCCGAAGGATACGAAGCAGTTTGCGAACTGAAGAGGGAGGGCCGCATCGGAGGAGTGAGCTTCGGCATCTATCCTCTCGATCTCTGGCAGAGAATCCTCCGCTCGCTGAGCATTGACGCCGCGCTCATTCACAACCACTACTGCCTGAACGACACCGGTCTGCTGGACCTGGTCCCCATGGCCCGGGCCGGGGGCGTAGGAATCATCAATGGCTCGCCGTTCGCCTCCGGCCTGCTTACCGAGCGCGGTCCCGCGGACTGGCATCCGGCGAGCCCGCAGCACCGCGAAACATTCCGGGAGGCTGCCCGGTTCTGTCGTGTGGAAGGCGTTTCGATCAGCCAGTTGGCGTTGCAGTTCGCGGCCGGCAATCCTGACATAACGACCACTCTCTTCACCTCCGCAAATCCGGACTCGGTTGCGCGAAACGTCCGCTGGTGCGAAGAGTCTTGCGATGGCGCGCTGCTCGATCGGGTTCGGGAGATCCTGACGCCCGCGCACAATTACGAGTGGGATTATCGCTGATGGCACTCAAAATCGACGCCCATCACCACCTCTGGCAATTTAACGATCGTGACTATGGCTGGATGTCACCGGAGATGACCGTCCTGCGGCGCGATTTCCTGGTGCCTGAGCTCCAGGCCGTGCTTCAGGCGAGCGGCATTGGCGGCACGGTCGCGGTGCAGGCGCGTCAGACGGTGGAGGAGACGCGTTGGCTGCTTGGGTTGAGGCGCGAGGCGGCCATGATCCGAGGCGTGGTCGGATGGGTTCCACTGGCGGATCCGGACCTACGCCGGTATCTCGACGAATTCGCCGGCGATCCGGGGCTGAAGGGCGTGCGGCACGTTCTGCACGACGAACCCGACGACCTCTTTATGCTGCGCGAAGACTTCAACCGCGGCATTTCTCTCCTTCGTGAGTACGCGCTGGTCTACGATCTGCTGGTGTTCGATCGCCACCTGCCGCAAACCATCGAGTTGGTGGATCGGCATCCGAGTCAGGTATTCGTGCTGGATCATATCGCCAAACCCCGCATCCGCGAGCGTTCGTTCTCGCCGTGGCGCGAGCAGATGCTGGAATTGGCAAAGCGCGAGAACGTCTGCTGCAAGCTATCGGGGATGGCCACCGAGGCCGACTGGGGCGGCTGGACGTACGGCGACCTGGAGCCCTACTTCGACGTGGTGCTGGAAGCGTTCGGGCCGCGGCGCCTGATGTTCGGATCGGACTGGCCGGTGCTGTTGCTGGCGGCGCCTTACCAGGCGTGGGTGGGAGCCGTGAGCCGAGAACTGGAGACGCTGTCCGCGGAAGAACAGGACAGGATCTGGCGCGGCACGGCGTCGGCGGCTTACCGGCTTTGACGGTGGGGTCTCCCGAACAGCGGCCAGTGCGCATACTCCAGCGGCGCCCCATCCACTCGCGGAACCTCTCCGCAGGTGGCAGGAGCCAGTGATTCTCATCGTCATTGCCACGCTCCGGCACAAACTATTGCCACGCTCCGGCACAAACTTCATGCGGAATACCGCGCTCCCCTCCAAGCCGTCCTTCCGCCGCCTGGGGACAACGAACGTCGCCGGCGCGGGTGCGCATTTCGCCGGCATCGCCTGGCGGGAGCTTTTGGCCGGTGAGAGCGCGTTCAGCCTTCAGCCGCTACGGCGTGGCCGACGGCTGAATGCCGATTGCCGGCCGCTCCCTACGCCAGATGCGCTTCCAGCCAGTCGAGCATTTGCCGCTGGCGGTCGGCATCTCCCAAACGCACTTCGAGGTTGACGTAGCGCACGCCACGGGCGGCGGCGCGGCGCGAGAGCGAGCCGTCGTCGGAAGCGCGCACGTACCGCTCCAGAACGACGTTGTAGGGGGACTTCGCCAGGGCATCGAAATCGGCCGGGTTGGTGCACAGGAAAAAGGCGTGCGGATTATCGGGCTCTTTGAGAGACATCCGCTCGGCAATCGGCTTTTCGCTGAGCGCCGAATAGCCGGTGTTGTTGTGCAGGGCCACCAGCAAACCGCCGCCGGGCGGAAGGATCGTATGCAGCAGCTTCTCGCGGCCGCGATCGAGATCGTCCAGGGCCTGGTTGGTTTCCGCCGGCGTCCAGGCGGGGTTGAGCGATCTCAGGCTGGCCGCGGCGCCGTAGCGCGAGAACATGCGATTGGGGTCGATCTTTCCGTTCGCGAGGGGCACGTCCCGGGTCTGGCTTTCAATGAAGAAAGCGACGCCCTTGTGGCTGGCGATGTGTTTTTCGAGCACTTCGCGGGCGGTTTGCTCGTCGCCGTGGATCCACAGGTAGCGCCGCGCGGAGCGGCCGTTGTAGACGATGCGGAAGCGGGCTTCGGCCAGGTCGATTTCCTTCGGCCGGTGCCAGGGTGGCCATCCCGAAAAGGTTGCGCCGATACCGGCGAACAGAAAATCGCGACGTGTTGACGGACTAGCGCGGGTCATGCTTCGGGTCCTTCCTCGGTCTGCTGCGGAGGCTTTTTGTGCTTGGGCTTGCGGCGCTCGGATTTCGGCTGAATGGTGCGCGCGGCGGGAATAGGGCCGACCCGCTCGCGGGCGATCGACTGGATTTCTTTGCCGAGATCAAAGGTCTTCTTCTTCCGCGCCAAGCAGCCTCCGCACCGCGGCGACCAGTGCGGCCGGGCCGAACGGCTTTTGCAGGAACGCCACGCGGCCGGGAGCGGCCGCTTCGAGAGACGTCATGTCCATAGGATAGCCGCTGGCGGCCAGCACGCGCAGGCGCGGACTGGCGCTAAGCATACGCAACGCGAGATCCTCGATGCCGATTCCGGACATGGTGCCGTCGAGCACAGCCACATCGAAGTGGTCCGGGGCGGTCTGAATTCTTGCCCACGCCGCCTCGGTAGTGGCTGCATCGGCGACGAGATAACCTTGGCGCTCGAGAAAGACCGCCATCATCCTCAACAGTGCGGGCTCGTCATCGACAATCAGAACGCGCTGCTGGCTCATATCCGACGCCAAGATCGCAGGATAGCGCAAAAGCGGGGGAATGTAACGGCGGCCACCCGAGGCGATTCAAACAACAGACACGCCAGGAGGGCTGTCCCGGCCAGCTAGGTCCGGCGGCGGCGGAGCCAGGCGGCGCCCACCAGAGCGACGCCTGTCAGCATAACGGTGGCAGGCTCCGGCGTGGAACTGCCCGCCGATCCTCCCTCGCTGTTCAGGGAGCGGATCTGACTCTGGTAGGGGGCGTCTTCGGAGCTGTACTGGCCGCCGACGGTCCCGACCCACAGGCTGGTGGGATCCGTTCCCAGCCAGTCCAGGTAGATCGTGTATCCAAGATAGGGGCTGGAAGCCAGGGACATCTCCAACTCGTTTGCGGGAGCGCCCAAATTCTGGGCGGCGTCGAAATCCTCGAAGGAGACGGTGTTGGCATATCCTGAAACATTGTAAAGGTAAGTCTGCCCGAGGAACCCATCGCTGGTTCCGTTCCCGGTGACGACATCGGCGGATACCAGCGATATTGGCGCTCCGGTAATGTCGTTGTAGTCGACGGTGAAAGTCCCCGAGAGAGACCCCCCGTCGTTCCAGGACGCCCCGGTCCACGTAAGCGTCAGTGTGGCTGCCATAGCCGGCAGGGTAGTGGCAAGCAGCGCAACCCCCAGCGCTATCAGAAGCCTTCCGGCTGCACGCGTCAATTTCATTTATTTTCCCTGAAAACGTGTTTAGCCTCGCAAACGGCAATGCAGGCACGTATCCACTCGTATACATCGGCCGCGCCGAGAGTTTTTCTACGAAAAAGATTTTCATGTCTTTTGGTGCGTTAGACGTTCTGGCATTGGCCGGTTTGAAATGGCTACGCGGCGGGTTACCCGCGGGTGCCCGCCCAGCGTCGAGAAATGGCTCTCGACAGCGGCGTTCTCCACCGGCGAAAGCGCCTGCTCAGCCCCAGCCGATGCGCGTCGTGTACACTAAAATGTGGGTTCCCAAGCAGACCTTCAGTCCGCAGTCGACCGGTTGAACGCCGTCCGCCGGGAGATCTCGAAAATCATCGTAGGACAGGACGACGTGGTGGAAGGCGTCTTAATCTGCCTTCTGGCGGGAGGCCACGTGCTGCTGGAGGGCGTACCCGGCCTGGGCAAAACCACCCTATTGCGCACGCTGGCCAAGACGCTCCACCTCAAGTATTCCCGCATTCAATTCACGCCCGACCTGATGCCCGCCGATATTGTGGGCAGCATGATCATCCACACCGACGAGAGCGGGGGGAAGGGGCTGCGGTTCCAGGCGGGGCCCATCTTCGCCAACCTGGTGCTGGCCGACGAAATCAACCGCGCCACGCCCAAGACCCAGTCGGCGCTGCTCGAAGCCATGCAGGAGCGCACGGTGACAAGCGGCACGACCACGCACGAGCTGGAGCGGCCGTTTCTGGTGATGGCCACCCAGAACCCCATCGAGATGGAGGGCACTTACCCGCTGCCCGAAGCCCAGCTCGACCGCTTTCTGATGAAGATCCTGGTGGTTTATCCCAGCCGGGAGGAACTCAGCCGGATCGTGGAGCGGACCATTGCGCGCGAGGAAATCACGCCCGATGCGGTGCTGGACCGGGAAGAGATTCTGGAGGTCCGCCACGTGTGCCGCCAAGTGCTGGTGGCGCCGCACGTGCGGGAGTACGCCATTCAACTGGTGATGGCCACCCAGCCGGAACAGGGCGAGGCTCATCCGCTGGCTCGCAAGTACGTGCGCTACGGCAGCTCGCCGCGCGGGGCCCAGGCATTGGTGGAGTGCGGCCGGGTGCTGGCGCTGATGCGGGGGCGCTTCCACCTGTCCGCCGAAGATGTTCACACTGTGGCGCCGGCGGTGCTGCGCCATCGCATCATTTTGAATTTCGACGCCCACGCCGACGGCCAGACCCCGGAAACTATCCTGAATGCGCTGATCCAGGACGTAACCGCGCAAGTTTCCGCCGCGTAGGGAAGCGTATGGCCGCCGAGCCGATGCTCAATCGGGAGTTTCTGGAGAAACTGGAGCGCCTGACCATCCTATGGCAGAAATCGTTCGCCGGGCTGGTCGGCGGTCATAACCTGTCGCGCCTGGCCGGCCCGGGCCAGGAGTTTCTGGACCACCGTAATTTTCATAACGGAGACGATCTGCGGGCGGTGAACTGGCGCGCGTACCTGCGCCTGGAAAAGCTGTTTCTGAAGATGTTCCAGACCGAGCCGCGAGTGCCGCTGCGCATGCTGGTGGATACCAGCGACTCCATGCTGGCGTACGGAGGCGGCAAATTCGAGTACGCACGCCGCCTGGCCGCGGCCCTATGCTACGTGGGGCTGGTACGCCTCGACAGCATCGAGGTGCACGGTTTCACCCGCCGGATTTCGAAGCGCGTGATTTCGAGCGGCGGCCGGCACCGCTTTCCGGGAGTGATGGACGCCATCGCCGCGATACCCTCCGGCGGAGCCACCGACTACCACGCCATGGTGCGCGAATTCATCGGATCGTACCCGCAGCGCGGGCTGGTGATCGTGATTTCCGATTTTCTGGACGACCGCGGCTGCGAGCGCGCGCTGGAGTACCTTTCGGATTTCGGCCACGAGCTGATGCTGCTGCAGGTGTGGGCGCCGGAGGATCGCACGCCGCCCTGGCTGGGGGAACTGGAATTGCGGGACGCGGAGACGGGGGACCATCTGAAGCTCGATTTCGACGAGGCCGCGCGCACCCGTTACACCCGGGCTTTCGACGAATTCTCCCAAGGCATACAGACCGTGGCCTTGCGCAGCGGGGGCCGCTATGCGGGGCTCACCACCGATCAACCGCTGGAGGAGGTGGTGTTCGGCGAGCTGATCCGCGCGCGGGGGATCGCGTGAGAGGGTTGCGCATGCTTCAGCTTGGGCAACGTCGGCGCATGCGCCGGCACGACAAGGCGGAAGGGCCTGCTCCACCATTCAGCATGGCGAGCCAGACGCGTGAAACGGATATCGGGGGCGGGGCGCCATGTATTTTCTGAACCTGTCCCTGGCGCAGTTCCTGGCCGTGTTCGGATCGGTGGCGGCCGTCTCGGTGGCGCTGTATCTTCTGGACCGTTCGCGCCGCCGGCAGGTGGTTTCGACGCTGCGTTTCTGGGTAGCGGCGGAGCAACCGGCCGCCGCGGCGCGGCGGCACCATATCCAGCAGCCATGGTCGCTGGTGCTGCAGTTGCTCGGCATGGCGCTGCTGCTGCTGGCCATCGCGCAGTTGCGATTGGGCACGCCCGCCGCGGCCGGCCGCGACCACTTGTTGGTGCTCGACACTTCGGCCTGGATGGCGGCCCGTTCCGGCAATCATACGTTGATGGACGTGGCCCGCCTGCGCGCCATCCAATACGTGCGTTCCCTGCCCCGCCGCGACCGCGTGATGCTGGTGCGCGCCGACGGCCTGGCCACGCCGGCAACATCTTTCGAGGCGGACCGCGCCAAGCTGGAGGCTGCCATCCGCGCGTCCGAGCCTTCCTCCACCGCGCTGCACCTGCCGCAGGCGCTGGCTTTCGCCCAGCACGTTCTGAGTCAGGACGGGCGCAATAGGGGCGAAATCGCCTTCGCCGGCTCCAACCGCACCGTAGATCCGGACGCCGGCGCCGCTCCTCCCCCCAATCTGCGCGCGCTGCTGGTGAACGACCCGGTGGACAACTGCGGCCTGCGCAAAATCGGCCTGCGCCGCTCGGCCGCCGACCCGGACGTGTGGGAGATCTTCGTTTCGGCCCGCAACTATAGCGCGTCGGGCGATCGTTCCGTCATCGTATCGGTGGATTTCGGGCCACCGCAGGCGGCCACGCGGGTACCGGTGGGGAGCCGCCGGCTGGCGCTCAGCCCCGGCTCCGATGGCGAGGCCGACTTCACCTGGCGCACCTCGGCGGCGGGAATTCTGGGCGTGACCCTGACCCCGCACGATGCCTTTCCCGAAGACGACCACGTGGAGCTGGAACTGCCCGCGCAGCCGACCCTGGCGGTGACGGTCTATTCCGCGGAGCCGGACTTGCTGCGGCCAGTGTTGTCCTCGCTGCCGCACGTGGTGGCGAGCTACCGCAAGCCGGAAGAATATCGCTCCACCGGCGGCGGCCTGGTGATCCTGGACCGATTTGCGCCCGCCGAGCGGCCGCACACCGACTCCGTATGGATCGATCCGCCCGCCGCCGGTTCGCCGGTGCTCATTCGCACTCACGTGCAAAATGTTCCGTTTGCCCGCTGGGACGGCGGCGATCCGCTCTCGGCGGGGATGCGCGCCAAGGATTTCCGGTTGGACCACGCTTCGGTTTTCCAAGCTGCCGCCGGCGACGTGCGCATCGGCGAGGTGGAAGCCGGCCCGGTGGTGGTGGCGCGGCCGGGCAAGCCCAAGATCGCCGTGCTTGGATTTCATCCCGGACGCACCGGCATGCGCTATACACTGGCCACGCCGCTGCTGTTTGCCAACCTGGTGCGCTGGGTGTCGCCGGAGATTTTCCGGCGCTCGGAATTCAGCGCCGCCAGCGTGGGCGCGATCCAGCTCGTGCTGGACCGGGCCGGGCCGCGGCCCGCCGCGGAAGACGTGAAAGCCACCGCGGATGATGGAAAAGCCGTGCCCTTCACGCTCACGGACCGGACCGTGAGCCTCTTTGCGGGGGCGCCCGGCATCGTGCGCGTGGTGGCCAACGACCGGGAATACGATTACTCCCTGACGCTGCCGGAGTTGGCCGACACGCGCTGGACGCCGCCCTCCACCGCGCGCCGCGGATTGCCCCATTTTGCCGCCGCGGCGGAACGGGTGAGCGACATCTGGCCCTGGCTGGCGTTTTTGGGCGGCGTCGCGCTCTTGGCCGAATATCTGTTGTTCGCCCGTTTCCGCCGCCGCGCCGCGGCGCGGCCGGTGCCGATCGCGGCGCGCTCACAGGAAACGCGAAGCGGACGGCCCGCGGAGGTCCGGCGATGAGTTTTGCGAGGCCTTGGCTCTTGATCTTCGCGCTGGCGCCGGTCTGCTGGGCCGTCTGGGATTGGCGCAACTCCACGCGGCGTTTGGCGTTGGCGCTGAAGGCCGCTTCGCTGGTGGCCATCCTGCTGGCCCTGGCCGAGCCCACCATCCACGTGGTGGAGAGCAAGGTTGCGGTGGCCCTGCTGACCGATACTTCCGCCAGCCTGACGCCCGCCGATCTGCGCACCGAATCGGTTCTCGCCGACATGCTGGAGCGCGCTCGCGGCCGCCACTCGATGCGCGTGATTCCCTTCGCCCGTAGCACGCGTAGCGCCACTGGCGCGGAGCACGGCAAGCGCGGATGGCAGTTGGAATATACCGCCGGCGCCGGCGGCCGGGCCACCGATCTGGAATCCGCCATCCGCGATGGCGAAGCGAGCCTGCCGGCGGGACTGGTGCCGCGGCTGCTGCTGGTTTCCGACGGCAACGCCAACCTCGGCAGCGTGGCCCGTGCCATCTGGCAGGCACAACAGTTGGGCATTCCAATCGATACCGTGCCGCTGGCCGGCCGTGCCAAGCCGCAACTATTGCTGGATTCGGTGGGCGTTCCCGGCCAGGTCTTCAGCGGAGAACGCTTCCCTGTGGAGATCACCCTGGAATCGCCCGCCGCGGCGGATGCCACCGTGGAACTCACGGCCGATGGGCGCACGATCGGCTCCAGCGCAGTCGCGCTCGAGCGCGGCGTCAACCACCTGCGCCTCGATGCCAGCGTGAACTCGGCGGGCGCGATTGCGCTGGCGGGAAGGATCGCCGCCGCCGGCCTGGGCGAAACGCGTTTCGAAAACGCGGTGACGCTGCGCGGCCCGCGGGCGCTGGTGGTTTCCCGCGATCCCGCCGCCAGTGAAACTCACCTGGCGCACACTCTTGAGGCCAATCAGTTCACCATTGATCGCGCCCCCGATGGCGTACCGGAAAAGCTCGACGGCTACCAGCTCGTGGTGGTGAACAACTGGGACATGCAACAGATTCCGGCGGCGCGCCAAGCGGCCCTGGAACAGTATGTGAAGCGCGGCGGCGGCCTGGTGTGGATCGCCGGTGAGCGCAACGTCTACGTGGATAAGCAGGGGCGGGAAGAAGATCCGCTGGAGCGTACCCTGCCCGCCCGCCTGTCCCCACCGCGTTCGCCCGAAGGCACGGCGGTGGTGCTGATCATCGACAAGTCTTCCTCCATGGAAGGCCGCAAGATCGAGCTGGCCCGCCTGGCCGCCATCGGCGTGGTCGAAAACCTTCGCCCCATCGATTCGGTGGGCGTGCTGATCTTCGATAATTCCTTCGAATGGGCGGTTCCCATCCGCAAAGCCGAAGACCGCGCCTCCATCAAGCGCCTCATCTCCGGCATCACGCCCGATGGCGGCACGCAGATCGCGCCGGCCCTCACCGAAGCCTACCAGAAGGTCATGCCGGTGGGCGCCGCCTACAAGCACATCGTGCTGCTGACCGATGGAATCTCCGAAGAGGGCGACAGCCTCGCGCTCTCCAAGCAGGCCTTGGCCAACCACGTCACGATTTCCACCGTGGGGCTGGGGCAGGACGTGAATCGCGCCTTTCTGGAGCGGGTGGCGGACACGGCCGAAGGCAAGTCTTACTTTCTGAACGACCCGGCCGGGCTGGAGCAGCTTCTGCTGCGCGACGTGGAGGAACACACCGGCATGACGGCGATCGAGAAATTGCTGACTCCGAAAATCCTGGAGCAGGCCGAGGTGCTGAACGGCGTCGATATGGCCCACGCGCCGGCGCTGCGCGGCTACGTGCGGTTTCAGGCGCGCCCCACGGCCGAGACGATTCTCGAAGCCGACCGTGGCGATCCGCTGCTGGTACGCTGGCAATACGGCCTCGGCCGCGCGGCCGTATTCACTTCCGACGCCAAGAACCGGTGGGCTTCGGGCTGGGTGGAATGGCCCGGATTCGATCGCTTCTGGGCCAACATCTTCCACGACCTGTTGCCGCATGCGCCGGAGAGCGAAACGCTGGCCGATTTCGATCCGGCCGCGGGTGACCTGGTGGTGGACTACCGGTTCTCGAACAATGTGGAGGAGCCGGCCGCGATTCCCGATATCTTCGTGCTCGGCCCGGGCGGTTTCGAGGCGCCGCTCAAGGTGGGCAAGGTAGCGGCCGGCCACTACCGTGGGCGCCTCGCGATCGGCTCCAACCAGGGCTTGTTCCGCATTCGTCCGCTGGCCGATTCCCGAGCCTTCCCCGAAGTCGGGTTCTACCGTCAGGAAGACGAGATGACCGAATACGGGAACAACCAGAGCCTCCTTCGCCAGATCGCCTCAGCCACCGGAGGACGCTTCCAGCCCTCCCCGCGCCAGGTCTTCGACGCCGGCGGCCGCGGCGTCCACTCGACCATGCGGCTCTGGCCGGGGCTGCTGGTCCTGGCCGCCGCCTTGAACCTGATCGAACTGCTTCTGAGAAAGTGGAAAGGCCTGCTCGAAACCGTCGGCCTCAGGCCGCGCGCGCTGACAGCGTAGGAAGGGTCGGTGTCTCCGATTTTCGCCCATCGACGGCCCTGTACCGGCGCCCGGCGAAATCATGCCACAATGCCCCTTAAGCTTTTTTCTGCGTTAGACCAACCCGCAAGACCGCGAACAGAAAATGAAAATGAAGAGGACGGCTCCCTGAACTACGGTTCGCTAGCGCGGGTTTGCCACGGAGACCTGTAACTGCCGGGTCTATCGGGAGGAGTAAGTGGCAGAGCCGGAAAACCCGAGTGTCATGGCGCCTTCGTTTCTGGTGGACAGTTTGCTCAAACTCAGGAAACGGTTTGACGCGAGGTAGAATGAGCTTGCAATAACCTACAAGGTTGAGGAGCGGCTGGTGCGAGAACTCATAGTGCTCGGAATCGTTTTGCTGGCAAGCGGTTTGCCTTCCCGTGGGGCATCGTTTTACCCTGCGCGGCTGGACGATCCCAAGGCCGTTTACCTGGCGCCGGATGAGTTTGGGGCTAAGGGCGACGGCATTGCCGACGATAGCGCGGCGGTTCAGGCCGCGGTCGACAGAGTCCAGGAAACAACCCGCGAGGGTATCCTTTTGATTCGGGAGGGCCGCTATCGAGTCACACGAACCATCTACGTCTGGCCCGGCGTGCGGCTGATCGGGTATGGCGGGAAACGTCCGGTATTCGTGCTGGCGGACAAGACCCCGGGGTTCCAGCAGGGAATCGGTTGCATGTTTTTCTTCGCGGGGGGACGGAGACAGAACGGTGCGGCGTCCGGGGGCTGGGGCTACCGGGCGCCCCCGCCGCCGCCCGGAACGGTTCCGCCGAATCCTGCCATCGTCGATGCCAACCCCGGCACTTTCTATTCCGCCATGAGCAATATCGATTTCGAGATCGGCGCCGATGATGCGGCGGCCGTCGGAATCCGCTTTCACGTTGCCCAGCATGGCTATCTGGCTCACATGGATTTCCAGATCGGCTCCGGCCTGGCCGCTATCGAGGACGCGGGCAACGAGGCCGAGGACCTGCATTTTCACGGCGGCCGGTATGGCATCCTCACCCGCAAGCCGTCGGCTGCCTGGCAATTCACGTTGATCGACTCGACCTTCGAAGGTCAGCGGGAGGCGGCGATCCGTGAGAACGAAGCGGGACTCACTCTGGTCCACGATGACTTCCGGAACGTGCCCACCGCGATCGCCATCGACCCGCATTATTCCGACCAGCTTTGGGTAAAGGACGCGCGGTTCGAGAACATCGGCGGCCCTGCCATACTAATCGGCAATGAAAACAGCCGGATGACTGAGATCAATCTGGAAAACATCGTCTGCCGCCAGGTGCCCGTATTTGCGCGATTTCGGGAGAGCGGCCGGCAGCTTGCCGGAGCCGGAGAGACTTACCAGGTGAAAGCCCTCTCGCATGGCCTGACGCTTGCTGCGCCAGGCGCCATCGGCGAGATCAAGACGAGCTACGATGCCGTGGCGCTGAAGACTCTGCCGCCATCCACACCGAATGCGATCCGGGGATTGCCGCCGATCGCCGAATGGGTGAATCTGCGGGCCCTCGGCGCCAAGGGCGATGGCTCGACCGATGAGACCGCTCTGATTCAAAAGGCTATCGCGGAGCATCGCGTCATTTACATTCCTTCCGGCCACTACATCGTCAGCGACACTCTGACGCTGCGTCCGGACAGCGTGCTGATCGGGCTTCATCCGGACCAGACTCAGATCGATCTTCTCGATTCCACGCCGGGATTTCAGGGACCGGGCGCGCCCCGGCCGCTGCTGGAGTCTCCCCGCGGCGGAGACGACATTGTGACCGGCATCGGTCTCTACACCGGCGGTATCAACAGCCGGGCCGTGGCCGCGCTGTGGATGGCGGGCAAGGATTCGCTTATGAACGACGTGCGCTTTCTCGGCGGTCACGGGACCACTGGCCCCACCGGCGAGCGGGTGAACCCTTATGCCGCCAATTTGTCCTCGGATCCGGATCCACATCGGCGGTGGGATGGGCAGTATGCCAGTCTGTGGATCACGCACGGCGGCGGCGGCACTTTCGCCAATATCTGGACGCCCTCCACCTTCGCGCAGGCGGGCCTTTATATCTCCGACACAACCACCCCGGGTCATGTCTACGAACTGTCGTCGGAGCATCATGTCCGCACCGAAGTCAAAATCGACCACGCCGCCAACTGGGAGATTTACGCATTGCAGACCGAGGGAGAGCGGGAGGAAAGCGCAGCGGCGATTTCGCTCGAGATCGACCATTCGAAGAACATCACCATCGCGAACTATCACGGCTACCGCGTGGTCAGAAGTTATCACCCGGTTCCCTACGCGGTTCACTTGTATGACTCGGGCGACATACGGTTCCGGAATGTCCACGTGGATCACAACAGCGCGGCGACCAGATGCGACGAATCCGGCTGCCGCCAGATCACCAGATCGGGCAAAGTCCCCTTCGAGACCTCGATTGTCGATCAGTCGCATGACGCCGAGGTGCGCGACCGGGAGTTCGCATGGCTGGATGTTCCCGGCAATCGGGGTCCGTCAAGGCCTCGCGGGCCCTCCGCCGTGCTCGCGCCGGAAGCCTCGGTGGAGAAGCTGTCGGGCGGTTTCTACAACATTTCCGGCGCGGCCGTGGACGCCACCGGCCAGTTGTATTTCGTGGATGCGCACCAGCAACTCATCTACCGGTGGTCGCCGGAGAGAAAGGACCTCGCGGTGGTCCGCGACAATCCACTCGATCCGGTGAATCTCGCCTTCGACAAAGCGGGCGATCTCATTGTTGTATCTTCCGGCGGGAAAGGGTTGACCGTCTATTGCTTCCGTCCGGACGGGCCGGAAGGCCAGATCTCAGTCCTCGCGCCGGAGCGTTCCACCCAGCGGCCGGGAGCGGCGGCAATCCTGCCGGTGAACTACTGGGTGAACGGCGATTTCACCAATACGCTTTCAACCCAGACTTACGAATACACTACTCTGGAGCAGCTCTTCACCAAGGTTGTAACCACCCCGATGCCCTACCAGTACGTCTCTCCGGATGGCACCGTTTTCATTCCGGGCGACGATGCCTTTGTTCAGGGGCCGCCGTACTTCGGATATAAGTTCGGCTATATCCTGCAGGCGTTCGGCCTGGTGACCGCCGTTCCGGGGAAGCCATTCTATGTCACCAACGAAGCGGAGCAGAGGACTTACAGTGGCAGCGTGAATGCCGATGGGACTCTTTCCGGGCTAAAGCTGTTTGCGGAGCAAGGGGGAGAAAGCCTGACCCAGGATAGCGCGGGGAATGTCTATCTCGCCGCCGGACAGGTGTTCGTATACAACTCCGCCGGGAAACCGATCGATATGATTGCGGTACCGGAGCGTCCGCTCGACCTGGTCTTCGGCGGGAAGGATCGCCGCACGCTCTTCATTCTTACCCAATCCTCTCTGTACGCCGTGCGCACGCGGTTTGGCGGGCTGTAGGCCGCAAGTTCCAATAACGGATTCGCTTATGCTCACAATTAGTTATCAAAACCGGCGCGCGGTTCAAATTGAGAACCAGCGTCTGCGCTTGACCGTGCTGGAGGGAGGCGGGCACATCGCCGGGCTCCAGCACAAACCGACCGGCGTGAACCCACTGTGGATACCGCCCTGGCCATCCATTGAACCTTCCACCTATGACCCCGCCCTGCATCCCGAGTACGGCAACGATTCGGAGAGCAAACTGCTGGCCGGCATCATGGGCCATAACCTGTGTCTGGACACCTTCGGCGGCCCGTCGGCGGAAGAGGCGGCGGCGGGCATGACGGTCCACGGCGAGGCGCCGGTGGTGCGCCATCGGATCGCGGAATCCGCCGGCGGGTTGATCGTTAGCGCGGACCTGCCGGAAGCGCAACTGGCTTTCGAGCGGCGCATCCGCCTGGATGGCCCCTTTGTCCGGATTTCCGAGACCGTTCGGAACCTCTCCAGGCTGGACCGTCCAGCGGCCTGGACGGAACACGTCACCCTGGGACCGCCGTTCCTCGAGAAAGGATCGACCCAGCTTCGCCTGCCGGCCACACTTTCCAAGGTATTCGAGGGACCTTTCGGCAACGCCGATTGCATGCAGCCGGCCGCCGAGTTCGACTGGCCGTTCGTCCCGCGCGTGGACGGCGGCACGTCGGACCTGCGGACGTTTACCGCCGCTCCGGTGAGCGGGGGCTACACCACGCACCTCATGGATCCCCGCCGCGAGAAGGCCTTCTTTTTCGCCTGGTCGCCCGCCACGAAGGTCCTGTTCGGGTACATCTGGAACCGTTCGGATTTCCCGTGGGTTGGCATCTGGGAGGAGAACCGGAGCCGTACCACGCCGCCCTGGGACAGTGAGACGGTGACGCGGGGAATCGAGTTCGGCGCCTCTCCCATGCCGGAACCGCGACGCCGGATGATCGGCCGGGGACGGCTTTTCGGCGAGCCTTGCTATCGCTGGCTTCCGGCCAGGACATCGGTGACGGTGGAGTACTCGGCGTTCCTCACCACGGCCGAAGCGATTCCCGAAACCGAAGAAGAGCTGAGCGTCGTGTGAGCGCGTTCCGGCACGGGTCGAACGTCGCGGGAACGTTCTCCGTCATCAGCGGATCGTACGAGATCGCCGGCGCTACGCAAAGTTTCTGGGAGTCTCGGCGCACAACGTCGGCTCGAAAGCCGACGCTGCAGGCCAGAGGCCCGCGCCACGAAAATTCGTCGCTACTGGGATTCCACCATCACCAGGCCGGAGGGCAGCTCTTCGCCGAAAATGCGGCCCAGGGCGCGGTCGTCTTCGGTTTCGCCATCGAGGATGGGTAGCAAGCGGTCGGCGTGGGCGTGCTGCGCCAACCTGGCGCGAACCGTGTCGCGGGTGGCGATGGGCAGGTCGCGGGTGGGGTCCTCGGTGCGGCGGGCGATGGCGGCAAGGGCATCGGCCGCGGCGGGGATCGCGAGCAGCGCTTCGGCCCAGCGGGCGGCGATGGCCGGGGGCACGACCAGGTTGATGGGGCCGTAGAACAGCTTGCGCGCGCCCAATCGTAACAGGCACCACAGCTCGCTTTCCTTGTAATCGCCGGTCTTGACGCGCTTGACCAGCGCATCGCCCAGTTCGGTCTTGGTGCCCACCGGCAAAAGCTCCAGGCTGGCGGCGGTGCGCCACATTTCGCGCAGCAGCGACGGGTTCAGGCGCGGCGTTTTTTTCGAGCCGCGCGGCAACAGGAACACCGAAAGGCGCTGGTAAGTATCGGTCTGCTGATTACGATTCAATCCGCCGGCGAGGCGTCCCCAGAAGATCCACCAATCGATTTCGCATTGCGCCTGGTTGGCATAGGTCAGGCCGGACGAGTAGACGCGCCGCGCCTGCTCGATGCGAAAGTCGTCGCCGGGAAAACCGAAGCCGGGGCGCAGGCAGAAGCCGGCCAGATTGAGCCAGCGAATCTCGAAGGCGGCCGATTTCTTGCGCCCGTCCGCGACCGCCAGAAACGCGTCGGCCATCTGGCGAATGGCGGCAACGGGCCACGAATTGCGGCCCAGGCCCATGCTCTGTTCCAGGCGGGCGGGCAGTGCCTCGGGCGGAAAGGGCGCTTTGGCGCTGGGCGAAAACATCGCCGTAATCGATTCCAGCGACGACTTCAGAGCCTGCTCGCTCACCACCGCCGCGGCGCGGCGCTCGGTCGGCTGCGCGGCCTGTTTGCGGAGGGCGAATTCCAGGTTCCAGCGGTTGTCGCTGATCTTCGATTCGCACCAGGTTTCGAGCGTGCCGATCTCAGTGAGCCGCGCGCCCAGTTTCACCGGAATCAGCCGTTCCTCGGCTTTCTTGCCGAAGCGGATCACGGCGTGCAAGGGCGCGTGACGGTGCAGGCTTTCGTCGTCGGCTGCAAATTCCACCACGTCGCCGAGCTTGTCTTCGGTGCGGGCGAGCGAGCTATAGAGACGGAAGCCGACCGGTCGATTGGCCACCAGTTGCAGCGCGTCGTTATCGATCGAGACCGCCGAACCTTCTTCCGCCCCGCGCGGCACCAGGCACACGGCGGGGAATTTGCCGTCGCGAACTTCGCCCAGGGCGATGTAATAGGTTCGCGGCAGGCCGCCGCGCACCAGGATGCCGTTGCCGGTGCCGCGCGCGTAGCTGTAATACGCCGCGCCGCGCGCCACGGCCAGGTCCAGGTCGCTGTTTTCCAGAATCTCCGGACGACGGCCATACCAGCGGCAGAGCACGTCGGCCACGCGCTCGCGCAGAATCTGCGGGATGAAGAAGCCGCCGTTGAACAGAATGGCGTCGGGCTCGTGGCCGGTGGGCCCGATGGCGCTTTCGAGAAAAACGTTCAGATGGCGGGTGATGGCGGGGTCGGTGACGTAGGGCAGGCCCAGCTCTCGAAACAGGCTGCGCTTTTCTTCCTTGGGCGCTTCGCCACGAGTGGAAAAGGGCAGAAAGCCTTCGAGCGCCAGCTCCAGCGCTTCCTGGCGCAGAATTTCGGTTTTGAGCGATTTGCCGATCAACGCCGAGCCGGTGCCGAGCACGGTAATCTCGACCGACTTCAGATTCGGATCGTTGAGCAAACGCTCCTTGGCCGCCGAGCACTGGCGGCGCAAACCGCTGCGCTGGCGAATGGAGAGCTGCGCTCCAAGCTTGGCCTCCACCAGCCAGGCCAGGGTCAGGTCCAGGTTGTCGCCGCCCAGCAGCAGGTGTTTGCCCACCGCGGTGCGGGTGAAGTTCACCAGGTCGCCCTCGCGCGAAACGCGAATCAGGCTGAAATCGCTGGTGCCTCCGCCCACGTCGCACACCAGCACGGTCTGCCCGTCCACCAGCTTCTTGCGCGATTGGGCCAGGTTGGCCGAGATCCACGAGTAGAACGCCGCGGCCGGCTCTTCCAGCAGCGTCAGGCGCTCGATGCCCGCATCGCGCGCGGCCATCACGGTGAGCTCGCGGGCTTCCTCGTCGAAGGAAGCGGGCACGGTCAACACTACGTCCTGCGCGGCCAGCGGAGCGTGCTGAGTGCGGTCCCATTCTTCCCGGAACTTGGCCAGAAAGCGCGAGGACACTTCCACCGGCGAGAGCACGCGGCCGGTTTCCTGCGAATCCCACGGCAGAATCTTGGCAGTGCGGTCGACGTCCGGATTCGAGAGCCACGATTTGGCCGAATGCACCAGGCGGGTGGGCACCAGCGCGCCCTGCTCGCGGGCGTAGACTCCCACCGGCTGCCCGTCCTCCAGAAACAGGAACGAGGGCAAGGTGCGGCGCGGTTCCACCCGGCCCACCGCCACCAGTTGCGGGGTTTCGAAAATGCGGATGGGAGGAAAGTCCCGGTCTTCGGCTTCGCGTTCGTCGATGTACGCCAGGGCGGAATTGGTGGTGCCGAGGTCGATGCCGATCTTCATGCCATGTCCCGAGTGAGGCCGTGGCGCGCGCACTCGTGCGTGCCGCGTCGAGCCTCTACTCGACGCCTGTGCGTCATGGGGAGGCGGGCGTCGAGACGAGTCTCGAC
>JBKQIF010000133.1:0-24480 GCA_052148435.1 Bryobacteraceae bacterium
GTCAGCCCTTGCGTTTCCAATACGCCGCTGGCGCCGGGATGGCGCAATGAATTTCACGCCGGGCTGCAGCAGGCTTTCGGCAAGCACCTGGTGGTGGATGGCGAATACATCTGGAAGTACACGCACCGGGCATACGACTTCAGCGTCTTCGGAAACTCGCCGCTGACTTTCCCGATCGAATGGGAGCGCTCGAAGATCCCCGGCTTCACCGGCCGCGTCACCATGCCGGACTACCACGGTCTTTCGGCCTTTGTGGTGATGTCGCACGTGGCGGCGCGTTTCTTCGAGCCACAGGTGAGCGGCATTGGATCGACGCCGGCCGGCAGCCAGGTTTTCCGCATCGACCACGACGAAGCCTTTAACCAGACCACGCACCTGCAATATCAGCCTTTCAAGAAAGGTCCGTGGTTCGGCTTCAACTGGCGCTATGACAGCGGCCAGGTGGCGGGGTTGGTTCCGTGCGCCGGGGGGAACTGCGTCAACGGGCCGAATGGCAGCGACTCCGTGGTGGACGTTAGCGAACTGACTCCGGACCAGCAATTCCAGGCGGGACTATTCTGTGGCAGCGTGCGCGCCACGCCGACCATGGGGATCAGCCCCAACGGACTCTGCCCGGCGGCGCAATACGGTTCGACGCTATTGAGGATCCCCGCCGCGGGCACGGAGAACGACGACCACAATCCGCCCCGCGTTGCGCCGCGGAATTTGTTCGACATGTCGCTGGGCCAGGATAATCTTTTCGGCGGCGAGCGCTATAAGTGGAGCGCCAGAATTTCGGTGGTCAACCTGACCAACGAATACGCGCTATATAACTTCCTTTCGACCTTCAGCGGCACGCATTACATAACGCCTCGCACGGTGACGGCCACGATCGGGTTCCACTTTTAGGACCCCGATGGCGTATCAGGCAGGTGCCGAAGCTCCTCCCCTATGGGAGGAGATATGGCCGGGACCCGCGATGAAGCTAGCCGGCCCGCTTGCCGCTCGCTCGCCGGGGCTTCGGTTTGCTCTTGCCCTTGAGATTGAGCGCCACTGCGGCGCGGATGAGATCCTTCAAGGCCGCCTCATCGACCTTGTCGCCTTCGTGGATGTCGATGGCGCGCCTGACATTCCCGTCGAGGCTGGAGTTGAATAGACCGGAAGGGTCCTGCAGCAGAGCTCCCTTGGCAAATGTCATCTTGACGACGCTCTTGTACGTCTCTCCTGTCGAGACGATGCCGCCGTGGGACCAGACGGGAGTCCCCATCCACTTCCACTCCTCGACGATCTCAGGGTCTGCCTGGTGTACGATTTCGCGCACTTTCGCGAGCGTCTTCCCGCGCCAGTCCGCAAGTTCCTTGATCTTCTCGTCGATTAATGCAGAGGCAGATTCCACCGGGACGGGCTTTTTCATGTACAGCTCCTACTCTCGCAATTATTTTAGCTGCGCTCAGTCAGGCGCGTGCCGACGCCAAGGGCTTCGAGTTCCCACCGGATATCGTTGTACTCAAGCAACCTGGGAGCGTCGGCTCGCGTCACTGTGGTTTCGATCGGCGTGGGCGTTCCCACCCAGGTGAGATTCACCGTGGCTCCGACCGTGCCAAGGCTCCCATCGGCTACGAAGGGCGCCCACTCGCGCAGGTGCGCGGGGTCGGTTAGCGCTTGCCAGACTTTTCCCGGCGGGTGGCGCAGTTCTCTGACGAGAATGAGGGTCCACTTCTCTCCGTCCTTTCGTACCTGCGCTCCGCTGGCCGGACCCGGTGCGTACTGTTCGTGATCGTTCATCTATCTTCTCCCTGGCTTCCCTTTCGTTGGCGCGGATCGATCCATGCGGTTGAGGTGGCGTTCGAGAGCATCGACGTGAGCGGATCGGGACCGGCGGAGCTGCGCCGGCGTGCGGAACGGCCGCATTTTAATAGCGTGCCAGTTGGGTGAGCTGAATGAGGTTGCCGCATGTGTCGTTCAGCATCGCAATGGTCGCGCCGGTCACGCCGGTGGGCGGCATCGTGAACTGGGCGCCGCGGGCCTTCATACGCTCGTAGTCGCCCTTGACGTCGTCGGTGTTGAACATGGCCGCGGGCTGGCCCTGTTGAAAGATCGCCTGCTGATACGCTTTGGCAGCGGGGTTGTCGTTCAGCGCCAGCTGCAGCTGAGTGCCGTCCGGCTCCTCGGGCGAGCCCACGGTCAGCCAGCGATATGGGCCCTTACTGAAATCGGTCTTCTTGGCAAAGCCCAGTACCTCCGTATAGAAGCGCAGGGCCTTGTCCTGGTCGTCCACGAATACGCTGGTCAATTTGATTTTCATGTCGTTTCTCCTTTGTCGCGTTCGCGGTTTGGGCCGCGCCGTCTTCTGCTTGTCTTCCTTTTCCTTGGTGTTGACTGACCCATGTGATCCATGCGGTCGAGGTGGCGTTCGAGAGCATCCAGGTGAGCGGACCAGAACCGGCGGAACGGAGCCAGCCAGGCATCGATCTCCTGAAGTGGTTCAGGTTTCAGCCGGTAGAGACGGCGCTGTGCGTCCACCGTGGATTCTACGAAACCGGCCTCGCGCAGCACTCGCAGGTGCTTTGACACGGTCGGCTGCGGCATACGAAGTTGACGCTCGATCTCTCCAACCGACTGTCGTGACGAGACCAGGAGGCTCAATATCGCGCGGCGGTTCGGCTCCGCGATGATTTCGAACACGGATTCCACCCTCTTGATATACTTTACAGGGCATATGCGTGTCAAGGTATATACAGGCAAGGGGCCCAGATCAACGGTTTCAGCCGGCGTGCGGGGACGCACCGCCCGATGCGTTCTTGGCGGGTGCGACTCAGAGCGCTGTGCCCTCCGGCCGCTTCAGCGTTGAGGCGGGGGCAAGAGCTGAGTGAAAATGTCCCGGGCCATCAGTACCCGGATGGTTGAATCCGGCTGTTTTCTGGCAGAAAATTTCCGGCCGTTGCGTTTTGCGCCAATCTGGAACGGCACTTGGCTGGAGTCCGAAATTGACTCCAACTTCCGTAGTTTGCCCTGTTTGGTTCCGGCTCAGCCGGGTTAGGAACTTGTCGGTTCACAGTCCTCGGTAGTCGGTTACCAGTGCAGAATGCGGCGAATGCCGTGGGCCTGGCGTTTGCTCACGATCAGTTCGAGTGAGTTGCTGAGGGTGATCATCCAGCGCTGGCTGCTGAGCGCGCTGATGGTGCGAACGTGATTCAGGTTCACGACGGCATTGCGGTGGACGCGCTGGAACTGGGGCCCGGGCAGGCGTTGGCAGATGGTGCGGAGGCTGTGAGTGGCCAGCAGGCGCTGGCGGGCGGTGACGATCCAGACCAATTCGCGTTCGGCCTGGAACGCCAGCACCTCGTCGGCATCGAGCAGCACATAGTCGGAACCGCTGCGGCCCACCACTTTGCGGCTGCCCGCCGGCAGCGCGGTGTCGGCCACGGCCGCGATACGGGCCAGATTGTCGGCCGCCTCGGCCGGATTGCCTAACACGGCGCGGGCACGCTCGACAGCCTTCTGGAGGCGCGCCTCGCCCACCGGCTTCAGCAGGTAATCGATGGCGCCGGCTTCAAAAGCCTGAATGGCGTGCTGGTCGAAGGCCGTGACAATGACCACCACCGGAAGGCGCGCACCTTCCAGATTGCGGACCACCTCAAAGCCGCCCATCACGGGCATCTGGAGATCGAGGAAAACCACCTCCGGGCGGAGGCGCGCAATTTCGAGCAGCGCCCGGCCGCCGTCGGCGGCTTCCCCCACCACCTCGACGCCAGGTATGGCCTCCAATTGCTCGCGCAGGATCTGGCGCGCAATGGGCTCATCGTCGACGATGAAGGTCGTCAGCATCTCCACCTTCAATTAGAGCGAAGACCGCTCCCTTTGGTCGCGGCTCGGTCAGCCACGATCACGTCCACGCCGATCGGATCGTGATCGGAGAGCGGCAGCTTTGCCGGACCCGGGGCGAGGTCGTGCAAAACCAGCGGGCCGGCGACCTGGAGGCCGCGCGTAGCGAACCAGTCCAGCTTGAAGGGACAGCGCCCGCCGTGATGGCGCAGGCCCCAGCGGATAAAAGCGAAGCACCAGGCAGGCACCCACTCGCCCAGGTTGCGCACGGCGTCGTCGTTGTTGGCGTCGTAATAGGTGGTGTAATCGCCCAGCGAATTGGATTGGTTGTACTCGAAGCCGCGTTCTTCGAGCAGCCGGAACAAGGCACGCTCAAACTTGCGTTCGGGCTGGAGATAGTGATTGCGGATGACATGATCGACGCCCATCATGACGCGCAGCCAGAAACCCAGGATGGCCCAGAGGGCGTGAGAGGAATCGTAGGTGCTGGTATTCCAGTCGCCGCCGACCAGCGCCGGGCCATGGGCGGGAACCGCGTCCAGGATGGCACGCATCTGGAGGCAGCGGTGGCGCTGGGTGGATTGAGCGTCGAGGTGCACGCTGACGGCTTCGAACGCTAGATTGGCGAACTCGACGCGCGCCGCCACCCCGGACTGGCGGCCCAGCCGCTTTTCGCGGTGAGCGACCTTGTCCACGCCGTTGACCAGCGGAATCTGGCGCACGCGCGAGATGGGGTAGCGGCTGAGCAGGGCGTTGCCATGGAGGGCGAAGGTGTTTTCGCCGCCGGCGTCGCGCTCCACGCCGGAACCCTTGCCGAAGGCGATATAGCAGGGCGCGAAGGCCACCGCCATGCCCAACTCGCGGGCCAGCGCCTCGGCTACCATTTGGTTGCCGGAGCGCGCCATGCCGGCATCGGCTTCCGTCAACAGCAGCACGTCGGCGTGGCTGAGATAGGGATGGGAGCGGAAGAGTTCGAGCTGCGCCGCGAGCTGGCGGCCGCGCTCGATGTTCCAGGCCACCACCCGGTAGCGCTGCCGCGCGGGCGCCGGGCCGCGGCGGAAGTCGGCGATGTAGGTGGTCGCGAGCGCCTCCTCCACCAGCGGGGCGAGGTCGCGGTACACCGGGTGGGCGAGCAGTTCGCGCTCGGAGCGGCACGCGGCCAGCAGATTCAGGCGCGGCACAATCCGGCTGCGCACCGCCGCATACACGTCGGCCGTGGTTTGGTTCAAGGGATCGGATTCGACGGTCATGGGACTAGCCTGCGCCACCCAATTCAGTTTTGCAGTTCGGCCACGATCTCGCTGGCGATGGCGCGGGCTTGATCGAGCGCGCCGGGCGCCAGGCTGATGGCTCCGACGCGCGCGTGGCCGCCGCCGCCGTAGCGCTCGCAAATGCTGGCGAGGTTATGCTTCAGCTCAACCTTGGCCCAAGGGTTGGAGCCGACCGAGATTTTGGTGCGAAAACTGGAAGGACTCACCGAAACGGTATACACCGAATCGGGAAACAAATCGTAAGGGATGAACTTGTTATAGCCTTCCACGTCGTAGCCGTCAAGGTCGAAAAACACGACCCCGCGATCCTCGTGGGCGCGCTCGCCAATCACCTGCTGGTTTTCCAGGTGGCGCCGATAAAGGGGGGCGTAGAGCTCATTCACCTCCGGCTCGGCGACGATCTCGTCGAGCGTACGGTGTTGCATCCAGCCGATGATTTTCTGTACGATGCCGGAACCTTTGGCGGCCTCGATCACGAGGGTGAGCCTCATGGCGGGCGCGCCCAATTCCACCGCGGTTCTGGCATCCGGATACTGGGCGCCATCGATGATCAGGGACCAGTACACCAGATCGTCCAGATCCGGCGCGTAAAATCCGAAGCGTTCGCGCGCAGCCGTGGCGATGAAGGAGGCGCAGGATTTGAAGCTGGGGTCGTAGAGCTTGTGGCCGCTGGTATCGCGGCGGAAGTGCTCGGCGTCCCGGGCGTTGAGAAAAGCGCTCTGATGATGATCGAACCACCATGTCAGGCGGGGATCGCTGGAGTACTTGAAATCGACGATGGCGTTTTCGTCGCCGTCGAAAAGCGCGGGGTCGAAAGTCTGATCGGCCCTGTGCGCCATTCCTGTGTAGCGAAATTCGGCATCCGGGTGAATTGCGCCAGCGATGAAGCGGCTGAAGAAGGCGGCTGAGGCGGCGCCGTCGAAGCAATGGTCGTGATAGAGCACGCGTACCAACATGAAGACAATCCGGGGAAAACCTTTCAGGTTGCCTGAATCGGAAGCGAAATGCAAGTGCTTCGAGAGCGGCCGGCGTTGAAAAGAACCGGCGACAAGATCGCCGGCGCTACCAGGACCGCGCTGCCGCGCTGCCCGCGAGAATTCTTCGCGGGAGCAAAAGGCTCCGGTATGCTGCCACGCACACAGGGCTACTGCAGCGTCCGGTCGAAGAAATCCAGCATCAACTGGTTCATTTGCTGCTTGGCGGGGCCGGTCACGCCGTGGGATTTCTGCGGGTAGAGCATATATTCGAACTGCTTCGCGGCCAATTCGAGGGCGTTGACGAGCTGAAGGGAATTCTGGAAGAGAACGTTGTCGTCCTCAAAATTGTGCACCAGCAGCAGTTTGCCTTTCAGGTTGCCGGCTTTGGGAGCGAGCGCGGTAACGCGATAGGCTTCCGGGTTGTCTATGGGAAGGCCCATATAGCGCTCGGTGTAGATGCTGTCGTAGTTCAGCCAATTGGTCACCGGGGCTCCGGCAAAGCCCGCGTGGAAGACGCCCGGCGCGTTGAGCAGGGCGTTGACGGTCATGAAGCCGCCGTAGCTCCAGCCGTGAATGCCGATACGGGCCGGATCGGCGATGCCGAGCGAAATCAGGTACTGGACGCCAGCCACCTGGTCGGCCAGCTCCGCCACGCCCAGTTGGTGATAAATGGCGGTTTCAAAGGCGTGCCCGCGCCCCATGCCGCCGCGGTTTTCGCATTGCCACACGATGTAGCCCTTGTGCGCGAGCACCTGGTCGATATCGATGCCCTGCCAGGAATTGTGGACCGGCAGGCCGACGCCCGGGCCGCCGTACACGCTTACTACCACCGGATATTTCTTGCCCTCGGCGAAGCCCGCGGGCTTAATCAGCCGGCTGTAGAGCAGGGTGCCGTCGGGGGCATTGAACTTCACGATTTCGGTAGGCAGAATCTGGTATTGCTGGCTCTCGGTCAGGTCCGGCTGGCGGTATACGGCAAGGGTGGCGCCGTCGCCGGAGGCGAGCACGGTGCGCGGAGGCTCGGTCAGGCTGGACCAGGTATCGAGATAGAACTTGGCCGTAGGGCCCATCGAGATGCTATGCGTTCCGGGTTCCTTGGTGAGCTGTTTCTTGCCGCTGCCATCGAGGCCGATCGCGTAGAGGTGCCGCTCCAGGTGCGAAGGCTCGTCGGAGGTGTAGTAGAGTTTGCCGGCGCCCTCGTTGACGCCGTCGATGCTCTCCACTTCCCAGGCGCCCTTAGTCAACTGCTTCACCTGCTTGCCATCGATGGAATAGAGGTAAATGTGGCGATAGCCGCCCTCACCGCGCTGGCTGGTCCACAGAAAGCGCTGTCCGTCGGCGAGGAAGCGAATATCGCCCTGCAAGTTGATCCAGCAGGGGTCGGACTCTTCGAAGATGGTCGAGTGCGCACCGGATTCGAGGTCGATCGAGAGCAGCTCGTCGTGATTCTGCACGCGGTTGAAGCGGAGCGCGTAGAGGGCGCGCGAAGATGGCATCCAGCCGGCGCGGGCGATCAGGTGGCTGTCGCGGGTATCGCCCACGTCGTACCAGCGGGTAGGTCCGCCGGTGGCCGCCACCACTCCCAAATGCACCTCGGGATTGTTCTCACCGGCCTGGGGATAGCGCTGAGGCTCGTACAGAGCGCGCACCCGGAGCAGATCCTCGTGCGGATGGACGGGCTCGACGCTGCTGTCGAACTGGAGGTAGGCCAGGGATTTGGAATCCGGCGACCACCAGAATGCCGTGCCCAGTTCCAGCTCCTCCGGGTAAACCCAATCGGGAACGCCATTGCGCAGGGTTTCGGTTCCGTTGCGGGTGAGGCGGGTTTCCCGCTTGGCGGCTACATCCAGGCTGTAAAGGTCCCAGCCGCGGCGAAATGCCACCTTCCGGCCGTCGGGCGAGATCCGGGCATCCATTTCCGCCACCGGCGTCCGGGTGAGCTGCTCCCAGTTGCCGGCGTCCATGTGAATGAGGAACAAATCGCCGCCGCTGGTGTAGAGCAGTTCTTTGCCGTCGGCGGAGAGATCGAATCCGCTGCCGCGGCCGGCGCGGCGGTTGGTCCAATCCACCGGACCGTCTTCGGAAGAGACGGGAACGGCGAAGATGTCAAGGGCGTTCAGCGCCAGAAATGGTTTGGAGGTTCGGGTGGCCGGATCGTAAATTTCGAGACTGGCTCCGGCGCGCCGGAGAAAGGCACTGCCGTCGGGTAGCCAGACGGCGGCTCCCGCGCCGCCCCCGCCCCGTCCCGCACGGCTCAAGGCCGCGAGCGTGATTGGCTGCTTCTGGGCGAACGCGGCGGCGGCCACGAGTAAACCCGCAATCCATTTTTGCATTCTCTCGCATTGTAAAACTTTCGAAGAGGAAGCTGTCAAAAGCCACACTTGGGCGGGCTGATGGCCGATCACTGAAGGCTGGTTAAGTGAGTTGGGGTACCATCAGTTCTGTATACCTTCCTCTACCGTACAGGCCTAACCTTACACTCATTGTGATCGGCGCGTGGCGATAGTAGAATCCGGAGTGGGCGGGTGTAGGAGAACTCCGAACCCCGATCAGCCGAAGGCCGAAATTGAGTGACGGAAGCATACTCGGACAGGACTTTTTGAACCATCAACCGGTGGAAGGAACGCTTCTTTCCGAGGAATTGGCGAAGGGGCCGCTGGCTGCCGACAAAGCCCTCGATTACGCAATCAAGCTTGGTACGGCGCTGCATCAGGCGCATATGCGCGGCCTGGTCCACGGCGCCATCGCGCCGAAGACCATCGCGATCACAGAGGAAGGCATCTCGGTCCTGACACCGCCCACGGCGCGCGATCTGGAACTGGCGCCGTACCGCTCGCCCGAGCAGGTGCGAGGGGAGCCAATCGACTGGCGTACGGACATTTTTGCCTACGGGGCGGTCCTGTACGAGCTGGTTTCCGGGCGTCGTGCCTTTACCGGCGAAGGGCGGCGGCTCGACGAAGCGATCGTTTCCGGGCCTCCGCCGAGCCTGATGGCGAAGTCGCCGGTGCATGCGGCCATGGAAGGGGTGATTGCCGCCTGCCTCGAGCGCGATATAGCGCGCCGGCGCCAACGGCTGCAAAACGCGGTAACCGAACTCAAGCTGTGCGGCCGGTGGCTGCCGCGTGTCAGGGCAACGACCGTTGCCCCGCGGCCGGAAACCGTGACAGCCACACCCGTAGACGCTACCGCGGAAGCTGTCCCGCAAGTCGCAATCGTGGCGCCCGCGGGAATGGGGTGGCGGAGAGATTCGCGGGCGGTGCTGCCGCCGGTGGTGATGCCTCTGCACCCTTGGCGGCGCCGCGCCTTGCTGTTCGCGATCGCCCTGCTGATTGTTTGCGTCATCGCGCTGCCGGCGGCATTCTACATGCGTCACAGGCCGGTTGAACTCGCCCCGCGGGTCGCGCTGACGGTCAACCCGCCCGACAACTCGTCGTACCCGGGTTCGCCGTCGGTATCGCCGGACGGCCGTTACATTGTCTCTTCGGCTGCCGGTCCCGACGGGCGGCGCACGCTGTGGCTGCGCGCACTCGATGAGATTCAACCCAGGATCATTCCAGGTACCGACGGTGCGGCTGCGCCCTTCTGGTCGCCCGACAGCCAGATGGTGGGCTTCTTCGCCCAGCAGTCGCTCAAGACCTGGCGCGTGCACATGACCGAAGGCAGCCCGGACGGTGTCATCCAGATTCTTTGCCCGGCCGACGAGACGCCCGGCGGTGGCGCCTGGTCGCCGGCAGGCGTCATCCTGTTTGCGCCAGGCTTAACCGACGGCTTGTTCGCGATTGCGGCCACCGGCGGGAACCCACAGCCGGTTTTGAAACCGGATATTTCGCGCCAGGAGCGCGCTTACCGCTGGCCGCAGTTCCTGCCGGATGGCAAGCATTTCCTGTTCTTCGTCCTGAATGACATGACCGAGGCTACCGGGATTTACGTCGGATCCCTGGGGGTGGGCCGGGCGCAGCGCGTGATGGCTTCCGAGACCAGCGCGGTATATGCACCCGTCAGCGCCAGTTCGGGCTATTTGCTCTTCGTCCGGAATACCGATCTCAAGGCCCAGGCTTTCGACTTCGCCAAGCTGAAAGCGATCGGCGAGCCGCATTTGGTCGCGGCCGGCATCGGCGCGGTGCAAAGCCTGGCGCTGGCGCCCCTCTCGGTTTCAAACAACGGCGTGCTGGCATACCAGTCCGTGGGCACCACGCACCGCCGGTTGTGGTGGGTGGATCGCAGCGGCCGGCAGCTTAGCACGATTGGCGAGCCTGGCGACTGGGGTCCGCCGCGTATCTCCCCGGACGGCAAGTTGGCCATGGCCGGCAAGCTGACTGAGGATGGCAAGCACGCCCACCTCTGGCTGCTGGGGGAACATGGGGAAACCACGCAGTTCACTTCTTCCGCCACTAGCGAAGGGCAGCCCATCTGGTCGCCCGATGGCTCCCGGGTCGCGTTTTGGCAGGAGCACGATCAGACCTACGACATTTACACCAAGGCCGTGAACGGCGGGGCCAAGGAAGAGTTGTTGCTTCACAGCCAGTGGGCCAAGTATCCCACCGATTGGTCGCACAACGGCAAGTTCCTGGTTTTTGGAATCCTGATGGAGGGTACCCGCTCCGATATCTGGGCTTATGAATTCGCCGGCCGGAAAGCCGGCGCGGTGCGCGAAACGATCTTTCAGGAAGGCTACGCCACGCTTTCGAGGGACGACAAGTGGGTGGCCTACCAATCCGACGAGACTGGCCACAACCAGGTGTGGGTGGAGCCTTTCGAAGGAATTGGCGCGGATACCCGGCGGCGTTGGCAGATTTCGACTGGCGGTGGCGGGTTGCCTCATTGGCGCGGCGATGGCCGCGAGCTCTTCTATATGACCTCCGATGGCGACTTGATGGTCGTGCAGGTGGACCCCGACGGAGCCTCTTTTCAGGCGAGCCGGCCTCGCCTGTTATTCCACTCCGCGCGTCCTTTGCCCGGCACGCCCTGGAACCTCTACGATGTTTCCGGCGACGGACAAAGATTCCTGCTGAATATTCCCTTCGAGTTCTCCGCCGTGGCGCCAATTCAGGTGCTCACCAATTGGACGCAAAAGCTTCCCGGTTCCATGTGAGAGAAGCTTCGGCTTCGAAGCCGGTTGTGAGACGGACGAGGGGATTTTCCTGCTGATAACGTCCTTGGTTTCAATGCGGTACATGTAACCTAACCTATACCGGAATGTGCTATCCTGAGAGTGTTCCCCTGGCCACATCCTGTGGCGCTTGTAGGATTCTATGAATGAACGACAATTTTGGTTTCTCGATACGGATCCCGAAGGACCGGTGTATGAGAACCTCTCCTGGGATATGCCTGGTGTACGCGTGCGCCGTTGTTCGAGCCGGCGCAATCTGTGCACCCGGGCCACCCGAACGTCTGCGATTGCGTAAAGCTTACACGACCCGGGCCGCCTAATCACCGCGAGTTCCTTTGGAATCAATCGTTTTGCAGATTGGTTGCGCGATTGCAATGAACCAGATCGAGGTTTGAGCCAATGAGAGCATTCTTCGTAACAGCTTGTATTCTTACGGGCGCTTTGTTCGCTGGTGGGTGTGCGACCAAGAAGTACGTCAAGAACACCACCGCCCCTATTCAGGCGAAAGTGGATCAGGTAGGCGAGCAGACCGCTCAAAACTCGCAACAGATTCAGAACACCAACCAGCAAGTGAAGCAAGTCGACGAGCGCGCCCAGAACGGAATCAGCGCCGCCCAGGAGAAAGCTTCTACGGCTTACGATAAGGCCAACGTCGCCGATCAGCACGCTGGCGAGGCTATGACCCGCGCCAACCAGGCCGGCGAAAAGGCCGACCAGGATGCACGCGACATCGGCATGGTTCGCGACGCGGTCGCCAACATCGACGATTACAAACTGCAGACCTCGGCCACGGTGCTCTTCAAATTCGACCAGTACGGACTGACCGGCGATGCCAGGGAACAGCTCGATAAGCTCGCCACCGACGCCGGCACCGGCAAGCGTTTCTTCATCGCCGTGGAAGGCTTCACCGACAGCTTGGGCTCGTCCGAATACAACGAGGTGCTCAGCCGGAAGCGCGCCGACGCGGTGGTGGAATACCTTGTCGCCAAGCACAATGTTCCCGTCTATCGCATCCACATGGTCGGCTTGGGCAAGCTGAACCCGGCAGACGACGCCGCGACGCGGGAAGCGCGCGCCCACAACCGCCGGGTGGAAGTGAAAGTATTCAGTGCCGACCAGGCCGCTGCCAACCTGACGCTGCAGGGCAGCACCCCGACGCAAGCCGCGGTTCGCCCCAACTAGGATCGGCAGTAAAGCAGATTCGCGTTGTTCCAGATGAACTGTCCGGGGAAGCGCCGCCTCCATCAGGCGAGCGCTTCTCCTTTTTTATTGTCCCCGAACTTGTTCGGCTTTAATTTCCGGCAGCTTGTGCCGCCGGCCGGCCGGATCCTCCGCAGTGCGCAGCGCCCTCCACCAGATGAACAGGAACAACAGGTAGGAAATCACCATTACCCACGCCCCAGTCAGCGAAAGCGCGCGCGAACGGTCGTGAACCGCCAACTGCCGCAGAGCTTCGCCGATGGCTTCCCCGCAGAATTGAACGCCGAGCCCGCTGGATAACAGGAGCAATTGGTTATCGGCACTCCGTTTGGCAATGAGGAAGGTCCACAGGATCAGATCGAGAATAGCCGCGCAGAAGGCCAGGTCGCGGAGCCAGGCCGCATGCCAGGATTCAGCGCCCGCGTAGACATGAATCGCCAGCGACCCTCCGGCAAAAGCGGCTGCGGCAATAACAATCGCGATCCGAAAACTGCGCCGCCCGGGCTGTCGATCGGTTGCCCGGTAGAGCAGGCTGAACACCGCGGCGTATACCAGCAAGTGCGACACGACCTGACCGGACCACCAGATGGAGCCAAGCGTGCTATGCACCCCTTGAATGTATGCCCAACTGGCAGGAATATCGGCGACGGTCGTGAAGAAGTCGCCGAGGATATAAAGAAACAGGAAGGGGTACCGCCGATATCCACCGCGCAGCAACGCGGTCAGAATCAGCAGTTGCAGCGGTATGCCGATCAACCACCCGCAGACCTGGAGCGCCAGACGCACTACGCCCATTCTAGGGCGTGAGCCGTATCAATGGCCACAGTTATTTGCTATGCAACAGCCAGGGAATCCCAAGGATCGGGCGGGACGGTCGGGCCGTTCTTCACAGTGAGGGAATCCCAAGGATCGGGCGGGACGGTCGGGCCGTTGCTCACGGCCAATCGGGTCGCGCGGGGACTTGCGTTGAGAGCCAGAGCCATCGCGAAGAACGCACAGGCCGCTCCTGAAACCAAACGGTTTTCAAACAATCTGCGCATGTTGAATAAACTCCTTTTCCAGATTTGATTCGGTCGCCACGGCAGGTTGGAGAACCTTCCGTCACCAGCCGTCCCCAGAGCGAACCCCACGTACTGAACTTAATACCACTGTAAACCTATAAGGCCTAATAGTACTTTGAATTGTGGGGAGTACATTAAACATAGGGTAAATCCCCCATGGTCGGCCCATAAACATTGAGAATGAGCGGTTTACTGGCGCTAAGGGTTGAAATTACAGGCGTTGAGCGAACAGTTAGCTTTCAGACACTCGCAAGTCGCTCAGAATGATTGTATCTGCTTGTTGCTCTGTCAACCTCGCGGGAGAACGCGGGCCGGGTACTGGGGGTGAACGGTAAATGGATGCTCCATGGTTCGTTCCAGCCGCATGTCGGCAGCTACTTCATCGAGCATGTCCAGGGTGACGGTCTTGGTTTCCAAAGCGAAAGCAGTCAGTAAAAGGTTGTCGCAGATCGCATTGATAATGCGAGGGATGCCTTGTGAACGGAGGTGGATTCCGTCGATCAGCTCGATGGGGAAAATGGTCTGGTCCGGAACCCCGGCGCGCTCCAGGCGCCAATTGATATAGGCCGCAGTCTCTTCGCGCTCGAAATTGCGGAGGGCACACCGCAGGGCAATCCGCTGCTTAAGCTGCCTATATTCGGTAGCGTCGAGCTTGCGGTCCAGTTCCGGTTGGCCTGAGAGGACGATCTGTAGTAATTTACCGCGTCGGCTTTCGAGGTTCCCCAGGAGCCGCACCTCTTCCAGCACGTCCCACTCCAGGTTGTGTGCTTCGTCCACGATCAGGACCGTAGTACGGCCGGCTGCGGCACGGTCGATGAGCATGCCATTGAGCGCTAGCAGTACTTCAGTTTTCGAGCGCTGGTTGCATTCGAGTTCGAAATCGTAGGCCAGCATTTCGAAAAACTGCTCCACCGTGAGCCGCGAATTGAAGAGCGAGGCGAAGGCGATTTGCTGGGCTCGCAGGAAGTCGCGCAGGCACTCCAGCATGGTGGTTTTGCCCGTGCCCACTTCACCGGTGAGGGCGATGAAGCCCTTGCGGGTCATCACGCCATACTTCAGATTAGCCAACGCCTCTTCATGTTGGGCGCTCCGGAACAAGAACGACGGATCCGGGCTCATGTTGAACGGATTTTGCTTGAATCCGAAGAAAGCGTTATACATACCGACTGGGCCGACGAGTTGGAAAACTAGAGCAATTCTATCACGCACCCAAGCGCACCGTTCATCCGGGAACGCCGATTCAGTACTGTCAGATCCAGGTCAGTTGGCCCGAGCGGAAGGAGCGGAAGGAGGCGGTTGCTCGCCTGGGCCGGACGCTTTGGCGCTTCCACTAGCGGCGGGTTTCACCACGGTTTTGACCGGGCTGATCAGGATGTGCGCGTTGCGGCCCTCGAGGCGCGGCATGCTTTCCACACTGCCATAGGCTGTCAGATCGGCGGCAAAACGTGACAAGAGCTTCTTGCCCAAATCCGCGTGGGCGATTTCCCTGCCGCGGAACTGCACCACCGCTTTGACCCGATTGCCTTCGGCCAGGAAGCGGATGGCGTGTTGCTTCTTGAACTCGTAATCGTGATCGTCGGTGTTGGGCCGGAACTTCAGCTCCTTCACCTGCACGACGTGCTGCTTCCTCTTGGCATCGTGCTGCTTCTTTTTGAGATCGTACTGATAGTGGCCGTAGTCTACGGCTTTGGCCACCGGCGGCACCGCGGTGGGCGAAACCACCACCAAGTCCAACCCCATTTCCTGGGCCTTGCGGATGGCGGCGGCGGTCGGCATGACCTCGTTCGTTCCGTCGGGGAAGACCGCCCGCACTTCGCGCGCGCGGATGGACTCGTTTACGTTCTCTCTGCGGTGCTGCCTGCGAGGAGGGAAATTTCTTCCAGGATACATTTCTTATGAGTTTTGTTGGGGACGACGCTGGATGGCGCGCGAGGCGAAGCAGCCCCGCGGGGCAATGCAGTCAAACGGCGGTAATTCGTTAGCGAAACGCAAGCGATGATCTGTCATTTCAGTGTACACCAGAATTCACGGCTAAAGTCAAAGGCTTTCTACCGGACTGGCGGCTACGGTGCGGATAGCGGCCGGGCGGCCGGGAGGTTCACACCCAGCTCTTCGAGCAGCCGCCGTGCTCCGTAAAGCCTGAACAGAGCTTCCACGATGCCACGGGCGGCGACATGCACGGCGCGTGCCTGGTCGTCCGCGTACAGAAAACTATTGCCGATGCTTTCCAGGTTGCCATCGAAGGTAACGCCCGCCAGTTCGCCCCTGGCATTCACTACCGGACCGCCGTTGGCGCCGCCGGTAATGTCGCAGGTGCTGGCGAAATCGAGTGGCATCGTCTGGTCGATGGCGGCCTTGCCGGTGGACCAGCGCTCCGGCAAGACGTGAGGCGGCAGCTTGGAAGCCAGGTAGTAAAGGCCGCCATAGGTGGTCGCGAAAGGCACCGGCGCCTGGGTGCGGTCGAGGTAGCTTTTCACCGTGCCGAAGGCGAGACGAGGCGTGCCGGTAGCGTCGGGATAATCGGCCGCGCCGAAAATGGCGTAGCGGTACTGGGCGATGCGCTCGGAGGAAGAGGTTTCCAGCGCGCCAATGGTTTCGTCGCGCTTCTTCGAGATTTTGCGGGCGGCGGGATCGAGTTCACGCACGAGCCGTAGCAGGGGATCTTCGGAGCGCTCGACCAGATCCCGATCGGCGGCCAGACGCCTGCGCTCGGCGGCATCGCCGAGGCGGGTGTTCTTTATGACTTCCTGCGCCACCTGCTGCGGTGTCTTGCTCCCCAGGATGGCCTTGAGCGGCGCGTCCTTTTCCCCCAGCGAGCGCAGTTCCTGCAGGTAGCGGGTCAGCAGCACGGCTTCGATGGCGGGAT
The DNA here is from genome assembly GCA_052148435.1 of Bryobacteraceae bacterium. GTDB lineage: Bacteria > Acidobacteriota > Terriglobia > Bryobacterales > Bryobacteraceae > JBEKYD01. Next base: position 16,290 of record JBKQIF010000133.1, read on the forward strand.
CGAGCGCGGTTGGCGCGGCGCCCGCTTGGGTCGCGCCGGGGGTCTGCCGCACCAGCTCGCGAGCGGCCCGGAACAGTTGCGAACCCTGTGCGGCGGGCGCTTCGAGCACCTGGTAGGCGCGCTCATTGGGTGTCCAGGTCTTGAAGGCCGCCGCCACCTCGTCCCAGACCTTGGCGGCCGCGGCGCCCAGCTTGGGGTCGTGCGTTACGGCGGCGCGCAGCTTCCTTTCGAAATTCAGCTTGCGCGCCAGCAGGAGATCGTCCTCAAGGCCGATCATTTTGCCGGCGGTGAGCTTATAGGCGGTAGACAGATCGGCCAGAGCGATCAGGGCCAGGCGGGCATTGTCGGAGCTTTTATAGGCAAAGGTGCGAAGGTCCTCGATGCGCCGCTGCAGGCGTGTCAGGCTTGCCGGAATGGCCGTATCGCGCAGAAACGTGAGTTCGGCCACGGTATTGGCGCGGGCTGTTCCCACCGGGTTGCCCACGGCGAACACCAGCTCGTTTTCGTGAATCGAATCTTCGCTCCACTTCAGGAAGTGGGCCGTATCGGCCGGCCGGTCTTCCGTATATGCGCGGAGGAAGGCGACATCCAGGTCGTAGCGCGGGTAGGTGAGGCTCTCGGGGTTGCCGCCGAAGAAAGCGATGGCTTGCTCCGGCGCGAACACCAGGCGGAGGTCGGAGTAAACCTGGTACTGATAAAGGTCGTACCGCTCGCCCGAATAGAGCTTGACCACCTGGCACAGGCGGCCGGACCTGGCGGCGCAATCCTTTTCGATTTGGGCGATGTGGGAATTGCGTCTTTCGAGAGCTACGGCGCCGGATTTGCTGTCCCTGGCCGGCTCCTTCGCGCCGGTTTCTTTTACCTGTTGGGTGACTTCTTCGATGCCAACCAGCTCGCGTGCTTCAAAGTTCGGGCACTTTCGCTCGGCGGCTTGGCCGGCTGCGTAGTAGCCGTCTTTGAGTAAGCCGAGCTTGGCGAGACAGTCGGCTATTACGTGGTGATCGGTAACCAGAAGACCATGGGCGGAGACGAAGGCCGCCGACGCGGAACCGGAACCAAGGCTCAGCGAGGAAAAGCGCAGATCGTCCACGAACCGGCCCGGCAGATCGATGGAATAGGCTTCTTTCACCTTATCCTTGGGGAAGAGGTTGAACAGCCAGAGCCCTTCGTCCGATGACGCCGGCAGGGCCAGCGCAGCGGCCAGCGCCAGAATTCGTAGGTTCATAGTGGGACAGGCCTCCTGGCCTGTCGTGTTTCGCACTCCAAGCAGACAGGCTGGCAGGCCTGTCCCACAGGCTCAGTGTACGGAATCCGGCTGGCGAATTTCCAGCACGTTGGCGCCCTGGGGAAGTTCCAAATTTCGGAGCGGCCGGCATGGTAGAATGGTAGAAATCAGGCAGTAGTTACAGACACGAGCGAGATGAAAACTCTCAACGTGAAAGACCCGGAAGCGCATCGCCTGGCCGCGGCAATCGCCCGGGAGACTGGTGAAACCCTGACGCATGTGGTGACGGACGCTCTGCGTGAGCGTTACGAGCGGGTGCTGGCACATCGTGGCAAAGCCGGCGTGGAGGAGCTCCGCGCCATTGCCGTACGCGCGTCCGCCCATATGAAGCGCCCGTATCTCGATCATGCCGAGCTTCTATACGACCAACACGGTCTTCCGAAGTGATTCTCGACACGTCGGCGTTGGCCGCTATCTTCTTTCGGGAGCCTGAAGCTGCCCGATATATCCAGATGATTCACGATGCGGACCGATGCCGCATCAGCGCCGCCAACTTCGTCGAGCTCTCGATGGTCATTGAGAGCCAGATCGGTCCGGAAGGCAGCCGCCAGTGCGACGTGTTTTTACGTCGCGCTGAAATCTCGATCGAGCCGGTGACCGTGGAACAGGCGCAGTTCGCGAGGCAGGCTTTTCTCGATTTCGGTAAAGGCCGCCATCCCGCCGGTTTGAACTTCGGAGATTGCTTCGCCTATGCCTTGGCGAAAGCAACCGGAGAGCCGCTCCTGTTCAAGGGCGAGGATTTCGCGAAAACGGACATCGTAGGCGCCTGATGCCCGTAGCGCTCTCAGGCGGTGCCGTCCAGTTCCGCGGCGCTCAATTCGGCGGCCCAATGACGGCGCTTTTCCTTGAGGATGTCGCCAATGGCGAGGCTGGAGACATCATCCTCCAGCCGTTCCAGAATCTCGTACAGAAATGCCTGTTCGCCGTGAGTGTCCCATTCGCTCTGCAGCGCCTTGTCGGGATGGCTTCCGTTACGCAGGGTGAACCAGGTGCGATTCTTCGCGGCATCCAAGTTGCGGGACGAGCCTACCCAAGCGCCGCCAGTCGGGGTACAGCGCACGGCATACGCGCCGCGAGGGGAAGTGTGCTCTTTGTAATTGCGGATGGCTTGTTTTCGTTCCGGCTGCGAGAGCATCGTTCCAGATTTTCGATCGCGCTTCCGGCAACTGCTGCCACAGGCTCGAACAATTCGAGCCCGCGGGAGCGGTTACACGTGAACGAATAGTTTACATCACCGACGAAACGCGGCGGCGGCCCATTCCGTGCTTGGGGCCGAAGCTGCGCACGTGGAGGCGGCGTTGGGCAGCGGTGGGAATGACGATCACCGGAGCTTTGCCGCGGTCGTCCAGCACTTCGCCGGATACCGGTCGGGCAATGAGCCGTATTTTCAGGGTGCGCTCGATGCGGGCGATTTCGCCGCGCTCGGTGCGGGTGGCGAAAGTGGAAGCGGTGCCGCGTGCGCCGGCGCGGCCCGTGCGTCCCACGCGATGGATGAAGTCCTCGGGCACCTGCGGCAGGTCGTAGTTCACCACGTGGGCGATGCCTTCGACATGGATGCCGCGAGAGGCCACGTCGGTGGCCACCAGCACGCGGTAGAAGCTGTCCTGGAAGCCCTTCAGCGCCTGGTTCCGCTGGTTCTGGCTGCGGTCGCCGTGAATAGCGGCGCATTTTACGCCAGCCTGGGAGAGCCGCCGGGAAAGGCGCTCGGCGCCGTGCTTGGTGCGGGCGAAAACCAGGAACGAGCCGTCGTGCTCGCGTAGCATGTCTTCCAGCAGTCCGAACTTGCGGTCCTGCTCGACTTCGTAAACATGCAGATCGACGCTCTCGACGGGGCGGGTGATGGATCCGACTTCAATGCGGATGGCATTGCGTACGTGATCCTGGACCAGGTGCTGCACGGAAGTTTCGATGGTGGCCGAGAACAGCATCGTCTGCCGGTCGGCGGGGGTGGTGGACAGGATGCGCTTCACCGTGGGAAGGAAGCCCATGTCCAACATGCGGTCGGCTTCATCCAGAATGAGCATGCGCACGCCGCGCAGATCGACCAGTTGGCGGCTGAGAAAATCGTAGAGCCGGCCGGGAGTCGCGATCAGCACCTGCGCTCCTTTGCGAATGGCCTGCAATTGCATGCGTTCGCTGACGCCGCCCACCACCACCGTAGCGCGCGCGCTGCTGCCGGCCGCCATCGTCACGAATACTTCGTGGATCTGCATGGCCAGCTCGCGCGTGGGAGTCAGGATGACGGCGCGCACGCCGGGACGGCGCGGCTCCTGCTCCAGCAGGTGAAGGAGGGGCAGGACAAACGCCAGGGTCTTGCCGGTGCCGGTTTGCGCGGTGGCAACCAGGTCTTTACCGGCCAGTGCCGGCTCAATCGCCTGGGCCTGAACGGGAGTGGGTTGGATAAATCCGTGCTTGGAGAGATTGCTCTTAAGTTGAGCGGAAATGGGGAGTTCTGAGAAAGTTTTCATTTAACGTCTAAATCGAGGAGGAAAACCGGTGAGCCGACTACCGACTAGGGGAGAGGGATAACGATCAACTTCCAACGGTTAACAGTATAGCAGGTTTGGGGAAGGAGGGATTTGGCCTCAGGCGTGCACGACCCACAACTCGGGGTGCGCCACGGTAGCCTTAGGCTGCGTGCGCCGTCATTTCGCGGACGATTTGGTAGTTTTCCCAGGACCGGCTCCCGGCAGTCGGCGGATCTCGAATCTTCCCTCACCGGCGCACTCTATGCCTGAAAGGCCAGCTCACCCCATTTGGTCAACATCCGGTTTGTTCCATTGGGTGATCCCCGTGGCGAGCGCAAGCTGGGTGAGGCCGGCCACGTTGTTGACGCCCAGTTTCTTCATCATGGTCTTGCGGTAACTGCGCACGGTTTGCAGGCCCAGGTCGAGCATCACCGCGATATCCTTGCTGGTCTTGCCTTCCGCCACCAGGCGCAACACCTGCAGCTCGCGCGGCGAAAGCGATTCGAGCGGGCTGCGGTCGTGCGTTTCCAGGTCGCCGCGCTGAATCCGCAGCAGCAGACGGTCCGACACCGAGGAGCTCAGGTAAGACCCGCCGCGCGCCACCGTCCGCATGGCGTCCAGCAGCTCGGCCGAAGAAGACGTTTTCAGCACGAAGGCCCGCGCCCCGCCCCGAATCGCGCTCACCACCGAGTTCTCGTCGTCGTACATGGAAAGGATCACGATCTTGACGCCCGGACAGTGCCGCAGCAATTCGGTCGTGGCTTCAATCCCGTTCATTCCCGGCAGCCCGATATCCATCAGCACCATGTGGGGCTGGGCCTTGCGGCAAAGCTGCACCGCATCGGAACCGTTCTCGGCTTCGCCCACCACGCGAAACTCCGCGCCGCGCTCCAGGATGGTCTTGATTCCGTCGCGAACCAACTTGTGATCATCGACAAGAACAATGTCGAATGTCATTTTCTCCCCCCGCGGTCTTTGCTATAGAAAGCGGCTACGCTCGTTCCCGTGGCGCGGCTGCTCTGAATTTCCAGTTCCAGCCCGGCTTCGGCGGCGTGATGTTCCATGCTCAGCAGCCCCAACCCGCGGCTGCCGTTCTGCAAGTCGGAAGGATCGAAGCCCCGGCCATTGTCGCGCACCTCTAAAGTTGCCCCGTTACGTGTGGACTTTACCGCGATTTCGATCGCGGAGCAACCGGCGTGCTGCACGGCGTTGTCCACGGCTTCCTCCGCGATATGGTACAACGCCGACGCCGTGTGGGGATCGATCCGCAGCGATGGATCGACGTTGATCCGCAGCGTGCCGGGAATGCGGTCGCGCAGCCGCGCGCCCATCCGGTCCAGGGCCGCGCGCAGTCCGGCGCGTTCCACCGCCGACGGATTCAGCTCGTAGCTGTAATCCCGCACTTCCGCCATGATCTGCTCCAGCAGCTTCTGCGCGTCCCGCAGCCGCGCCAGCGGCTCCGTGCTGGAATCCGGAACGTCCATCCGTACCAGGTCGATCTGCAGGCCCAGCGCGGTCAGGTTCTGCCCCACCGCGTCGTGCAGAAAACGCGCGATCGAGCCGCGCTCGAACTGCTGCTGGCGCAAGGCCCCCAGAACCGTGTTCCGCAACTCCTGTTCGGCCGTGGCCAGCGCCGTGACCTCGCGCCCGGCGGCGCCCGCATAGCGGATCTCGCCGTCCACGCGGATGGGAAAACACCACACATACCAGAGCCTGTCGCCGCGGCGTTCGCGCAGTTGCAGATACTCGCCGCCCAGGATCTTGGCCAGCCGCTCGCGCCACCTGCCGGCGGCTTCCGCATCGAGCGCTTCTCCTATCTCCCGCCCCGCCAGTTCCACCGCCGGTTTGCCGAACAATGGCGCCGTATCGCCATAGATAAACTGGAAGACACCGCCTGAGTCCAGAACCCAGTGGCACGCCTGCGCCTGTTCTAGAAAGCTCACCAGCAAGTCATGGGAGACGGGCATGGGGCGGTCTCTTCAGCCCAGCAGCCGGGCCGCGGGCTTGGCAAAGTAAGTCAGAATGATGGAGGCGCCGGCGCGGGCAATGCCGGTGAGGCTCTCCATCATGGCCCGATCGTGATCGAGCCAGCCGTTGCGGGCCGCCGCCACGATCATCGAATATTCGCCGCTCACCTGGTAGGCGGCGATGGGCACGTCCCAGCGCCGGCGGGCCTGCGCGATCAGATCGAGGTAAGGCATGGCCGGCTTCACCATAATGATGTCCGCCCCCTCTTCCAGGTCGAGCGAGATCTCGTGCATGGCCTCGCGGGCGTTGGCCGGATCCATTTGATAGCTGCGCCGGTCGCCGAACTGGGGCGTCGATTCGGCGGCCTCGCGGAAGGGTCCGTAGAATACCGAGGCGAACTTGGCGGCGTAGCTCATGATGGGAATGTTCGAAAAGCCGTTGCCATCGAGCGCGCGGCGAATGGCGGCGACGCGGCCGTCCATCATGTCGGAAGGAGCCACCATGTCGGCGCCGGCGCGGGCGTGCGAAACCGCCGTCTTGGCCAGCCAATCCAAGGTTATGTCGTTATCCACGTCGCCATTCCGGTCGTCCGGCCCGATATAGCCGCAATGGCCGTGGCTGGTGTACTCGCAGTTGCACACGTCCGTCACCACCAGCAGGCCGGGCGTCTCGCGGCGAATGGCGCGGATAGCGCGCTGCACGATGCCGTCGTCGGCGTATGCGCCCGAGGCCTGGTCGTCTTTCGATTCCGGCAGCCCGAACAGGATCGTGCCGCCGATCCCCAGCCGCTTCAGCTCGGTGCATTCGGTGACGATTTCATCCACCGACAACTGGTAATTGCCGGGCATGGCCCCGATCTCGCGCCGCACTCCCTCCCCCGGGCAGGCAAACAACGGGAGTATGAATTGGCCCGGATCGAGGCGCGTCTCCCGCACCAGGCTGCGCAACCGCTCGCTGGCCCGCAATCGGCGAGGGCGGTGAATCGGAAAAGGCATCTCTACCGGATTGTAGCGCGTGCCGGGAAAGCCATCTGTGGGGCAGGTTGATAACCTGCGCGCCGATTGCCAATCGGCGCAAGCCGGCCATGCCCGGTTCAGCCCGGCCCGGTCACCCAAATAGTCAACCTTCGCGATCCGCTACACGCCGCTGCTCCAACTCGTCCACGATTCTCTGCCGAACTCTTTCCCCCAGGGCCGCGGCTTGCTTTATATTCCAGCCGTCGATGGAAACCGCCTCCAGTATCCGAAGATGGATGTCCTGGGCCTTTCCAAAAATCCACGAATTTCGCGGCAGTGCCACCCCGGTGCCTTCCACCACCAGCGGCAATATGGGAACCTGCTCGCGGATAGCCAACTGGAATGGACCAGCGTTGAACGGCTGCACCCGCCCGTCGGGTGACCGGGTTCCTTCGGGGAAGAAAACCACCGAGCACCGCTGCCGCAGGTATCGCGCGCACCGCAACATGGCTATCGCGCCCTTGCGCCGGTCCGATCGTTCAATCGGCACGTCCCCTGCCATGCGGAACATCCAGCCCGCCACGGGCAACCGGAACAGCTCTGCCTTGCCCAGCCATTTCGTATCCAGCTTCAAGTGCGAGATCACCGGGATATCTGCCACCGACTGATGATTGCTGACGATGACATATACCTGGTTTGCCTTCACGTTCTCACCGCCGGACACCCGGATTCGCCAGCGGCTGACTCTTGCTATGACCCGTCCAAGCCTCCGCAACCAGCGTCCGGTTCGCAGCCAGGGCGGCTTCGCGTCAAATAGTCTGACCGCGCCCAGCAGCGGAGCCCAAAGCAAGATGAGAGCTACACTCGCGCCCCAGATCCAGGCGGAGCGCAGTATCCGGGTCGTCTGATGGATTCGGTTGAATGGAGTCGTTACGTCTTCCATGCGCCCCGATCCACAACCGGGGAGCATCGAAACCGCGAAATGCAAGCGAGCGCTATGGGAGGAGCGCTCCGGCTTCCTGATCGAAAAACCATGTTCGGTTATCTACTACCTTGGATTCTAGCGGACTGTCCGTATCCACCGCAAACCGGCTCTCGACGTGCCACACGCTTTTTGGCTTGCCCGGTCACAGATTCGTCAAATTATCATCTCCTTTATTCCAAGTAACTTACCGCCATCCCCAACCTCAAACCCCACCCTCCCCATGCAACTCTGAGGTGGGGCATGCTTTAGCTTGCCCTACACATTTAGTAGCGCCTGGCGATCCATGTCGCCGGTGTCTCCAACCAAAAAGGACTCCGTATGTCAGACCAAACTATAAAGCCCCTTTCCGAGGCGCGCCTCGCCGCCAACCGGGCCAACGCCAAAAAGTCCACCGGTCCAAGCACCCCCGAAGGCAAGCTCCGTTCCGCCGCCAACGCCACCCGGCACGGCTTCGCCGGCAACAACTTCGCCGTCGTCCGTCTCGAAAATCCCGACGACATCGACAAGCTCAAGGCCGATCTCGTCGCCA
>JBKQIF010000134.1:0-19197 GCA_052148435.1 Bryobacteraceae bacterium
GTCCGGGGTTTCGACGTCGCCCTCGGCGGGCTCCACGTCGAGCATCTGGTAAGTCACTTGGAAGCCTCCGTTTTGGAGGGTCGGCCGCAAGAATGCGTCAATGCGAGAGCCAATCGACGCAACGGTATATTTTTGCTCGCTCACTTGTTATTTCCTGCCGATCTTCTTCTTGGGGGGCTCTACCGAGCGGGCGGCTTCGTCCGCGATGGCGGTGTGGTTGAAGAACCACTGTTGCCCCATGCTTACCAGATTGCTGGTCAAGTAGTATAACACCAGGCCGCTGGGCAAATTATAGAACATGGCGCCGAAAATCAGCGGCATCATCATCATCATGTTCTTCTGGTTGGGATCGACGTTCGCCTGCGGGGTCATCTTCTGCATCAGAAACTGGCTGGCGATCATGACGATGGGCAAGACCTTGATGGCCAGGTGTTCGGGTTGGGAGAGATCCGTCACCCACAGCCAGGTAGCGCCGCGCATTTCCACCGAAACCGAAAAGACCTTATAGAAGGCGATAAAGAACGGAATCTGGATCAACATCGGGAAACAGCCGCCCATGGGATTCACGCCATACTTCTTATACAGGCCCATCACTTCCTGGTTCTGATCGGCCTTTTTCGGATCGCGCATGCCCACGTTCTTGTACTTGGCGTTGATGGCGTCGATCTGGGGTTTGAGCGCCTGCATTTTCCGCATCGACTTCATATTGGAAAGCCGGAGCGGGAACAGGATGGAATTCAGGACGATCGTGACCACCACGATCGACCATCCGAAATTGTGGATGAATCCGCGGTTAGCCCAGTCGACGAGCAGGAACAGCGGCTTGGCCACCACCCCCAGCCAGCCGAAATCCACCACCTGTTCGAGCTTGGGATCGATGCTCTTGAGCAGGTCGTAGTCCTTGGGACCGACGAACACGCGAAAACGATTCGTCGCCGCGTCGCCGACCGCCGCGCCGAAAAACGGAACTTTCTTGCCCTCGAACGGCGTCGCCACGATATCGGATAACGTAACCGTCTCGACGCCGGTGTCTTGCTCCGGCAGGAAGACCGCGGCGAAATATTTATCGCTCAGGCTGAAAAACGAAAAGTCCCCGTGCGCGACGATGGGGCCGTTCTTCGCGTTTCCCGGGGTCACCAGTTTCTGCTGCGTCAGATCGTAATAGGCGGTTGACTCGGTGGCGGCGGGGGCGCCCAGGGTCAGATCGCCGAATCCGCCGCGCCAGTCGATCAGGTGCGGGAGCGGCTGTCCATCGACGGAAACTTCGGTGGTAACGTCCAGCAGATAGCTGTTTTTCTGAAAGTGGAAGACCTTGCGAACGCTGGTGTGCCCGTCGGAAAAGGCGTAGCTTACCCCAAGTCCGCCGGCATCCGGCGTCTGGGTGTAGTAAGCCCAGTTGACCTTTGCCGAGGGCTGCTGGCTCATGAAGTAGAGCGAGAATGGATATTCCAGGCCCGCGGCTGTGTTGACCAGGTCGAGCGGTTTGTCGTCGTTCCCTTTATATTTCTTGAGCACCCAGTTGCGCACGGTGGCTCCCTGGTTGCTAAACACGACGTGGAACAGGTTGGTATCGACTACAAACGGAGGCGCCGCCTGCTGCGGCGTGGCGCCCGGCGCCGGAACGGAAGCGGTTCGATGCGCCGCCGCGGCTGGCTTTTCCACGGCGGGCGCAACCGGCTGAGCCGGCGCGGCCGGAGCCGGGGTGGTTGCCGCCGGGGGTGACGCTGGCGCGGACGCGGCCGGCCTGGCGGGCGGAGGCGCAAAAACTTTGAGGAAATACGGCGTGACCAGCATGACCACGCCCATCAAGATGAACGCCAGCAGCAGCCGAAGCTCCATCGACCACTCTTTCGGCGGCGTCTCGTTCGATTCTCTCGTCGGCGGCGCGGCGCCGCTCTTTTCCAAATCGGCCATGCTTAGGTAATTCCGTTCCTTCCCATTCTGTTACCGCACCGGGTCGTACCCGCCCTGGTGAAAGGGATGGCACCGGACCAGCCGGCCGAGGCCCATCCACACGCCTCTTGCGACACCGTAACGCGCTACCGCCTCGCGCATGTAAACCGAACAGGTCGGATGAAACCGGCAAGCCGAAGGCAGGAGCGGAGAAATCCAGTACTTATACGTATCGAGCAGCCATGCTACGCCGCGCCGCAGCGGCGGAAGAGGCGTTCCACTTCCCCGCAGATGTCCGCAAACGGAGCCTGAAACACTTTGCGGCGGGGATTGATGACGATGGACCACTGTGGACTCAACCGTTCCAGGTGGAGGCGCACCGCTTCGCGGACGCGCCGGCGAATGCGATTGCGGACCACGGCCTTGCCGACCGCGCGGGGCACGGTGAAGCCGACGCGAGGCCCGTCCGCTGCCTCGCCGCGCAGGCAGAAAGCCGCGAAAAGCGAATTCGAGTGGCGAATTCCCTGGTCGTAGATCCTCCGGAAATCTTGCGATCGCAACAGGCGGACACGTTTCGGAAATGCGTGCGGGCCGGGCACGGCCCTTGGCTACCTCTCGGAACTGACGGTGAGTTTCTTCCGCCCACGGGCGCGGCGGCGGGCAAGCACTGCGCGGCCATTCTTGGTTTCCATCCGGCTGAGAAACCCGTGCGTTTTCGCGCGGTGCCGGTTATTCGGTTGAAAGGTACGTTTCGGCATTTTGACTCAATCTATCATTATAGTGGAAGCGGCAGATGTCGGCAAACCCGATCCCGCGGGTTGAAGAGGCGCCTGAAAGGCGGCTGCATCCGGGAGTGGCTGCCCCACAACTATACCATTTTATTTCAGTGGTTTGTAGACACGAATGGGTTCGCTCGGCAACGGCCGTTTGGGTTCGCGTTCGCACATTACTCTGCGTTTGTTGTGCCTTTCACCGGGCAAGCTAAAGCATGCTCCACTTATTCCGCGCGGAGAGCTAGCGAGGGATCGATGGCCGACGCGCGCCGGGAGGGCAGATAGCTGGCGGCACAGGCGGTCGCGATGAGGCCGATGGAGACGGCGGCGTAGGTGAGCGGATCGACGGGCCGGACCTCGAACAGCAGCGGCGCCAGGACGCGCATGAGAACGGTGGCCGCGGCGAGGCCGCAGGCGACGCCAATGCCGGTGAGGATGACGCCCTGGCGCACAAACATTCCGGTGACTTCCTGTCGTTGCGCGCCGAGAGCGACGCGGATGCCGATTTCGCGCGTGCGCTGCGATACCGAGTAGGCGATGACGCCATAAATGCCGACCACGCCCAGCAGCAGGGCCATGCCGCCGGCGGCGGCGAGCATCACCAGCACGAAGGCGGTGCGGGCCATGGACTTGCGATAAAGATCGTCGAGCGTGCGGACGCCGGACACTGGCAGATTGGGATCGAGCGACCAGATGCGCTGCCGGACCTCCTTCAGGAAACTTTCCGAACCGGCGCGGCTGGTGCGGATGGCGAAGGCCACGTTGCGCTGCACGAAGGTCCCGTCGCCGTAGAAATTGTGCATCATGATGGGCCAGTAGACGGCGCTGGGGGCGGCCTTGTTGACACCGTCGTCGCGCAAGTCGCCGGCTACGCCGACGATCTGGCGCCATTCTTCGTTGGTACCCAGGCGAATGCGCTTACCCAGCGCTCCGCGGGCGTCGTGCCAGTATTCGCGGGCCAGGTTTTCGGAGACGATCACTACCGGCATGCGCTGGTAGAGGTCGGTCCAGGTGAAATCGCGGCCGGCGGCCAGGGGCGTGCCGAGAGTTTTGAAGTAATCCGGCGAGACGAATTTGAAGCGGCGAACGGGCGGAAGCTGTCCTTCGGCGTAGCTGCGGTTCTCGGCGAAGATGGGGTCGAAGCTGCCGTCGCCATCCATGGGAATACTGCTCGAAAGCGCCACCGAAGAGACGCCGGGGAGGGCCTGGAGTTGGTGCCCAATGGCATCCTCGAGGCGGACCACGCGTTCCGGATCGGGCACGTCGGCATCGGTGATCGTAAGGCGCAGGGTCTGAACTTCGGCGGCGTTGGCGAAGCCGGGCTCGACCTGGTTCAAGGCGTGGAAAGTGCGGAGCATGAGGCCGGAGCTGACCAGCAGCACCAGCGCCAGGGCCACCTGAACAACGACCAGGACGCTGCGGGCGCGGTGCCGTTCATGGCTCTGCCCAAGGGTGCGGCCGCCCTCGCGCAGGCCGGTTCCGAGGTGGGCGCCCGCGTATTTGAAGACCGGAATGGCGCCGAGCAGCAGGCCGGCCGCAAGCGAGATCAGCAGCGCGAAGGCAAACACCGGCAAATCGATGCCGACTTCATTCAGGCGCGGCAGGCTGAGCGGCGCCGAGGCCACGAACGCGCGAATGCCGAGATAGGCCAGGCCCAGGCCCAACGCGCCGCCGGCCAGGCCCAGGGTCAGGCTCTCCAGCCACAGTTCGCCGGCGATGCGGCGCCAGCCCGCGCCCAGGGCGGCACGAATGGCAAGCTCCTGCTGGCGCCCCTCGGCCCGAACCAGCAGCAGGTTGGCCACGTTGGCGCAGGCGATCAGAAGCACCATACTCAGCGTCGCCATCACCACCCACAGGCTGTTGCCCACGTCGCCAATCACGTCCTGCCGCAACGGGCGCAGATTGGGGCCGATGCGCGCCTGTTCGAACATCTTCAAGCCGAAGCCTTTCGGGGCGGGAAAACTAATATTCACAATGGGGAGCATCCGCGCCACATCGGCGTTGGCCTGCGCCAGCGTGGCGCCGGGCCGGAGGCGGGCCAGGGCGAGGTAGCTGAAGTTTCCGAGCAGGGTTTTGTTGCGGTCCAACCGGAAAGGCAGGAGCAGGGGCGGATCTTCCCGGCCCAGGAAATGGAAGCTCGCCGGGAGGACGCCGACGATTTGGCGCGGCTTGCCGTCGATGCGCAGCGTGCGGCCGACAATGGAGCGGTCCCCGCCGAACTTGCGCTGCCAGTAGCCGTAGCCGAGCATGACGGTTTCCGGGCTGCCGCCGGGGGAATCGTCCTGGCGGGTGAAGCGGCGGCCCATCAGGGGCTCGACGCCCAGGAGCGGAAGCACGCCGTCGGTTACCAGCAGGCCTTGAACGCGTTCGGGGTGGGCGTCGCTCGAGACGCTGACAGAGTTGCCGGTGTAGAGGCCGATGTCCTCAAACACGCGGCCCTGTTCGCGATAGATGAAATAGGTGGAAGGCGACGCTGCGAGCTCGGCGATGCCGATGCCGGGGGCGGTGTGCCACACGCCAACCAGGCGATCGGCCCGCGGATACGGGAGCGGTTTCAAGAGTACGCCTTCGAGCACGCTGAAAATTGCGGTGTTGGCGCCGACCCCCGCGGCCAGGGTGAGCAACGTCACCGCCGTGAACATGGGCGCGCGCCGCAGCCTGCGAAGCACGTGCCGCAACCCGTTGAAAGATGCCATGAGCATTTCCTCCCGGTTAGCCGTACTGCAAAGCTAAGACGCCGGAAGAGGCAATAAGTTCCGTAATGATCGGCGGCACGGGCTGCATGCTCAGGCTGCGCCGTTGGCGGCCCGGGAGATTTGCAGGTCAGGCGGCCGCAGGCGCAGACGGGGTTTTGCGGCGGGTCAGGTGGGACATGGCGAAGAGCGCCAGGCAGCCGGTCAGCAAGCCGGCGCTGGCGCCTACGCCGAGGTACTGCGGGTGCGAGAGGCCGAGGCGCAGGGTGATGACGACATTGCACAGCAGCGGGATCACGGAGGCCAATACGGGCGGCCAGGGGCGTTCGAGAGCGAACATGGAGCGGGCCAGGATCTCCATCAGGGCCCAGCCAATCAGGCTGGGAGCCAGGCCCAGAAAAACTTCGGAGACCAGGCGCGTAGAATCGGCGGTGAAGCTGCCGCGCTGAAACAAGAGGCGAATGGCCGGAGAGCGGAAGGCGACGGCGAAAGCGCATGCGCCCACGGCCAGGAGCGCGGTCAGCACTACGGTGCGATCGATCAGGCGCAGGGCTTCACGCATGCGCTCGAGGCTGCGCAGACGCGCGATTTCCGGCAACAGCGAACTGGACAGGGGAAACACCAGAAACGCCAGTGGCACGCTCACGCCGCGCAGACAGTAATCGAAAGCCGCCGCCATGCCCGGGCCGGCGTGAGTTGCCCAAGCGCGGGTGAAGGTCATATTCAAACCGAGCGCCACGGCGTAGACCACGAAAAACGCCGGCCGCGCCAGGATGTCGCGCGCCCGCATCGGGCTAGGGACGGCCGCGGCGCCCGCCAGTTGTTTGCGCGCGGCCAGATGCGCGATGCCCAATTGCGCCCAGGCTCCCACGGTGTAACCGACGGCAAGCGCATACACGCCCATCCACTTCCACAACAACAGGGCGCAGGCCACGGTGCCCAGGTTGAGGAGGGCCTGATTGTAGGCCGAGGGACCGAAGCGCCGCGCGGTGTAGAGCAGGGCGCTGTAGGTTGCCGACGACCCAGCCGCCAGGCTGGAGAGCGCCAGAATGCGCAGCAGCGCGACGGCGCGGGAAAAATGCGCCGCGTCCAGGCCGGGCGCCAGCACCCGCATGATCCACGGGGCCATCAGGATCGTGGCGCCCACGGCCAGGCCAAACACCCAGCCGAAGAGGCGGAACAGGCTGCGGAACAGGGCGGTTCGCGCCGCGCCCTGGGCCGCGGTCAGCGCGGGCACGAAGGCGAACAACATGCTGTTGATCAGCACCGCGTTCAAGGTATCGACGGGCCCCAACGCTACCGCCAAGGAATCGGCCTGGCTATGGGTGCCGAGCAGATAGGCGGTGAGAGCGATGCGCACGAAGCCGAGAAGGTTGCCGGCAAGGATGCCGGCCGCCACGGTCAGGCCGCCGCGGACCAGGGGGTTCCCGGTGGCGCGCGCCAGCAACCGGTCGGGCGCGGGACTAGTTTGCATGGACGGCACACTTTCGAGGGCGGCGTGGCCGGGTTGGGCCTGGTTGGAACCTTGGCTTTACGCGGTGGCAGATGCCGCGCCCCGCGCCGCCGCCAGGGCCGCTTCGTAGTTGGGGTGGTCGGCGACTTCCTTGACGTATTCGGCGTAGCTGATGGTATTGGCCGGATCAAGGACGAAAATGGCGCGGCTCTCGATGCGCAGCTCCTTGATGAGGGTGCCGTAGTGGGAGCCGAAAGACCCTTCCAGGTGATCGGACAGCATTTTCACGTTATCCACGCCGAAGGCGCCGCACCAACGTTTTTGCGCGAAGGGCAGGTCCATGCTTACGGTGAGAATATCCACGCCGGGGAGCTTGGCGGCTTCTTCATTGAAGCGCTTGGTCTGGGCATCGCAAACCGGCGTGTCGAGCGACGGAATGACGCTGATAATGCGGACATGGTTGCCGGTGCCGGTGAGGGTCACGGGTTTCAATGCGTTATCCACCAGCGTAAAGTCGGGGGCCGGATCGCCGGGCTTGAGCTCGGGTCCTACCAGCGTAAAGGGATTGCCTCTGAGAGTGGTTGCGCCTGGTCTTTCCACGGTTGCCTCCTGTGTGGTTGTTTCTAGAGCTATGGTCGATCAGAACTGTAATTGTATCAACTTGGCAAATTCGGCCGGCTCGGAGACGGGCAATTCGCAGGCGAAATTCCGGCACACGTACGCCATAGCCGCGCCGGGCTCGGCGACGATGGAAGCAATGGCCGGGTTCCAGGCGGCCAGGCGCGCGCGCGCAGCGTCGTCGCCGGCGAGCAGCACCACCCGATTGGGAACGAAGTGCCGGTAGAGCTCATCGACCAGGGCCCGGGTGGCGGCGGACTGGGGCGCGCCGGCGATGACGATTTCGCGCGGTTGGCTATGGGCGAATTCGGCGGCGGCCAGCAGGTAGGGCAAGGCCGCGGGCACGAGCGAGAGCCGCTGGCGAAAGGCCGCGAGGGCCGAGGCGGCGGCGGCGCGGAAATCGCTTCGCGCGGTGATGCGCTCGAGGCGCAACAGGTTGAGGACAGCCACGGAATTTCCGGACGGCTCGGCGCCGTCGTAATCCTCTTTGAGCCGCATGACCAGGTTCGAGTCGGATGCGCCGGAGCTGAAGAAACCGCCGCTGGAAGGATCGCCGAACAACTGGATGGCTTTCTCCATCAGGCGGATGGCCAGTTCCAGATGGCGGAAATCGAACTGGCCCTCGTAGAGATCGAGGAGAGCCTGCGCCAGCAGGGCGTAATCGTCCAGGAAACCGGGGATGGCGGCTTCGCCCTGGCGATAGCGGCGCAGCAGGGTTTCGGCGTCCGGGTCCCACATGCTGGCGATCAAGAATTCGGCCGCGCGGCGCGCCGCCTCCGCGTAGCGCGGCTCCCGCAACACGGCCCCGCCCAGCGCCAGGGCGGAAATCATGAGACCGTTCCAGGAGGTCAGGATCTTGTCGTCCAGGTGCGGACGCACGCGCTCCCCGCGGGCGGAGAGCAGCAGGCGGGAGGCTTCTTCAAGCGCGGCGCGCACTTCGTCCGCGTTGCGGCCGAACTGTTCGGCGGTCTCTTCGATGGTGGCGGCCTGGTACAGAATGTTGCGGCCGGTGAATTCCTGGTGCGGGTCGCTCGCCACGTTGCCGCCATCGGCCACGCCGTACCGGTGGCAGAACCACTCGGCCGCGGGAGCGGGCACCACGGCGCGGATTTCGTCGGCGCTCCAGATGTAGAAGGCGCCCTCGCCCTTGACGGCCGGGTCGTCGGGATCGATTACGCTATCGGCGTCTTCGGCGGAGAAGAAGGCGCCGTCCCGGTCGGTCATATCGCGCAGGACGTAATCGAAGATGCGACGCGCGGTGGCGGCGTAGGCGGGGTCGCGGGTAATCTGAAACGCTTCCAGGTAGGCGGTGGCGAGTTGACCCTGGTCGTAGAGCATCTTCTCGAAGTGCGGCACGAACCAGCGCTCGTCGACGGAATAGCGGTGAAAGCCGCCGCCCAGTTGATCGTTCATGCCGCCCTTGGCCATTTCCCGCAAAGTGAGCAGGGCGGCGTCGAGGGCTTCGCGGTTGCCGGTGCGGGCGTAGAAGCGCATGAGGAAATAGAGCACCGAGGGGCGGGGGAATTTGGGCGCGCCGCCGAAGCCGCCGTTGTGGCTGTCGAAGGTGCGGCGGAAAACCTGGAAGCCGCCATCGAGCAGGGCATCGTCGATGGGCGCGGAGCGGGCGGGCGCCGCGACCTCGGAATGCTTGCGCAGTTGCTCGACGACGTCGCGCGCCGATGCGACAATCTGCGCGCGATTGTTGCGCCAGGCCTCGGCGATCTGGCCCAGAATGGAGGCAAAGCCGGCGCGCCCATAGCGATTCTCCGGCGGAAAATAGGTGCCGCCGAAGAATGGCTCCAGTTCCGGCGTGAGCCACACCGACATGGGCCAGCCGCCGGACCCGGCGGTGGCCTGCACGAAGGTCATGTAGATGCGGTCGATGTCGGGGCGCTCTTCGCTGTCCACCTTGATGGAAACGTAATCGCGGTTGAGCAGGGCGGCAATGCGCTCGTTCTCGAACGATTCGCGCTCCATCACATGGCACCAGTGGCAGGTGGAATACCCCACCGAAAGGAAGATCGGCTTCTCGTAAGCGCGGGCCTTGGCAAAAGCCTCCTCGCCCCAGGGGTACCAATCCACGGGATTGTGAGCGTGCTGGAGCAGGTAAGGACTCTTTTCGCCGGCTAAGCGGTTGGGCATGGGAGTTAAGAAGCTTTCAATGGTCAGCTTTCAGCGGTCACTAATGGATGGGGGCTGTGGGGAGGCGGAAACGCCTGCCCCACGGCAATCAACCCGATTAGTGTTGTTCGGCGGGCAGCGTGCCGGCCAGATACACGCTGGTCCAGGCGTTGTCGGCGCGGCGCAGAATACGGAAAGCCACGGCGTCGCCGGGCTTCAGGGTGGCCTTGGCGCGCCGCACATCTTCCATGGACGCCACCGGCTTTCGATTGATGGCCATCAGAATGTCATGCGGCTGGATCTGGATATCCTCGGCGAAGGAATTGCTGTCCACTTCGGTGACTTCCATGCCTCCCTGCTCTTTCAGCCCAAGACTCTCGCGGCGCTGTTCGGTGAGGGCTTGCAGGCTCATGCCGAAGCTGAAGGCGGTCTCCGACTGCTGGCCGGGTTGGTCGTTGTCGGCAGGGCCGAAGCGGCCGGGGAAAACGCGCGTGAGGTCGCCGACGATTACCTTGAACTCCATTTTCTTGGCATCGCGGATCACGGAGACATCGATGGGATCGCCGACCGGGGTTGCGGTGACGGTGGAAACCAGTTGGTCGCCGTTCTTGATGGGCTTGCCGTTCAGGGCGACGATAATATCCTCGGCTTTAATGCCGGCCTTGTCGGACGGGCCGTCCGGGGCGACGGATTGAACGAAGACGCCCTCATTGACGTGGTTAGCGCGGAGCAGGTCGCGCGCCTGGGCGGTCTCGGACGGGGTGTACGAAATGCCGATCGAACCGCGGGTGACCTTTCCGTTCTTGATGATTTGGTTGTAGACGGAGACGGCAGTATTGATGGGGAGGGCGAAACCGATGCCCTGATAGCCGCCGCTGCGGGTGACGATGGCGGTATTGATGCCGACTACCTCGCCGCGAATGTTCAACAGCGGGCCGCCGCTGTTGCCGGGGTTGATGGCGGCATCGGTCTGCAGGAAGTGCTGGAACTGCATGGCGGGATCCACGTCGCGCCCTTTGGCGCTGATGATACCGACGGTGACGGTTTCCTGGAAAGTGAACGGCGAACCGATGGCAATGGCCCATTCGCCGACCTGCACGGCATCCGAGTTGCCGATTTTTGCGGCGGTGAGGTTGGACTTGCCGGTGACGTGAATTACGGCGAGATCGGTAGCGGTATCGACACCGACCACTTTGGCGTCGTATTCGGCGGGATCGTCGTGGAACTTGACCTTAATGATGTCGGCCTTATCCACCACGTGATTGTTGGTGAGAATGTAGCCGGCATCGCCCACTACCACGCCGGAGCCGACGCCTTCGCTCTTTTGCTGGGCCTGAGGGCTGCCGCCGAAGAAGCGATAAAAGAATTCGTCCATGCCGCCGCCGTTGCCCTGGTCTTCATCCTGATCCTGAGGGAGAGCCTGACGGCGGTTGCGGTTGCGTCCTTGGACGGGCTTTGGCTGGTAAGTTGTGGTGATATTCACCACCGAAGGTTGGACCATCTTGGCGATTTCGGTGAAGGTGTTGGACAGTTCGACGGGGTTGGGAATCACCAGAGGCTTGGCGCCGGGGGCGGCATTACCGGAATCCTTCGCGGCCCGGACGCTGGAATTGATCAGCGTGCCGATCACGATGCCGATCGACAGCGTAAACAGAATCAAGGTAAACGAAAGAAGCTTTTCGGAACGCAATTTGTCAAAGATGCTCATGGAACTCTTACTCCTACGCGTAGTGGCTTATCCGAATGGATGTGGCCGGGGATTCAACGGTTTCAATTCCACCAACAGGACGCCGCCCAAAATCAGACCCGCCCCGGCGGCGGCGCGGGCTGAAAGCCCTTCGCCGGCCACCAGATAGGAGGTTATCACGGCAAAAACCGGCTCCAGCATATAAATCAGCGCCGTGCGGGTGGAAGTCGTATACTGCTGGGCCCAGGCCTGGATGGTAAACGCCATGGCCGTGGCCAGTATCCCAGTTATCAGTATCGCGTAGACTACGCTCGGGCGCCAGTGCCATCGAGGCGGCTCGACCCAGCCGAAAAGCACCAAAGACCACAGAGCCGCGACACCGACCTGCATTACGGACAACAACTCGAAACTGACCTGTTCGGAAAAATGCCCCAGGGTAACGATATGCGCGGCAAAGGCCAGGGCGCAAACAACGGTCAGCAGATCGCCGCGATTCATGAAGCCGGAGCCGGTACCGCCCTGAAGGGTCATCAGAGCCAGCCCGGCGGTAGCCACCAGCACACCCGCCAGTTCCGACCGCTGAGGCCTGATTTTATAGACGAGCGCCCCGAGCAAAGGTACCGTCACGGACGCCAGGCCGGTCAAGAACGCGGACTTGGGCGCGGTGGTCAGGCGCAAGCCCCAGGTTTGAAACAGGTAGCCGGCGAAGAGGAAGGTGCCGGTGACGGCGCCGGCGGCGAGACCTTTGGGGGTATGCGGCCCCTTGCCGAGGCCTCGAAACAGCACCAGCAGGACGGCGGTGGCGAGAGAGAAGCGCAGCGCCAGGAACAGCAGCGGAGAGACACCGGCAAGGGCGTTCTTAACCACGACGAAGGTGGCGCCCCAAACGATGGTGTTCCAGACCAGCGCGGCATCCGCCGCTTGGGAGCGGCTCACCGGGCTCCGCCGCCGTGGCGCATTAATAAAAGGAGGGTCAGAAAGATGCGCTTGAGACCCAGATCGCGGCCTTCGTGGCGGTACCACTCGTTGGTGGTGTGGGCTCCGCCGCCGACGCCGCCGGCGCCGATGGCGATGGCGGGGAAGCCGAGCGAAAGCGGGATATTGGCGTCGGTGGAGGCGCAATCGGCATGGGAGCGAATGCCGAGATGGGCATCGACGGCGCGCACGAATGCCAGGATGGCGGCGTTTTCGGCCAGCACGGCGGCCGGGCGCGAGCCGATTTCCTTGAGCTTGGATACCACTTTTCCCTTGCCAGCCCGCTGGTTTTCGAAATCGCGGGCGCGTTCGATGGCGGATTCCAGCACGGACACGATTTCGTCCATCTTTTCGTTGCTTTCGGAGCGGATATCGGCCTTGGCGCGGGCGGATTGGGGGATGGCATTTACGCCGGCGCCGCCTTCGATCAGGCCCACATTCAGCGCCGACTTGGGGGCAGCCGCCAGGCGGGTATCGGAAAACAGGGCCACGGCGCGGCAGAGTGCATGGAGCGGATTGGCTACGCCATAATCGCTCCAGCTATGGCCGCCGGGCCCGGTGAAGGAGAGCTCAAAGCGGCGGCTGCCCAGGCCACGCGTGGTGATATGGCCGGTATCGGCACCGTCGATCACCACGAAGGAATCGATCTTTTTGGCCAAGGGCGACTGGCGGCAGAGATAGCGCATGCCGGCGAGGTTGCCTTCGCCTTCCTCGGCCACATTGGCCACCAGGAGCAAGCCGCGCGGCAACTCGGCCATGTCGCGGGAAACCTTCCAGGCGCGAGCCATGGCCAGCAAGGCCGCCAGCCCGGCGCCATTGTCGGCGACGCCCGGGCCGCGGAAACGGCCGTCGCTTTCTACTGAAATCTCGTCGGCCTGGCGCGGCACGAGCACGGTATCGAGATGCGCGGTGAGGGCGACGTAGGGCGGTTGGCCGAGGGCCGCGGTCACGTTGCCGGCGCGGTCGAGGGCGGCATCCCAACCCATGGCGCGAAATTGATCGAGGAACCAGGTGGCGCGCGCCTGTTCGAGCAGGGTGGGGGCCGGGATGCGGCAGAGCGCCAGGTGGATCTCGTTGATCCACTGCTTTTCCCGCGTAAACCACATGAGCGCGTCGCGCACACCGCGGAGGGCGGTCCATTCGTTGAGATCGATCCCAGGCGCGGCGTCGACAGCCATCTGTTTCGAGTGTAGCAGGCAGGGGAAGCGGGACCGACGGGAGAGGGGTCGGCTAACCTAAAGCTTCATGCGATCCAGCTTCCGGTAGAGGGTCTTGCGTTCGATGCCCAGGATTTGGGCAGCTTTGCTCTTGTTGCCGCCGGTGGCTGCCAGGACGCGGCGAATCAGATCTTCTTCTGTTTCGAGGAGTGTATCACGCAGAGGAAGAGGAGCACCTGGAAGTGGAGAGTCCCAGGGCACTACGCCACTTACGTCCGTTGGATGAACGACGCTGATGCCCGTGTAACGCCTGAAGTCGTCGAGATCGAAGCTGAGAATCTTATTCACTTGGTGAACGGTCATCGCCGCAACGATTCGGGCATCGTGGACTTGAATCCCGGAGACCCGGTGATCGAGCACAAGCTTTCGCCATGTTGGGAACACCTCCGGCGTCTCAGGGAGGAGCCGCAAAAACACCTGAAAGCGATCCACGTATCGAGCTGCCTGCTCAGGAGAGAAGCCGAGACCATTGGCGTTGGCCGGCCGGGTTGAGACATTCCAGAATTCGACAAAGTTTTGCGGAAAGCAGACGAGTTGCTCGCCCTGACGGTAGAGATACTTCACCGCGTGGCGCGCGGTTCGGTGCAATTGAGGATCATATGTCTGGATGGCGCCAACCAGCACATTGGTATCGACCGCAATCATCGGTACCAGTTCTCGCGGCGCATCGCTCCCTGGCCTACCCCTGGCGGAACCGGTACGGCGTCGAAAAGCCGGTCAATCGCCCGGTCCAACTCGTCTCCTCCCCGCGGAATCGTCTGAGCGGGCTTCACCGGCTCCATCGCGGCGGCATGAGCCGCGATGATGGTTCGGAGGAAAGCATCAAGCGAGAGGCCACGGGATCTTGCTTGGGCGGCCAGGTTAGCCTCAGCGTCGGGTGGGAGTTCCAGCGTGATTGTCATCGTCGCCTCCTGTCCACATCGTACCGCTCGACGAGGGCTGCGCGAGAAATGGGCGTTCCAGCTTCATCCGATCGGGCTTGCGGTAGTGGCGAGGCCGAAGCGGGGCCGCACATGCCGCGTAGTACACTGGAGAGTCGAAATGAGAACTCCTGGGCGGCTGGTAGCAGCGGTGGCGCTGGCGCTGTACGGGGCTGTCGCGGCGTGGGGAGCGGATTGGAAGACCCTGAAGCCGCAGGGATACGTCAGCGACTTCGCGGGTGTGGTGGACGGCGCGGCCCGCCAACGCCTGGAAGTATATTGCGCGGCCGTCGAGCGGGCGACCGGCGCAGAAATCGCCCTGGTGGTTCTGCCGAGCCTCGAAAACGAACCGGTCGAAGACGTCGCCAACACCATCTTCCGCGCCTGGGGCGTGGGCCGGAAAGGTAACAACGAGGGCGTGCTGCTGTTGCTGGCGGTGGGGGACCGCCGCAGCCGCCTCGAAGTCGGTTACGGATTGGAACCGATATTGACGGACGCCATGGCCGGCCGGGTATTGCGCGAAATGCGTCCTGCGCTGCGGCAACGGGATTATGGCGACGCCTTGACGGCAGCGGCGGAAACCGTCGGTTCCACCATCGCTCAGGCCAAGCAGGTGGGGTTGGACACGGCGCCGCTGCCCCGGCGGTATCGCTCCACCAGTTCCGATTCCATTCCGTGGCTGATGATCGTGGGCGGTTTGTGCGTGCTTTTCTGGCTGATGCGCGGCGGCGGCTACGGCGGGGGCGGTTTCCTGCCCGGCCTGCTGATGGGTAGCGTGCTGTCGCGCGGGTCCTGGGGCGGCCGCGGCAGCGGAGGTTTCGGCGGCCCCGATTCCGGCGACGGTTTCGGCGGTTTTGGCGGCGGCGATTCCGGTGGCGGCGGAGCTTCGAGCGGTTGGTGAGCAAGCTAATGGAGAAATTTCTGACCCAACTCGTGGAGCGTCTGACGAAAGCCCTGGGCGACCGGCTGGTCTCGGTGGTGCTTTATGGTTCGGCGGCCTCGGGCGAGCATCACGCCGCGTTTTCCGATTACAACGTCCTGGCGGTGGTTTCGGTGCTGACGCCCCGCGAACTGGCCGCCGTGGCGGACGTTTTCCGCTGGTGGCGGGAGAAAGGCAGCCCCGCCCCTCTCTTGCTCACCGAACGGGAGCTGGCCACTTCCACGGATTGTTTCGCCATCGAGTTTCACGACATCAAGGCGCACTACCGGATTTTGCACGGCCGGGACGTAATCGGGCCGCTGGCGGTAGACAATTCTTTCTATCGCGCCCAGGTGGAGCACGACCTGCGCGCCAAACTGTTGCGCCTGCGCCAGAAGGCTGCGGGAATGTTGTCGGACCCGGACCTGCTTCGCCGCCTGCTGGTGGATTCGCTATCCACGTTCGCGGTGCTGTTCCGCCACGCACTCCACCTGGACGGCGCGGCCGCGCCCACGCGCAAGCGCGAGATCGTGGCCGCGGCCGGCCAGCGGTTCGGCTTCGATACGGCGGCCTTCGATCAAGTGCTGGATATACGCGAACAGCGCATCAAGGCGCGCCAGGCGGAACCGGTTGGCTTGCTGGAGGGCTATCTGGCCGCCATCGATCGGGTGATCGATGCCGTTGACCGGCTGGAGAAGTAATTACAGGAGAATGACGTGAAAGCTGCCCTAATCACCATTGGAGTTCTGCTGCTCGTGGCGGTGTTCGCGGGGGCCAAATTCATCGGCACGCGCAACGAACTGGCGACGGAGCGCGAGGCCGTCAATGCGCAGTGGGCACAGGTGGACGTCGCCCTCCAGCGGCGCGCCGATCTGATCCCGAACCTGGTCGCCACGGTGAAGGGTTTCGCGCAACACGAGACCGAAGTATTCAAAGATATCGCCGATGCGCGCGCGGCGCTGGCGGGTGGGCGCACGCCGCAGGACAAGATTCAGGCCAACCAGCAACTCGATGGCGCCCTGGCGCGGTTGCTGGTGCTGAGCGAGAATTACCCGCAGTTGAAATCGGACCAGAACTTTCTGGCCTTGCAGGACGAATTGGCGGGTACCGAGAACCGCATCGCGGTGGAGCGGCGAAAGTACAACGAGGCCCTGCAAAGCTATAACACTTTGATCGAGCTGTTCCCGTCCAACGTGGTGGCATCGCTTTCCGGGTTCGCCCGCAACGACGCCTATTTCAAGACCGAGCCCGGCGCGCGCTCAGCCCCGAAGGTGCAGTTCTGAATAACGACCGGAGTAACGCCGACGTTTGCCTCCGGCGCCGTGTTGCAGCCTCGAAAAAAAGTCGAGACGAATCTCCGGACCCCTGATCTCGTGGAATGGGAAATCAGGGGCTCTGACGGCAAAGATGACTGTCTAAGTTATTGATTATTAACCCGGCAGTTCCCCTGAATCCTGCTTTTGTCTGGTTCGTAGCCAGGCGCTCTAACAACTGAGTTACGGGCGCAAGTGGGTTTGGATCCGACGAGGCCGGATCTTACTTTTTCCCGGTGTACTATAAGGCGACGCCGTGGCGGGGCGGAAAAAAGCGGCGAAACGCGTCGGCTACGGTGTCGGGTTGGCGGACAATCGCTTTCAGATCGTGGCCCGCGGATAGGATGGAGAGCAACTCGGTCCTCACGGGAATCAGGCTCAGGGAGGCGCGCAGTTCCGCAAGCGTGCCGAAAGGGTCGGCGGCGCCGTGAACGAATAGAGCCGGCGTGCGTAATTGCGGGAAGAATGCCGTGCGGAGTTGCTCGGGCTTGCCGGGGGGATGGAGAGGATAAGAAAGCAGCAGGAGCGACTCGGCGAACGCCGGCGTTTCGGCGGCGGCCATGGCGGTTTGGCGCCCGCCGTAGGAGTGGCCGCCGGCGACGACTCGTGCGCAGCCGAGCGGCCGCAGCAAGGACGCAGCTTCCGCCACGCCGGCTCGATCGCGCGCCGCGCCGGCGGGATGAGGCGGTCCCTTGGGCCTTTCGCGCCGGAACGGCAGATCGAAACGCAGAACAAGACAACCGGCGTCCTCGAAGGCTTCGGCGACAGCCGCCAGCAGCGGGGAACGGTGATCCGACCCGGCGCCGTGGGTCAGGACGAGCCCGTCGCCGGAAGGCTCGGCCGGGCGATGCAGCACGCCGCGTATGCCGTTTCGATCGAATGTCTCGTGCATCGAACCTCATCCTTATCTTTGTGCAGGCCAGCGATCCATTCTTTATTGCGCCGCAGCGATGCGGCTCGCTTGGGCATGTTCCTCACAGTGTCGCAAAAGCCGGCGCCGCCGGCGAGCCGCTGGTGAACTTCGTACTCAAGCTCGCCTGGCAAACCGGAAGACCGCCCTGGCGGAGCGGTTTGCCGTCGCCGCCGCACGGGCAGTCGGGGGTTGTGTCGGATAGAATAGGCTGTTGGACCGGGCGCAACTCCCACGGGTCCGCGGGCAAAGAAAATGAAAACCCCGGCAACGCCCGAGGGCCCCCGGCTGGGTAGTTGTGGACGGGTCCGACACGGGCGCTTCACCCGAGCCGGATCGCAAAGTGAGCAAGCTGGCGAGCTGCGCCGCGCTTGGTTTTGATGGGGACGATCTCATGGAGCTCCGATTATCACGAAGAAGAATGATGCAAGGGGTAGGGGGCGCGGCACTTGCGCAGTCCATCCCGACTGGAGCCGCCGCGCCCGCGCCGCGAAAGTGGCCGATTGAGGAGGGTCCGGACACGCCCAAGATCTGCCTGTCGCCAGGAGACGGCGGCGGGCCTTTGCCAGCCAGCCCGCAACCTCCTTCAGCGCCCCCGGCGGGCCAGGAACGAGGCGGCTTCGGGGGCTTCGGCGGCTTTCTGGATCCCAAGGCGGGCGGACGCGGCGACTTCGTCGGCGATCTGCCGGCCAACTACCGGCGCATCCGGCAGCTTGGCGTGACTCACCTGATCTACGTACCGGTGGGGAACTGGACCGAGGAGAGTATAACCAGCGCGATCCGGACCGCCAGGGACGCCGGCCTGGTGGCTTACAACTCGATGATCAACCTCCCGGCCAGCGTCATCTATGGCAGAGAAAGCCGGGCCAAGGACATGGAGCCGTTCATCGCCTCGATTGAGGCCGCCGGGAAAGCCGGTCTGCCCGTGGTCGAATACAACTTCTTCGCGCACCGGGCCATCGAGGGCTATTACGAGACAGTCGGAAGGGCCGGGGCGGGCTACACGGGCTTCGACTACGAACTCGAATTACTCATCGATGATAACGGCCGCGTGGTGCAGCCGATTTACCGCGACGCAAGCGGCCAGATCACGCCCGAGACTTTGGCGGCCTTCCCCAACGCGCGGAAAGTGAAGTTCAAGGACCTGCCGCCGCTGGCCGATGAAGGCGCGCATAAGCTCAACGAAATGTGGGCCAACATCACCTACTTTCTGAAGGCCGTGATTCCGGTGGCCGAGAAGGCGGGCGTGCGCATGGCCCTCCATCCCAACGATCCCCCGGCGCCGGTCAGCCGCGGATCCCAGCAGATCATGGGGACGGTGGCGGGCTGGAAGCATCTCATCGAAATCGTCAACAGCCCCGCCAACGGAATCACCTTCGACTGCGGGGTGACGCGTGAGATGGGCGAAGACCCGGTGCAGGTGGCCGATTACTTCGCCAGCCGCAAGCGCATCAACCACTGCCACTACCGCAACGTGCAGGTAGTCAAGCCCTACGAGAAATACCAGGAAGTGTTCATCGACGCGGGCATGGGCGACATGTTCGGGGTGATGAAGGCGCTGGTGCGGAACAAGTACACCGGGACGATTTACCCCGAGCATCCGCGCGCGCTGGACACCGACAGGGACCGCGTCGCCCCCGGCGGCCGCATCGGCGGCTATCCCGGCGGCGGAGGCCCCACCGGAATTACATACAGCGTGGCGTAC
>JBKQIF010000135.1:0-20226 GCA_052148435.1 Bryobacteraceae bacterium
GAAGGGTTTCGACGCCTTCGCCGGCGTGATCAAAAGCGGCGGCAAAACGCGCCGTGCCGCCAAAATGGTGATCCTCAACGCCGATCACCCCGATGTCGAGAAGTTCATCTGGTGCAAAGCCAAAGAAGAGAAAAAGGCTTTCGCCCTGATCGAAGCCGGCTACGATTCCTCTCTCGACGGCGAAGCCTACGGTTCCATCTTCTTCCAGAACGCCAATAATTCCGAGCGCGCCACTGACGACTTCATGGATGCCGCCGTCGGCGATGGCGACTGGTGGACCAAATCGGTCGGCGCCGGCCAACCCGTGAAACGCTATAAGGCGCGCGACCTCATGCGCCAGATCGCCGAAGCCACTCACCAGTGCGGCGACCCCGGCATGCAGTTCGATACCACCGTCAACCGCTGGCACCCGTGCAAGAACACCGCCCGCATCAACGCTTCCAACCCCTGTTCCGAGTACATGTTCCTCGACGATTCCGCCTGCAACCTGTCTTCCCTCAACCTGATGAAATTCGTCGGCCCGGACGGCCAGTTCGACGTCGAAGCTTTCCGCCACGGGGTCGATACCATGATCCTGGCGCAGGAAATCATCGTCGATAACGCCAGCTACCCGACCGAAAAAATAGCTGAGAACTCGCACGGCTTCCGCCCTCTCGGCCTGGGCTTCGCCAACCTCGGCGCGCTGCTGATGTCCATGGGCGTGCCCTACGACAGCGGCCAGGGCCGCGACGTCGCCGCCGCCATCACCGCCGTGATGTGCGGCCAGGCTTACCTCACCAGCTCGCGCGTGGCCGAATCGGTTGGCACTTTCGCCGGCTATGGGGTCAACCAGCAGCCCTTCCTCGAAGTCGTCCGCATGCATCGCGATTCGGTGGACCGCATCGACCGCCGCAACGTCTCCACCGCCCTCTATGAAGGCGCGCGCCGCTCCTGGGACGATGCCTACGAATCCGGCCGGCGCTTCGGCTACCGCAACGCCCAGGTGACCGTGATCGCTCCCACCGGCACCATCGGCTTCATGATGGATTGCGACACCACCGGCATCGAGCCCGATCTGGCGCTGGTGAAATATAAGAAGCTGGTCGGCGGCGGCGTCATCAAGATCGTCAATAACACCGTGCCCGCCGCGCTGGTCAAGCTGGGCTATTCGCCCGCCCAGGTGGAAAAGATCGTGAGCCACATCGATGCCGCCGGCACCATCGAAGGCGCGCCCGATCTCAAGCCCGAACACCTGGCCGTCTTCGATTGCAGCTTCCGCCCGCAGAACGGCACCCGCTCCATCCACTACATGGGCCACGTGAGCATGATGGCCGCCGTGCAGCCTTTCATTTCCGGCGCC
This sequence comes from Bryobacteraceae bacterium, assembly GCA_052148435.1. Taxonomy (GTDB): domain Bacteria; phylum Acidobacteriota; class Terriglobia; order Bryobacterales; family Bryobacteraceae; genus JBEKYD01. The sequence goes on from JBKQIF010000135.1 coordinate 1,340, forward strand.
ATTTCGAAGACCATCAACATGCCCGAGGAGTCGACGGTGGAGGAAATCATGTCCGCCTACACCGAAAGCTGGAAGCTCGGCCTGAAGGCGGTGGCCATCTACCGCGACAACTCGAAGAAGGTGCAGCCGCTCAATACCGGCAAGAGCGAAAAGAAAGCCGCCGCGGCCGCGGCTCCCGTCGAGAAAATCGTCTACCGTCCGGTGCGCCGCAAGCTGCCCGACGAGCGCCGCGCGATTACCCATAAGTTCTCCATCGGCGGTCACGAAGGCTATATCACCGTGGGCATGTACGACGACGGCTCCGCCGGTGAGATCTTCATCACCATGGCCAAGGAAGGCTCCACCATTTCCGGCCTGATGGATAACTTCGCCACCGCGGTCAGCTTTAACCTGCAGTACGGCGTGCCGTTGAAGTTCCTGGTGGATAAGTTCGCCCACGTCCGCTTCGAGCCTAGCGGCTGGACCGGCAACCCCCAGATCCCTTACGCCAAGTCCATCATGGATTACATCTTCCGCTGGCTGGGCGCAAAATTCCTGGGCCCCGAATACGCCGTCACCGAAGTCGGCCAAACATCCACGCTGCGCCCCACCGAGACCGACCCGCAGCAGCAGTTGCCCTTCGCCTCCACCGTAACCGACGCCCCGCTCTGCGCCGAATGCGGGTCGATTATGACCCGCAACGGAAGCTGCTATAAGTGCGGGAATTGCGGGGGGACCAGCGGGTGTAGCTAATCGCCCTCCGGCTTGCGCCATGCACACCAATCGCGGCCAGCTTTGACCTTCCGGCGGAAATTGTGTTTAGCTTTAGCCCTGGCGCTGGCCGGGGCGCTCATGGCTTGGCAGCTCTTTGTTCCGCCCATCATTGGCCTTGCCGACCAGGGCGATTTTGTGCGGCTGCTGGGACCGTTGGGATACGCGCCGGTACCGAAGGGGCCCGAGCACAAGTATTGGTACGTTACTCGAACCTATGTCAAAGACCCGAGCTACCGGGAGCCGCGCTGGGAGCTGGCCACGTCTGAGTTCATTCCCGCCGGAATTGCCATCGCACTGAACACTCTCTTTGAGAATCCGTACACGTTCGACATCACGGTTTTCGGCTTCACTCACATGGTGCTTTTTCTGATTGCCCTGGCCCGGCTGCTTTATGTTACGGGAGACTTGGCGATGTACCGGCTGGTTTGGGCACTGATCCTTTTGGTATTGACGGACGTGGGCTACGTCGCCTATTGGAATTCGCTGTACACGGAGCCCGCCTCGTGCCTTTGGTTCCTGTTTTTCCTGGCCGAGAGCATCAACCTATGCAAGAGTCGTGAGATCTCCATTGGCCCGGTGTTGCGCTGGAGTGCCTTTGCCGTGCTTTGGATTGCCGCAAAGTCCCAGAACGCCGCACTCTCGGTCCCCCTGGCCGCGTATGGGCTGGGGATGTTGCGGCGCACTTGTGACCGCAAAACCTGGTGCGCGGCCGTGGGCGGTGTAGTGGCTATCTGCCTGGCGGGAGTCATCATGTATCGTTCCCTGCCGCCGGCTACCCGAGTGACTGCTGTCTACAATGCGATCTTCTTCGGAATTCTGCCGGAGTCAGACGATCCACAATCCGATCTCAAAGCCCTCGGCCTCAATCCCGGCTACGCGCAGTACTCCGGAACGGTTGCCTGGAGTCCAGGCACGGGTGTGGCAGATGGAGTTCTCGTGAACGCCCTTCTAAACGATGTCAGCTCCTTCCGGTTGACGACGTTCTACTTGAAGCGTCCCCGGCGGATGTGGCGGCACGTCGACGCGCTCTTTCCAACCGTTCTTTCTCTGCGGCCGGAGTTCTGCGGAAACTTCGACAGGTCCGCCGGCCGGCTTCCTGGAGCCAGGAGCGACGCGATCGCTTTGTGGAGCCGCTTCCACGAGCGCGGCTTATTGAGAATCGCTCATCTTCTTCTCCCTGCGCTGGTTCTGGTGGTTGTTGGCGCATTCCTGGTGCTTCTTCTCAACGGCGGTTTAACGGTGGTTGTCCGGCGTTGGACGGAATTAGCAACCTGCCTCGCGGCGTGCTGTTTGACGGCGTTCTCCGTCGCCGCATTTGGTGACGCATGGGATAACGTCAAGCATCAGTTTCTTTTCAACCTGCTGCTCGACACCTGTCTGGTATTCGGGCTCGTGGCCGCCCTTCGACATAGCCTGCGCCCCACTATGGAATCGGGTCTGTCGGGGAGTGACCATCCCAGCCGCGCCGCATCGTCCTGAGTGACCGGCTCGTCATCCGGCGGTGCGGATAAAGACGCCCGATCCGCTGAAATCCGGCCGATCGGATCATGAAGTGTATCGCGGCTCATTTGGAGTCCCTGTTCTTGGGATATCAACCCCGCGTCTCCGCCAACCCAGCCGTGGAATCCGTCATACTGTAATCAGGAATCCATGCCATGATCCGTGACGCCAAAGATCTTTCCCCCGACCAGAAGGCCGCGATCGAGAGTCTGCTGGGACGGCGCGTGCTGGAAGACGAAGCCATCAGCGTTCGCGCCATTCAGCCCCCAGCGCTCTCCGATCAGCGCCGGCTGGAAATCCTCGGCGGCCTGGAGGCGTATTTCGCAAAAGTCGATGCGCAGCGTCAGCCGGCTTCTCCGGAAGAAGCCGATGCGATTATTGACGAGGCCTTGCGCTCAACCCGCCCGAATTACCGATCTATCCGGTGAGAGTTCTTCTCGACGTCAATATCCTCGTCCGGGCAAACGAGAAATCCCACGGACCGGCGCGAACGCTCCTCCCTCGACCTTATCGCCCGCAAACACGTCATTCTCACGAGCGCAGACATACTGATCGAACTTGCGCGCGTTTTGCGATATCCAAGGGTACAGGCGCTCTTCGGCCTGTCGGAAGAACAAGTCTACGAGTACGTGCAGTTTCTTAAAGACGCTTGCAAGATAGTGCCAGCCAACCCAAATTGGAACTTTCCGATCCGGGATGCGTCTGACACGCCTATTCTAATAACGGCGGTCGCAGGGGAAGCCGACTTCATCTGCACGCTCGATACAGACTTCTACACAGCCGAGGTTGCTGCCTTCTGCGGCACGATGGCTATCACCGTCCTCGATGATATTGCCTTGCTGCGCCGCTTACGTCCCTAATCGTGATGCGTGTCCGGCTCATTCGGACTCCCTGTTTTTGCCGTACCAGTCTCGCGTCACAGCCAACCCCGCCGCCGCGATCGCCGCGCACAGCCACGCGAACCAGTCGCCGTGGCGGGTGTAGAAGGTCTTTTCCGAAATGTAGCGGAAGCCGCTGTACGACGTGGCTTCGGTATAAGAGGGCAACATCCCGCGTAGGCGGCCGGCGGAGTCGATGGTCGCGGTGATGCCGTCGTTGGTGGCTCGCAGAACCCAGCGGCGGTTTTCGGCGGCGCGCATGCGCAGGATATCCAGGTGCTGCTGGCGGGCGGCGCTGCGCCCGAACCATCCGTCGTTGGAAATGTTGAAAAGCACTTCGGCGCCGTTCGCCACGAATTCGCGCACGAACTCCGGGAACACCGATTCGTAACAGATGAAGGCGCCAATCTTGTGCGTGCCCACGGGCGACACCACCACGCGGCTACCGGCTGCAAAATCCCCGGCTTCGGTCGAAATCTTGCGTGTCAGCCAGCCGAACGGCCACGGCACGTATTCGCCGAACAGCACCAGATGGACCTTGTCGTAGTGGCTCACCGCGGCTCCGTCCGGCGACACCAGCTCGGCCGAATTCGTCGGCGCGCCGTCGGCAGTGTGGCCCACCACGCCCACCAGAAAATAGGCCCTGGTGGTTTCGGCCAGTTGGTTGGCGTAGCGGCGGAAGTGCGGATCCTGGTCGTAGTAGAGCGGCGCGGGCACTTCGGGCCATACGATGATGGAGGGCGGGTTTTGCGGCTCGGCCAGCGCGCCGCGCAGAGTCTGCGTAAGCTGCTCGTCGAGCATCCGCTCGAACGACTCCGCGGTCCACTCCTCGCTTTCGGAGAGATTCGGCTGCACCAGCAGCGCCGTCTCGCGCCCGCGCACAGCGTCCGGCAGCGGCGGCAGAAACATCAGGAACAACACCGGCGATAGCCAGAGCAACTCAAGCCGCGAACGGCCGATCGCCGCCAGCGCCAGCGCCGTGCCCATCATGGCGAACAGGAACGAGATGCCCCATACCCCGGTGAGGGGCGCCAAACGCAGCGGCAGGCCCATGTCGATTCCCGCGTTGCCCAGCGCCAGCCACGCGAACCCCAGGCTGCCGTGCGTGGCCTCTAGGGCAACCCACAGCGCGGCCACCGAAGGGATCGCCCACCAGCGCCCGATCAGTGTACCGGCCAGCAGCGCGAACACTCCCATGTGAATGCCTTTGGCCGCCGCGAACAGCGCCAACAGCGCCCAGCCTTCCGCCTCGCTCACCCCGCCGTGGACCGCCAGGACGAACTGGATCCAGTAGCACACGCCGGCCCAGTACACCACCCCGCAGACCCATCCCAGCGCAAAACGCCGCCACGGACTGGATTCCCGCGCGGCCGCCACCAGCAGCGGCGTCAGCGCCACCGGAGCCAGCCAGACGTAATGGAACTTCGGAAAAACCAGAATGGAGAGCAGCGCGGAGACGAGAGCCAGTATCCAGTTCAGCATAGGAGCCTTCAGCGATCAGCCGGCTTGGGGTGGCTGAAAGCTGACCGCTGATCGCTGAAAGCTTCCAAAGCGGCTTCTCTCACGTCGTCCGCCATGTACGAGCTCCGCACCAACGGCCCGCTGAAAACCATCTTGAACCCCAGCCCGACGCCGCAGGCGCGATAGGCTTCAAACCGCTCCGGGCTCACGTACTCCGCCACCGCCAGATGGCGGCGCGTGGGCTGCAAATACTGGCCGATGGTGGCCACATCCGTGCCGCTCTCGCGCAGATCGGCCAACAGCGTTCGCACTTCCGCTTCGCTCTCTCCCAAGCCCACCATGAAGCCGGACTTGGTCAGCACGTCCGGCCGGTAACGGCGGGCGTGGGCCAGCACCGCCAGCGACTGCCGGTACTCGGCCTGCGGACGCACGCGGGCGTAAAGGCGCGGCACGGTTTCCATATTGTGATTGAAGACGTGGGGGCCGGCATCGAGCACCCGCGCCACGGCGTCCCGATCGCCGCAAAAATCCGGTGTCAGCACCTCCACCCGCGCCTCCGGCACGGCACGTCGGACCTCGCGCACGGTTTCGGCGAAATGGCGCGAGCCCCCATCGGCAAGATCGTCGCGATTCACGCTGGTGATCACCACGTAGCGCAGCTTCATCTCCGCCGCCATGCGGGCCACCTGGGCCGGCTCGGCGGCGTCCGGACGGCGGTCGTCGCCGCGCCGCAACTTGGGCACCGAGCAAAAACCGCATCCGCGGGTGCAGCGTTCCCCCAGAATCATGAAGGTGGCCGCGCCGCGGTGAAAGCACTCGTGGATGTTGGGACAGCGCGCCGACTCGCACACCGTGTGCAGGCCTTTTTCCCGCAACGAGCTCTTCAACTGGTTGAGCGATTCGAAATGCGTTGGGCTCTTGCGCGCCCACTCGGGAAGCCGGGGACGCGGCGGGCCGATCTCGACCAGGAGAGCGCTCACGTTATTTCCGAATCGGATGGAATCCGGCGCTTTCGAGCTCGGTCTTGGCGTGGGCCATCGCCTGGGTGGTGTCGTAAGGCCCCACCAGCACGCGCGTCAGATTATTCGGCCCGGGCGTGGTGAATGCCGGGAAGCCCTTATCCTTCAGCGTGCGCACCACCACCTCGGCATCCGACTGGCCCACCGACATCACCTGCCAGCAGGTCCCCGGCTGCAATTCCGTGGGCGTCTGGCGCGGCGGCGGTTCCGTGGTTGACGCCGCCGGCTGAGTGGAAGGCTGCGCGGGTTGCGCCGGATCCCGCTCCGGCTGTGCGGGCGGGTTGTCGCCGCCCGGCGGCGGCGCGGCGGCCTGTTCCGGCGGTGGTGCGGCTGGAGCCGCCGTGGCGGTCGGTTGAGGGCGGTCCATGACCGGCGAACCGCCCGAAGACGCATCCGCCATTTTGCCCGATCGCGGCGAATTCTGCCCCACCATGTACCCCATGGCAAAGGCTACCGCAAGCAGCAAAACCGCGATAAAGAATCCGCTCAGCAATTGGCGGTTGCCCACCACTAATTCGAATTCGCCGGTCTCGTTGTTTTTCATCGATTAAGCGCCTGTCGGGCCCGCCGGACCCGGTTTGCCCACCCGGTCCAACGCACGTTCCAAAGAAGCAATTATATCCAGCGGCAGCGGGAAGACTATGGTCGTGTTGTTTACCGCGCCGATCTCGACCAAAGTCTGCAAATATCGGAGTTGGATGGCCGCCGGCTGCTTCTGGATCACCTCCGCCGCCATGGCCAGCTTTTCCGAGGCCGTGTACTCGCCGTCGGCGTGAATGATCTTGGCCCGCTTTTCGCGCTCGGCTTCGGCCTGCCGCGCGATGGCGCGGATCATCTGTTCCGGCAGGTCCACCTGTTTCACCTCCACCATGGTCACCTTCACGCCCCATGGGGAAGTGTGCGTGTCCAGAATCGACTGCAGGCGGAGATTGAGTTTTTCGCGCTGGCTCAACAACTCGTCCAGTTCTCCTTCGCCGAGCACGCTGCGCAGCGTGGTCTGCGCCAGTTGCGAAGTGGCGTAAAGGAAGTTGGACACTTCCACTACCGCCAGCCGCGGCTCGATCACGCGAAAATACACCACCGCATTCACCTTGACGGTGACATTGTCGCGCGTGACCACGTCCTGCGCCGGCACCTCCAGCGTATCGATCCGCAGCGAAATGCGCACCATCTTATCGATCGGCGCGAACACCAGAACCACGCCCGGCCCTTTGGGCTGCGGTAACAAGCGCCCCAGCCGGAAGATCACCCCGCGCTCGTACTCGCGCAGGATCTTAATCGCACTGAACAGATAAAGAATGACGATAATAACGCCTATGGTCGTGAAATCGAGCATGCGGCCCTCCTTCGGTTTCCGCTACCTTCACCCCACCATCGGTTCTACCTTCAGTTGCAGCCCCGTGATCGCGGTGACGCGCACCCGCGCCCCTGCCTCCACCGGGCACGACGACACCGCGTCCCAATATTCGCCATGCACAAATATCTTGCCCGCCGGCTCCAGCGCGGTTACCGCGGACCCGATCTGGCCCACCATGCCCTCCGCGCCGGTCTGCGTCTTGTTCCGCCGCGCGCGAATCACCAGCGACAACAGCATTACGGAAATGGCCGAAAATGGCAGCGCCAACGCCACCGCCGTCGACCAGTGAACCCGCATTTCCGGTAACGGGCTGTCCACCAGCATCACCGCTCCCAAAACCATGGAGACGGCGCCCGACACCGCCAGCACGCCGTGGGCGGCGAATTTCGCTTCCAGCACAAACAGAGTTACCGACAACAGCAACAGCGCCGCTCCCAGCCAGTTGATCGGTAATACCGACATGGCGGACAGCCCCAGCAGAACCAGAATGGCCCCGATCGCGCCCGGCGCCACCATGCCCGGCGAGCTGAACTCGACATAGATCAGGAGCGCACCTACCACCAGCAGAATAAGCGCGATGTTGGGATCGGCGATGGCGGCGATTACTTTCTGGCGCAAAGTGGTCTGGTAGACTTCGATTTCGGCGCCGGCCAGGTGGAGCGTCTGCGTACTGCCGTCGAATCGAGTTACCGTGCGTCCTTCCAAGGCGGCCATCAGGGCGTTGTCGTTGGCAGCCACCAGGTCGATCAGATGCTGGTCCAGCGCCTCCCGCTCGGTAAAAGAATGGCTGTCCCGGACGGCCGTTTCGGCCAGTTGGCTGTTGCGCCCCCGCTTGGAAACGATGGACCGCAGATAGGCCGCGGCATCGTTTTCCACTTTGGCCTTCATGACGGCATCCATTTCCCCGCCGTACGCCACCGGGTGCGCCGCTCCCGTATTCGTGCCCGGCGCCATGGCGGCCACCTCGCCGGCTTCCAGCAGGAAGAACCCGGCCGAAGCGGCGCGCCCTCCGCTGGGCGCCACGTACGTAATCACCGGCACGGGGCACGCAATCATTTCTTCGATGGTTTGCCGCATGGCATCCATCAGACCGCCGGGAGTATTCAGCCGGATCAGAAGCGCCGCGGCATGTTCCGATCGCGCTTGCGCAATCGCGCCCGCAACCACTTCGGCCGTAATCGGATGTACGATGCAGTCCACATCCACCGCAATCACCTTCGGCGGCGCGGCGAGCGCTTGCGCCGTCAGCGCAAGGGCAACGCAAATTGGAGCGCTCAGGCGCATCCATCCATCCTTCCTTACTCTTACAACTTCAATATATCCGATCTCAGGACAGCAGCGTCCGAAACTTCACCGCCCGGTATGTCGCAAATAGAAAGTTTTGATAGGAAATCACCTGTAAGTCCGATATAATAAAAGCCATAGATTCCAACTCTAACGAGGGAGCAGTTCAGTCGCATGCCAAAGAAAAACAACGTTGAGAAGGACCTTGTCTCCGCGGCCGCCGCCTCTACGCCGGCGCGCCGAAGGCTGTTTGCGAACCGCAACAAACACGCCGCCGTCGAGCAAACAAGCACGCCAGCAAGAACCACCGAATCCACGCGCATCGCGATCGAGCCATCGCGTGAAGAAATCGCCAAACTGGCCTTCCTCTATTGGGAAGCGCGCGGGTGCCAGGGCGGGTCTGAGGAAGCAGACTGGCTGCGGGCGGAACTGGAATTGCGCAGCCGCTAACCGCCCCGCAGGGTTGGCCGCGCCGGTCTTCTCGCTACTTTCCCGCGATGTCGTCAGTATCTCCTGAGCACGGCCAGAAGCCGCCCCTGAATTTGTACGTCTTCAGCAGGCACCAGAATCGGTTTTAACGCCGCGTTGGCTGGCTGTAATCTTATCGTGTTCTCGTTTTCCCGATAAAACCTTTTCAAGGTCGTATCGCTGCCGGCGACCAGCGCCACCACGATCTCTCCGTCGCGCGCCTGGCTGGTGCGCTCCAGCAGGATCATGTCGCCATCGCAGATATGATCGTCGATCATCGATGTGCCGCGCACTTCCAGTGCGTAGACGTTCGGGTTTCCCGTGTAATCGGCGAACTGGAGTACCTCTTTTTGCTCCACCGCTTCCACCGGCGCGCCGGCCGCGATCCTTCCCAATAACGGAATTTCCGCTGCCGCCGTGCGCTGGCGCCGCCGCTCCTGCGCATACTTGGGGTTTAATTCGAGTGACCGGCTCTGGTTATAGCCGCGCTTCAAGTAGCCTTTGTCCGCCAGCACCGAGATGTGCTTATGTACGGTGGCCAGAGAGGCCAGGTCGAGGCCCTGTGCGATTTCTTCGTAACTGGGACAGTAACCGTTCTCATCCACGAACTGCGCCAGAAAATCCAGCACCTGCTTCTGCCGTTTGGTAAGTGCCATCGAAATTCCTGATTTCTATTGTTGGCGAATAAAAAGAGAAAGTCAAGGAATTTGAAAAGCGGGGTGGTGTCCTCACGCTACAGGCCTGAGGGGGAGCGTGCGCTCTCGGCCAAACGCAAGAGCGGTTACCGATCGGAACCATCTCCGGTGGGTAAACGGGCTTTCCGGAATGCGGCCAGCATATGGCTGTCTATGGAGACTCTGCCGCGGCGTCGTACCCCCCTCACATCAGCGACAGCGGATCGACATCGATGACCAGCGCGGTGGCGGGCCATTTGCGCTCGGCGGCGAAACCGCGCACGCGTTGCAGCAGCTCGTTGAGCGCTTTTCTGCTTGCCGCCTTGACCAGGAACTGGTATCGATACTCGTTCTTGAGACGCGGCACCGGCGCCTCGGCCGGACCTTTGACCTGCAACATTCTCGGCGCGGGGGTCTGTCCCTGGTCGCTGGCGCCCAACGGAGCCGGCGGCGGCGCCAGCACCGTCCCCAGTTCGGCGCTCATGCGCATCGCCACCTCCTTCTTTTCGGCGCGCACCAGCACGTTGGCCATGGCGGCAAACGGCGGATAGTGCATGGCCCGGCGAAAGACGATTTCCTTGGCGTAAAATGCGGGGTAATCCTGCGCGCCCGCCAGGCGCACGGCGTAATGATCGGGATTCAGGGTTTGCATCAGCACGATGCCCGGCAGGTTGCCGCGGCCGGCGCGGCCGGCAACCTGGGTGAGCAATTGGAAGGTCCGTTCGGCGGCCCGAAAATCCGGCATGCCGAGCCCTACGTCCGCCGAGACCACGCCCACCAGGGTCACGTTGGGGATGTCGTGCCCTTGGCGATCATCTGCGTGCCCACCAGAATGTCGTAATTGCCTTCCCGAAACTGATCCAGAATGGTCTCGTACTGCCGCTTGCCGGTAACTGTGTCGCGATCCAGGCGCGCGATCCGCGCCGCCGGAAACTCGCGGTGCAACTCCTCCTCCACGCGCTCGGAGCCCAAGCCGAGGAAGTAGATATGCTCGCTCGCGCACTTGGGACAAGCCTGCGGCACCTTCTCGGCATAGCCGCAGTAGTGGCACAGCAGCCGCCGGTCGCGCTTGTGGTAGGTCAGAGTCACCGAACAGTTCATACACTCGATGCGCTCGCCGCAGGCGCGGCAGGCGACGAAGGTCGAAAATCCGCGCCGGTTGAGCAGCACGATAGTCTGTTCGCCGTTCTTGAGCCGTTCCCCAACCTCTTCCAGCAGCCGGCGCGAAAACGTGGCCTGCTTGCGGGTCTCCAGAAATTCCTCGCGCATGTCGATTAGCTCGACCGTGGGCATGGGCCGTGCTTCGATGCGCTGGGGAAGCTCTAGCAGCGTATACTTGCCGCGTTCGGCGTTGTAGCGGCTTTCGAGACTGGGCGTGGCCGAGCCCAGCACTACCGTGGCGCCGGCCGCCTGCGCGCGCACGATGGCCGTATCCCGGCCGTTGTAGCGGGGCGTTTCTTCCTGTTTGTAACTGGCGTCGTGCTCTTCGTCGATCACGATCAGGCCGAGGTCCCGCACCGGCGCGAATACGCCGGAACGGGTGCCGACGACGACCCGCGCCGCGCCCGAACGGATGCGCCGCCACTGCTCGCTCCGCTCGATGTCGGTGAAGGCCGAATGCAGAATCGCCACACGGTCGCCGAAGCGGCGGAAGAACTGCCCCGCCACGGCCGGCGTGAGGGCGATTTCGGGAACCAGCAGCAGCGCGCTGCGGCCTCCCAAAAGCGCCGCCTCGATAGCGTGCAGATAGACTTCGGTCTTGCCCGAGCCGGTCACGCCGTAGAGCAGAAACGTATGGAATTGTTTGGCGTGGATGGCGCGCTCGATGGCGTCGGCGGCGGCCTGCTGCGCCGGGTTGAGGGTGTGGGGCGGGCGCTCGGCGGCGGCGCGGATGGCCAACCGCTCGGTCTTCAGCGCGACCAACCCCTTGCGCGCCAGCGAGCGGGCGGCTACGCTCGCGCCCCGCACCGTGCCTTCCAGATCTTTCAGATTGTGCGATCCCACGTGCAGCTCCAGAAACGCCTTCAACTCGCGCTCGGGCTTGCTGAGTTTGCCGGTCTGGTTTGGCGTGGGTTCCGCTGCCAGCTCGATGCGCAGCCGCGCCGCCGGCGCTCGCAGCGGATCGCGATCGCTCTCCACCTGCTCGGCCGCGATGAAGCCTTTGCGTTCCAGCGAGCGGACGGCCTTATCCGCCAGCGGCAGCGCCTTGGCCAGCCAGGCTGCCGAGAGCGGGCGTTTTTCGAGCATCCGCAGCACCGCGGCTACCGGATCGTCCGGCCCGGTATCGAGCAGAAGCTGGCGCGCCGCGTCGCGCCCGGCGTCGGTCAGCGTCCACACCTTCCCTCTGCGGATTTCGGCCGCCAGAGGCAGCATGCCGCGCAGCACCTCGCCCAGCGGCGCGCAGTAATACCCCGCGATCCAGCGCCCCAGCGCCAGCAGTTGCGCGTCCAGGACCGGTTCGGCGTCGATCAGCCGCAGCGCATCGCGCGCCGCCATCGCCGGCCGTTCGTCGTGGCAGCGCAGAATGACGCCGGTAAGTTTTCGCCTTCCGAAAGGTACCACCAGGCGGCTACCCTCCCGCACTCGGTGCCGCAACGTCTCCGGCAACGAATAGGTGAACGGCTGATCGAGCGGCACCGGCAAACTGACGTCGCAGTAGAGGTACGAACCCTCGGGCATCGAAATCCCAGCATAGCGGAATGGCCCCCTTCGGTCGCGGTTCGGGTCCGGCGGAACGACAAAAGAGAATCCTCGGTGAGAAACCGCCCCTCCCTGATATCCACGGTTATGAGACTACGATGCCCCCGACAAGTACGCCCGGAACTGGTTTTGCGCACAAAGTCGGTTCAGCATGGAATTGTAACGGAGGAAATAAAAAAATATGACGATTCAATACTCCGACGGAATTATGGTAGAAGCGATTCTTCTTTCGCGAGCCGGCGAACGCATGCGGGTGGCGGTGCGAGGCAGCGCGGAAGCGCTCGAATTCGTTGAATACGGCGGCATTTGGATTTCGGAGGAATGCGAGCCGGTCCAAATCGAGTTTGCCTGGCAACGCAAGACGCGCCGGGAACTTCTCGACGAAGCCGACTGCGTCTGCTCGCGCGAGCTTGCTTCCCGCCTGATCCACCACCTCCTTACCGGCGAGGAGCAACCATCTTCAACATGGCCCCCCACCGCTCCATCCGGCAGCCCGCAGCGAACAGCCAAAGCCGCCACGGCCTAGCATTATTTTCGTGGCGCGCGCCTCTGGCCTGCAGCGTCGGCTTTCGCCCCGGCGATTTTGTCGCCGGTCCTTTCGGTTGCGGCTATGCTTGCTTTGTTGAACGGAAGCGCCGGAAGCCGGAAGGCTCCCGGCTCCCGATCGCCGACCGCTTCCTACTGCACCTGCACCGTCACCCCGGTCTGCGTCACATACGTCGTGCTGCCCGAACCAAGCGTGATGACGATGGGTTGCGCCCCCGCGGCGAGGCCGGACGGAATCTCCAGGTTGACCTGCATCACGCCCTCCACGTCGCCCGGCGCCGAACCCTTATAAGCCACCGTTGCCGGAAGACCGCCGATCGTCGCGCTCACCGGCAGCGCTATGGTCTTCAGGCCAGTGCCGTTGCTGGGAATCACCCCCCCGGTGACGCCGGCCGGCGAAGTGTTGCCCGTGCCCGTCAGATAGACTGCCACGTAAGAGCCGGCCGCGGCCGGTTGGCTCGGCCCATTCACAGTATAGTTCGGATTCAAGATCGAGCCCGGACCGGTTCCCTGAGAGTTCTGGGTATAGATGCCGGGAACGGCGCTCGATACGTTGTAAGAAATCCCTGCCGACTTGACGCCCAGGTAACTCACTTGCAGCGTGGTCGTCGTGCGCCCCGCGATTTCAAATGGCACCATCACGCTCGTTTGTCCGGCGCTGACATAGACGATCGGCGCGGCGATACCATCGAAAGTCACCTGCGTATTGGAAACGATGGTAGCCACCGAACCGGTCGAGGTCAACTGCAGGCCGGCTAAAGTGGCGGGCCCGAGGCCCGTACCGGATATCCAGATGTTTTCCCCGGGAGCCACCGAACCCGCGGCGTAACTGCCCGCGTTGGCCACCACGCCGATGGTGGGCATCGGTACGGCCGCCACCGTCATGCTCACCGTAACCGTGGCCGTCTGCGTGGCACTTGCAGAGCTGAGAGTCACCGTACCGGAGTAAGTGCCGGCGGCCAGCCCCGTGGTTACAATGCTGATGGAAAGCGTGGCCGGCGTAGTACCGCTCGCGGGTGTTACCTGCAGCCACGTGCCGCCGTCGGCCGTCTTAGTGGCTACGGTGAAAGGCGCAGACCCTCCACTGGAGGTAAGTGTCGCCGTTTGCGCCGCCGGGGCGGAAGCGTTCAACACATAGTTGAACGTGAGACTCGATGGGCTCACCGCCAGCGACTGCGCCGGTACCACCGTCAGCGTGACCGGAATCGTGATCGGACTGCCGGTGGCGCCGCTCGCCGTAATGGTCACCGAACCCGTGTAGCCGCCTGCCGCCAGCGCCGCGCTGCTCGCCGAAACGGTTACCGTCCCATTACTGCCGGCGCCTGCGCTCAGCCAGTTGGCGGAAGCGCCGTTAGCCATGCTGACCGACACGGTATAAGTCAGTGAACTCGGTGAAGCGGTCACCGTCACCGTCTGGGATGCCGCCGTAGGCGTGCCGGCAGCTTCCGTGAAAGAAAGCGATGTGGGCGACGCCGAAATGGTACCGCCGTTCACCGTCAGCGTGACCGGCACGCTCACCGGCGCCGCATTCGGCGCCGACACCGTCACCGACCCGCTGTACGTGCTGGCGCCCAGGTTGGCGCCGTTAGCGCTCACCGTCAAGGTGGCTGGCGTCGTCCCCGCGGTGGGAGTTACCGAAAGCCAGGACGTAGCCCCACTGGTACCGTTCGCCACCGCCGTATAATTCACCACGTTCCCGTTGGTCGTAATCTGCAAGCTCTGCGAAACCGGCGCCGACCCTCCCGTCGTCTGCGTGAACGAAAGAGAAGCGGGGTTGGCGGACAATGTCGCGGAGGTTACCTGGAACGTCACCGGGATAATCACGGGGCTATTGGCCACCGTGGCGCTTCCCGTCGCCGTGACCGTGATGGTGCCGGCATAGGTTCCCGCCGAGAGCAGGCTGGGAAGCACCGACACCGTCAAAACGTTCGACCCGGAAGCCGTCGAGCCGGTTTCCGGCGCCACGAACAGCCAACTGCTGCCGCCGCTCGTGGTGGCAAACGTCATCGTGTAGTTGAGCACCGCGCTAGGATCCGTACTGGACAGCGTAATCGTCTGTGCCGTGGGCGCCGGGCCGCTCACCTGCGCGGTGAAGCTGAGTGACGACGCGCTGGTCACCAGCAGCGGATTCGTGCTCACATACAGCGTCACCGGAATCGTGACCGGACTGCCGGGCGCCGCCGCGCCTGTCGTGGCGTTGGTCGCGGTAACCGTAATCGTCCCGGCACACGTTCCCGAAGTCAGACCGGTGCTGCCGACGCTGGCCGCGAAACTGCCGGCGGTGGCCCCGCTGACAGTCCCACTGGCATTGCCGCTCAATGTCAGCCACGCTCCGCCGCATTGCGTGGAGGCCGCCGTAGCGCTGTAGTTGAGCGCGCCGCCGGTGCTGGAAACGATCGAAATGTTTTGCGTCCCCGGCTGCGACTTACCGGTCTCGTAGACGAACGAAAGCGCCGCGGGAGTGACCAGCGGCACCGGGTCGTTGGCCACCGTGAGCACTACCGGAATGGATTGCGCTCCATTCCCCGCCCCTGTGGCCGTCACCGTGACCGTGCCATTGTAAGTTCCCACGCTCAGACCCGCGGGATTCACCGATACCGAAAACGGCGTGCCCGTCTGAGTGCTGGTGGGAGTTACCCCAAGCCAATTCCCGGTGGACGTGGCACTAATCGTAATCGGCAACTGCCCTGTCGTCGAGCTGGCCGCCACGTTGGTGGAAACCGCGGTTACGCTCTGCGCCGCGGGCGTCGAGCCGGTCACTTCGTAGAGAAAGCTCAAGGTGTTCGAAGGCACGCTCAGCAGCGGCGAATTAGAGACCAGCAGCGAGACCGGAACCGTCGGCGTGGCGACGATCGCCGTAGGCGTACTGATGCTCAGCGTCCCCGTATAGGTGCCGGGCGTGGTAATGCTGTCGATGTCGATGGTATTGTAACTGATCGTGACTTGGACACTGCCTCCGCCGGGGATCGTCCCGGTGGAAGGATTCACCAGAATCCAGTTCTGGCCGGAGGGGTTGGGATTCACATTAGGAGTAATCGAATAAGACTGCGTCGCGGTACCGGTCGCGCTCAGCGTAATAGTCTGTGAAACCGAGTTATTCGCCCCGCCGATCTGGAAGTCGAACGACAGCGAGGAACTGCTCACGGTTATCGTCGGCTCGGCCGCCACGGTCAGCGTGACCGCAATCGAAATAGGCGTGCCCGAAGCGGGCGTAATGCTGACGGTGGCGTTGTCGGTGCCGGCCGCCAGCGAGTTGGCCGCCGAATTCACCGACACCGCAACCGCTCCCGGGACGTTGCCGCTGGGCGTGACCGTCAACCAGGTGGCGGAGGCGGAAGCCATATACGTGGTCGCGCTCCCTGTCAAGTTAATCGTCTGCGTGGCCGGCAACGTCCCCCCGAGCTGATAGCCGAAGCTCAAGACGCTGGGGCTCGCGCCAACCGCGCTCACCAACACGGTCACCGGCACATTGACTGTGTTGCTGGGGTTATTCACATTGATAATTTCGAGATTTCCGGTGTTGGATCCGGCCGCCAGCAACGAGGGATTCACTGTGACCGTGACCGCCGAAGGCGTGGATCCGCTGGTGGGTGTTGTGGTGAGCCAGGAGACGCTCGGAAAGATGGCGAACGTAAGCGAAGCGCCGCTGCTGCCCACGTTGAGAGTTTGGGTCTGGCTCGCACCGCCCAGCGCCGACGAAAAGCTGAGCGAGGTCGCACTGACGCTCAACGTCTGCGCAGCCAGGCTTCCGGCCAGCGAAACCAGAGACAAAGCAAGAACGGAAAGAGAACGGGAAGTACGCACTGAAATCCTCCAAGGGGGGCGATCCGGACGGGTAGACGCCTTAACCGGGCTTATCCTCTGCACGGTGCGTGCCATCGGAAAACCATCCCATCCACATAGTGCGCTTATTATGCTGCGTAAGCAATAGATTCGCGGACTTACGCGATCTCCCGCGACCCAGTCCGAAACCCGCGATCCGCGGCGAATACGCCCCCGCGTGACACACCCGCTGTTCCCGGAGGCCACGTGGCGGCGCATGCGGCCGGCGATCAGCAGCTATCCAATGGAGCCGGCGGCTCTGTGCTGAATCGCACCTTCGATGCCGGACAAAGCTGTCGGCCGCGTCAGCCGCGCCGAAGCTAGCTGATGGCTGAAAGCTTCCTTCTCACTCGCCACCCGAGAGTGTCTTCACCAGCTCGTACAGGAACTGCTGCCCTTCGTAGAAAGAGCGGACCCCGATGCGCTCGTCGCGGCCGTGGGCGCGGACATCGTCGCGCTCATAGAAGAACCCTTGCACGCCATAGGTGGGAATACCCGTGGCGCGCAGCGAGCGGCCGTCGGTAGCCCCGGTGCTCATCGTCGGCAGCACGATCACGCCCGGCCACATGCTGTCGGAGATTTTCGCCATCGCCCGCATCAGGTCGGGCCGCAAGGCGGAAGCGGGCGAATTCTCCTCCTTGTTACTGATGGATATCTTCACCTGGTCGTCCGCCACGGCTTTTTTCAATTCGCCCAGCACATAGTCGACCGAATCGTCCGGCTGCACGCGGCAGTTCACGTTGGCGGCAGCCAGTTGCGGCAGCGCGTTCACCGCGTGCCCGCCTTCCAGCATGGTGGCCACGCAGGTGGTGCGCAGCATGGAATTCCAGGCGGGAGACGCGGCCGCGATGCGCTTCATCGCCTCCTGGTCGCCCGCGGCTGAAGCTTCCAGGTCGGCTTTCACGCCGGTGGTATCGATCTTCGCCATGCCGGCAAAATAAGCGCGGGTGACGTCGGTCACCTTCATCGGGAAAGCGAACTGGCTGAGCCGCACCAGCGCACCGGCCAGATGATAGATGGCGTTATCGGGCACCGGCAGCGAGCTGTGGCCTCCCTTGTTGCGCACTTCCAGGCGAACGTCCAGGTACCACTTCTCGGCGGCCTGCATATCGTTGGAGATGCGCTTGCCGTCCACCATCGCGCCACGGCCGCCTTCATTCAGCGCAAACTCGGCATCGATCAGATCCCGATGGTTCTTGATCAGCCAGTCCACCCCGTTGTACGGCCCTCCGCCCTCTTCGTCGGCGGTCAGCGCCATGATCAGGTCGCGGTCCGGGCGGTACCCCTCCCGCTTGTAGCGAATCAGATTCTCGACCCACGCCGTGACCTGCGCTTTATCGTCGGATGAGCCGCGGCCGTAATAGTAGCCGTCCTTTTCGAGGAACTGGAACGGGTCCATGCTCCAGTCCTCGCGCCTGGCCTCCACCACGTCGGTATGAGCCAGCAGCAGCAGGGGTTTTCGTTTGCCGGCGCCGCGATAGCGCACCACCAGGTTGGCCTTCTTCGGGATGGCGCCGCCGATGAACATGTCGGCATCTGAAAAGCCCGCCGCGCGCAACCGCTTCGCGATCGCATCCACCACCGGCGTCGTCGCGCCGGTCGTATATCCGGACTTGATCTCGACGATTTCCTTAAATATGTCGCGGGCCAACCGCTGATCCGCCTCGGGCGGCATATTCGACGCCGCAAAGCAGGCGAGCGGAACGATAGCGAGTGAAGCAAATCGCAGCATGGCCCATTATGCCATGCACCTGTTTGTTCAGTGGCTGCAGGCGGCGGTCGGAGCCTGGCCGCTGCCGATTACGCTTCCGCCAGGGCTTCTTGCGCCGCGGCGATGGTCTGGTCGATGTCTTCGTCGCTATGCGCGGCGGATAAGAAAGCGGATTCAAATTGCGAGGGGGCGAGATAGATGCCGCGGTCCAGCATGGCGCGAAAGAAGCGGGCGAAGCGGGCGGTGTCGCTGCGCTTGGCGGAGTCCCAATCGGTCACGGGCTGGTCTGTAAAGAAGAAGGTGAACATGGAGCCGACGCGATTGACGGCGATGCCGGCTGGGGCTGCGGCGCACAAGCGCGCGGCACGGGTTTCGAGCCGATCGTAGATCTCGGGATGGGCTTTCAACTCGCGCAGCATGGCCAGGCCGGCGGCCACGGCTAGCGGGTTGCCGGAGAGCGTGCCGGCCTGGTATACGGGGCCGAGGGGCGCGACTTTGCTCATGATGTCCTTGCGGCCGCCATAAGCGCCGACCGGCAAGCCGCCGCCGATTACTTTCCCCAGGGTGGTGAGGTCGGGGCGGATCCCGTAGCGCTGCTGGGCGCCGCCGAAAGCTACGCGGAAGCCGGTCATGACTTCGTCGAAGATCAGCAGCGCGCCATGGCGTTCGGTGATGTCGCGCAGTCCTTCGAGGTAACCGGGCAGAGGCGGCACG
>JBKQIF010000136.1:0-18917 GCA_052148435.1 Bryobacteraceae bacterium
GGCGGCGCAGGACGGACGGAACCAGATTCGGACCTTAGGCACATAGTCCAAGAATTCGTCGGCCTCCGTTTCGCTGATGGCAGGAGGTCCTTACGTTTCAGGACGTCCTCGTCTTCAAGCGCCGGGGCCACCGAGATGTTGGGCCGCCAGTCGCCTTGGCCGATAGAGCGAATCAACTGGTAAGAGGCGCCTCGCTTCGACCGAAGGGCCGCTGCCAGGACGTTGGTGTCGAGGACAGCCTCTGGCATCTTGTAAGCCAGGGACCGCTTTCAGATAAGGATGCACACCCGGCTGCTCGGGCATCTACTCCGAACCTTCTTGCGCCGGGGCACGCGCTTTTTCGGCAGCGGCGCGGATCCGGGGGACAGCGCTTTTGTGGGTGGCGCGGCGGCCAGCGCGAGCGTGGCATGCGGCGGGTCGATCAAGATACGCCAGGGGCGGTAATCGTTCGAATGCGTCTCGAGTGCGGACCCAGCGGAGCGGCTTGGCCCCATATGTCCTCATTTTACCCTTGCCATCCGCTGTACGTTACGGTACAGTTTCTAGGTCGCTGTTTCGCGGCAAAAGCGGCGCCGGAAGCGGTCCGTCTGGATTCGCGTACCCAAACAAAAGGAGAATACGCCGGATGCACAAAGGTCAAAGGTTCCTGTGGATGTTGGCAAGCCTGCTCCTCCTCAACCATGCCGTGTTGGCACAGAGAGAGGGTTCGGGCGCCGCCGGGTGCGCCCTGTGCGGATCGTTGATGTTCATCCCCATCGCCATTATCGTGCTGGACATCGCGATGCTGGTCTGGGTGGCGCGCGACGCGAAGGCCCGGGGAATGGACAGTGCCGTGATCTGGATGATCCTGGTGATGTTTACCAGCGTCCTCGGGCTGATTCTCTATATCTTCTCGCGGCCCCAGGGCAATCTGATCCGGTGTCCAAGCTGCGGCAACCAGCGGCTCCAGGCCAGCGCGAAATGTCCGCACTGCGGAAACGCCTGAAGCGGCCGGAAATCTACCTCGCGCCGGTGTTGCTGCTGTACGTTCTGGCCGCGGCGGACTCGTTCCGCCAGCCAGGCAGCCAGATTACTTCGCGCGTCTACCTGGCGGCGGTTCACGGCTATCAACACTACGGGAGACCTTTGCTGCGGCCATACATCCATTGCCGCTACCGGCCAACCTGCTCGGAGTACTCGATTCAGGCCGTGCGGAAATGGGGCATTCGCCGCGGCCTGGTGTTGACCACCAAGAGGCTCCTGTCTTGTACGTCCGCGGTCCCGGTTGGCACGCCGGATCCCGTGCCTTGAGCGAAGGTGGGTGTGGGCGGCCAGGTTTGCTCTACGAAGAGCCGGGAACAAGCCATCGCGCCTCCTCGCTTTACTGGGGGACGGGCTTCAGCCCCCGCGGGGCCTAAGCCCGCTCTTCATCGCGCAAAGCGCGCTTTAGGCCTGCTAAGAGCCGACCTCTCGAGTTTGGACATTTGACGAAGCGAGGAATGGAGGGCGGGCTTTAGCCGGCGCGGGGCTTGAGCCCCGCTTGTGGCACAGCGCGGCTCCGCCGCAAGCACTCCGCTTTTCAGCCGTCAGCATTCAGCTTCAGCCACAGTTTCCCGAGCCGCCACAAATGTTGGCGATCGCCGCGACGGGAAGGCTGACTGCCGATAGCTGACCGCTGATCGCCAAACCTCAGAATCTTCGCGTCCCGCGAAGATTCTGAGGTTTAGTAATACAGGCCTCCGGCCTGTGCGAGGCCGGCTAAGAGCCGGCCTGCAGCCACAATTGGCTGCCCCACGATCTACTCGGGCATCGCTTCGGGAGTCTTCTTGCGGCGCGGCGCACGCTTTTTCGGCGGCCCCGCGGTCCTGGGTCCAGCGCTCTTGCGGCCGCCGCGGCCGCGCGACGGGGGCTCGGGTATGTCCGGGATGATCCCGGCCGCGGTCGGCTGTCCAGCCACGATTGGCTGCGGCTCCTCGATCTCCTCTTCGACGATCGGCTCCGGCGGAAGCTCGGGCGGCGCGGGTGGATGGAATTCCGGACCCAGATACACCATCAGTCCCTTTTCCTCATCCGGATTGACGCGTACCACCAGCTTGTCCTGCGCATAGTTCAGCAGTTCGCTGAATTCCTGGAAGCCGTATTGCTTCCAGTCGTAGTCGGGATGCTCCTGCTTCACCCACTCCGCCAGCGCTTCGGACGGCACGCCCTCGTCCACCTCCATGCGGTGCGTCTCCAACACGTCGCGCAGGACCGGCAGGGCCGCCTCCGGCCGCACGGTGGATTTCTCCGGACCTGGCGCGCCGATGCGCTTGATCATGTACCGGCCTTCGCCGCCGGTGACGTGAACGAAGTTGGCTTTTTGCAGCTTCTCCACGAAATCGGTAAACGATCCGGAACCGTAAGCTTTCTCGCTGAAAGCGGAATCGAGCTGCAGCATGGTGGATTTCAGCAACCCAAGCTGCGGGCGCACGCTGCGGCGTTCCAGAGCCTGCAAGGCGCGCTCCACCAAGGGCATGGCCTGGGCCAGGTCGAGCGGCGCGGGACGCCGGTGCTGCGGCGAGCGCTGCTGCTGCTGTTGTTGCGGCGGCAGCCCGTAGGGTTGATGGGCGGCGCGGGGCTGCGGCGGCGGCGATGCCTTCGGCTCGTCGAGCAGCGATTCGTAGCTGATGAACTCGTGACAGTTTTTTTGCAGGATGGTGCTGGTGAAGGCTTTTCCTCCCAGCACGAATACGCGCTTGTCGTACTGCTTCAACTTGTTGAGCAGGGCGATGAAGTCGCTGTCCCCGCTGACGATGGCGAACGCGTTGATGTGATCGTGCGTGAAGGCCATCTCCAGCGCGTCCAGCGCCAGGTTGATGTCCGCGCCGTTCTTGTCGCCGCGCGGCGATGGGTCGCGCTGAACCATTTGTACGGCATGCTCCGTCATGGCGCGGGTGGCGGCTTCCTGCCGTCCCCAGTTGGCGTAAGCGATGCAGGTGACGATTTCACCGCGCTCCTTTAGCGCATCCAGCACGGCGGCCACGTCAAATTCCCGGTGCAGCGTGGATTTGACGCCGATCTCGATGTTATCGAAGTCGATGAACACGGCCAGTTTCAATTTATCTTCCATTTACTTTCCTTCTGAGGCGCCCGACTCCGGAATTGCCGGGTGGCAAATCGCGTCAGCCGCCACGCAACTCGCGCGGCGATTGAATGTCGTTGTTGCGGCTCGCGGCCGCGCCGCCGGAAAACCATGAGCGGTTCTCGAGGCGGGCAGCCTTCACTCAGTTTATCCTAAAGCCGATGTCAATGCGGGGTGGCAGCGCACGCGCCACAAAAAGTTCAAGCGCTGCTTGTACGGCGCGGCCGGATTCGGGCGCCGATAAGACCGCGATTAAGGACTGCGACGCATCGGCTCTCAGCGCGCGCCGATTTGACTTCTGCGGGCGCTCCTGAAAAAATAGAAGAAGCCCAGCCAAAATTGTGCGGATGTGGCGGAAATGGCAGACGCGCTAGATTCAGGTTCTAGTTCTCGCAAGGGAGTGAAGGTTCAAGTCCTTTCATCCGCACCAAAAAGATTATAGAGGTTTTAAGCCACTCTTCGGAGTGGCTTTTTTTGTGCCCAACAGCGAATTTGGTAAGCCGTTCCCTGGCATTGCAATTTATGCTGTAATGCTTCTCCAGGCCCGGAATTCTGTTTTTCGCCGCAGCAGGAGGAAACATGCACGGTTCCATCCTCAACGGCCAAACCGCGGGAACAGGAGTAATTCCGATGAACCGACGAACATTCTGCTCTCTGCCCCTGGCGGCGGCCCTCCCGCTCGCAGCGCAGAACGATGCGGCCACCGCCGACCCCGGCGCCCCGAAAGCTGCGATCGAGCGCTGGAAAGATCTTCGATTCGGCATGTTCATCCATTGGGGCCCGGTGAGCATCGTGGGCACCGAGATCAGTTGGTCCAGGGGCGGCGAGCGGCGGGGACGCACAGGCACCGGCAGCGTCCCGGTGGAGGTCTACGACAACCTGTACCGTATGTTCAATCCGGTGAAGTTCGACCCCGACCACTGGGTGCAACTGGCCAAAGACTCGGGCATGAAGTACCTGGTGTTCACCACCAAGCACCACGACGGCTTCTGCGAGTTCGATTCGAAGCTCACCGACTACAAGATCACGAGCGGGAAATCGCCGTACCGCAAGGACATCGTCCGGATGCTTTCCGACGCCTGCCACCGCGCCGGTCTCGACTGGGGCGTTTACTATTCGCAACCCGACTGGCATCACCCGGACTATCGCAACGGCGCGGCGCACGCGAGGTATATCGAATACCTGCACGGCCAGGTGCGCGAGTTGTTGACCAACTACGGTCCCACGAAGGAGTGGTTCTTCGACGGGCTGGATGGCACGGCGGCGGATTGGGATGCGCCGAGGTTGCTACGCATGATGCGCCAGATCGAGCCCGATCTGATCGTCAACGACCGCGCCGGTTTGGCGGCCGACCTCGATACGCCCGAGCAGGTCATCGGCATGTTTCAGAACAACCGTCCCTGGGAGACCTGCGCCACCGTCGGCACGCAGTGGGCGTACAAGCCAGAGGACGAACTACGCTCCATTGAAGAGTGCCTGCGCGGGTTGGTGTGCTGCGCCATCGGCGACGGTAACCTGCTCTTTAACGCCGGGCCGCGGCCTGACGGGCTGATTGAAGAGTCGCACGCCGCGCGCCTGCGCGAGATGGGCGCGTTCCTGCAGCAGTACGGCGAGAGCATCTACGCCACCCGCGGCGGTCCGTTCGTCGCGCCCGACGAGAAGAAGCGCCCAGCCGACGCGCAGGCTTTCGTTCTGGCCGAGGGCAACTGGTGGGGCGGCAGCACGCACAAAGGCAACACGATCTATCTGCACATTCTTCGGTGGCCTTCGGACTCTGTCAGCCTGCCCGCAATGCCGCGCAAGATCTTGCGCCACAGCCTGCTCGGAGGCGGCAATGCCGCTGTCAAACAGAGAGAAAGCGGCATCCAGGTGAGCGTACCGGCCGCGCGCCGGCACAACGTAGACACCATCGTGAAACTGGAACTGGACGGTTTGGCGAGCACCCTTCCCGTCCTGCGCCAAGGTTGAGATCCCATGACATCGAAAGAACGAGTGCTCCGCAATTATCACTTTCAGGCGGTGGACCGTTTTACCATCGACTTTTGCGCGGAGTCGAAGGTATACGCCCTCTTGCGGGAACACTACGGCTTGCCGGACGACCTGGCGTTGATGGAACGGCTTCACGTCGATTTCCGCTATCCCAAGCCGAACTGGGTCGGTTTTCCGCTGGTGGACGAGCAGGACCGTGCGACGGACTACTTCGGCATTCCACGCTCGGGCGCCGGCGATTTCGGGTACCCCCTTGTTCACCCCCTGGCCGAGGTGCAGTCGGCGGCCGAGGTGGAGGCATACACAAAGTGGCCCACGCCCGACATGTGGGACTACGATCGATATGTCGAAGACTGCAAGCGCTTCGACGAACACGCCGTGTACGGCGGCGCATGGGCGTGGTTCTTTGAAGCCGCCTGCGAACTGGTGGGCATGGATCGCTTCTTCCTGCTGATCGCCGACAAGCCAGAGGTGGCTCACGCCATCCTCGAACGCGCCACCCGCTTCATGGAGCGCACCTCCGAGATCATGTTCGAAAAGGCCGGCCGGTACATCGACATCTGCTTCACCGGCGACGACTACGGCTTCCAGACCGGACCGATGATGAGCATGAAAATGTTCCGCGAGTTCGTGCAGCCCTATCTGCAGCGCATCTACAACGTCGGCCGGCGCAATGGCAAGCTCACGATGCACCACTCTTGCGGCAGCGTGGCCCGCTGGATTCCTACTTTCATCGAGATGGGGCTCAACATCCTGGAGCCCATCCAAGTAGGAGCCGCCGGCATGAACCCGCGCGAATTGGCTACGCAGTACGGCGGCAAGTTGTGCTTCCACGGCTCTATCGACACGCAGGGCACGCTGCCTTTCGGCACGCCCGAGGATGTCCGCCGGGAGGTTCGCGAGCGAGTGGAGACGTTCAGGCCCTGCGGCGGCTTCACCATCGGACCGTCGCAGCACCTCATGACCGATATTCCGGTCGCCAACATCGTTGCCATGTACGAGGCCGCGTGGGAATACGCCTGGTTGGCGGGCGCCGGCGACCAGTCTCTTCGCCACCACTGAAAAGGGCGTTGGTATTTCCCCCGATGAACCTGAGGAACTGTGATGAAACCGACAAGACGAACCTTCCTGGGCGCCGCTAGCGGGGCCGCAGCCGGGGTATCGCTGGAGCGAGGCGGCCTCACCCCATTGGACGCCGTGGCGATCGCCCGCCGGCATCCTTTGATTCGCACGCAGCCGACGCCGGATTTCTTCGAGGGGCTTCTGTTGGGCAACGGCGACATCGGCGTCTGCGTCACGGTGCGGCCGGATGCGATGGGCATCCACATCGGCAAGAACGATGCATGGGACATCCGCGTCAGCGAAGAGCATACCGCCCACATCAGGCCTTTCCAGGAGGTCCTCGAACTCTGGAAAAGAGCCGGCGAGGAGGCGAAGCGTCAAGGCAAGCCGGAGATGACCTTCCTCGAATCCAATATCGACTTCTTCCGGGAATATGCCCAACTGATGCAGGCCTCCTACCGCAAGCCTTGGCCGCGCCCTTGGCCTTGCGGGACGGTTTGGCTGCACTGGGATTCGCGCATGGTTCAAGTCGTACGCCAGGAACTCGATATCGCCTCCGGCGTGCTCACGCTGAAGCTCGAACACAACGACCTGCGCGGAGGAGTGCGCCCGGTTGCGCTGACGTGTTTTGTCAGCCGGGAGAACGGGCACATCTCGGTCAGCAGCGATTCGGTCGGACCTGTCATCTCCGTCGCCTACCAGCCCAATTGGGATGATCAGGCGCAGTTACCCGAGCCGGAACTTTGGGCCGGGAACGGCCGTTTTTCCGGCTACCAGCATTTCCCGGCCACGGCGCCGACCGAGGCGCAGCCGAACCCGCCAAAAACGCAGGAGGATCGCAACTTCGCCCTCCACGGCGTCCTAACCGGACAGTGGATCGCGGAGCCCGTCGACTCCACGCGGCGCCGCGTCTTCCTGCGCGGCGGCGCAACCGAACCTCTGCGGCTCGATATCGCCTTATTCACGCCGCGCGATGCCGCCGACACGGTTACCCACGCCCGCGACGAAGCTACGCGCCTGGCCGCGATCTCCATCGCGGACCTCCGCCGAAAGTCCACTTCGGATTGGGCCACATTCTGGTCCGCATCGGCCGTCGAACTGGCCGACAAGGAACTCGAGGCGATGTGGTACCGCAACCAGTACTTCCTCGCCTGCTGCCTGAAGCCCGGCAAGGTCGCACCCGGTCTGTTCGGCAACTGGAGCAGCGGCAAGATCGGAACGGCCTGGCACGGCGACTACCACATGAATTACAACACCCAGCAGGTATGGTGGGGCGTGTTCTCCAGCAATCACGTCGAGCAGCATGAGCCCTACACTCGCTTGGTCGAGAACCTGATGCCCATCGCCGAGTGGAACGCGCGAGTGCAGTTCGGCCTGCCCGGGGCCTATTTCCCGCATTCAGCGTATCCTGTGCCGAGCAACGTGAATCCGTATCCCGCGCCGCCGTGGGGTTACGAAATCTGTGAAACGCCCTGGACGGTCCAGAGCCTCTGGTGGCAGTACAAGTACACGCTCGATGAGAAATATCTCCGTCGTGTCTATCCCATGCTGCGCGCCGCGACCCAGTTCCTCATCGCCTATCTCAGGAAGGGCGACGATGGAAAGTATCACATCGTTCCCACCGTCTCGCCCGAAAACTGGGGTGCTACGGTCGATTTTCGCCTGAACAAAGACTGCATCATCGACCTCGCCCTCGCCGAGTTTCTGCTCGACGCCATGATCGAGGGCGCCAAGGTTCTGGGCCTCGATTCCGACCAGCGCGGCAACTGGAAAGAAGTGCGGCGGAACCTCGCGCCGTACCCCGGCGGCGACGGACCATTCGGCCGAGTGTGGCTCGATGTGCGCGACGCGCCGCACGAGCATGTCTATAACGTGCCTGTGACCTTGGCGCCCGTTTTCCCTGGCGAACAAGTCGGTCTCGGCTTGCGTCCCGAATTGCTCGAAGTGGCTCGGCGTACCGCTCGCACCGTGCGACTGGAGGGCGGCAACGACCTGGTATGGCAACCCCTCGTGCGGGCGCGGCTCGGCATGTTGGACCTCAACTGGTTCAAGCGGGAGGTGCGGTACTGCCTGACACCGCTCGGCGTGGCCAACGACCGACTCCGGCAGACCGGCGGCCGCTATCGCGATGAGACCGACTATGACTTCATGATGAGAATGGGGGTTTGGACGGAGAACCTCTCTCTCCCCGCGATCCTCAATGAATGTCTGATGCAAAGCTATGACGGTGCGCTCCGGCTGTTTCCGAACACGGTCAACCTTGGCAAAGCTGCCTTCCGCGACCTGCGTGCGGCGGGAGCATTCCTCGTCTCCGCCGCTTGGGACGGGAAGGCGGTTGCAGAAGTGACGCTGAAGAGCGAGAAAGGGTCGCTGGCGCGTGTTGTTAACCCGTGGATCTCAAGCGCAGCGGAAGTTCATGCAATCTCATCGGGCGCCCCGGTTAGCTACCGGCAGAGGGATGGCGTGCTGGAGTTTCCCACCAAAGCAGGCGAGTCTTACACTCTCCGGGCCACCCAGGCTAGGAAGCGGTAGTGGAGCGATGATGAATCGATTCGAAATGGCGATTGGCCTGAAACGGGAAACCAAGAACGAATACCGCGAGCGCCAGGCTGCCGTCCGGCAGGTTGCAGGTTGTTTCGGAAGCCCGTCGGCCGTTGCCGGACGCAGCCCGATCCTTATCAACCTGCTGCCGACCGCCGTCAACGATCAGCGGCACCTCCGCGACTGCAAACACCTTTACAGGGCGGGCTGGGAGGCATCACGCACCGTCGAAGACTAAGATTCTAAGCAGGTTGTGGCCAAACACCTGATGCCCTAGGTATTTCCTTGGAAGTCTTTTACAGAGGATCAGAAGGCACAGCAGCCTCTATGGGCCTCCGGTAATACCAGACAACGATCCCGGTCCTACGCCAACTTCTCCAAAGTGACGCACTGGTCCGTTGGCTCGGACTGCTGGGTAAGCGCCCAAATGGCCAGCTCTGTGCGGTTCGTCATCTCGAGTTTTCGATAAATGCGATTCAAATACTCCTTAATCGTCCCTTCCGTGAGATGCAACTCGTACGCAATTTCCTTATTAAGTTTGGCCTGCGAGATCAGGCCGACAACCTGTTTTTCCCGGAAACTAAGTCTGGGATTGAGCGGCCTGAGGGCCGTTTTCGGTCGCCGGCAGGTTGGACAAATCCTACCGCTGCCATCACTTCGGAATTCCATTCCGCACCGAAAGCAGTTTCGCACCAGGCTGACCGGCCGCATTTTAATAGTGTTCACAAAAGATACACTCCTACCTTCTGCTGTGCATATAAACGTACGAGCTTCTCAGAGCAATTTGACTGCAATTTGTATTGTTATGAAAATAAATGACTTGTATTGATGTAAACATGCAAGAGTGCCTTTTTTACACGGCAAAAAGGTATGGCGGATATACAGAAAGGCGGCATTTGAAATGCGACCAAGCCATTCCCGTGGCCCACACTGTCTGTGGAGCATTCGCGGAAACGCTCCTCAAAAGTGGGAGTGAATCCCAATCGCCTTCACATCCCCGGCGGATACCGCCGCGACGTGCCCGGGGCAATTGATGTAAGCTATTGAATAAAGATGGCTTTTGTTGAATTCTGCTTGTGGCAGTCGAACTGCGGTTTAGAGGCCGGAGGCCGGCCAGTGCACCGCCGGACGGGCCAGAAGCGGCAGTCCGGTGTCGAAATGGCCGCAGCCGGCCCCAAGGCTGCAAGCTGGGGACTAGATCACATTGCCTGAAGAAGAACAAGAAGGCTCTTTTAACGAAACGCTGGAACACCTGGTCGGCATCCTCGCCAGGCGCCGCTGGTGGATCCTCCTGACTTTCGGTTGTGTAACCCTCGCCACCATCGCGTTTCTGTTGCTGCTTCCGAATCGCTATACGTCAACAGCTACCCTTCTGGTTGTGCAGCAACAGGTTCCCCAGCGCTATGTGGTCCCCAACAGCACGACAGACGTCAATTCCGCACTTCAGGCAATGAAGCAGGAGGTTCTGTCCCGTACTCAGTTACTCCGGATGATCAACGATTTCGGCCTTTACCCCAAGCAAAGAAAGCGCCTCGCACCGGAAGAACTGGTCGCCTTGATGCTGAACAACATCGATATTTTGCCCGTTGACGAAAACCCGCAACAAGCAAGAAATAAGGACTTCGACGCTTTCCGAATCTCGTTTACCACCGAAAATGCCATTCTCTCTCAGCAGGTTACCAACACCTTGACGTCACTTTTCATCAATGAATACCTGCGAACCGGAGCTGAGCAGTCCACCAATACGACCAATTTTCTGCACCAGCAGTTGGAGCAGACGGGCAAGGAGTTGGAAGCACAGGAAGAGCGACTGCGCGATTTCAAAATGCAGCACGTTGGTGAGCTCCCAGAGCAGCAGTCAGGGAATCTCGGAATCCTCACTGGCCTGCAAGCTCAGCTGCAAGGCACCATGTCCAGCCTGGAGCGCGCCCAACAGCAACGCGCACTCCTTCAGGCGCAGTTGGAGGCGACACCGAGGCGTAGGCCTGAACTCGAAAACGGTATCCTGGCTCCCATCCCCGGAAGCCCAAATTCCACCCAGCTTCTCAGCCCGGTTGAAGTAGCGCAGAATGATCTCGCCCGCCTGGAAGCGGTGAAATCAACGCTACTGAACAAGGGCTACACTTCCGAACATCCTGATGTAGTCAGGAACCAGCGGGAGATCGCGCAAGCCGAAGACACGTTGAAACGTGTGAAGGCCGCAGCCGCTTCGTCCCAAAAAGCACAAGCTTCCACACAAGCCGCCGCTGGGAAATCTCTCTCGCCTGACCCCGCGGACGACCCTGCCTTTTTGCAACTCAAAAGCAGCCTCGAAGCCAATCGCATGGAGATCGAGAACCTCGCCAACGACGAAAAACGGTTGAAGGCCTCGATCGCCCAATACGAGAGTCGCATTAATCAAACGCCGGTTCGAGAAGAGCAGCAGGCAGGCATTATGCGGGATACCGAGGTTCTACGGCTGCAATATGCCGACCTGCAGAAGAAGGAACAGGAATCCCAGTTAGCAACTAATTTGGAAAAACAGCAAGGTGGACAGCAGTTTCGGCTCATCGACCCGGCCAGCCTTCCCGCCGTGCCTTCCAGCCCTAAGCGGGTCAAGGCGAGCTTCGGCGGTGCAGCCGCCGGCCTCGCCCTGGGACTGGCACTGGCATTCTTGATGGAGATGCGTGATACGTCTTTTCATACCGAAAAGGACCTCACCAATCACCTTGCTCCGGCCTTCGTCCTGGGAATCCCGCTGCTTCCTACCAACGTGGAAATACTCCGGAGCAGGTGGCGGAGCATGCTCCAGTGGGTGGGCGCATCTGCGATGCTGTTGGCAGTCGTGGCTGCGGAGTATTACGTCTATGTACATGGCTAACAGGTCCAAGCGAACAGATGAGTCACATCCGTAACCTTTTTCATATGCCTTCAGGGCATGAACACATTCCGTCGACGCCTTCGGTTGCGGCGATTCCGGAGAACCTCGTTAACGTTGTCAATGTCGCTACTGCGGCTCCCGCCCTCCCGGAGTTTTCAATTGAGCAGGCTCATCTTGTCCCTGAAAACCGGCTTGTCTATTACGCCGATCCGCGCAGCCCGGCGGCCGACCGGTACCGCCTCCTCCGGATGAGATTGAAAACACACTGGAACGCGGGGAAATTGAAGAAGCTCTTGGTTACCGGCCCCCTGGCTCACGATGGAAAGTCGACCGTCGTCCTGAATCTTGCCACCGCCCTGGCCGAACGAGGGAAGCGCTCCGTTCTGGTGGTGGAAGCCGATCTGCACCACGCGTCCATCGCCGAAATCCTCAGGCTTAAGCCTTGGGTCGGGTTGACAGAATGCCTCGTGGATGACGCGACTTCACCGCTCTCGTCCATTCGGCGAATTGAGCCCCTCGGATGGTATCTCCTGCCAGCCGGCGAGCCCCGTAGAAATCCCACGGAACTGTTGCAGACTCCCGCGTTCGGTCAAATCATGCAGAAGCTCTCACCCTGCTTCGATTGGATTCTGATCGATTCGCCGCCGGTTATCCCCCTCACCGATTCCATATCCCTGCAGCAGCATGTCGATGCCAGCCTTTTGGTAGTTAGAGCTGGACAAACTCCCCGCGAGGCGGTCGAGCAAACCATCGCGCTGCTTGGCAAAAAGAACATCGTCGGCATCGTCCTCAATGGTATGGCGGCGCGCGATCATCTTTATTATCAATATTATGACGGCACCAAACGCCACGATGACGACTGAAGGGCAACCCTCCGGGTGGTGGTTGTGGCTCTCCAGGCGCACGCTGCATACGTATGCCATAACTTTCTGGCTTCTATCCCTGATACTGTTTCGGCAGCCATTGAGCAGCCTGGCAAGCCTCTCGTTCAACGATGAACGCTCTTCCCACGTCCTCTTGATTCCTCTCATCAGCGCGTTCCTCCTTTACCTGGAGAGGAAACGAATCTTCCGTACACCCTGCTATTGCCCTTCCATCGGAGTACCTCTGCTCCTGATGGCAGCACTACTCTGGTACAGCCTTAAAACTCCCTTGTCCACTCTGAACCACATCGATCGTCTATCCGTGGTCGCCGCCCTGATCGTCCTGGTGTGGATCGGCGGGTTCATCTTCTTCTATGGGGCCAGTTCCTTCAAAGCCGCGGCATTCCCCCTGCTGTTCCTTTTCCTTATGATCCCGCTTCCAGTCGTCGTGGCTGAGCGGATGGTCTCCGTCCTGCAAAGAGGCTCCGCTGAAAACTGCTACGCCTTATTCCGCCTCGTGGGAATACCCTTTATCCGGCACGGCTTCCAATTTTCTTTGCCTGGAGTCGATATTGAGGTCGCGGAGCAGTGCAGCGGCATACATTCTGGGCTATCCCTGTTCATCGCCGGTCTATTGGCAGAGCACTTTCTCCTTCAGGGTCCCTGGAAGAAAGCCTTTTTCACCCTGTGCCTCTTTCCCATCGCCATATTCAAGAATGCGGTGCGGATTGTAACCATCGCGTGGCTCGGCATCCACGTGGACCCCACGTTCTTTCACGGTCCACTTCACCGCCAGGGTGGGTTGCCGTTTTCGCTTCTAGCCATCGCCCTGATGGCACTTCTGCTATGGTTGCTGAGGCGCCCGTTCGCTTTCTCCGGGGCGCACAATCCGTCCTGACGGTGGGATTCTGGTGTGCTTGAAATCGGTGCGAAACCCCGGCGCGATAACGCCAGGAACATTGCAGGGGTGTTGGTGTGTTGGATCTAAGTAATTGAATCTAAAGCTTTATTACGCCAGCCAAAACCAGAATTGCGCCCCAGAGGCCCGCACCCAGCAGTACGCCGGTTAGCGCCCCTCGACCAGCACGGTTACGGCTTCCGGGACCTTCTACGAACTCCCCGCGATCATCGCTGAGCGAGCGAAGGCGGTATTCTTTCGGGCAGGCGCGCCGACGTAGCACGGACACAGTTGGACTGTCCACGTAGGAATACTAGTACATTTCCCTTCAGCGTGTCGATGATGTCTTTGGTTAACAATGAAAGGTTAACTCGGGGAGTGGGCACTCTTGCCGTTTGCTGACGGAAATGATCCCAGTTGCCCACAATCGAGAATCAGCAACTCACCTCCGAGACTTTGGCTTGCCGGGAAAAAACTCGGGATGATCTTTTGCGCAAAAAAGTACTATATTCCATTAAATATCAGCTATTTAGGTTGTGGCAACCAGCGTGCTTATTTGTTACCGATCCGTCACGGCAGCGGACGGCTGCGGTGAGAGGTTAGGTTTTTGCGGCGACGGATTGGGCTGTACGGGCCCCGCGGATGGATGAACAGGTGCTGGAACGAATGGCACCCAGCGCTTAGAATTCGGCGGAGGGAATGGGAAACATGATCAAACAGATTCGGTATTTGAGCATCGCAGTCTTTCTGGCATTTGCTTCTGTCGGGTACGCACAATATTACACGATGGATCTCACGGGCGTAGGCAACGGGAATAACGCAGATGGCGTGTACGTCAGCCCGTACCAAGGCAGTATCAGCCAGGGCGGTACGCAGATCTACTCGGGTTTCATTATTTGCGACGACTTTGCCGACGAGGCGTGGGTGGGCGATGTCTGGCAGGCGACCGCGACGAATGCGGGCGACCTGAACGGAACTGAGCTGTTCACCACGTCGGACACCAGCTATTCGGTTCAGCAGAATTACGACGCGGTAGCATGGCTAGCCAACCAACTGCTTTTGCCCGCGAACGTTAACAATGCAACCGCCCAGACCGACATTTCGTTCGCAATCTGGGACATCATGGATGGCCAGTCGACTAACCCGGACGGCGGGGCGGCAGGCCTGATCACACAAGCTTTCAACGAGGTTGTAAGCGACGGCTACGTGGGGAGCAATGTAACCGTGTACACGCCGGCACCGAAAGCAGCGGTGGGATCTAATGTATCCCAGGAATTCCTGGTGGTCAGCATGGCTGAGCCTTATTCCCCCGCTCTTCTCGGCTTGGATTTGCTAGGTGTCGCAGGGCTGGTCCTTATTGCCCGTCGACGCTTGGCCGGCTCGGTGAATTTGACTCGATCTTAATTCGACCCGCTTTCCAAAACCACCCCGGCCCCATGTTTTCAGTGGGGTCGGGCTACCCCTCAAGCTCGTCTCGGCAGAGCCACACAAGAGCCGCGTAGCAGCACTGATTCCCGTGTAGAACCTCCCACCGCTGTGCTTCGAGTCTCTCATCTTGCCTCCACGCTGCTTCAGCAGCTTCCCGCCATCGGTGTAGAAATTTTCAGCACGTGGACAGCCTTGTAAGTAGCTGAAAAGTCATGGACACTGCCCCTCCGCCGGAAAGAATCAGGAATGATGTCCTAGTTTTTGGGGCATGCCGAACGCCCGGCTCCATCCTCTGCCGCCCTAGCCTAATCCCATCAATGATTTACACGACGTCCGAAGAAGTAAACTCTTTCCGGCCCCTCACATGCACTCCGGACTGTACAGAGATCTTCGACGTTTATGAAATTGGCATCTTTCAACAAGGTAATTCCCCTAATCGCAGCGGCGGTCCTGCTGGTTTCCTGTTCCTCGGACCCGAACAAACAGAAACTCAAGTACCTGAAAAGCGGCGAGAGTTATTTCAAGTCCGGCAAGTATCAGGAAGCGGTAATCCAATTCCGAAATGCGCTGGAGATCGATCCGAGGTTTGCCCCGGCGCACCATCAGCTCGGCCGCACCTACCTGGCTCTCAAGAACCCCGACTCGGCATATCGGGAGCTCAACGAGTCCGTAACCCTGGATCCCAACAATTCCGAGGCGCAACTTCAACTTGCAGCACTGCTCATGGGTCGCGGGCAGCTCAAACAAGCCCAGTCGGTCGCGCAGAAGGTCCTCGACGCACAGCCGGGGAACATCCGTGCCCACACGATTTTGGGCGAGAAGCATACCCTGACCCACGACTACCCGAAGGCTATCCAGGAGTTCCAGAAGACCGTTGAGCTTGAGCCCCAGCGGGTCGAGAACTACGGCGCGCTTGGTGCTGCCTTCGCCGCCGCAGGCCGGTTTTCCGAAGCGGAAGACACCTACCGAAAGGCGACGGAGACGGATCCGAAGTCCCGTCTAGCCCACATGTCGTTGAGCCAATTCTACTTCTCGCAGCACAAAATGGTCGAAGCCGAAACGGAGATGCGTACCGCCTGCAATCTGGATTCGCGCGCCCTGCCTCCCAGACTCCTTCTGGCGCGAATCTATTTGGCCATGGGAAAATCCGCCGATGCTGAGAAGCTCTATTCCGATTTGAAAACCATCGCCCCTGACGACCCGCAGGCCTATCGGGCTTTGGGGAGCTTCTACGCGTCCTCGGGCCAGAGAGAAAAGGCCATAGCGGAATTCCGCTCGCTGCTGACAGCCCATCCGAAGGACAATTCCGTTAAGGCGCAGTTGGTTGAAGCGCTCCTGGATCTGAACCGGATTGGAGAAGCCGCACCCCTCAATCAGGAGATCCTGAATGCGGACCCCACTGATCCTCGTGGTCTGCTATCTCAGGGCCGAGTCCTGCTTTCCCAAGGCCAGTACGAAAAGGCAAGGACTGCCCTCGAAGGGGCTGTCAAGGCAGCGCCCAACTCAGCCGCCTCGCATTACTTTCTAGGTGTTGCGCAGCAGTCTACCGGTTTGCCGGATTTGGCCAACGCCTCATTCGCCCGCGCCTTGGAACTGCAGCCTCAAATGGCTCTAGCGTCTGCGGCGTTGGCAAACCTCACCGCCAGAAACGGTAATCCCAACGAGGCGTTGCGTCTGGCGGAAGACGCCCGTAAGACCGACCCTGGTTTGCCCTCCAGCTATCTGGCAAGTGCCCGAGCCTTGCTGATGAAAGGAGATATGCGGCAGGCAGAGACGGCGCTCCAGGGTGCGCTCGCACGCGACCCGGCTTCTCTTCCGGCTTTGGCAACGCTCTTGAGTCTTTACAGCCGTCAGGGGCGAACCCAGGAAGCGCTTCAGCGGATTACAGGCCTGGTTCAGCAGTACCCGCAAAATGCCGGCCTTCACTTCCTGCAGGCCCTGGGTTACTTTTTTCTCAAGGATCTGGGGAAATCGGAAGCCGGCGTCAGGCAGGCGCTCGCGCTCGACCCAAGAACACCGGACGCTTACACCCTGCTGGCCAACATCGCCCTCGCCAGAGGCTCGGCTGAGGAAGCCAAGGCAGATCTGCGTGCAGCCATCGTCGCCCATCCCCGCAGTCTGCTGAATTATACGGCCCTGGTGACCCAGTACGAAAAGGAGGGCAACTGGGAAGAGGCCAAGAAGCTATGTGAAAAAGCGCACGAGATCGACCCTGCAGCCCCTATGGTGGCGGCCGAACTCGCTTTCCTTTACATCGAGCACGGTGGCGACATCAATGCTGCGGTTTCGCTGGCACAAACTGCGAAGCAAAAAATGCCGGACTCTCCCATCACGGCCGATGCGCTTGGCTGGGCTTACTATAAATTGGGGTCTGCAAGTCCGGCCGTAACGCAATTGAAGGAAGCCGTTGGAAAAGCCCCCGGCAATCCCGTTTATCAATACCATCTAGGCTTGGCGTACATCGCCGCTCGCCGCTTCGATCTGGCTGGACATTCTCTGCAAGCAGCATTGAAGGACGATCCGAATTTCCCCTATGCCGCGAGTGCCCGGGCAGCTTTGGAAAAGCTCTCGCCGGGAACCCGCTAGAATTCCTTAGCCGCGCACGAAAAACGTTTATACTTACCAAGTCATTAAGCGCAAAATCGATTCAAATGTAGCAGCCCCGCCCTGGTGACATTCTCCGTGACACCCTGACGGCCACCGCACTCCCCGGTCATCGTCCGCGCGGCCTCGGGTCGGCATCTTCTGTCCCATTATCACGCCAATGCCACAGCTCCGTGCTCCCGGGTTGGCAGTGCGATCCGCCTGGATGTTAGAGTCAAAGAATCCGGTAGCAGAAGGTCGAAATACTGAAGAACATGCTCAATCGTTCACCGCGGGAAATAATACGAGCGCGAATCACGATTCTCATCTGTTTGGCTATCTTATGCTGCATCCTGGTCGCAGGACTTTGGCCATTCCACCCCCCCACGAACGGAGTGAGTTGGCTCAAAGATACCGACGGAGTTCAGTTCAGGCGCCATGGAACTGTTCTTAGCGCCGGCACATTCAAATCGGCAGGTCCCTCGGATGAAGGACCCTGCAGCTTGGAGCTTTGGCTACAGCCCGCATTCAGCGGCGCCTCGGGCACCCTTGCGGCCTTCTACACTCCAGGGACGCGCTTCCGCTTTAGACTGGGGCAATCCGTGGCCGACCTTGTCCTGGAAGCCTCCACGCTGTCACAGCAACATCCAGCGAGTATCGCCAGGATCTATATTAACGACGTCTTCCGCAAAGACATCCCGCTGTTTGTCACCATCACGTCAGGCGCGCGAATGGCCATCTACATCAATAGTGTGTTGATCCGAACATCTTCGCAGTTCCGGATTACGAGATCCAATTTAACCGGTCAACTGGTAACCGGCACCGCTCCCGTGAGTGACGACGATTGGTCTGGGCAGTTGCGGGGCCTGGCGATTTATGATCGGGAACTTACGACAGCGGAAGTTGTCCAACACTATCGGGCCTGGACCGCGGACGACCGTCCAGCGGCTATGAATTTCAGGCACACGATTGCGCTCTACCGCTTTGCAGAGCGAACGGGAAACGTCGTGCATAACGAAATACGGCCGGGCATAGACCTTTACATTCCACCGCGATACATGATCTTGCATCAGCTCTTCCTGGAGAGGCCATGGGATGAGTTTCGGCCCACCTCGAGCTATTTGCAGGATGTCCTGGTCAACATCGCTGGCTTCATTCCGCTGGGATTTTTCTTTTACGCCTGCGTTTCGCTGGAACAATCCATCGGGCGGCCGTCGTTGGTGACGATTGGTTTTGGAGCAGCAGTCAGTCTGACCATCGAGATCCTTCAGTCTTTCCTTCCAACACGAAATTCCGGCACTACCGATCTCTTCACCAATACCCTGGGAACAGCCCTTGGCGTACTGCTGTTTCGTTCCAGGTTCGTCCACGCCCTCTATAGCACGGTCCTGGACCGCATTACTGAAGGACTAATCAGCATGAAAAACCGATAGATAGAGTTGCGATTGGCTGCGGAACGATTCGCTATT
This sequence comes from Bryobacteraceae bacterium, assembly GCA_052148435.1. Lineage (GTDB taxonomy): Bacteria > Acidobacteriota > Terriglobia > Bryobacterales > Bryobacteraceae > JBEKYD01. Next base: position 18,794 of record JBKQIF010000136.1, read on the forward strand.
GGCTGACCGGCTCAAGGGCCAGCGTGAGCTTGTTGCTACGGAACTGCTTGCCGTCGGGCGTCGTCACCTGCACTTGTACTGGTACTGCCTCGCCGAAGTCGGTCCCCGCTGGCACGCGAGCCTG
>JBKQIF010000137.1:0-38405 GCA_052148435.1 Bryobacteraceae bacterium
AATGGAGAATCAAAAAAGTGTAGCTTCCGCGTGACTGAGGGTAATTGGATGGCAACAGCCGAGATGAGTTTCCTGCAAGACCAACTGGAAGAACGAAAGCGCCGCCTTGAGACCGTCGCTGCGCAGACGCCGGGCGACGCGAATCTCGTCGCCTTGCTGCGAGAAGTGGATTCCGCGCTCGATCGATTTGCCGCGGGCACCTACGGCCTGTGCGACGAGTGTCACGACAGCATCGAACGCGACCGTTTGCTGGCCGATCCCCTCATTCGCTATTGCCTCGATCACCTGACCAAGACTCAGCGCGCGGCGCTGCAGCGCGATCTGGACCTGGCCTCGGAACTGCAGCGTGGCCTGTTGCCGCCTGCCGACCTCAGTGTTGACGGGTGGGAGACCAGCTATCACTATGCGCCTCTGGGACCGGTGAGCGGCGATTACTGCGACCTGTACCCGCACGACGGACAGCTCTATTTCATGCTGGGTGACGTGTCGGGCAAGGGCGTTGCGGCATCCATGCGGATGACCCAACTCCATGCGCTCTTCCGCAGCCTGATCGGCATGGGTCTTCCTCTCGCCGAAATCGTCGCGCACATCAATTGCTTCCTCGCCGAAAGCGGGCTTGCCGGCCAATACGCCACGCTGGTTTGCGGCCGCGCCAGCCGCGCTGGTGAAGTTGAGCTCTTTAACGCAGGCCATTTGCCCGTGATTGCCGTTCAGCAGGGCAAACTCCGGATGATTGAGTCATCTGGATTTCCACTGGGAATGTTTCGCGAAGCCTCGTTCGCTCCCGCATGTCTGATGTTGTGCGGCGGGGACCTGCTTTTCCTCTACACCGATGGCCTTTCTGAAGCCCAGGGAGATGGCGGCGAATACGGCGTCGAGCGCGTAGCGAATCTGATCGGTCGCGCGGCCTCGTGCAGCGCTGCCGGAGTGATCTCAGATTGCCTCGAAGACCTGCGCGGGTTCGCCGGCGCCAACCCGGGGATGGACGACGTGACGCTGCTGGCGATCCGGCATGCAGCGTAAGCGGCGAACGCTTGATGCACGAAGGCCGCCCTCGCGGACGGCCTTTGTGTTTCGTGATGCAGTAGAGGAGGGACGTCAGAGCAGCTTTTCGCGTTCTGCGCCGAAGGCGCGGCTGCTGCATGCAATGCTAGTCCCCGGCGACTAGTTCGCTGTCTTCGCGGTGCCGGTTGATGGGGCTGGCCGCGTTGTTCGAGGCCGGCCGAATGTCGCCGAGCGAGACCATGCCCCCCGCAGGTGGCTTCTCGCCCAGAACGTGCTCGCGATAGAGGGCGGCCATCCTTGCATTCTCGGCATCCTGCTTCATCTTCTCGTCACGCGCGCGAATCTTCTCTTCGCGGGCGTTCTTGGCAATGCCCAGATTGTCGAGCGTGTGGTTGGCCTCGGCGTTCACGTGCTCCATGTTGAGAACCAGCTCGTGGCCCACATGGGTCATGCCCACCTTTTTGCCGCCGGCGAAGATCTCGTGGCGTCCGTGCTCCTCGTACCACTTGGTCAGCGTGGCCGTCATGTGCATCTTCTCGATAATGTTGCGCCAGCCGACGCCGGTGTTGTAGGCGCAGAAGCTGATCTCGCCTTCCTGCGTGGCGTAGGGAATGATGCACTGCTCGGTGCGGCGGAAATCGTAGTTGAACAGATCCTGGAACCACATGCCGGCGATGAACAGGAAGTTCCAACGGTCGCGGCGGCGTTTCTCGATGTCGTCCATGGTGCGGTCTTTGCCCACCTTGCCGTAGTTCTTGCCCGTCGCGCCAAACGTCTTGTCCAGCTTCTTCATCAGGTCGCTGAGCCTGAAATGCGTGGGCGACTTGAAAGGATCGTAGTTCCGCGTGGCGGCCAGCGCCATGCCGACGATCGACATCCACTTGCCGCGTCCGGCATCGTTGATGCGGGCACAGTCTTTGGCCAACCGGTCGGCGTTCCAGAACGAGGTCACCGGCGCCTTCTCCCCGGTTTCCTTGTCCACCATCACGGCCATGCCGACGCCGCAGTTGGGGTGGCAGCCGCAGCTCAACTGGCCCCAGCTTGCCTGCGGCCCGTGCACCAGGTCGCTCCAATCGGAGAAGGTGCTCATGAAGGAAATCGGGAACCAGTCGCGGGCGGGCTCGCCCAGGCCGGTCTGGTTCTTCACGTCGTGCGCCAGGTGCGACAGGGTGTAGCGCTGCGCCATGCGGCGCTCGTCGGTCACCTCTTCGTCGCGCCCGGTGAAGGAAACCGGCTGGAACGAAAGGAACGGAATCTTCTTGGGATTATCCAGTGCGAACTGGACGATGTGGCCCACCTGCTCGTTATTGATGCCGTTGACGATGGTGATGACGGGAATAATGTCCACACCGTTCGAGTGCAGGTTTTCGATGGCTCGCAGCTTGACGTCGAACAGATTGCCGACCTTGCGGTGCGAGTTGGCGGCATTGCCGATGCCGTCGAACTGCAGGTAGGCATAGCGCAGGCCGGCGTCGGCGGCCTTCTTCGCGAACTCGGCGCTCTTGGCGAACTCGATGCCGTTGGTGGCCGCCTGCACCGAAGTGTAGCCGACCTCGCGGGAGTAGGCGACCGCGTCCAGGAAGTACGGCGAAAGCGTCGGCTCGCCGCCCGAAAACTGCACCGACATCTGCCGCTTCGGCTTGATGGTGATGGCGTTATCGAGCATCGTCTTGATGTCTTCCCAGCTCAATTCGTGGACGAAGCCCACCTGGTTGGCGTCCATGAAGCAGGGGTCGCACATCATGTTGCAGCGGTTGGTCAGGTCGATGGTCAGCACCGAACCGCGCCCGTGGGTGATGGTACTGGAGCCGTGTTTGTGGAGCTTTTCGTCGTTGTGCGCGCGGATGTCGCGGCCGGGGAAAACCGCCTCCACGTGGCGCAGAAACGTCGGATCGATCGCCATCACGTCTTCGAAATGGCCATGCACCGGGCAGTCCTTGACCATCAGAATCTTGCCGTCGCGCTCGATAATGCTCGCCTTGATCTCGCCCGGCTTTTGCGTGTAGAGCACGTCCACCGACTGGGTGCCATCCAAAATCTGCTTGCGGATCTCCGGCACGCAGCGCGGGCATAGCGAATCGGTCTGCCTGGGCCAGCCCAAAGTGGGCTTTTGCTTCTCCCACGACTTGAGCAGGGGCTGGTCCGACCATTTTGGCGTAAAACCCGGATTCTGGTTGATTTGATTCAGCTTATCGAAGATGGTCCAGGCCGCGCCGGCGGCGTAGGTCAATGCCTTTTCAGCGTACTTGATAGGCTTATGCATCGCGTTCGGACTCCTTGTGGCTCAACGTGTCCCCCAGCGTCGATTTAGACGCCAATGGTTTGAAGAATGGCAACTCACGCAGTTCTTATTAAGTCTTACAGCGAGTATAGTCACCGCCCTTCCGGAGATTCTACCGCTTGCCATTAAAACGTTGAAATTGTTGGTTGTATTGGCGCGTTCCGGGGTTAAACGGGAAAACCGCGGCTGGCGCTGGTGGCTGCTGCTAGCCGATTGAGGATAAAAGATTTAGCTTGTACACAAGGGAACGCTCCAGACTTCGGATGCGATTCCGGCGGGCCCGGTGCGAACGGGAAACGGAGCTCTCCACCCGGGCCGGGCGGTTCCGTGCGGATTTGCTCCGGCTCAGGAGCGTTTCACCACCAGGTCGGTGCCCCAGGATCCATCTTCCGTCCCCATGCTGAAATGGATTTCGTCACCCGCGATCTTGCCCGAGTATATGACCTTGTAGGTGCTGCCTTCGTAGTCTACGTTCACCCAAAACGTGACCTGGTCGTCCTTGATCTTGCCGTCCTTGATTTCCGCCGGGTCGGTCGGCATACCGTTGATCGTGCCGGTGAGGACATCGGCTTCGCCCTTCAATTGCAGCGTCACGGGTACCTGACTCCCCTGAAAATCGAATGAGCCCTTCCACGTGCCCGTAATGTCGGCCGCCGGCAACGCCGCCGCGGCCAGCAACATCGCTACGATACCAATCAACAGACGCTTCATGAACGCTCCTCCACCACCGCTCAGGCAACCGCGGCCGAATCCTGCTGGAAATTCGGGCGAGCCCAAGGCTGCCCTAATATTAGCGCATGTTTTGGCAGCATGGAAGATGGGGGAGGCCGATGCGCTCCACCGCCGCTCGGCCCGATCGGAATTGCGCCCCCTCGGGTCACATTCCGTAACCCCGCGCCCGGCCTATTTCATTCCGGCGCGCAAATCACTTATCGGCTAAGACGGGCGAAACTTTATGCCTGGCGGCCGGAATGGGCTTTTTCGCACCGAGCATGGATATAGAATAAGTGCTCGATACGGATATGCGGATGAAACGATTGTTGGTTCAGATGTCGGTTACGACGTCAATGGCGTGGTGCGTGTTGGCGCAAGCGCCTCAGCCCGCCGCGGCACCCCGGCCGGACGGGCTCTACGCGACTTTCCAGACGTCCATGGGCACCATTGTGGCGCAGTTGTTCGAAAAGGAAACTCCGCTTACGGTGCAGAATTTCGTCGCCCTGGCCAAGGGCACGAAACCGTGGGAGATTGATAAGAAAACGCACGCCACGGTGCGCAAGCCGATGTACAACGGCCTGATTTTCCACCGTGTGATGCTGGACGGGATGATCCAGTCGGGCGATCCGACCGGAACCGGCGAAGGCACCGGCGGCATCAAACTGAAAGACGAGATTCGCCCCAGTCTGAAGTTCGACCAACCCGGCCGCCTGGCGATGGCGAACACCGGCGAACCCAACAGCGGCTCGTGCCAGTGGTTCATCACCCAAGCCTCTCCGATTCCGAGCTACAATGGCGGTTACACCATCTTCGGCCAGGTGGTCGAGGGGCAGGATGTGGTCAAGGCTATTTCGCGCGCGCCCGGCGCGGTGGCGGCGAACAACAATCGGCCCAAGAATCCGCCGAAGCTGATCAGCGTCACCATCGACCGTGTCGGGCCGCCGCCCGCCGCACCGCCGTCTTTTAAGAAAGCCGCGCCGGCGAAGAAGTGAAGAAGCGATCAGCGGTCAGCGATCAGCTTTCAGCCCGACACCGAGCCGCGACCGAAGGCAGCGGTGCTTTGGCTGACCGCTGATAGCTGATCGCTCTCACCTAGTGATCCCGGTCCGTGACCAGGTCCGTCACCGCCAGCAGCGCCCGCTGGTAAGGCGATTCCGGAAATTCGTGGATGATCTGGCGGGCTTTGTCGGTGAAGGCCTGGGCGCGGTCTTTGACCCGCTGTATGCCTTGGTGGCGGGTGAGCAGATCGAGGATGCGTGAAAACGGCGCCTGCTGGTAGTCGCGGCGGGCGAGAATGTCCTCCACGATGGAGCGCTCGCCCGGCGTGGCGCGCTCCAGCGCGTACACCAGCGGCAGCGTCACCTTGCCCTCGCGCAAATCGCCGCCCACCGGTTTGCCCAAGGTTTTTTCGCGCGCGGTGAAATCGAGCATGTCGTCGACCAGTTGAAACGCCATGCCCAGGTTCCAGGCGTATTCGCCCAGCTTCTCCTGGGTATGAACGTCGGCGCCGCCGGAAATCGCGCCCAACCGGGCGCACACCGAAAACAGGCAGGCGGTCTTGCGGTCGACCAACTCCATGCAGTCGGCTTCGGTGACGTCGATGCGGCCGATGCGCTCAAGCTGCAGCAACTCGCCCTCCACCATAATTTGCGTCAGGCCGATCAGCAGGTCGAGGATCTGGAATTGGCGTTCGCGCAGGGCCACCTGAAAAGCCTGCATGTAGAGCCAGTCGCCGGCCAGCACGCAGGTGTGATTGCCCCATTTGACGTTGCTCGAAGGACGGCCGCGGCGGGTTTCGGCGGCGTCGATCACGTCGTCGTGCACCAGCGTGGCGGCATGAATCATCTCCACTACGGCGCCGAGCTGAATCGCCATGGGAGACGGCACGGCAGCGTCGGCGGCAACCAGTTTGGAGGAAAGCAGCAGCAGCGAAGGCCGCAGCCGTTTGCCGCCGCTCGAATGCAAATAGTGGGCGATGGCGGTGACGGCGTCGACCGAAGCTACCGATTCCGCGGTAAGCCTCTTTTCCACCAGCCTCAGGTCATCCTGGATAAGGTCGAAAAGCTCGCGCACCGTGATGGCCTGACCCAGCTTGCCCAAATTCATGTAAGTTCACCAGTTTAACCGTTGGAAGGGCCGGCCCGCAAACAGCAGCGGGCAAAATTGGAGCTGGTCACCGCGGCGATGGACTCGAAGGTGGTGCTCCGCACCTCGGCCAGACGCCGGGCGATTTCCGGCAGGAAGGCCGGTTCATTGCGCTTGCCGCGATAGGGAACCGGCGCCAGGTAGGGGCAATCGGTTTCGACCAGCAGGCGGTCGTCGGGCGTGATGCGGGCCGCTTTGCGCACGCTTTCCGCTTTGGGAAATGTCAGCACCCCGCCGAAGGCCAGGTGAAATCCCAGCGCTAGCGCCTGCTCGGCTTGGCTGGCGTTGCCGGTGAAGCAGTGAATGATGCCGGCAGCGGTTCCCTGCGCGCGCAAAATATCCATGGTGTCGTCCCAGGCTTCGCGAGTATGAATGGCAACGGACTTGCCGGCCGCTGCCGCCAGTTCTAGCTGGCGGGCGAATACGCGGCGCTGTACCTCGCGCGGGGAAAGATCGTAATGGTAGTCGAGACCGATCTCGCCGATCATCACAACCTTGGGATGCGCCGCCAGTTCCGCCAGGCGCGCGAAAGTCTCGTCGCCGGCTTTGGCGGCATCGTGCGGATGCACACCGGCGGTGGCGTAAAACCCTTCGTAACGCTCGGCCAGGCGGATGGCCGCTTCCAGGTCCGGCGGACCGTTGCCGGTGCCGATCGCCAGCATGGTGGTGACGCCGGCACCGCGTGCGCGCGCGACCGCCTCGTCGCGGTCGGCATCGAATTGCGCGTCATCCAGGTGGCAGTGCGAATCCACCAGGGAAGGGACCGTCACCATTGGGGGAGAGCCCCCGGATGGTGCCTAAAAATATAGCCACAGATGAACACAGATGAACACAGATGAAGAAAACAAAAACTTTATCTGTGTTTATCGGCGTTCATCTGTGGCTTGACTTGTTTTTTCACAGCTCCACCCCTCACTTCAACCGCGCTCCCGGCGGAATCTCCTCCAGGAAGCCGGCCAGCACTGGTTTGCCGCCTTCCACGGATGCGGCCACGATCATGCCGTTCGATTCGATGCCCTTCAGCTTGCGCGGCGCCAGGTTGGCCACGATCACCACCTTGCGATTCAGCAACTCGGCGGGAGTGTAGGCGTCGGCGATTCCGGCCACAATCGTACGCGGCTGGGGCTCGCCCAAGTCCACTTTGAGATGCAGCAGCTTGTCGGACCCTTTGACGCGTTCGGCGGAGAGCACCTGGCCCACGCGCAGATCGACTTTGGCAAAATCGTCGAAGGCGATTTTGGCGGGCTCGGGCTGAGCCGCTGGGGCGGGAACTTTGCCCAGCAGCGCGGCCTGTTCGGCGGTCACTTTCACTTCCAGATCGCGCATCTTTTCGATGGCCGGTTTCGCATCAATACGAGGGAAAACCGGCGCCACCTGGCCGATGGCTTGACCCGGAGGCAGGCCGCCCCAGGCGAGCTTGTCCAGCCGGACCGACGCCAGCGGTTCTTTCATGCCAAGCTGCGCCCAGATTCTGGCGGACGACTCAGGCAGGACCGGGTAGACCAGCGCGGTCGCGATGCGCAGCGCTTCCGCCGCCACGTACAACGTGTCGTCGAGCTGCTGCTGGTGCTTAGGGTCGGGATCACGTGCCAGAGCCCAGGGTTTCCTTTGCACGATGAACTTGTCCACAGAGGAAATCAGCGTCCAGATGGATTCGAGCCCCCGAGAGAACTCGAAGCCCTCAAACGCCTCCTTCGTCCGGGAGATCGTCACTCCTGCGGTTTGCCAGACGGACTCGACCACGCCGGGGGCAACCTCGGGCATCGCGCTTTCGGTCTGCTTGGGAATCACTCCCTCGCGATACTGCTGAATCATCGTCAGCGTTCGGCTGGCGAGGTTGCCCAGGCCGTTGGCCAGATCGGAATTGTAGCGGTTGATCAGGGCGTCGTAGCTGAAGCTGCCGTCCTGGCCGAAGACGATTTCGCGCAGCAGGAAGTAGCGCAGGGCGTCGGTTCCCATCACCTGGCGGATGGGCTCGGCGCGCACGATGTTGCCGCGCGTTTTGCTCATCTTGGTTTCTTCGAACAGGAGCCATCCATGAGCGAAGATGCGCTTGGGCAGTTCGTATCCGGCGGCCCACAGAAAGGCCGGCCAGTAGATGGCGTGGAAGCGCACGATTTCCTTGCCGATGAGGTGCAGATCGGCGGGCCAGAGCCCTCTGCCATCCACCGCGCTCATATAGGCGGTCAGTGCGTCGAACCAGACGTAGAACACGTGCGGCGCTTCGCCCTCCACCGGGATGCCCCACTTGATATTGGTGCGGGTGATGGAAAGATCGGTGAGGCCCTGGCGCAGGAAGGAAAGAACTTCGTTGCGGCGCGTTTCGGGTTGGAGAAATTCCGGGTGCGACTCGTGAAATTCCACCAGGCGGCTGGTGAAGGCCGAAAGCTTGAAGAAGAAATTTTCTTCGGTGATGGTCTCGGTGGGCCGGCCGCAATCCGGGCAAGGGTCGCCGGGCTCGGCATCGTTGACGTAGAGATTGTCGAAGATGCAGTACTGGCCGGAGTACGAACCTTTATATATATAGCCGTTTCGCCGGCAGCGGTCGAACAGCCGCTGCACCACGCTGGCGTGTTGCGGGCTGGTGGTGCGCTGGAAATAGTCGATATCGAGGCCGAGCGACTGCCACTCGTTTTCGAATTCGCGGGCAATCACGTCGCAGAATTCCTTGGGCGTTTTCCCGGCGCGCCCGGCGGCTCGCTCCACGTTGACGCCATGCTCGTCGGAACCGGTGGTGAGCACGGCGTCGAAGCCCCGCATGCGCTCAAAGCGCTTGATCGTATCCGCCGCGATGGTGGTGTAGGCGTGGCCGATGTGAGGAGCGGCATTGACGTAGTAGATGGGGGTCGTCAGGTAGTATTTCATTTCGATTCGGTCAACCGGTTCAGATAGGCGAGATTGGCCTCGGCGATGATGTGCTTGAGGGCCACGCCGGAGGCCACCGCCAGGCGTTTGCAGTCTTCGTACTCGGGCGCGTAGCCGCCTTCACCGGAGACTTTGACGCGCACCTTGCCGTAGGGCGTAGTCACCTCGGTGATGGTGCGGGCCAGAACGCGGCGCTCGGCGGCATAGAGACGCAGGCCGAGGGTGGAGGTTTCCGAGAAGATCACTTGCGCCAGGGCCTCGCGGTCTTCGGGCTTGGCGATCGCGCGCAACAGATACCCGGGCCGGCCCTTTTTCATGAAACAGGGAGACAGCATGACGTCGAGCGCGCCGAACTCGAACAGGCGCTCGGTGGCGTAGGCCACCACTTGCGGGCTTATGTCGTCGATATTGGCCTCGATCACGGCCACCTGGAGGGCTTCGACGGCGCCGGTGGGCTCGCCGATAATGACGCGCAGGACGTTGGCCTGCTCCGGGAATTCGTGCGTACCGGCGCCGTAACCGGTGCGCAGCACCTTCATGGCCGGCAGCACGCCGAAACGCTCGGCCAGGGTGACCGCCACGGCCGCGCCGGTGGGGGTGGTGAGTTCAGCGGCCGGCCCGCGCGAGTATACCGGCACGTTTACCAGCAGCAGCGCCGTGGCGGGCGCCGGTACCGGCAAAATTCCGTGCTGGGTCTTGACCGTTCCGCTGCCCACGTTCAGCGGCGAGCAAACGATGGTATCGACGTCCAGAACGTCGAATGCCACCGCCGCGCCGACGATATCGGCAATCGAATCGGATGCGCCCACTTCGTGGAAGTGTACCTTCTCGATAGAGGTCTGGTGCACGGCGGCTTCGGCTTCGCCCAGGCGGCGAAAGATAGCGATGGCGTTGCGCCGGGCGCGGCTCGAAAGCTCGCCCTTTTCGATCATCTTGACGATGTGCGAAAGGTGCCGGTGGACGTGGGTGTCGCCCACCGTGACATGGAACTTGGTGGCGCCGATGCCGCCCCGCTTCACCTTTTCAAAACTGATCACCGCGCCCGAATCGAGCGAGTTGATGGCGGAGGTAATGGCTTCCGGATCCGCGCCGGCATCCGCCAGCGCGCCCACCAGCATGTCCCCGCTGATTCCTGAGAATGCATCCAAATAGCAAGTAGTAGTCACAATTCTCCATTGTATCGGGTGACGGTGCCAGGACGCCGAGAAAGAAAGCCGCGACCGTCGGCAGGCGCTAAAAATTATAGCCACCGATGAACACCGATAATGAAATCAAAGGATTTATCCGTGTTCATCGGTGTTCATCGGTGGCTATAATTTGATTTTTTCACCCTGTGGAGGTCGACGAAAGAGACCCTGCTGCGTCTGACGAGACAGGTGCAAATCCCGGTTGATTCTGATCGATTCCAGCGTGTGGCTCTATTATTTCAACGGGACGGTCACGGCGCAGACCGAAAAACTCGATAGTCTGCCTGGGCAAGAACCTTTGGCCATCGGCGACCTGATTCTGACGGAGGTCCAAGGCTTCGGTGACGAAACAGACTTCAACCGGGCCAGCAAGATCGATCCGTTCGCCAAACACCTCGGCCTGCGGGTCGTGGTGTGACAACTATTTCCCCGCGCTGTATGCCACCTTCCCACCGACGATGGTATAGGCCACGTCCGTGGAAAGGATTTCCTCTTCGGGGATGGTCAGAATGTCGCGCGAGAGCACGGTGATATCGGCCAGCTTACCGGGGGTGAGAGAGCCTTTCCGGTCGTCCTCGAAAGCGGCGTAGGCGTTGTTCCAGGTGTAGGATTTCAGGGCTTCCTCGCGGCTCATGCGCTGGTCGGGATAGAAGCGCGAGCCGTCCTTCAACTTGCGGCTGACCGAGGCATAGTAGCAGGCTATGGGGCTCACGTCCTCCACCGGAGTATCGGTTCCATTGCCCACCACGGCGCCACTCTTCATGAGCTTCTGCCAGACGTACGCGCCCTCTTCGGCGCGCTGGGGGCCGAGGCGCAGCAGCACGTAGGGCGCGTCCGAGGTGCAATGAATCCCCTGCATGGCGGCGATCACGCCCAGTTGGCCGAAGCGGGGGATATCGGCGGCATTCAGATGCTGGGCGTGTTCGATGCGCCAGCGCAGGTTTTTCTGGTCGGGGTGCTCGCGAAAGACGCGTTCGTAAATATCGAGCACTTCGCGATTGCCGCGGTCGCCGATGGCGTGCACGCAAAGCTGGTAGTGGTGGGCGATGGCAAGCTCCGCCGTGCGCCCGATCTCCTCGGGCGTCTCGGTGGCCAGGCCCACGCTGTCGGGTTTATCGGTGTAGGGCGCGAGCAGCCACGCGCCGCGCGAGCCCAGCGCTCCGTCGATATATTTCTTGATGGCGCGAATGGTGAGGTGGTCGTCCCCGGCGCCGATGGTGCGGAAGCTGTCGAGGCGCGTCTCCAGCGACTGGTTGGAATCTCGCAGCATAACCCACAAGCGCAGGCGCAGCTCGTGGTTGGCGGCCATGGAGCGAAAAACGCCGGCCACGGCGGGCGGGGAACCGGCATCTTCGAACGTTGTGATTCCCTTGGACAGGCATTCGCCGGTGGCGAGCTCGATGGCCTGGCGCAAATCGCTGTGGGCGGCATGCCAGCGATCATAGGCGGACATGACCAGTCCCGAGGCGCGTTCGCGCAACAGGCCGGTGGGGTTGCCGTCGGCATCTTTGAGGATCTCGCCGCCGGGCGGGTTGGCGGTGTCGCGGGTGATGCCGGCAACCGCCATGGCCTGGGAGTTGACGAAGGCGGCATGGCCGCTGGCATGGGTCAGCAGCACAGGGTTGTGGGGCGAAACGGCGTCGAGCGACGCGTGGAGTGGGAAGCCTTCGACGTTGGGGTTGGGCGCGTGGTCCCACTTGCTCTGATGCCAGCCGCGGCCCACGATCCAAGCGCCCGGTTTGGCCTGGCGGGCGGCGCGGGCAACCTCGGCGACGATTTCGTCCCAGGTGCGGGCTTCGCGCAGATCCAGGCCCATGCGATATTCGCCGAGGCCGGTGAAGTGGCCGTGGCCCTCGATGAAGCCGGGAATGGCGAGCATGCCGTTGAGGTCGATCACCTTGGTTCGCGGGCCGATCCAGCGGTCGGCCTCCGGATCCGCACCGACCGCTGCAATCCGCCCGCCGCGCACGGCGATCATCTGAGCGTAAGGCAAGGCCGGATCGACTGTGGCGATTTTGCCATAGCGCAAGACCAGGTCGGCCGGTTGAGCCAGCGCGCCCATCGCCGTGAGGAGAACCAGGAGGAAAGACCGCATCGCCACCAGGATACAAGCTATCGGCGGGCGGAGACGGGTCCCGTCTCTTGCAATTTTCAATGTACCACGGTAACATGGTAATAGTTTGGAAGGAGGCCTGCCGATGATTTTAGAAAATCCGGATGCCAACACGATCTTAGTGGGAAGCCGGGAAACCATCCGCCGGGTACCCGACGCCGGCTTCAAGGCCGCGCTGGCGAAGGTGCCCGAACGTTTCTCGGCAAGGTTTGCATTCATGACACCGGAGCATCACCTGGTCCGCAACTTTGTGGTCCGGGAACTGCCTCGGGAGAACGGGCGGCCAATCCAGGTTGTTCGGCTTGCGGCAACCCTGGGATTACCGCTCGCAAGGGTCCGCCAGATTGTGGAAGAACTGGAACGCAATCTCTTCTTCCTGGTTCGGAATGCAACCAGAGACATCAGTTGGGCATTCCCCGTCACTACCGATCGAACGCCTCACCGCTTGAAGATCGGCATCGGTGAGCGCGCCTACGGGGCTTGCGCGGAAGATGCCTTCGCGACGCCCTTCGTGCTGGGGCGCCTCAAAGGCGAGAAGCTATCCGCGGATCTCGAATCGGAATGCGGCCATTGCGGAAAAAAGCTCCACATCTCCATTGACAGCGAATTGAATTCCCGGGTTCGGGAGAAAGACGCCGAGCCGTTGCTGTTCGAACCGGATATCGATTGGGCGACCTTCCGGGGCGCGAACATCATTAACGACTATTGAAGGAATTGCCTTTTCTTCTGGTCAGAAGAACACGCCCGAATTTATCGAGCTTCGCGGCCCCAGGTGGATGGGGTTTACCTGACGATGGCGCAAGCCGCTTATGTGGAGAGGATCGCGCAGTCCGCGCTCTTCGGTTTCCAGCCCTAGTCCTAATTGACCCTCGACCGGAGGTCCGCCCCGCGCGGGTCCTTTTCCACCGCGCTCTACTTTTTCCACCGCGCTCTACTTTTTCAGCTCGGCCTGGAGCTGGCGGTAGGCGTCCTCTTCGTAATCTTCTTTGAGGCGGAGGCGGGTTTCGAGCTTGCTGTCGGCGGCGCGGGCGCCTTCGCCCTGGAGCGCGCGGCCGAGCATGGCAGTGGCCTCGGTGTCCTTGGGGTCGCGTTCCAGCGCGGCACGGAAGCGTTCGGCGGCGGAGGCGTACTCGCCCGAGCGCCAGTACACGTAGCCCAGGTTGAACTGGTAATCGGGGTCGCTCGAATCGCCATCGACGGCCTTCTTGAAATTGACGATGGCGGCTTCCAGGTTGCCGTGGCGGGCCTCGGCGGCGCCCAGATTGTTGAACACTTCGTTGAGCGGCACGGAAGCGGCCACGGTCTGGAAGGCGCTTTCGGCAGCGGCGAAATCGCCCGTATCGAAACGGCAAAGCCCAAGAAAGAACTGCGCCTCCAGATAGTGCGGGTCCCAGCGGGACACGCGCGAAAACCAGCCGGCGGCGAGCTTATACTCCTTGCGCGACCAGTAGGTCTTGCCTAATTGGAAGCAGGGCTGGGAAAAATGTTCGTCCAGACGGGCGGCCTGCATGAAAAAATGCTGGCGTTGATCCGGATCGGCCGCCAGCAGGCCGCGGATGTAGTTTTCCACGGCGTCGATGCGCACCGGCGGGCGGGCCTTACGGAAATCGGTTTCGGGAGGCGCCGACTGGGGAGCAATTTGGGTGAGGCTTTGCCATCCGAGATGGACTTCCAGGGTAGCCAGATCTTCCAGCGCGCCGCCTTCGCCGAATTCGGGCCCCAGGCCGGCGTGCTTCAGATTGAACACGCGGGCCGTGATCCGCAAAGACGCTTTCGCCGCTGAACCGCCGCCGGGCGCGCTGCCGGGGACGGCCGGAGCGGCTTCGAAACTGCCGTAGATCACCTTGGCAGCGTCCAGGACCATTCCCAGCTTGATGATGGAAGCGTGGGTCAGTTGCGCGCCGGGGCGCAGGGAGAGGCGGCGGAACCCTTCCAGGCGCTCGTCCCGATTCAGCACCAGCACGCCCTCCGAGGCCAGCGAGTCCTGCACCGACTCCGCGATGCTTTCGCCGATCCAATCCAGGCTGGGGTTGTTCGAATGGTTGAAAAAAGGAACCACCAGCACCGAATCCGCACGCAACACAGCCGCGCAGAAAAGCATGGCGGCCACAGACTTGTTCATGAAATTTCAGTTTAGCAGCCGGTGCGGACCCACGCGCCGCCACGGGTCTCAAGCGCGCCCATTGTTACCCATCTGGTTCGGCCGGTGCAGTCGTCCGATTAGCGCCAATACTGTTCACCTAAGTCGTGGCGCAGCCCAGGCGCGCACCTTTGAGTCCCCCGCCATCGACGCGGCGGACGTGGAGAAGATCGAGCAACCAGGGCGTACAGGGCCGCGGGAGTTCGGCGGCGCGTGATCAGACGGGCGTCACCATTGCCGAAAGCGCTTGCGCGCCGCCTCCGCCCGTGCCGCCGCCTATTCTGCCAGCGGCCCGGGCAACCGGGGAAATTGTCGCGGCGTTGAGAAGTGCTAACCAAGGAGGCGTTGAGAAGTGCTAACCAAAGACATGATGCGCCCGGGCAGACATGAAAGATAGGATGGCTATCAGACGGCTCCGAGCCTTCAGCAGGAACACACAGGTGGATCAACTCGCGAAGCAGACCGCCGAGATCGCTCTTAGGCTCGCCGCGCTCCCCGCCGATGGACTGCGCAACAATCTCGAAGCCCTCGACTCCATCGAGCGCCTGGCGCTACAGATTCTGAAGGAAGTCTCGGCGGTTCGGACTGGCAAGAGTCGTATGGTCGGCGAAAGCAGCGGGATGTGGCGGGCCATGCAACCCACGCTGCGCCCGTGACTGCGCCGTCGCCTCGGCGGCGCTGCGATCACGGACCGGCCCCCACCGGTCCAAGCGCCACACCGGCACCACGTCGATTGGGTTCTCCTGTTCGAGGTTTCTGAGCCGGTTCGCGGAAACCGGTCTCGGCTGCATGGCACCCTTGAGGAGAACCCTTCGCCATCTCAGTCGTCCTTATACATTCAAACAGACGACAAAAAGCGCTGGTTCCACCGGGTCCCACCTTGATTTTCCGCACCGATTCCTCGTCAGTTGGGCCGGCCAATTTTCCTCGGCGCCTGGAACATGCCCGGCGGCATCAGGAATTCGGGGACTATACTCGACGCTTTTGCGCCCTGTGGCAGCGGGCGTCGGCAGGAGTGACGACGCGGCACGCACGAGTGCGCGCGCCACGTTTGCCGGTCATCCGCGCGCCGAAATCCTGCACCGATTGCGGCATGCAAGAACATGCGGCGTTGTGGAAAGCTGTTCCTTGCAAGCGGCTACGTTTTCGTCCCAATCGAACCCCTACTGGCGATGTTGGGACAGATAGTTGCGCCAGCCGCCATGCTGGGTGATTTCGGTGGCATGGCGGAGCGCGTACGGTTCGGCGATAAAACATTGGACGGCGGCGCCGTCCTCGAGCGTGACCGTGCCAATGCCGAGCGGGGCGGCTATCCCCGCCACAAAGCTGCCCAATTGATCCTCCGGCATGGCCCAGACTTCCACTTCGATTCCGGGCCCGTGAAAATGCTCGTCGCGCAACAGGCCCGGCTTGGGCGGCATAGCGCCGTCCAGCTTGTATAAACGGTAGTGCGGCGCGGTACGGCAGGCGCGCACCAGGCGGGCGCCGCGATCCGTGAGTTGGTGGTTCAGCGGTTGATCGGTAAGGTGAGCGCCCACCACCGCCAGATTGATGCACCCCGGCCGGCAACCGGCCAGATCGACGGGCGGCTCGGGGGGCGCGGCTTGGGCGCGATGGAACCGGTCGGCCAGGGCCAACAGGGCCTCGTCGGTAAAGGCCGGTCCAATCAGGGAAACTCCAAACGGCAGACCATTGCGGCGGAAACCCGCCGGCACGGCGACGGCGGCCAGATCCAGCAGGTTGACGAAATTGGTGTAGTAACCCAGGTTGGTATTCAGGCGGATGGGGTCTGCTTCCACCGCTTCCCGCGTGTAGATGGTGCCGGTGGTCGGCAGAAACAGAGTGTCCATGCGGGACCACTCGCCTTCGGTCGAGCGGCGCAATTCCTTGAGCTTGTATTCGGCGTGGTAAGCGTCGACGGCGGAGTAGCTGCGGGCGCCGGAAATAATCTGGCGCACGACGGGGTTCATCTCTTCGCCGTGGGATTCGACGAACGCGCCGATGGCGGCCAGGCGCTCGGCCACCCAAGGGCCGGAGTCGAGCAGGTCGGCGGCGGCGCGAAACAGGGCGAAATCGATTTCCACTTTCCTGCCGCCCAGCGCTTCCATATCGGCGATGGCTTGCCGATAGAGGGCGGCGGCTTCATCGTCTCCGAAAAATTCCAGTTGATCGGTAGCGGGCACGCCAAAGCGAAACGGCCCGCCCAGCCAGGGCGCCGCTCCTTCCCCGATGCGCGGCGCGCGCGAGTAAGGATCGGCCGGGTCGAAGCCACGGGCCGCCAGCCAAACCAGATGCGCGCCGAAGCCGGTATGGGCGAAGATGGAAACGCAATCCAGGCTGCGGCACGCGGGCACTACGCCATCGGTGCTGAGCAGGCCGCGGGTGGGCTTCAAGCCGACCAGGTTGTTGAACGCTGCGGGCACGCGTCCGCAGCCGGCCGTATCCGTTCCGAGGGCGAAACTCACCAGGCCGGAAGCCACGGCCACGGCCGAGCCGGCGCTGGACCCTCCCGAGATATAGCGCGCGTCAAAAACGCTCGAACAGGCGCCATATGGCGACCGCGTTCCCACCAACCCGGCAGCGAACTGATCCAGATTGGTTTTGCCGATGGGAATCGCGCCGGCGTCGATAAGGGTTTGTATCGCGGTGCCGTTGCGGTGAGGCGAGTAGGCGTAGGCAGGGCATCCGGCGGTAGTCGGCAGACCCTTCAGATCGATGTTGTCCTTCACCGCAAAGGGTACGCCATAAAGCGGGCGGGCCGGCCCCAGGGGATCGTTTTCCAGGACCCGGGCGCGTTCCAGCGCCACCCGCCGCGGCACCACCGAAATCCAAACCGGTTCCAGCGGCGAAGAGCCGATTCGCTCATAGATCCCCGCGATTACTTCCGAAGGACGCGCCGCGCCGGACTTATACGCCGCGCGCAGGCGCCCGGCGTCCAGGGGAATGGAGGTGGGTGCCAGGGTCATGGCTCCAGCTCCCTGTCGGCGCCGCCTTCCGGGTAGGTGATGCGCAGCGCGGTGCCGCGCTTGAGCACGTGCGGCCATGTTGCGCCCGGCTGGACCGTCTCTCCCCGGAGCACGGACGTCTCGTTCATGTGCACACGACTCCTCTACCGGATCCTTGACCGATGTCTTTTGAGGCGTTGCGATCAGACGCTGCGGGGCGGGCCGCAGCAAAAGTCGTCCAGCGAGATGTGCGCACGCTCGGACCGGCTCATGGACGCCCTCAACATAGCGCCAGTATGGCAGACTGCTCCGCCGCGGAGGCACAAAAACTTTCTATTCCGCGGATAAGATTTTACGGTGGAGAGCCAGTCACACCGCTCCGGCGCGGTTGTTCCAGTGCCTGGAAGTAGTGGGGTCGGCGATCCGCTCCGGACAGCTTGCCGTGCTCTTCCACCGCGGCGAGTCTGGCGCGGCCGGCCCCCGCGCCCATGCCCGGCTCCGCGCCAGCTCAATTCACGTTCACGAGTATTTCTCCGATGAAACTACACCACTTACCCCGCGCTGCCTCCAGCCTCCGTTCTATCCTGGTGGCGGGATACCTATGCTGCTTTTGCCAGCCTCGACCACCCTCGCGTGTCAGGCTTTCTCCCATACTCGTGCCGAACGAACCCAGGAAGTTGTTGAAAATAAAGAAACTCCGAAACAAGCAACCCAAGCGGACCCAAAAATCTATTTTGGACCGGGCCGCCGCCATCCTCTCACGCCGCCGATTAAGATATTGGTCAGGATGAAATTGAGGATAGCGTTGTCCCTTATTCTGGCAGCCGGGGGCGCCATGGCTGCCGGCGGCGCGCTGGTCGACCGCGTCGGCTCCACCGGGTTCGTGCAACTGGAAGCCGAAAGCTTTCACAGCTTGACTCCCCGCCAGCAGGCGCTTGCTTATTGGCTTTCCCAGGCTTCGATCGCCATCGATCCCATCAACTACGACCAGAATTCGCGTTTCGGCCTCGAACAGAAGTGGATACTGGAAGAGATCCTGCTGCACCCCAAGGGCGCCAGCGGCGACGCGCTTGTCAAAATCACCGACTTCGCCAAATTGTTCTGGGCCAACCGCGGCAATCACAACGAAATGACCGCCCAGAAGTTCCTGCCCGAGTTCACCTTCGAGCAGCTCAAGGCCGCCGCCCATGGCGCGCTCGGGTCCGGCGGTCTCCGCGGCGATCCTTACGGCGTGGGCGCCATCGGCGGCGAGGAGCCGCTCGACCGGCGGCTCGAAGCCCTGCGCCGCTCCCTGTTCGACCCCGATTTCGAGCCCCTCATCACGGCCAAAAGCCCCCAGGGCGGCCACGACATCGTCGAATCCAGCGCCAACAACTTTTATTCCGGCGTCAGCCTGGCCGACCTCACGAATTTCCATGACGCGCATCCCCTCAATTCGCGCCTGGTCAAGAGCGCTTCCGGCAAGCTGGTCGAGGAGGTCTGGCGCGCGGGAACAGCGGATGGCAAGGTGCCGCCCGGCCGCTACGCCCGCTTTCTCTCAAGGGCCAACGAGTATCTTGGCAAGGCGCGCGCCTACGCCGAGCCCGGACAGGACCCCGCCCTGGCAGCCCTCATCCGCTACTACCAGACCGGCGACTCCGCCGCCTGGATCGACTTCGACATAGCCTGGGTCCAGAACAACCCCGCCGTCGATTTCGCCAACGGCTTTATCGAGGTCTACCGCGATGCCCGTGCCGCCAAAGGCACCTCGCAAAGCTTCGTCTCCATCACCGACCGGAAGCTGAATGCGCTGATGGGGAAGATTGCCGCCAACGCCCAGTATTTCGAGGACCACGCTCCCTGGCTCGGCCAATATAAGAAGCAAGGCGTCAAACCGCCCCTCGCCAAGGCCGTGGAAACCATCGTCGAAACCGGCGACTTCCATGTCGGTACGGTGGGCGACAACCTGCCCAACGAAAACCAGATACGCGAAAAGTTCGGTAGTAAGAGCTTCCTGTTTACCGGCAGCGAGCGCACCCTCGCCGCCGCCACCGGTTTCGGACCGCTGGAGGAATTTGCCGCTTCCCCCGAGGAAATCGCCATCTGCAAGAAATACGGCGAAGAGGCCTCCAGCCTCATGACAGGCCTGCACGAGGTGATCGGGCACGGGTCCGGCAAGCTCAGCCCCCGCCTCAGCGGCGGCTCCGAAACCTATTTGAAGGAATACTTTTCCACCCTCGAAGAAGGGCGGGCCGACCTTATGGCGCTGTGGAATATCTTCGACCCCAAACTGCGCGAGCTCGGCCTGGTCTCCAGCCCGGACGTCGGCAAAGCGATGTATTACTCGGCCGTGCGCGTGGCCCTCACCCAGCTCAACCGCATCCCCAAAGGCGACACCATCGAAGAAGACCACCAGCGCAATCGAGCCCTCACCGTCAACTATCTGATGGACAAGACCGGCGCCATTCAGCGCATCGAGCGCAACGGCAAGACCTATCTGCTGTTGACCGATTTCGACAAAATGCGCCAGGGTGTAGGCATGCTGTTGGCCGAGCTCATGCGGATCAAGGCCGAAGGCGACTATGCGGCCATCAAAGCGCTGGTCGATCGCTATGGCATCCATTTCGATCCGCAACTCCGCGACCAGATGGTGGCGCGCTACCGGAAGCTCGATCTTCCGCGCTACTGGTGCGGCCTGAACGCCGACCTGACGGCGCACTTCGACGCCGCTGGAAAGCCGGAGGGTGTTGCCCTTTCCTACCCGAGGGACTATGTGAAGCAGCAACTTAGCTACGCCGCCATGTACGGGGTACAATAACATTGGCCGATGGCCGCCCAACTCCAAGCCGCGCCGGATGCCCCCGACTTAGTCGATTTGCGCCAGCTTACCGCGCACGATCTGGAGCCGGTCCTGCGCGAAGAGACTGCTTCCTGGCACGAGGGCCTGGAGTGGGACTTCCAGAAGTCGGCCGACCTGGTTCGGCGCTTCGTCGATGGGCGGGCTTTAAGCGGCGTGGCGTTGCGCATTCGCGGCAGCGTGGCCGGCTACCTGTATTACGTTCTCGAAGACGCGAAAGGCCTGATCGGCGACTTGTATATCTTGCGCGAGCACCGCACCGTGCCCCGCGAAGATCTGCTCCTTGGGACCGCCGTGGAGGCCATGATTTCGAGCCGCGTGGTCAGCCGCATCGAAGCCCAGATCCTGATGCTCGACTACGCCCCCGCGCGGCGAATTCCGCGAGGCCATTTTGCCGGCGCATTCGAGCGGAATTTCATGCGCGTAGACCTTTTCCGGCCGGTCTTCCCCGAGGCCGCCACCCCGCGCCCCGTCCGCATCGAAGTCTTTTCCGACCACGACCAGGAAGCCGCCGCTCAACTCATCGCCGATGCCTATCACGGCCACATCGATAGCCGCATCAACGATCAGTACCGCAGCCTTTCCGGCGCCCGCGCTTTTCTGTTCAACATCGTGCAATACCCCGGCTGCGGGTCTTTCTTCCGTCCCGCCTCCTTTGCGGCATTCGATGCCGCCGGACGTTTGTGCGGAATCTCGCTGGCCAGCCTGGTGGCCCCGGAATCCGGTCACCTCACCCAAATCTGCGTCCTGCCCGAGTGCCGCGGTTTCGGAATCGGCCGCGCTCTGATTCGCCGCTCGCTCACCCGCCTCGGCGAGCTGGGCTGCCGTTCCGCCAGTCTCACCGTGACCGCCGCTAATCAAGGGGCCGTCGCGCTCTACCAGCGCATCGGTTTCCGCGTCGTGCGCCGTTTCCCCGCCTACGCCTGGGAAGGGTTTTAGGGGCGGAGCCGGGCGGCTTCGCAGCGATGGTGTCCGGCGCCGCTATGCTAAGCGGAAAGGAAAGGACGTCATGGAAGTGGGCCCGCTCTCCGAGATCGCGCTCGGTATCGTCTGCCCGATGGCCAGTGAAGGCGAGGGGGCAGTCCGCTTTGTCGGTGCGGTTTTAGGTCGGTGCCAGGGCTTTCGGAGAGTGAGGTTTTTTGCGGTCTTGGACACGGTAAGCAGGGACAATACGTTGGAGCGTCTGCGGGAACTCGAGAGAGAGGAGCCCCGCCTCTGCGTCGTCTGGGCGCCGGAGAATCGCCACATCGTGGATGCCTATGTGCACGGTTATCGTGAAGCACTGTCCGCCGGCAGCGACTGGATACTGGAAATCGATGCGGGTTTCAGCCATCAGCCGGAAGAGATTGGCCGCTTTTTCCAAGAGATGCAGCAAGGATACGACTGCGTATTTGGAAGCCGCTTCATGAAGGGCGGAGCAATGAGCGACATCTCTCCGATACGCTACATTGTCAGCCGCGGCGGTACGTTGCTCGCGAATTTCCTGATCGGCACGAGGCTCAAGGACATGACAAGCGGATTCGAGCTGTTCTCTCGCGCTGCGCTGGAAATGGTGCTCCGGCGCGGAATCCAGTCGCGCGCCCACTTCTTCCAGACGGAAATCAAGGTATACTGTCGCAGTCTGCGCGTTGTCGAGGTGCCCATTCACTACCGGAGCCCGAGCCCCCGCTTGAGTTCCTCGGCCCTGATGGACTCCTTTAGACAGCTCTGGCGCCTCTACCGGCTGCGCAGAACCGGTGCATTGTAACGAAGGAACGGTATTGATGAGCGAGACGAGCCTGGTTGTTACCTCGATTTCAGCTCCGAATGCGGCGCTGCGGGAGATGGCGCGAGGCTGTCAAGAGCGGGGTATCGCATTCTACCTCATCGGCGATACGTCCAGCCCGGACGAATTTCACCTGGAGGGGTGTAAGTTCTTCAGCATCTCTCGCCAGGAGGAAGCAGGACTGCGGATCGCCGCGCTATCTCCAAGGCGTCACTACGCACGCAAGAACATCGGCTATCTGCTCGCGATTCGGGATGGCGCCGAGACTATCCTGGAGACCGACGACGACAATTTCCCCCACCCGAATTTCTGGAATCGACGCAGCCGCAAACAGAATGTGGCGACGCTGCGCGATGCTGGGTGGTTGAATGTCTATGCTTACTTCACTGACGACGTAGTCTGGCCGCGCGGACTCCCGCTGGATGCCGTTCGGCGCCCGCTGCCGGCCTTCGAAACTCTCTCCGTGGAGGCGGCGGATTGCCCGATTCAGCAGGGTTTGGCGGACCGGAATCCCGATGTCGATGCAGTCTTCCGTTTGCTCTTTCCTCTATCCGTGCAGTTTCACGCGCACAGGAGGGTCGCGCTCGGTCACGGCACGTGGTGCCCCTTCAATAGCCAAAATACGGCATGGTGGCCGGACGCGTATCCCCTTCTATATCTGCCCGCCTATTGCTCGTTTCGCATGACGGACATTTGGCGTAGCATGATTGCCCAGCGGATAGCGTGGGCGAATGAGTGGATGGTTTTGTTCCACGAGGCAACCGTGTCGCAGGATCGCAACGAGCACGACCTCATGCGCGACTTTCAGGATGAGATACCCGGATATCTATACAATCGTAGCATCGCCGAAGCGCTGGGTGCGCTGAGCCTCTCTCCCGGTGTCGAAAATACTCCGGACAATCTGAGGCTCTGTTACGGGGAACTGGTACGACGGTCATTGCTGGATACGCGGGAACTGCCGCTGCTGGACGTATGGCTGCATGACCTCTCTAAGATTTGGAAGCCGCTGGACCGCCGGAACCCGGCCGCCCCCTTCGCTGGAAAAATCGGCGAACCGACATAGAACACTTGGGTCCGGCGTCACTTCGCGGCTCGCCGTGGGACGGGAAAGTTGGGACCGCCTGGAACCGGTTCCGCGCGACCAGTTGGGCGACGCTCTACGCTCTGGCTCCGATCGGCGGCGGCCTGGGCGAGGTACCGGTCGCTGAAGCCGGTGGTTTCTCATGATCGCCGTCGGCTGGAACCTGGGCCCGGTTGTCCGGACCTGCCGCACAAGAGCGTTCGGCCAAGAGCCGGCTAAGCCATGGTACACTCAGTTTTTCCATGAAGCTGGTGCGGCGGGAAACGTCTTTCCGCTATTGAGCTACCCTATGGTCACACGTCCCGCTTTGGAACAGGCGACGATCGCTATCATCGGCGCCGGTCCGACTGGCCTGGGGGCTGCGCATCGCCTGCACGAACTTGGTTTCTCGAATTTCACCGTCTTCGAGCGCGAACATCAAGCCGGCGGCTTAGCGTCGTCGTTTGTCGACGCAAATGGGTTCACCTGGGATATCGGCGGACACGTTCAGTTCTCGCACTATCCGTACTTCGACGCCCTCATGGACAAGCTGCTTCGGAATGAGTGGTTGCATCATGAGCGCGCGGCTTGGATATGGATGAGAAACAGCTTTATCCCTTACCCGTTCCAGAACAACATTCGCCATCTTCCCACCGAAGAGATGAAGGACTGCCTCCGCGGTCTCATTGCGTGCGTGACTAATCCTTCGGTTTCCCCTTCAACTAACTTCGAGGAATTCATTCGCCGGAGCTTCGGGGAAGGCATCGCCCGGCATTTCATGCTGCCCTACAACTTCAAGGCCTGGGCCTATGCTCCATCTCAACTTAGCTACCAGTGGATCGGCGAGCGTGTCGCGCGCGTCGATTTGGAGCGTGTTATTTTCAACATCGTCGAGAAACGCGACGACATCGGTTGGGGTCCAAACAAATTGTTCCGCTTCCCTATGTATGGCGGTACAGGGGAAATTTGGCGCCGCCTGGCCCGCTGTATCCCATCGGGCCGTTTAGCATACGGGAAGTCTCTGGTACATCTGAACACAGAGACAAAGCAATTGACCTTCTCCGACGGATCCAAGCAAGGTTACGACATTCTTATCTCTACCATGCCAATGGATCTACTGGTCCAACAGTCCGATGTCGATCGCCTAAAGCCGGTCGTAGCACGCCTGCGGCGGTCGTCGACGAATGTCATTGGGATCGGACTGAAGGGATCGCCGGGGCCTCACCTGGCCAAGAAGTGCTGGATGTACTTCCCGGAGCCGGCCACACCTTTCTACCGGGCCACCGTGTTTTCGAACTACTCCCCGAAAAACGTCCCGGATAGCACGCGGTTTTGGTCGCTCCTGCTGGAGGTGAGCGAGTCTCCCGTCAAACCAGTCGCCCAGGACCGTATCATCGAGCAAGCCGTCGCCGGGCTGCTTTCCGCCCGGCTAATCGACAGCGAGACCGATATCGTCTCGGTATGGCACTACCGCGCCGATCATGGATATCCCACTCCTTCGATTACACGTGACGAGGTGCTGTCGGTCGTATTGCCCGAATTAGAGCGGCGCGAGGTCTACAGTCGCGGCCGTTTCGGCGCTTGGAAATACGAGGTATCTAACCAGGACCACAGCCTCATGCAAGGTGTGGAACTGGTAAACCGCCTGGCTGCCGGGCGCGAGGAGGTGACCCTCCACAATCCGGCATTGGTCAATGCGGCGGCCGCCGGGTCGTGATGGGGCGCCGCTTCAGCAGGCCGGCGTTTCGGCGACAAAGTCCTGGACCTTTGTTTTTGCTGGCCTGTCCTAAGTATGTTGGGGCGGGTGCGTCAGGCGCTCTTAACGTGAGGCATTACACTCTGTGGTAAGCATAGTCATGCCCGCCTACAATGAGGCGGACATTATTGAAGCCTGTATCCGGGAATGGTTCGATGAGGTCGCTTCGCGGATCCCGGGTTCTGAAATAATCGTCGTGAACGATTGCAGTACAGATAACACTGAAGCGACCCTTTGTGCTTTGGAGGGAGAGTTGCCGGGAGTGCGCCACCTGCTCTTGACCCGCAACTCAGGGCACGGGCGAGCCCTGCGGGCAGGCTTGGAGCACGCCACACAACCGTACGTCTTTCAAACGGACAGCGACCGCCAGCACCTCCCTGCGGATTTCTGGAAACTCTGGGATATGCGGACCGATCATGACTTCGTGTTCGGTATTCGCCCCCAGCGCGCGGACGGCGCGCTACGGATCGCGATTACCAATGTGATGCGATTGCTGAATCTGGCACTCTGGGGCATATGGGTGCGGGATGCGAACTGCCCATTCAAGTTGATGCGCCGCGAAGCGCTCGCCACGGTACTCGCGAGAATCCCGCGCGACTGCTTCATCCCGATGGTGTTGGTTTCGGTGCTCGCCCGAAAGATGAACTTCCGGATCGCAACTGAAACCGTGAAACACCTGCCGCGGAAAGGTGGAACACAGTCGTTGAAGGGACTCGTAAAATGGACGCGTATTAGTTTTGTCTGCGCCCGCCAGTTGCTCGCGATTCGTTTATACTATGCCATTAACCGCGGGCGCTGGTGAATCCGATTGCTCCTTATCAGGCTCGCCTGGGAGTCACAGGCTTGCGCAGAATTCCGAACTGCAACAGACCGCCAACTCTTTCATATTCGGCCAGCTCAAACAAAGGCAGCTTGGAGAAATAGACGAGATTGGAATGAGGACTGGTGCGCTTCTGGTTCAGTCCGGCCATTTCTAATGTCCACATGACCCAGTCCAGATGGGGCACTGGCGAAGTGAGCATCAGCAGCCCACCCGGTTTGAGCAGCTCAAAGGTCTCCCGGACCAGATCCACATGCTCGATTACCTCGAACGCGATGATTACGTCGAACGACTCGGGCGTCAGGCCCAAACTGGCCCACTGCTTGATATCCCCGACAATGTCGGCGGGCGGAATCAGGTCTATGCCAACATAGTTTTTCCAACCGCCGCCTTTCAGGTAGTCTCCCAACCAATGGGCGGCGCAGCCGATTTCCAAAATGCAAGCATCCTTGCGAACTCGAGGCAGGAAGTATTCGCACCTTTTGCGCCTCGCAAGGTCCCTTAACAGCGGCATGCCGACAGTGTAACATGCGCTGTTTCTGGCTCCCCACGAGACGGTGCAGTGTTAACGGAGAGCAGACGCGGCCGCCGGCGTGTGGTTGTCTACTCAACCGTTTCCAAACGAAGATCCTTGATCAAAAATGCAACGGTTCGGGGGTCGGCCGGGCTCAAACGAACGGGTGGCTGATCGCATTCGAAGATGAGCGAAAAGTCCGCCGAATGAATCTTAAAGTTGGGGGAAACAGAAGGCGTCCAGCCTGGCTGCATCGCGATGGTCTCGATCATCCGAGCTGCTCCTTCTCGGACTTCGAGCCGCAATTGCCGCCCGGCGGAGGCCGGCAGGTAAATGAAGCGCGCTCTTAACTGCAGCGGGCCGGCGCCCATCGCTTTATAGCGATACTCCAACAGGTGTGCCGTCCATCTCCAATTGCTGTTACCTTCAATCTCCTCCGTATATCCGCCCGTTACCGCAAGTGGCTGAATCTTAGGAGCAGGAAGAAGGCTGACGGTGCCAATACGTCGCTCCATCGCCCTGAGGGGACCCGTACTTCCCGCGCTCATGATCCACATCGACGGTTGGATATTGTAGGTACGCTCGGCTTCTGGAAGCATCGGGAATAAGTAGGCATCGTCCGACCAATCCGAGGCCAGGGGGCGGTCTGCCAGGAAATAAGTCACCATCTCGCGGCTTTTATGGTGCGGCCCTCCCATCGCCAGGTAGATTGGCGCATTGCCGGCGAGCGGAGCAGCCGACCGGATTTGAAGATACGATGAGAACGGCGCCCGATCGAAGCCTGTCTCCTGACGAATTCCCCTTGTTCGATAGTCGGCCAGGACATAATTCCATGCAAGGCCGCTGCCTTGCCAGAGTAGCAGGCCTCCGAGAACCGCGAACCGCCTGAAGGAACCGCCATTGCTCGCTAAAGCAACGGCGCAGATTATGAGGAACAAAATAAATAAAGAGACCCAGTTGCTAATTTTAAACTGACTCCAGGATTGCCCCGTTCCCACGCCCCAGGGCGAGGCGCTCGCATAGCGGAAGTACAGCCAGGCGCAAACACTCAGGCCCAGCATGGCGACGGCCGGAGCCACTGCCTCCAGGCGGATACTCCGACGGTAGCGGATCAACACGGCACAACAGCCTGTCAGAAGCAAAAGGACTGCGATCTCCGTTACCGGTGCGTAATAGAAGGTCCAGTAGCTTCCGTCCCAGGCTCCCGAGAGGAACCCGGCCGCGTGGGCCAAGAATTGAAGCGGCGACCAAGCCACCGGACCGCCTACCACTGCCTTGGCCTGCACCGTTAGAGAGCGGACGCTTCGAAAGACTTCTACGTTTGCCAACAGCAGCACTGCCAAGGTCAACCTTAGTCCCAGTCCGGCGATGGCCCGCGCCAAGGCGCGATCCGACAGCATCTCAACTAGCGAGTAAGCCAATGCTGCAATTAGAATCAGGGGTGTAACCTCGGGATAACAGAACAACAACGCCGCCATGAGTATGGCGCTGGGAATTAGCGCCCGGGTAAGCAACAGGCCATCATGCCGCAGGCAGTAAACGCACATCCCGAGCAGACCCAGACCGCCGAAACCAAGAGCGATACCATAGCTCTGTGGCAGAAATCCGAGCATGGTCCCGAAGCTGAATCCGTTCAACGTGGTGACCGCTGCCGCTGCGCCAAGCCAACAGACCAAACGGCCCTTTCGCACAACGAACAAAGCCGTACCGGCGACCGCCAGGGCGCCCGCGATTAAAGGAAGAACCGCGACCGCCGGGTAAACCAGATACGACCAATCGACCCCGAACGTTGCTTGTACCCAGCCGAACAGAAAAGACGCTCCCATGCGCGCTTGATGAGCTTGATAAGTGGCAATCTGAGTCAATGCCGGATACTGACCCGAAACTCTGGCGCTCTCGCGGAACGGATGACTTTGCAACCATTGTGCGTGCACCAGATACGTGAACGTGTCGTTGTAAGGATTAAATGCCTGGTAGCGGATGATGGGAAAGAACCACCCTATCGATGACAGAACCGCGAAGGCCGATGACTGTGCCGCGACACGTAGCGCCTTGCCGGGGTCCCCGCACAACCACAGTGCCGCCAGCACGGCGGCGGCACTGAGCGGTAGACATATCCACGTCCGGAAACCGATTCCCACCCATGCCACGAGGGTTGACAACAGGACAAACAGCGCCAGTCCAATCAGCGGAGAGTATGCAGCCGTAGCGTGCGAGCGGATCTTGAATGGCAGGAACCGGCACACGGCCGTGCCGGCTACGGAGCATGCCGAAAGAAAAACGATTAATACGAACAGACAACCGGCGTACCACATGTGGTCACGAAGGCTCCGGAACGCGGCAGCAAGCAGGCCGCATCCCAAGGTCGTCCATCCCGTAGCGGTGTGGAATCAAAGGATATAAGTATATCACTGAATTGAAGCTGAGAATTCCCGATGCCTCGCTCAAGATAGTGTCCTGGCAACTGGTGCGGCGTGCCGGATGGACCGGTCGGCGTACCGGACCGAGACGCCGCGGAGGCCGTCCAATACCAAGAGGCGCATAGCGGCCTGGCTTGAGGACGGATTCCAGAGCAGCTTCTCCCGAGAGTGTTGGAATGGAGCACCCGAACACTCGCTCCGGGAGGTCGGTGTTATACTGCTGACTTCAAGCGCCGTATGATAGACTCGGCTTCGCCTCGGAAAATCGACTGGCGCGGAGGCATGATCGGTGCCCTGCTTGGCGCGATCGTCTTCCTCATCATCTTCGGATACACGCCTTTGATCGGCGCCAACATCGGCTGGCTTTTTGGGGGCGATGGGTCGCAATATTACCTTAGCGCTGCATTTTTCCAACAATCGCCTTGGGCGTTTCCTCCCGGTCTGAATTCCCGCTACGGTCTGGAAATACCCAGCTCGATCTTCCTCAGCGACGGCATCCCGTTGTTCGGCTTTCTATTCAAAGCCCTCTATCCGATCACCGGCCACGCGGTCCAGTACGTCGGTCTCTGGGTTCTGACATGTTTTGTACTGCAAGGTCTGCTCGGGTGGTTGCTCGCGGGGCTGTTTACGGAATCGAATATCATCAAGCTCTGTACCGCATTGTTGGTGCTTTTCATGCCGGCGTTTTTGTCGCGTTCGGTCCAACTCGACCACTATCCGACAGCCGGCCACTTCTTAATTCTGGCTGCGTTAGTCGTCTTTTTCTCGCCAGTGAGGCGGCGCCGCCGCGCCGTATGGACCGGCCTGGTGGTCCTCTCTGTTTTGTGCGACTCTTACATCTTCACCATGGTTCTGGCCATCTGGTGTGCCGACATCGCCGCAAGAGCTTGGAGGTTGGAACAGAAGAAGCGTTACCTCGCCAGCGAGGTTGTCTGGGTCGTGTCCGCTTCTGCCGTGACTCTGTGGCTGTCCGGGTTTTTTGTCATGGGTTCCGGTTACGAGGCGGTAGGATTCGGCGTTTTCAGGGCCAACCTGCTCTCGATCTTCGATAGCAAGCCGGGATATCTAAGCTGGTCCTATTTCCTGCCTCCCACTCCTAAGGTCTCGGATGCGAATAACGCGCCACACTTCTTGGGCACGGGGCTCATCCTGGTTCTCGCGGCAGCCGGGTTGGTGTGCCTGGAGCGACCCTCCAAGCCGCGCTGGCACAGCCGCGTATGGTTCCTGGTCGCGGCTGCCGTGCTGATGTTCCTCTTTGCGATGTCGAACAGAATGAGCATTGGCTCGTTCGAATTCGTGATTCCGATCGGCACCCGAATGGAAGGACTGGCGAGCCTGTTTAGAGCGTCGGAACGTTTCGCGTGGCCGCTTTTATACCTCTCGGTGGCGGGCGCTGTTCATGTACTCTCGACTCAGCTCGATCGGAGATTCGCCTGCGCGATCTTCCTGGCCGCGGCCGGTCTCCAGTCCGTGGACACCCGGGCTGGGTGGGGAGGGGTTAGTGAGAGACTGGCGGCGCGCAAGGCGGACTCCTGGCCGATCGCGCTCCGGGCGCCTTTTTGGGGGCGCGCCGGGACGATCTACAGAGACGTTCGGCTATTGCCCGCTGCAAACTTCAACCCGGGGTACAGCGATGTCGCGTATTTCGCGTTGCAGCACGGGATGCGAACCGATGCCGTGTACCTGTCCCGCATGGACCAGGCTCGTGTCGATCTTGAGAACAGCCGTTTCGTCCAAGACTTGAAGGCGGGGCGACTCGATCCCAAGACACTCTACCTTTTGGACGACCAATACCTCGATATTGCGAGCGGCGTTGTAAAACCCGATGACCTGCTGGAGAGAATCGACGGTCATTTTGTGCTGGCGCCGGGCTGGCGCAACGTCTCAGGCTGCGGGGAGTCGCAAGCATCGTCCGAGAGCAGTGGCTGCGTCCAAAGACATACGCTAGGGGCGCCGATACCCTTGACCGAACTGAAGTGGCGATCCTGGGGCCCCGGCCGGAACGACGCCTCGCGGGCCGAAGTGTCGAGCGACGAACTCGTCGATTCCGCGCTCGTGACCGATATTAGCCTGCCGCCAGCCTCCTACGTGCTGACCGCGTGTATGACCTGGGACGTCCAGGGACCCTCGACAGGCGCGGCCGATGTGTGCGTACTCGGGAAACGAAAGCTCATTAACCTCCAAACCTCGCGAGAGGACCGCGCTTGCCGTTCGGCTGGGCTGGACGTCGGGGCGGGCGGCAGCGTCGTGCAGATTGCGTTTGGCCTGGGAGGATGGTCGGTGGGCAAAGGCTACATTCGCCTGGACAGTTTGAGCATTCGTCCGCTGATTGCGGTCAAATAAGCGGTTCCACCAAGCCGGCGGCCCGAGCCATCTCGCGGGTGGACCTCGACCGCAGGTCGTCCCCGGAGCCGTTAGCCATTTCCGAGTTTGTGATGCACGGTTTCATCCGTGTGGTTACGAATCCTCGGATATTCGATCCGCCGTCCACCGAAGCCCAGGCGTTTCAGTTTCTCGACGCGCTGTTGGCCCTGCCCACATGCTCCGTCATTCGCGCGGGGTCCGACCATTGGGGTATTTTTCGCAATTTGTGCGAGACCGGCAAACTGAGAGGCAAGCTCGTGGCGGATGCCGTCCACGCGGCGCTGGCCATCGAAACCGGTTGCGAGTGGCTAACGGGCGATACCGGCTTCGCCCGCTTCGCCCCGCCCCTCCGCTGGAAGCATCTCTGAAATGAATGAAGTGGCTGGAAATCCGGCCGCGCGGGGTAGACTGTGGAAATGCAGCCGCGAACCGATCCGCCAAAACGCTCGAAGCTCCGTCTAACTTGCTTAGCCATGATCCCGATGCTGTTGGGCGCGAGGCCGCTGGCGATCGACCATGTTACCGTCGCCGGCCGCGAACTGAAGGCCATGCAGGCTAAACTTGCTGTCGCCGGCATCGAGTCGCAGTACGGCGGCCCGCACAGTAATCATGCCACCGAGATGGCGCTGGTCAGCTTTCCCGACGGTTCTTACCTGGAGTTGATCGCCATTCAGCCCACCGCGGACGCTCAGGCCGTGGCCGCACACTACTGGGCCAGGCAAATGGAAGGCGACGCCGGCCCCTCCGCCTGGGCGGTGCGGTCGCAGGATGTCACGGCCGAGGCCAAACGCCTGCGGGCCGCCGGCGTCGCTGTGAGCGGGCCGTCGAGCAGCGGGCGGACCCGCCCCGACGGCGTGCGGCTGGATTGGCAAACCGCGCGCGTCGGTTCCGAGCCGAACGGCACCTTCTTTCCATTCCTGATCCAGGATTTCACCTCCCGCTCTTTGCGCGCCTTTCCCACCGGCAGGCCCACCACCAGCGCTTTTCAGGGTGTGGCCAAGGTGGTGATTGCGGTCCGCGACCTGGAGCCGGCCATCGGGCGTTTCCGCCGGGCCTATGGCCTTCCGGCCCCGCGCCAACAGGCGGACCGGAGTTTCGAGGCCCAACTGGCGCACTTCGACGGAACGCCGGTGGTGCTGGCGGCGCCATCGAGCGCACATTCGTGGCTCAACGCCCGGCTCGAAAAGTTTGGCGAAGGCCCATGCGCCTTCATCCTCGCCGCGCCAAACGCCCGCGCCCTCCAAGCCGCGGCCAAGACGCGGTGGTTCGGCGTGGACGTTGGCTGGTTCGACGCTGAAAAACTCGGCTGGCGGCTGGGCTGGCAATGAATAGAGCGGTCGGCTTTCGCAGCAATCGGCAGTCAGCCAGAACCGCGGAGAATTGGCCGATCGCTGACCGCTGACGGCTACCTCACTCGCAGCGGAGCGCGTCCATGGGATCGATCCTCACGGCCCTTCGCGCGGGAATGTAGATCGCCAGTGATGCCGCCGCGGCCAGCGCCAGAGGGATGCCGATGAAGGTTGCCAGGTCGTCGGCGCCGACGCCGAATAGCAGCGAGGCCAGCAGGCGCGCCATCGCGACCGCGGCCGCAAGACCCAACACCAGACCGGCCCCGGCGGTCGCGATGCCGCGCCGGAACAGCATGCCCATCACGGTGGAACGCTGCGCGCCCAGCGCCATGCGGATGCCGATATCGTGAGTCTCCTGCGCCACCAGATAGGACATCACCCCGTACACCCCGATCGACGACAGAATCAGCGCGATCACCCCGAAGATCGCCATTTCCCAGGCTACGTAGGAGAGACCGAGGGTGCGGTGCTTCACCACTTCATCCAGGCTTTGAACGTTGGTAACCGGCTGCTGCTTGTCCACCGTGTGGAGGGCCGCGCGTACGGAACGGGCGAAGTGCCGCGGGTCGCCGTGCGTACGCACCCCGAGATCCATGAACCGCAGCCTCTCCTGCATATACGGCACGTAGATAACGGTGCGCGGCACGCGGTCGTAGGCATCATAAGGAATATCGTCCACCACGCCGACAATAGTCGTCCACACGGCCGGTCCGTCCGTCCTGTCAACGCGAAAGCGTTTGCCCAGCGGCGAGTCCTCTCCGGGGAACCATGTGCGCACGGTGTGCAGGCTTAGCACCGCGACGGGTGTCGAATCGGCGCTGTCCGATGGCGAGAGCAGGCGCCCTTTCAGCAAGGCAATGTGGAGGGTATGGAACAGATTCGGGCTGGCCACCTGGTACAGGGCTTCGGGTTGCTGGCCGGGCGCCGGCTGTCTCCCTTCGATAGTGACGGGGATAGACGAATCGTGGCCCCTGTACGGCAATCTGGTCACGGCCACCGCCGATTCCACTCCCGGAATCGCCGCGATACGTTCCAGCACATCGTGGTAATAGGTGCTCACGTCCGCCGCGGCCGGATACTTCCGTTCGGAGATGGCCAGACGGAGCGTCAGCAGAGTGGACGGCTCGAAGATTTGGGCGTTCCCGGCTACTGAATTCAAGCCCCGCGCCATCAGGCTTGCGCCAACCAGCAGCACCACGGAAAGCGCCACCTCGGCAGCCACCAGGATGCCGCGCAGACGAAGTTTCGCCCGGCTGGAAGACGATCCCCGCCCGCCCTCGTTCAAGGTCCGGGTCAGATTCGGGTGGGAACATTGCCAGGCGGGCGCCAACCCCGCCAGGATGCCCGAGGCCAGAGTGGCGAACATGGTAAAGGCCAGGACACGGCCATCCAGGCTCATCTGGCTCCATCCCGGAATGTACCTGGCCTCATCGGCCGGCATGCTGGCCTGGATGGCCGCGATGCCCCAACTGGCCAGCGCCAGCCCGGCTAATCCGCCGCCCAGCGCCAATAGCATGCTCTCGCTCAGGAACTGCACCACCAGGTGCCGCCGCGACGCCCCCAGCGAGGTACGCAGAGCCACTTCCCGCGTTCGCCCCAGCGCCCGCGCAAACTGCAGGTTGGCGACATTCACGCAGGCGATCAGCAGCACGAAAAGAACCGCTCCAAACCCCATAAACAGGTAATCCCGAAACAGCGGACCCAGCAGAAACCGGTGCATTGGGATAATGCGAAAGCGGCGATCGCGATTGGTGTCCGGGTACTGCCGCGCCAGGCGCGCTCCGATGGTGTCGAGTTCCGCCTGCGCCTCGGTCATCCCCAGTCCCGGCTTGAGCACCCCTATCACCGCGACGTAAGAGCGGTCCCGCGAACGGCGTTCTTCCCGGCCGAACGAGAGCGGAGTCCACAACTCGGAGGTTAGCGGGAATTCGAACCGGGCCGGCGCCACGCCGATCACCAGGAAATCCGCGTCGTCCAACCGGATCTTCCTGCCCACGATGTTACGGTCGGCCGCAAACCGGCCCTTCCAGAGTGAGTCGCTCAGCACCGCTACGTGGTCGGAGCCTTCCTGGTCCTCGCCCATGGCAAAGCCGCGGCCTAAGGCCGGGCTCACCCCCAGCGCGGAGAAGAAGTTGGGTTTTACCCGGAACTGGCTGACGCGCTCCGGCTCGCCATCGTTGCCAACGATGTTGGCCGAACCGCCTTCCCAGGCGGTGACCTGCTCGAAACAGGTCTGCTGGTGATCAATGTCGGTGGCGTCGGCCGGGCTGACCGCCTTCCAACCGGTCGGATCGTCGTTTACGCGCTGCGTCACGACCGCCAGACGGTCCAGATGGAGCGCCGGCATGGGCTTCCACATAATGGAGTCGGAAACGCTGAAGACGGCCGTGGTGGCGCCGATGCCCAGCGCCAGAGTCACCACCGCCGCGACCGTATAGCCCGGCGACTTCCGCAGCGTCCGCAGACCGAATCGGATATCCTGCCAGAGGTTCACATACCCTTGATAGGCACGCTACATGCCAGGGCTAAGGTATTGAAGAATCTGGAGGACGTGCCGCGGAGACTGTCCGTTTTCGGGACGATCCATCCCGTTCCGCGCCGCCGCGGCGGCCAAGGGCCGCTCCCTATGGTCACGGCTCGGCCGCTATTCGTGCTTCTCCAGTTGCAGGGTAATGGTGCCGATGGTGAATGGCATGCGCACGCGGATCTGTACCGGCAACCGGCGGCGGTCGTCGCTCAACCAGATTTCGAGGTGCGCCGGGCGTTTGTACAATACGTTGTTAAACAGGTAAGCCTCCGAGCGGATGGTATGGAACAGCCCGTCCGGGGTTTTGACGTCCTCCCGCGCCTGGCCTTCCACCTTCGCCAGCACCGCTTTTTTCCCGTCGCTCACGGCCACCATGCGGCTCTGGCCGGGCTCCAGGTTGAGCGTCCGCAGCAGGTAAAGGCCGCCGGGAACGTCATGCACGCATGGCGGAGTGTCGATTTCGTGGGAGAGAATCACCGTGTTTTTCAGCCGGTCGCGCTCGATGTAAGCCGCTTTGTGAGCCGGCAGGTCGAAGGTAATCTTCGTATCGCGCTGGCGGTTGCCCTCGTGGGCGGTCAACTGCACGCTTTCGGTGCACAGCGCCGGATTCATGACGGAACTGTATTGATCGGCCACATGGAAGAATTTGGAGATCAGCCCCACCGAATCGACCTGCATGGCCACCTGCCAGCCTTCCCGCGACTGCTCCAGAGAGAGCCTGGCCTTACCCGCGGTGATCAGGCGCCATTCCACGTTGTAGGAAAGGGTTTCGCGCGCCGGCAGCGTTGGAGCCGCCGCTTGAGGCATCGCGGGGCAAACGGTAACCAATAGCGGCAGACCGAGCCGCAGCAGCCGAAAGCGCATGAATTGCCAGTGTCGCACGAAGCGGCAGGCGCGTGCGGAGCGGTATTGCCTGAAAGGTGCAGGCACCACCGGCGAAACGGCCGCTGGCAAAACCCGGAACCCCGTGCTTATGAGTTACCGCGCGACGCGTGCCAAAGTGTCCCAGAATTCCGGAAAGGAAACCGAGGCGGCGTCCGCGCCGTGAATCGTCGAGCGGCCATCGCCGGCCAGCGCGCCTATCGCGAACGCCATGGCAATGCGGTGGTCGCCGTGGGAATCGAATTCGGCCGCGCGAAACTTCTGCCGTCCAGGCACCACCAACCCGTCCGGCAGTTCTTCGGCCGCTACGCCCATCAGCCTCAAGTTGTCCACCACGGTGCGAATCCGGTCGGTCTCCTTGACGCGCAGCTCGGCGGCGTCGGTCACCGTCAGGCCTTCCTCGGTAGCCGCTCCCAGCACCGCCAGCACCGGAATCTCGTCAATGAGAGCCGCCGTCAACGCGCCTTCCACCGTGCCGCCTTTCAGCGCGGAATGCCGCACCACGATGTCGCCCACCAATTCGCCGTCGCGGCTTTCCAGTTGCGGGACGCGAATGTTGGCGCCCATCCCCACCAGCAGGTCGAGCAGCGCCGAGCGGGTGGGATTCAAACCTACCCCGCGAATGGTCAGCTCCGAGCCCGGTATCAGCAGCGCGGCCACGATGAAAAACGCGGCGGAGGAAAGATCGGATGGCACCGTCAGCTCGCGCCCTTCCAGCCTGGGCCGGCCGGTCAGCTCGATCCGGCCTCGTTCCACGCGAAGCTCCGCGCCAAACTCCCGCAGGGCGATTTCCGAATGATCGCGCGAGCGCACCGGCTCCTCCACCGTGGTCACGCCGTCCGCGAATAAACCGGCGAATAGCACGCACGTCTTTACCTGGGCGCTGGGCACCGGCAGCCGGTATTCGATGGGGTGGAGCGGCGCGCCGTCTATTTCGAGCGGCGGAAACCTGCCCTCGCGTGCGGCGATGTGCGCCCCCATTTTCGCCAGCGGATCCATCACCCGCCCCATCGGCCGCCGCGACAGCGATTCGTCGCCGAACAACCGCGACCGAAAGGGCTGCGCCGCCAGAATGCCGGAGAGCATGCGGATGGTCGAGCCGGAATTGCCGGCGTCGAGATCGCCCGCCGGCGCGCGCAGGCCGCCCAGTCCGCGGCCCTCAATGGTAAACTCGGTTCCCTCCCCGGCGACTTCGATTCCCAGGGCGCGCACGCAACCGAGCGTGGAGCGGCAGTCCGCGCCGGTGGAATAATTGCGGACACGGGTAACGCCCTCCGCGATCGAGGCAATTAGAGCATAGCGATGGGAAATCGACTTGTCGCCGGGCAAAGCGATCTCGCCGGAGACAGACGTGGCGGGAGAGATGAACTGTTGCATGCGGAAACTACTATTGTAGGCCGATGCGCTACCTGTACGTGAAGACGTGGCGCACGCTCTTAGCGTGCCGGATCCTGCAGGTTACGGTAGTTTGAATCTCAAATGACATTCTTCTTACTACTGACGCGAGTCGCGAACGATTCTGTTCCGGGAGGACCTGTTTGTCAGGAAATAATGCCTGCGGTGGTAGCGCCGGCTTCTTGGATATTGCACTGCTTCGCTGGATTATGATGGAGGACTGCCATGAAGCTGAATCATTTTCTAATCCGCAGCACCATCGTCGCCGCCCTGGGAGGTCTCCTGTTCGGCTTCGATACGGCTGTGATCAGCGGCGCCACGCACGCGCTGACCTTGAAATTCGCCCTGTCGCCGGCCATGCTCGGAATCACCGTATCGGTTGCGTTATGGGGTACGGTGGTGGGATCGATGTTCGCCGGCATACCCGGTGACCGTATCGGCCGCCGCGACAGCCTGCGCTGGCTGGCGGTCTGCTACCTGGTTTCGGCACTGGGCTGCGCCTTTGCCTGGGACTGGTCTTCGCTGGTCGTGTTCCGCTTCATCGGGGGCCTGGGAATCGGCGGATCTTCCGTGCTCGGTCCGATGTATATCGCCGAAATCGCGCCGGCCAAATGGCGGGGCCGGCTGGTGGGTTTCTTTCAATTCAATGTCGTGGCCGGCATTCTGGTGGCGTATCTTTCCAATTACGCCCTGGGTGAGGCCGGCCTGGGCGGCGCCGAGTGGCGCTGGAAACTCGGCGTTGCGGCACTGCCGGCGCTGTTCTTCTTTCTGATGCTGTTCGGTATCCCGCGCAGCCCGCGCTGGCTGGCCCAGAAGCGGCGCGAGACCGAAGCGCGCCAGGTGCTGGAAATGGTTGGTGAGGACGACCCCGGCCGCGCGCTGGCCGAAATCGTCGCTTCCATCGACGCCGAGCACGGCCATAGCGAAGAACCGCTGTTTTCCGCCAAGTATCGGTTGCC
Organism: Bryobacteraceae bacterium; assembly: GCA_052148435.1. Classification (GTDB taxonomy): domain Bacteria; phylum Acidobacteriota; class Terriglobia; order Bryobacterales; family Bryobacteraceae; genus JBEKYD01. Next base: position 38,043 of record JBKQIF010000137.1, read on the forward strand.
GGTCCTGCTGGCCGTTTCCCTCGCCATGTTCAACCAGTTCTCCGGCATCAACGCCGTTCTCTATTACCTGAACGACATCTTCGCCAAGGCCGGCTTCAGTAAGGTGTCCGGCGATCTGCAGGCGGTAGCCATCGGCGCCACCAACCTGATATTCACCATCCTGGCCATGTCCGTAATCGATCGGATCGGGCGCCGCACTCTGCTCTTAATCGGGTCCGTCGGCACCGCGCTGGCGCAAGCCGGCGTGGCGTATGTTTTCTTCACCGGGCATCACGAAGGGCTGCTGGTTTGGTTTTTGATCGGCTTCGTGGGCTTTTTCGGCTTCTCCCAGGGCGCGGTGATCTGGGTCTACCTGAGCGAGAT
>JBKQIF010000138.1:0-18351 GCA_052148435.1 Bryobacteraceae bacterium
CACGCTCAATAACTTCGTCGCCAACCCCTTCCGCCTGCTGGCGAACGAAGGCCTCATCATCAAGCCGCCGGATGGCAGTGGATTGAGCCCCGTGCTGCAGTACCCGGCCATGGCGATTCATCCGCCCATTCTGTATTTGGGTTACGTCGGCTTCGCCGTGCCGTTCGCGTTCGCGATGGGGTCTCTCATCACGCGGCAACCGGGCGATGGCTGGATCCACACCACTCGCCGCTGGACCCTGGTCACCTGGCTGTTCCAGGGCACCGGCATCATGCTGGGCGCGGCCTGGGCTTACCACGTCCTGGGATGGGGCGGCTACTGGGGCTGGGACCCGGTCGAAAACGCTTCGCTCCTGCCCTGGCTGAGCGGCACCGCCTTTCTGCATTCGGTCATGATGCAGGAAAAGAAGGGCATGATGAAGATCTGGAACATCGTGCTGGTTTCGACCACCTTCTTCCTGTGCATCCTGGGCACCATGATGACCCGCTCTGGCCTGGTGCAGTCGGTCCACGCCTTCGCACGCTCCGATATCGGCAAGTACTTCGTCAGCTTCCTGGCCATCGGCATCGCCGGCACCATTTACCTCATTCTGGACCGGCTGGATTACTTGAAGAGCGATTCTCAACTCGAAGCCGTGGTATCGCGCGAATCCAGCTTCCTGTTCAATAACCTGGTCTTGCTGGCGAGTTGCTTCGCCGTGCTGTGGGGCACGCTGTTCCCCAAGATTTCAGAAGCCATTTCCGGCGATCAGATTTCGCTCGACGCCGATTGGTTCAACCGCCTGATGGTGCCCATCGGCCTGTTCCTGTTGTTCCTCACCGGGGTGGGTCCGCTGTTCGCCTGGCGCCGCACTTCGGGCGAAAGTCTGCGCCGTAATTTTCAGTGGCCCGGCCTGGCCGCCGTGGTCCTGGTCGTCGCGCTGCTGATCGCCGGCGTGCGCCATCCCTACGCGCTCATCTCCTTCGGCTTCTGCCTGTTCGTGGCGCTCACCGTGATCGTGGAATTCTTCAAAGGCGCGCGCTCCATTGCCGCCAAGAGTGGGTTTTCGTTTCCTCACGCCGTGGTCGAGCTCACCCATCGCAACACGCGCCGCTACGGCGGCTACCTGGTGCACATGGGAATTGTGCTGATCTTCATCGGCCTTACCGGCAAAGCGTTCAATCAGAGCGATACGCGCGAGATGGCGCAGGGCGACACCATGCAGTTGGGCCACTATTCGCTGCACATGAACCGCATGGAGCAGGGCGAGAACGACAACTATTCGTGGCATCGCGCCATCATCCAAGTGGCCAAGGACGGCGACGACCTGGGCACGCTCGAACCGGAAAAGCGCCTCTACAAGGCCAGCCGGCAAGGCACCTCGGAAATCGGCCTCCGCCAGCGGCCCAACGAAGACCTGTACCTGAATTTCGGCGGCATGTCGGACGATAACCAGCGCGCCGTGATCCAGGCCTACGTAAACCCGCTGGTGTTCTGGATCTGGGCCGGCGGCCTGGTGCTGATTGGCGGCACGCTGGTCTGCCTGGTTCCCAGCAAAGTGAAAATGCAATATGCCCGCACCAGCGTGGTGGGCGTGGCGAAAACGCATGTCAAAGCGTAACGGCTGGCGCGCAAAGTTCGAGATTCCAATGTTGGCGTTCGTATTGGTCCTGGCCGCGCTGGCGCAAACCGCGGCGGAGAAGCCCAGCCTGGACACCCGCCGCGTGGGCATGCGCCTGGCCTGCCAGTGCGGCTGCAAGGATTCCGTAGCCACCTGCAGCATGCTCGAGTGCGGGTTTTCGAAGCCGGCCAAGGAGCGCATCGCCCGCATGCAGGCCGTGGGCATGACCGACCAGCAGATCATCGACGCCTTCGTGCGCGACTACGGCCCCGGCATCTACCTCGCCCCGCCCTCCAGCGCCGGATGGCTGGTGCCCTATGCCGCCGTGGCCGCCGGTTTGGTGGTCGTCTGGTGGTTTATTCGCAGATCGCGCCAATCGCGGCCTCTGCCCGAAGTGGGAACGATCGAAATCGACGATCCGGCGCTGTCGAAATATAAGGACCAGATCGAAAAAGATCTGGCCGATTTGGAGTGAAGCTTCCGCGGTGATCATCGTCATTACTTCGATGCTCGCGATCGCCGTTATCGCGTTCATCCTCACCATCCGGCCGCGCGACCTGCCCGCCGCCGAACCGGAATCGCCTTTCGCTCACCTGGACGACCGCAAGGCCGCCATTTACGAAAACCTGCGCGATTTGCAGTTCGAATACCGGCTGGGCAAGCTCTCCGACACCGATTATCAGAGCACCAAGAAGGATCTTCAAAAGGAGCTGGCCGCAGTGCTGGCCGAAGTGGACCATCTCAGGACGCAACTCGCTTCGAAGACCGGGCGCGCCCCCGAAACCAAGCCCATCGTTTTTGTCTGCCCTTCCTGCGGCGCGACATTCGAAAAGAGCCTCAAGTTTTGCGGCGAGTGCGGCAAATCCATGAAGGCGGCCAGCGCATGAAGAAAACCGCCTTGCTTTTCCTGGTTCTGGCCTGCCTGCCGTCGATTGCGGCGGCCGAAGTTTCCGGCGCGGTCGTCAACCGCACCACCGGCGAGCCCCAGGCCGGCGCCACCGTAACGCTGTACAAATTCGGCCAGGGCGGCATGGAGCCGGTCGCCTCGGCAAAGACCGACGCCGCCGGCGCTTTCAGCATCGCGCAAGATGTCGCCGCCGGCGGGCAGGGTCCCTCGATGGTGCGCGTCGAAATCGACAACGTCACCTACAACCACATGATGCCGCCGGGCACTCCCACCACCGGCATCGCGTTCGACGTTTACAACGCGTCCAAACGCCAGCCGGCCGAAGTGAAAGTCTCCAGGCACATGATTCTGTTCCAGCCCGGCGGCGGCGAGATGAAGGTGAACGAAACCTTTCTGGTGAATAACACCGGCAAGATCACCTGGTTCGACCCGGCCGCGGGAACGCTGCCCTTCTACCTGCCGGCATCGGCGGCGGGAAAGGTCGAAATCTCGGCTATCGCCCCGAACGGCATGTCCGTTCCCGTTCCTTACGCTAGAACCGCGCGCGCCGATACCTACGCCACCAAATTTGAAATCAAGCCCGGCGAAACCCGCATCGACATGATTTACGCGGTGCCTTATACCGAGGGTGCGGCGTATGCCGGCCGGGTGGCGACGAAGGACGAGAACACCTACCTGATCGCTCCCAGGGGCGTCACGCTGGAAGCCCAAGGGCTGCAGGATCTCGGTCCCGAACCCCGCACCGGGACGCACATCTACGGCCTGAGCACCGCCTCCTACAGCGTGAAGTTGACCGGAACGGCGGTTTTTGACGCCCCCGCCGACGACAGTTCCGCCCAGCAGGAATCCGGCCCGCAGATCGAGCAGATTATGCCGCGCATTTACTCGCGGGCGTCCTTGATTCTGGGCCTCGCGCTGGGCATCCTGGCCCTGGGTTTCGCTTTGCTCTATCGCGCCCAGGGCAACCGATGAGCGCGGTTGCCGTAGAGGGCGTCTGGAAATTCTACGGCGACTATCCGGCTCTGCGCAATGTCAACTTCGCAGTCGAACCCGGCTCCTGCCTGGCGCTGATCGGGCGCAACGGGGCGGGGAAGACTACGTTGCTGCGCATCGTGGCGGGCTTCTCGCGGCCCGGTAAAGGCGAAGTCAAAATCTTCGGCCTGCCGCCGCGCGATACCCAGGCGCGTCAGCGGATCGGCTTCATCGGCCACGGCATTTCGGTTTACGACGAGCTGAGCGCGCTGGAAAACCTGGTGCTTTACGCGCGCCTCTACGCTCTGGAAGATCCGCGGCGTGCGGCGCTGGAATGGCTGGAGCGCACCGGTTTGGAACGCTCGGCGAACGGCCTGGTGCGGGAATTCTCCCGCGGCATGCGCCAGCGCCTGGCGGTGGCCCGCGCCTTTCTGCACGATCCGCGCGTGCTGCTGCTCGACGAACCGTTCACCGCGCTCGACGATCGCGCTATCGCCGTGCTGCAGCGTCTGCTGCGCGAGGCCCTGGCGGCCGGCAAGACCGTCGTCATGTCTACCCACCAGTTGCGCGAAGCTATGGAATTGGCCACCCATGTGACGCTGATCAACCGCGGGCAAGTGGCGTTTCACGGCGAGGCGACGCCCGAAATGGCCGCCGACCCGTCCCTGATCTACGCCCGCTACGGGGAAGGCTGATGAGGTTCTTCCGCGACGTCTGGGTGATCGCGCTGAAGGACCTGCGCGCCGAGGTTCGCACCAAGGAAGCGGTCAACGGGTCGCTGGCCTTTGCCCTGGTGATCCTCTTAATCTTCAGCTTCGCCTTCGATGCGCAGGAAGATACCACCCGCGAAATCTCCGGCGGCCTGCTCTGGATCGCTTTTGCTTTCGCCGGCACGCTGATCCTGAACCGGAGCTTCGCGCGCGAGATTCCCAACGATTGCCTGGATGCGCTGATTGCCTCGCCAGTCTCCGGCGCGGCGCTGTTCCTCGGCAAAGCCATCGCCAACTACGTTTTGCTGCTGGGTATGGAGTTGGTTTCCCTCCCGGTCTTCAGCGTGTTCTACAACGTGCGCTGGATGGGCCAATACGGCTGGTTGGCGCTGGTATTCCTGTTGGGCACCTGGGCCATCACCGTGATCGGCACCATGACCAGCGCGCTGACGGTGAATATCCGCCTGCGTGAAGTCATGCTGCCCATGCTGACCTATCCTATTCTGGTGCCGGCGCTGCTCGGCGCGATGCAGTTGAGCATGCAGTTGATGGCGGGCAACCCCATCGGACCGGACAACGTGAGCTGGCTCAAAATGCTGATCGGGTTCGACGTTATTTATACGGCGGTGTCGCTGGTGCTGGTGGAGACGGTGCTGGTGGGGTGAGAGGAAGCGGTGCGCTCAGCGCGCGACTATTTGCGAGGCTCGTATACCTTATTGCCGCTCTTGCTGTAGTGATATCGACCGCCGCGTGGGCCCACGTAGATCGGCGGTTTCTGCGAGGGCGTTGACTCCTTCGCTGGCGTTACTAAGGGACATAGTCCGGCGCATCCCGCCCTATTTCTCCAATAGCCTTCCACGGGAGTACCATCTGAACGCGTGGATGGTCTCACCCACTCGCAGCAATCAGCAGGCGTGTCGACTGGGCCCGTGATGGCTTTCTTGGCCTCCGCCACACCCTTGCCCTGCTCGCAGCAATCAGGAGGCGTGTCGACTGGGCCCGTAGACCTAACACCTCGTTGATCCGGCGGACGATCTTGAACCGCTCCAGAATTCAGCAGCCAGAAACCTCCCGCCAGGGCAAGGACGACGGCGATCGCATAGCCGATAACGCTGCCCTTACGCGGCCCCTCAATGGTCTCGAATTTCGGGGGCTCGATGTCCGCGGCAATCGCCTCGTTAGGTCTGCGTTGTCGTACAAGCTGGCCCAGCTTCCAAGGCATCTTCCGCGATGGTACCGCCCCTAGCGCCCGATGAACAGGACCACCGCTAACTAGAATCAGACGGTAACCGGGGACGGGGCAAACCGGGGAGGGGTGAACCGGGGACATTAACCGCTGCGCCGGATTTACAGGTGGATAATGGCTCTTAGCGGCTTGCCGGGACCCATGAGCTTGGGCCCAAAAGGCCTAGCCACGGGCCTACTTGCGTGGCGGCTGGCTGGCGATAAACTGGCCGATGGCCGATACCAGCGCGGCCACGCGGGCATCGAGATCGGCGTCGGACTGGCGCAGGCGCTGGTGTTCGGCGCGATTCTCCTCCGCAATCCGGCGGTTTTCCTCGGCCATCTGCGCGATCGTATCGGCTATCTGGGCGATTCGATCGCGGGTCGTGGTGGCGAGGGCGTCGATCTGGCGCTGGGTGTCGCGCCATAGTGCCTTGTACTCCTCGCGGTCCTTTTCGCGCTGCTCGGCAATGCCCGCGGTGACGTGCTCGATGCGGGCAAAGCGTTCTTCCAGGGTCATGCTTCCTTCAGTTTAGCTGAATCCACCGCGGGAACCGGCTTGCAGGCGAAAACGGGGTGCTTAACCGATTTGGGGATTTCGCATGTATAGCCGCGACAAACCGCTCCCTCGCGGTCGCGGCTCGGTAAGTAGCTGCAAACACACAGTGCCCCTAACCGAGCCGCGACCGCGAGGGAGCGGTTTCCCCTGCCCAAACTGCGAACGCCTGTTCCACGAAACGCCTACATCTTGCGCATGGTGCGGTGCTTGGAACCGCTCGAACCGGGGGCGAGCAATTGCTGGAACTGCGATTCGGGCAGGCTGATGGTGAAGACCAGCGCGGAGCCGGATGCCTTGATGGTCAATCCCGAGGCCAGCGTAGCCACCGAAGTGTTGGTGGTGGACTGCATTTGGGCCATATTGACCAGCAGTTGCAGCAGGCTGGCCAGAGTGCCGGCGTCCTGAGCGTTGTCCGCCTGGGCCGTGACCCCGGCCGTCACCACGGTTCCGAACTTCACGCCGCCGAAGGCGGACTGAATCGACGTCAGGGCCGTTTGCAAGCCGGTGGCAGTGCCCGTAGCCGAACCCGCCGGATGAAGCGAAGCCGGGGGCACGCTGCAGATGAACCAGGCATCGTCGCTGCCGCTCAATTGATTGGCTTGGACCACCAGGGCCGCCGGCAAGGTGGAGGCCGCGGCCTGGCGGTCGATCGCCGCCTTCACGTCCGCCAGGTCTCCGGCGGCTACCACGGCCCCGCTCAGGAAGGCGATGCCGTGCGTCTGCTTGGGATCTTCGAGAATGGTGACGCCGCTATAGGTTTCGCTCGCTGCCCCATGCCCGGTTGCGAAGGCGGCGATGGTGGCAACGTCGAACGTTCCGATGGCGAGTGCCAACCCGGCTTTGGCGGCTCCGTTCGAGGCCACCAGCAATTCGGTAACATCCTTGCGCGGATCGAAACCGGTGAGGGTCGCCAGTTGCTGCATTTTGGCATCGTTAGTCGCCAGTTGTCCGAGGACGTACTGGCCAAAAGGAGTAGCTTCGGCCTGGGTGACATTCACGCCCGCCAGCACAACGGCGTCGGGCATTACCAGGTTCAGGAGCCGGGGATCGACTGCCGGCAGAACCGGGCACAACCCCGCAGCCAGCGCCATTGCAGTAAGAATTCGTGCTGTCATATCCATGAGACGGCGGACCCTCACCTTTATTAACGCAAGTGACGTGGTGAAGTTCCAGGTGATTCTGCGGCGCTCCCAGGGCTTACGCGCTGGGCTACTATCTATCGCCTTCGGGCTTACGGGCAAGCTCTCGCGCGCTCCACCGCGTTTACAATGAAGACAGTGCCCGGCGTTTACGTTTCCTATCCTTTTTGCGCGCAGAAGTGCACCTATTGCAATTTTGCTTCGGGCGTATTTGGCGCGGATTTGGAGCGCCGCTATCGATGGGAACTGCTGGCGGAAATTCGCGGGCATGGGTGGCCATGGCGGCCTGAGACCGTGTACCTGGGCGGGGGCACGCCCAGCGCCATGGAGGCGGGCGATCTGGCCGAAATCCTGGACGCGGTCCCCGGCCGGCCGTGGAAGGAAGCCACCATCGAGGCAGCGCCGGGAACGGTGACGGCGGGACGGGCGCGCGCCTGGGCGTTGGCGGGCATTAATCGCGTCAGCCTGGGGGTGCAATCGTTCGTGGAGCGGGAAATTCGCCGCACGGGCCGCAAACATACGGCGGAAACGGTGGCGCGCGAGATCGGGTTGCTGGCGGACCACGGCATTGGCAACGTCAATATCGACCTGATTGCGGGCCTTCCGGGGCAGACTGCGGCGAGTTGGGGCGAATCGCTGGATTGGATCGAACGTCTTTCGCCGCCGCATGTTTCGGTCTACATGCTGGAGGTGGACGAAGATTCGCGGCTGGGCAAGGAGATGCTCGCCGGGGGCGCGCGCTATGGCGCGGCGGACACGCCGGAGGAAGACGCGGTGGCCGATTTTTACGAGACGGCGGTGGAACGGCTGGCGGAGTTGGGGATCGCCCGCTACGAAATATCCAATTTCGCCCGGCCGGGCTCGGAATCGGTCCACAACATGAAGTATTGGAAGCTGGAGCCATACGCCGGTTTCGGCGCCGACGCGCATTCCTTCGACGGGCGAGTGCGGCGGCGGAATCCGGAATCGCTCGATGAATATCTGGGGCGCGGCCCGGCGGTGGACGAAGCGCCGCACGCGGCCGAACGATTTTTTGTGGGGTTGCGGTTGAGCGAAGGCATGCGCCCCACGGCCGAGGAATGGACGCGCTTCGCCGAGCCGATTCACCGTTTCACCGCCGCCGGCCTGACAACAGCCTCGGACGGCGTGCTGCGGCTGACAGGCCGCGGCGTTCTGCTTTCCAACGAAGTGTTTCAGGAGTTTCTCGACGAATGATCGATCTACGCAGCGATACCGTGACCAAGCCCACCGCCGCCATGTGGCAAGCCATGGCGGAGGCCGAAGTGGGCGACGATGTGTATGGGGAAGACCCAACCGTCAACCGGCTGGAAGAACGCGCCGCCGAAATCGCCGGCAAACCGGCCGCCCTGTTCGTGCCCACCGGGACCATGGGCAACACCATCGCCGTCAAGGTGCATACCGAACACGGCCAGGAGGTAATCGCGGACGCACGCGCCCACCTGCTGGATTATGAGCTGGCGATGACGGCGTGGTTTTCCGGCTGCCTGGTGCGGCCGGTCGGGACGCCCGACGGCATCCTGACCTGGGACGCCATTCAGCCGCATGTCAGGCCGCTTGCGGCGCACTACGCGCCCACCGGGCTGATCGAAATCGAAAACACGCATAATATGGCGGGCGGCACGGTCTATCCGCTGCGCACCATCCGGGAGATCGCCGACGGCGCGCACGGACGCGGCATTCCGGTTCACATGGACGGCGCGCGCGTGTTCAACGCGGCCGCGGCTCTGGGCGTTTCGGTGCGCGAGATTGCCGCGCCGGTGGACACGGTGACGTTCTGCCTGTCGAAAGCTCTGGGAGCGCCGGTGGGCTCCATGCTAGCCGGCCCGGCGGATTCGATCGCCAGGGGCCGGCTGTATCGCAAGCGTCTGGGCGGCGGCATGCGCCAGGCGGGCGTGCTGGCGGCGGCCGGCCTGGTGGCACTCGACCAGACTCCGCGCCATCTGCCGGAGGATCACGCCAACGCGCGGCACCTCGCGGAAGGTCTGGCGCGCATTCCGGGCATCCAAATCGATCCAGCGGCGGTGGCCACGAACATCGTGGTGTTCGACGTCGGCGCGACCGGCGTAGCGGCGGCGGAAATCAGCGACCGCCTGAAGGCCCAAGGGGTGCGGATCAACGCCATCAATCCGCGGAAAATGCGCGCCGTGACGCACTACGACGTCAGCCGCGAAGAGTGCGCCGAGGCTCTGGAAATCCTGGGGCGGGTCCTGGCACGGTAGGTGCAAGCAGGATGGGTTTCAGGCAGCTTCAATATCCGCGTCTCATCCTGTTAGACTGGGCAAGTACATGCAAAATCAGGTTTCCGGAAGGTTGGTGTGGAGTATTTCTGTGCTGTTGTTGGCCGGCGCCGCTGTGGCTTCCGGGCAACAGTATTCAATCGCGACGCTGGCGGGAGGCGCGCCGCCGACGACACCCGCGACAGCCACCAACACTTCCGTGGGGCCAACCGCGAAACTCACCACCGATGCCTCGGGGAACGTCTATTTCAGCGCCGGCAACTGCGTCTACAAACTGACGCCCGGCGGCACTCTGACGCTGGTGGCCGGCAATTCGCGGGCCGGATATTCGGGCGACGGCGGCCTGGCTACGGCCGCGCAGTTGAATTCGCCGCAGGGCTTGGCATTCGATAAATCCGGCGACCTGTATGTCGCCGACAGTTTGAACAACCGGGTGCGGGTAATCTCCACCAGCGGTATCATCACCACGTTCGCGGGCAACGGGGCGGTGGGCTCGCCGAGATTTTTGGGCGACAACGGTCCGGCCACTTCCGCGAACCTGCATTTTCCGGGCGGGCTGGCGTTCGATTCCACGGGCAACCTCTATATTGCCGATACGGGCGATAACTCCATCCGCTATGTGGACATCTCCAATATCATGCACACGATCGCCGGTGACGGTTATCCGGGTTACGAAGGCGATACGGCATCGCCGTATAACTACGGATCGGAACTGCGGCAGCCGGAGGATGTGGCGGTGGACAAGAATGGCAACATCTACATCGCCGACACCGGCAACGGCGCCGTCCGCGAGATCAGCGGGGGGGTCATCAACTTTATCGCGGGCGATTGCGTGGCCACGAGCGGCTGCACCATCGGCTACGCGGGCGACAGCGGTCTGGCGATAGATGCCGAGCTGATCGAGCCTTACGCCGTGGCCGTGGACGCGGCGGGGAACGTCTACATCGCCGAGCGCAACGACGGCCGCATTCGGCAGGTCGCCGCCGGCCCCAATTACCTCAACAATTACATCTTTACGATCATCGGGAACGGCAACCCGGGATTTAGCGGCGACGGCGGCCCCGCCCTGCTGGCGCAGCTCAGTTCCCCCACCGGCGTGGCGCTGGACAGCGCGGGGAACGTGTATATCGCCGATTCGCAGAATTTCAGGATCCGCAAGGTGCCCAGCCCGGGCAAGGGCGACATCAGCACGGTAGCGGGCAACGGCTTATTCGCTTATTCGGGCGACGGAGGGCCAGCAACCCGGGCCGAGCTCGACGCGCCGCAGGCGGTGGCAACCGATGCGGGCGGCAATGTGTACATTGCCGATACCGCCAATAACGTGGTGCGCAAGGTTTCCACTTCCGGCACGATCGCGACTTTTGCCGGCAACGGCATCTTCGGCGTCGGCGGCGACGGCGGACCGGCGACGGCGGCGCAGATGATGGGCCCGGCCGGAGTGGCCGTGGATGCGCAGGGCAACGTCTACATCTCCGATACCACCGGCCAGCGCGTGCGCGTGGTCACGCCTTCCAACGGGCAGATCAATACTTACGCGGGCAACCGCACCACGGGCTATTCCGGCGATGGGAGCTCGGCGACGAATGCCGAATTGAATACTCCCACGGGCCTGGCCGTGGACACTTCCGGCAACCTGTACATTGCGGATACGCTAAACTCCGCGATTCGCAAAGTCACTCCGGCGGGAACGATCTCCACCGTGGCGGGGACCGGCGTACAAGGCTATGGCGGAGACGGCGGACCGGCGACCGCGGCGGAGCTGTATTATCCGCAGGCTGTAGCCGTGGATTCGAGCGGCAACCTTTATATCGCCGATACGCAGAACAACCGTGTCCGCGAGGTGAATGCGTTGGGCATCATTTCCACCGTGGCGGGCAACGGCACGTTCGGTTATTCGGGCGATGGCAGTTGGGCCGTGAATGCACAGATCACCGCACCGGTCGGCGTGGCGGTGGATTCGCTGGGCAACCTCTATATCGGCGACTCCAACGGAGTGATCCGCAAAGTCTTTCCCAACGCAACCATCGCGACCATCGCGGGCAACGGCGGTATCGGATATACCGGCGATGGCGGCGCGGCCACCAGCGCGACCTTGAATTCGCCGCAAGGCGTGGCGGTGTCGACGGGCGGGCTGGTGTATGTCGCCGACGCCGGCAATAATGCCGTGCGGATGCTGGAGCCGGCCTGTGCGGGAGCGGGCATCTGCGCGGTAGCCAACGCCGCGAGCAATGCCGGCGAGGCGGTTTCTCCCGGCGACTTGATCGTGATCTACGGTTTCGGCCTGGGCCCGAACACGCTGGTGGCGAACACGCCGGTGGCGGGAGTTTACGGAACGTCGCTGGCGGGAACCACGGTTTCCATCAACAGCGTTGCAGCCCCGCTGCTCTATACTTCATCTACCCAGGTGGCCGCGGTAGTGCCGTATTCGGTGAACGGCGCCGAGGCGACGGTAGTGGTGACTTACAACGGCCAGGCGCTGGTTCCCTTCACGACGACATTGAGCCTTTCCTCCCCGGCCCTCTTCACGGCATCCGGCGCGGGCACGGGGCAAGCGGCGGCGGTGAATCAGGATGGGTCGATCAACGGCGCGTCGCACCCGGCCAACGCAGGCAGCATTCTGTCGCTCTACATGACCGGTGGCGGCCAGACCAATCCGGGCGGGCAGGATGGCCTGGTTGCCGCGGTGCCGCTGCCGATCTCGACGCTGGCCGTGACGGTGACGATTGGCGGCCAGGCGGCGTACGTGAGCTACTCCGGCGGCGCGCCCGGAACGATCGCCGGGGTATGGCAGTTGAACGTGGAGGTGCCAAGCGGCCTGGCCGCCGGCAGCGTTCCCGTGCAGGTGACGGTGGGAGGCGTGAGCAGTCCGGCGGGAGTCACCGTGGCGGTGTCGGGGAGCTGAGGGAGCGGCGCGGTGGGACATCGATTTGTGCCGTCTGTCGAGGGGCCGTGGGGTAGCGAGGGCTGACAGACCACACAAAGCGATGGTCTGTCCCACCTGGGCACCTCCTACACAGGCTAGAGCCCGTGCCATCGGGGAATCCTCCGCCTGTTACAATCTTGCTCGATGTTCCGCAAGGTGTTGATTGCCAATCGAGGGGAGATCGCGGTGCGCGTGATTCGCACCCTGCGCGAGATGAACATTCGGAGCGTGGCGGTTTACTCCGACGCCGACCGCACCGCGCTGCATGTGCGGATGGCCGACGAAGCCGAACGCATTGGGCCGGCGGCATCGAGCGAAAGCTACCTGCGCATCGACCGCATCCTCGATGCCGCGCGCAGCCACGGCGCCGAGGCCATTCATCCGGGCTACGGGTTTCTGAGCGAGAACGCCGAGTTTGCGGCGGCGTGCGAGGATGCGGGCATCGTCTTCATCGGCCCCTCGGCGGCTTCCATCCGGGCCATGGGCTCGAAAACGGCGGCGCGGCGCTCCGCCATTGAAGCCGGCGCGGCGGTGGTGCCGGGGACGGATGGCGGGGTTACGTTCGACCAGGCGCGGGCTTTCGCCATCGAGCACGGTTACCCCATCCTGCTGAAGGCCGTGGCCGGAGGCGGCGGCAAGGGCATGCGCCGGGTGGACCGCGAAGGCGATCTGGAAGCGGCGCTGCGCGATGCGGCGAGCGAGGCCGAGCGGGCTTTTCGCGACAAAGACATTTACGTGGAAAAGCTAGTGGAGCGGCCGCGGCACATTGAAATCCAGGTGTTGGGCGACCGCTACGGCGACATGGTGCACCTGGGCGAGCGCGAGTGCTCGCTGCAGCGCCGGCATCAGAAGGTGCTGGAGGAATGCCCGTCGCCACTGGTGGCTTTGCATCCCGAGATGCGCCAGGCGATGGGCGAAGCGGCCATTCGCGCCGCGCGATCGGCCAATTATTACAATGCCGGCACAGTGGAATTCCTGGTGGACGAAGACCGCCGGTTCTACTTTCTGGAAATGAACACGCGCCTGCAGGTGGAGCATCCGGTTACGGAACTGGCGACGGGGCTCGACCTGGTGCGGCTGCAGATCGAAATCGCCGCCGGGGCGCGGTTGCCCTTCACGCAGGAACAAGTGAGCTGGCGCGGCGCGGCCATCGAGTGCCGGATTTACGCCGAAGACCCGTACAACAACTTCCTGCCCTATCCGGGCAAAGTGACCCGGCTGGGACGGCCGCTGGGGCCGGGTATACGGCTGGACGCGTGCGTATACGACGGCTGGACGGTCCCCATGGAATACGATCCGCTGCTGGCCAAGCTGGCGGTCTGGGCGGAGACGCGGGAAGGGGCAACGGCCCGCATGATTCGCGCGTTGGGAGAATACGACGTGGGCGGCATCCGCACCAATGTCGGTTTCTTCCGCCAGATTCTGGAAGACCGCGAATTTGCGGCCGGCCACTTGCACACCGGCTTCATCGAGGAATTCTTCTCGCGCCTCACCAAGCCGAAGCCCGCGGCTGACCTGGAAGCGGTAGCCGCGCTGGCGGCCGCGATCCATACCGCCGCGCGAGCCAAGACCAATGACGCGGCGGCAGGGAACGGCGGGCAGGCGAGCGGCTGGCTGCGGGCGGGAAGGGATGCGCTGCTGCGATGAAGCTGGAAATGGTAATCGACGGCGTAGCGGCGGCCATCGATCTGGTAGAGACCGCGCCCGAGTGCCGCTTTCGCATGAATGACGGCGAAGAGCGGAACGCCGACGTAGCCGAGGTTACGCCCAACGTGTACTCAGTGCTGCTCGACGGCAGGAGCTATGAAGCCCGCGTGGAGCAGACGGCGGATGGCCTGGTGGTGGTGGTGAATGGGACGCGGTTTCCCATCGAAGTGCGCGACCCGCGGCGCTGGTCGGCGCGCTCGGGCGGACGGGCGGGAGATGGCGTCCAAAACCTGCTGGCGCCGATGCCCGGCAAAGTGGTACGCGTGCTGGCGAGGATCGGCGACATGGTGGAAGCCGGCCAGGGAATCCTGGTCGTGGAAGCGATGAAGATGCAGAACGAAATGAAAGCCGGGCGCGCCGGACGCGTGCTTTCCATCGCGGTACAGGAAGGCGCGACGGTCAAGGCCGACGAAGTGCTGGCGCGGATCGGGTAGGCGCCGGGCACTACCCGCGACTACCCGGCCCCATCTTCGTTACGCCGTTGTAAGAAGACCGCCACGGCCAGGCCCGCCAGCGTGCAGAACAAGCCGAAGTAAACCGAAAAGGGACGGTACTTCATCGCCAACTGGTGACGCCCCGGCCCGACCACGACGCCGCGAATCACGGTGTTGACATTCCAAATCGGCGCGGACTTGCCGTCCACTTCGGCATGCCAGCCGGGATAGTCGTTGTCGCTCACTACCACGAGGCCTTTGCAGGCCATATCCACAGCGACCTTCACATAAGACGGCTTGTCCACTATGGAGTCCACTTTGTCCTCGCCACCGCAGCGGTCCAGTTGGGGCATGGTCTTGACCATGAGGGCGGTCTTGCGCAAATCGAAATTCCACTCCCGCACCATGGCCGCCCCGCTTTTGGCGTCGGGAGCCAGGATGATGTCGTGCACCGTCCAGGCGCGCGGAAACGCGTCCGGGTTGGCGAAAATCTTCAACCCCGACGAGCCCCGGAACAGTTCGTGCTGGATCGGGCGGGTGGGCGCGCGGCTCACCACCAGGCCGATTCCATACATCTGCACCAGCCGGTCCTGCCACCAACCCAGCTCGAAAGTGGAACTGAACATACCGGCCGTGTAGGCATCCGATGCGTCCACCCGGTACCAGTCCCCGACGTTAAAGGCGACGTCCTTGCTTTCGGTGGCGATGCGCTTGGGTTGCGGCCACCACCTGAGCCACTCGCCGATGTCCCGCGTATCGGTGAGAGCGTTCACGAGTCCCATGCGGCCGGCATCGCGTACGTGCGCCCATCCCCAGCCAACCTCGTTGCTCTGCTCGACGATGGCCAGCAGACCGAGCAGCGCCAGCGCCCACTGGCGGCGCAGCAGACCGCGGCTCCAGGCGTGGTACAGTCCGGCCAGCAAAAGGGCCACGATGGCAATCATGCCGAGCCTGGGGTCGCCATCCAGAACCGCGCTGGAGACCGCCGGCTTCAAACATGCCAGCAGGGCAAAAACAACCAACGTGCCAATCCCGAACCAGAGCAGCACCCGGATGACTTTGGTTTCACGCCCCGGATCGGGACTCGCGATCAGCAGTTCGGTTCCGATGGCCGCCAGCGCAGCCAGGGCAAATTGAAACAGGCAAAGCGCCACCATCGGCTCCCTGGTCTTCTCCACCAGAGGCGCAAAAACGTAGAGAGGCCCGTACAACGCGCTGCTGCGGGCCATGGCGTAGAGCAGCCCGCCAATCGCCAACAGCACGAACATCCGCACTTCGCGGCGCCGGAAGCCGCCCCAGATTCCAATGGCCGCCAGGCTGAGCGCCACAGTGCCCACGAACGGGTCTGAAAACAGCCCCTGCCCACCCGGCATCACCAGGTGAAGAAGATCGCTGGGGCGCAAGCTGAACTGCTCGTGCTCCGGGTACTCCACCTTGTCCTTCCAGGTGAGCACCCCGGTCGCGGTCCAACGGTTCGCCACCTTTCCGTATTCGAGCGTCGGCAGCACCTGCACGGCGCTCACCAGCGCCATCACCGAGAACAGCACCGCCATGCGCAGCGCCATGGAACGCCGTTGGGCGCGGGGCGCCACCGCGGCCAGCCCAACCGCGGCCACCGCCAGCGTCAGGATGACCGGCGGCGCGTGGTGGCCCGACAGCCACGAAAGGCCCAGCATCACGCCACTCCATGCCGCGCTCTTCAACGGCGCGCGCCCGTTCAGCGACCGCAGCAGAAACAGGAAAATCAAGGGCGCCCAGATGGCCGGCACCAGGTGGTGGGGCCACTCGGTATTGCCATAGAACCCCATGGTGGCGAACAGCAGGGCCGCTACCGCCGAAGGCCCCTGGGAGCAACCGAGGTCGCGAAAAAACCAGTACGCGAACAACGCCGCGGCGCAATGGATCGCCACGAACCACAGATGCACATAAAAGAACTGGATCTGGCCATGGTGCACCGGCGCCAGCGCCAGCAGGAAGGTGAAGGGGCTGAGAACGCTCGGTTCCACCTGTCCGATGGTCGGCTGTCCAAACCACTCGTACGGGGTCCACAGCAGAACCGACCAATGGCGCATGGCATCCACTTCGGCTGCAAGGCGGGGAAGGATCATGTTGGCCAGGTCAGGGCTCGCCAGGAAGGTGTACTGCTTGGTGAGCGCCAGTTTCCAGAAGACCGCGATCACACCGCAGAGGAGCAGCAGGGGGTGCTTCAAGCGGCCCAGGCGGCCCCGCCAAAGAGCCCGGCGAGAATGTACGATTTCCTGCTCGGAGGCCGGCATTTCTTCATCGATGGTAGCAGCGCTCCACTAATGAGTGGAACGGGCAGGCGCCGATTCGTGGGACAGACGATCGCCTTTCGTCCTCTGTCGAGCTTGTACCGTGGCGAGGCATGACAGACGACAGAAGACGATCGTCTGTCCCACCGATTAGAATAAACGTCATGCCCGTATCCGCCGCGGAATTGAAATTGTTGGCGCAGTACGACACGCCGACCATCGCCAACGTGATCGAGTTATTCGAAGTTCGCCCGCGCTCGGCGGGCTTCATGGACAAGCGCATTCGCGCCTGTTTTCCGGAGATGCCGCCGATTGTGGGCTACGCCGCCACGGCCACCATGCGCACCGCATACGCGCGGGCCGAAGGGGCCGTCTATGCCTCCCTCGATGAGACCAAGCCGCCGAACCGATCGGAGTAGAAGCCGCTGAGTGGCGAACAAGCGCAGAGCGCATGATCAACAAAGTGCCCCTATCGGACCGTTCCGGGCGCATGCAACATTCGCGAACGCCGGTGCCGTGGATGAAAAGGTATTGATCCAATTCCTCGGAGCGGCCACTGTGCCGTGGGCCATCCTCCGTCGCCATCCCCCTGGGTCCAGAAGTTCCTCAGCATTCAGTTACCCCATGTCTCGTGGGCGGGGTAGGAAACATGGCTTTCGGAGCGTGAAACCGCAGATCAGAGTGTTGAGACAGAAGGGCGGCGGGCTTTCGGCGGGGGCTCCAGTCCGTCTAGCCGATGATACTTGTCTCACGTCGTCGGTATGTCCGGGACGGTCCAGATCATGTCGAATCCGTGCGGGTCAAGTGGGAGGAGCCAGCAGGAGGAAATCTCATCGCCGACAACGTCGTACAGCCCCACCGTCGACCAGCGATGTTGGACGTTGCCGATGGTTGGCAGCACCGTCGACAAGCGCAGCGATTTTGTCGTCGTCGCCGACGAGAACATCGCGTCGGTGCGGCTGAAAGGTGCGGTCCGACAACTCTCGTCGCCGGCGGAAGTAGTCGAGAACTTCCTCCAGGCCGTGGTGGGTGCCGGCAATGTCGCTGTTTCCCGGAATGGTCCAGGTGATGCTCGGAGCCAGGATCTGGGAAAAGGAGGAGCCGGACCCGCCGGCGTAGAACTGGTTCTGCGCCAGGTGCAGACGGTCGAGCAGCTCGATGGCGGCGCCTCGGTTCACTGGTGGCGCAGATAGCGTACGGCGGCTTGCCCGAGGAGCTGGCGCACGACGCCACGATGATGGCGGGCGATGCAGCGCCAAATGGCGTGTGTAGCGGGGTTGTCAAGCTGCACGAATGTCGCGAACAGCAGCGAGTCCCGTCGAGATTCGAAGAGCAGTTCGCCAGACAGACCGAACCGGCCCGTCGATCCGAGCAAGACCAGATCGGGAGTACTGCGGCGCACTTCCCAACCCAAAACGAACTCCTCGGACCGAATCGGACCGAGCCGCAGCCCGAGCGCCCGCCACCCTCGCACGAGTCCGGCCCGGGTCACCTCTGGAGCCCCCTCTAGGACCGCCCGAGCCCATCCTTCGCCCGTCCAGCCGCGGACGGCCCCCGTGTCGACCAGGAAGGCGTCCTCGTAGTTCACATGGGCCAGCGTGCTGCGGTTGCGCGCCCCCGACGGGCATGGGATCTGACGCACAAT
>JBKQIF010000139.1:0-14873 GCA_052148435.1 Bryobacteraceae bacterium
GTACGACAAATACATTCTGGACGAATTTCGCACCGGTGGCCCCTATCCGCACCTGGATGAAAACGGCAAACTGGTGAACGCCCGCGACGAATAGCGGCGCGGCGGAAATGGCCAGACGCCATGGAAATTGGCAGGTTGTCCAAACCCCCGGGTTGACGCAGGCCAGGGCCGAGGTGGAGCGGCTCAACGCGGAACTGGAACGGCGTGCCATCGAGCGGACCGCGGAACGTGCGCTGGCGGAAAGCGATAAAAGACAAGAGGCTGCGGCGCTTTATCGTGCCGAAGGGGCACTGCGCGCGAGCGAGGAACGTTCCCGGTGCTACCTGGAACTCGGGCTGGTAGGCATGGCGATCGTGTCGCCGGCCACGGGGTGGCTTGAAGTAAACGACCGCCTTTGTGAAATCTTGGGATACGAACGGCGTGAGCTCATGCAGACGACGTGGGCGGCGTTGGTCCATCCGGACGACCTGGCCGGCGAGATCGGGAACTATGATCGGATACTCGCCGGAGAGGTCGACGGCTACCTGATGCCGAAACGCTGGATCCGCAAGAACGGCGATGTGGTTCACACCAATGTGGCGGTGAAATGCCGGCGGCGCGAGGACAGGTCAGTCGACTATTTCGCCGCGATGGTCGAAGAGGTGACCGGGCTCGATCGGCTGGCGGCCAGGGGTCCCGAGGCGGCCGGAAAGGCGAGGTCGGGCATGGAAAGGCACGACCGGCTCCCTTGCCACAAGGACCTCTCTGGCCGCGAACGCGAGGTGGCGCGGCTCATCGGCTTGGGCAGGACGGTAAAACAAATCGCCGCCGAGCTTGCACTCAGCGAGAAGACCGTCAGCACCTATCGCAGCCGCATTCTGACCAAGCTCGACTTGAAGAGCACCGCCGAACTGATTCGCTACGCCATCGAGAACCGCATCGCGCAGTAATTCTCCTCCTGTAGGACGAATACCTACAAAAGTTCCTGCAATCTTCTTCCGATAGATGGACTGAGTAAAGGAGAGCATCGGGTGGTCGCGGCTCGCGTCACTCAGGATCTCTCGCGCCCCGCTGTTGGGTGCCGGCTAAACCGATCTCCGGAGACAGGAATGATTAGACAAAACGCTGAAGTACCCACCAACGGCGCGCCCGCTGTTCCGAGCCGCCTCGCTTTGAATCGCCTTGGACCGCAAAAGGGCACGGCAACGCCGCCGCCCGCGAAGAAGGCCGCGGAGTCCAATGGACACGGTGACGATTTCGCCGAGAGCCGCCTCACCGCCAAGAAACTGGCGGAGGAGAAAACGCGCGCCCGGACCGTGGCCCGCGCGCAGGCCGTGGCGGAGAAGCTATCCACCGCGACCGATCAAGTATCGAGCGCCATCGCCGAAGCTACCGGCGCGGTTGAAGAACTGGAAAAGACGATGCACACCATCGCGGCGGGTGCAGAGGAGGCGTCGGCCGCGGCGGAAGAATCCCGGGCCGCCATCAATCAGATCGAGAAGGCATCGGACGGGGCCAACGGCCGTGCGGAAGTGTCCCTGCGGAGGGTGAACGAGGTGGTAGCGCTCGCCAAGTCAACCACGGCAGACATTGAGGCCATCATCAAGGGAGTCGGAGACGCTGCCGACGGGAACATCGAATCCGCAAAGATGATTGCCGAATTGGAACGTCAGTCCGAGGAGATCGGCAAGATCGTTCATGCCGTGACGCGGATCGCCGACCAGACCAACCTGCTGGCCTTGAACGCGGCAATCGAAGCTGCCCGCGCCGGGGAACATGGCAAGGGATTCGCCGTGGTAGCCGACGAAGTGCGCAACCTCGCGGAGATCAGCGAAAAGAGCGCGCGCGGCATTCAGGAAGTCGTAAACGAGATTCAGAACCAGGTGAAGGTGGTCGCCGGGGACACGGAAGCGGCGGGGAAGAAGGGCCGCGAGGAAGTGGAGAAGGCCAAGGTCATCACTCAGGATCTGCTGAAGATCGCCAGTGATTACGAAGAGGTCCGGGCGAACTGCGCCGAGATTCAGAAGAACGCGGCGGAAGCGCTGGCGGGCGCCAAGACCTATCTGAAGGGTGCCGAGGAGATTGCCGCGGCCGCCGAAGAATCCACCTCGGCCTGCCAGGAAGCCCAGAAATCGACTCAGGAACAGTCCAAAGCGTACTCGGAGATGAGCGACGCGGCCCGCTCGCTAGCCGAAATGGCGGAGTCGTTGAAGACTTCGACCAATGCGCAGAAGTCGGCCGAGGAACTGGCCGCCACCGCCGAGGAATTATCCACCAACGCCGAGGAACTGAAGTCCTCTTCGCAGCAGATCACCATCGCCATCGAGCAGATAAACAAGGCGGCTGGCGCCCAGGCCAAGGCGGCGGAGACATCTAACGCCCTGGGTGCTCAAATGCGGCATGCCGCGAAAGGTATGGGAGACCGCGCCGAATTGAGCGTGGAGAAAGCTCTGGCCACGCAAAAACTTCTCGCCAGCAACAAGACCAACGTGGATGCGTTGATCGTCAACATTGGCAAGAGCGCCGATGCATCCGCCGAGTCCGCCAGGAACATCCTGGAACTGGAGGAACGGACGCGCCGCATCGACAAGATCGTCGACGCCATTGTCATGGTGACGGTCCAGACGAAGATGCTCGCCGTGAACGGCAACGTGGAAGCCGCGCGAGCCGGAGAATACGGCCGGGGCTTCTCGGTCGTCGCCGGCGACATTCGGTCTCTTGCCAACGAAAGCAGTGAAAACGCCGACAAGATCAAAGACCTGGTCAAGAACGTGCAAACGCAGATCACCAAAGTTGCGGGGGATATCGAACTGGCCGGAAGCAAAGGGCGGGCCGAAGTGGAACGGGCCAAAATCTCCACCGCGAACCTCGATCGGATCGCGAAAGACTCCGACGTGGTGGTGACCGACATCCGCGAAATCGCGAAAGCCTCTGGTGAGGCTGCCGCCGGACTCGAACAGGCGGGCAAAGCCAGCCAGCAGATCGCAGCCGCCGCCGAAGAAACCGCGCGCGCGTCGATCGAAGCGGCCGGCGCCTCCGAGCAGGGGTTGAAGGCTGCCCAGGAGATCGCCCAAGCCATCGAGGAGATTGCTTCTCAGGCTGATGAATTGCAGAACGGGTAGCTGGTAGAGCGTTCTCGTTTAAGGAGATTCTTGATGGAAACAGACACTCTACAATCATCAGCCGGCCTGAAGGACGAAAGCCAACTGGTCACGTTCCTGTTGAAGGACGAGGAGTTTGGCTTCGATATCATGTCGGTACAGGAAATCATTCGCCTTCCCAAGATGGCGAAGGTCCCCCGCACGCCGGCCTACGTGGACGGCATCGCTAACTTGCGTGGTGTCGTGCTGCCAGTCATCGACATGCGCACCCGTTTCGGCATGGAGCGGGCCCAGGAGACCGACCGCACCCGGGTATTGGTGGTCGACATCGACGGCGTCAAGACCGGTTTGCGCGTGGACCGGGTCAAGCAGGTGACTCGCGTACTGCGCAGCGAAATCGAACCGCCGCCGGCGGCGATCCGCGGGACCACCTCGGACTACCTCGAAGGGGTTGTCAAGCTCGATAAAGGGCAACGCATCGTCATGGCTCTGAACGCGGCCCAGGTCTGCGAGATTGGCGTGACGCGCAAAACTGCTGGCACGAAGGGCGCAGCTTCGGGATCGGAATCCCGGAGCGGCGAGTCGTCGGACAAATCCGGGGGCGCCGGCGCCGACGTCCAAAAGATGGTCACCTTTCGCATCGCGAAAGAGGAATTCGCCTTCCACATGGAGCATGTCCGGGAAATTCTGCGCGTGCAGACTCCCAACCAGGTTCCGGACGTTCCCGAATACGTTCTGGGAGTGCTGACGGTACGGGGTCAGATCCTACCGGTTATCGACCTGCGGCGGCTGCTTCAGCAGCGATCGCTCGCCGATGAGCTCGCCGACAACTGCCGGCCCTTGCGGGAGGAGTATGAGCGCTGGATCGACCAGACCGAGAAAGTCTTCGCGGCTGGTTCGCACCAAAAGGTGGATAGCTCGGTCATGGAGCGCCTCCGCAAGTGGCTGGCCGAGACCAATAGTTCCAGCCAACTGCTGATGGAGGCGTTGGCCAAGGCACGGGGGTTGAACGAAAAGGTCGTCAAGCAGCTCCAGGTCCGCACGAAACACGAAGAGCACGGCGATCGCGACGCCGCGCGCGCCTGTGGCGAGGACGTCCTCTCCGGGAGCCGGGAAACGGTCGCCGCCATACGCAAGTTTGAGGAGCAGATCGCTCAGAACATCCAGGAAGACCAGCGCATCATCGTGGTGGATGCCGAGGGCTTTGTGCTCGGTTTGGTGGTGGATCACGTTCACGAAGTGCTGAACGTGCCCAAAAACCTGATGGAACCGCCTCCCCGCATCACCTCGAGTGGGGGGATGGAGCTGTCGGGAGTTGCCAAACTCGAAGACGGCGCGCGGTTGATCATGTTGCTGGACGTTGCCAGCCTGATGAAAGACCAGAAACTGCGGGACGTGCAGAACTCCTCGATCCACGCCGCAGAAGAGGAGAAGGCCGGGAAAACTCAAGAAACCGGCTCGGGCGCGCAGGAACTGAGCGAGGTTCAACTGGTGACGTTCCTGCTCGGCGCGGAGGAATACGGTGTTCCGATTTCGCAAATCCAGGAAATCGATCGCCTCGCCAAGATCACCAAAGTGCCGAAGGCTGCAGCGTTCATCGAGGGCATCACGAACCTGCGCGGGGAAGTAATCCCAGTGCTGGACACCCGGAAACGCTTCGATCTCGATGTCAAACCGTCCGACGACCGCACCCGCATCATCATCGTGGATCTCGGCGGCGTCAAAACGGGCCTGGTGGTGGACTCCGTACGCGAGGTATTGAATCTCGCCAGGAAGGACATCGCCCCGCCTCCCGAGGCCATCGGGTCCGGAATCGATCAGCAGTTCATTTCCGGAATCGGCAAGGTGGATGCGGGTAAGCGCATGATCGTGCTGCTCGATGTGGAGAGGATTCTCTCCCGGCAGGAGCGGGCGCATCTGTCCGAAATTACCTAGTAGCTCGAATCCTGAGCCGGGGCCGGTCAGCGGCCCCGGCACTTTCCAAAAGCCATGAGCAGAATACGCGTGCTAGTAGCGGACGATTCCGCCTTAATGCGGCAGACCTTCAAACGAATCATCGCGGCGTCGGCCGATCTTGATTTGGTTGGGCTCGCACGGGATGGCGAGGACGCGGTATCGAAAGCCCGGGAACTGCGGCCCGATGTCGTCTCGATGGACATCAACATGCCGAAGCTGGACGGTGTCACCGCGTTGCAGATGATCTTGCAGGAGAAAATTTGTCCGGTTGTCATGGTTTCGTCGCTCACCCAGGAGGGTACCGCGACTACCTTCGAGTGTCTGGAGTTGGGGGCCTTCGATTTTGTCGCCAAGCCGGATGGCACGGTCTCATCCAATATGGGCGCGGTGGCGGAAGAACTGATTTCCAAGCTTAAAGCCGCCGCGTCTCGCGGCATTGTCGACCGCCTGCAGCGCAACCGGGAGCGCCGGAAGCCGTTCCGGCCGGCGGTGCGCTCCACGTTTGAGAACGTTACCCGAAAGAGGGCCGTAGCTATCGGGATTTCCACCGGAGGGCCGGCGACGCTGCAAGAGGTGCTGCCCCTGATTCCGGCGGACTTGCCGGCCAGTATGTTCCTGGTGCAGCACATGCCACCGGCCTTCATTGCATCCTTTGCCAAGCGACTGGACGAGCACGCCGCGTTCAAGATTGTGGAAGGCCGTTCGGGCATGCCCGTGGAGCCGAGCGTCTGCTACGTGGCGCCAGGCGGGATGCATCTGTGCCTGCACCGGAAGATGACGGGCGAGGTTGTGATCCGCACGCCAACCACGCCGGCAACACTGTTCGTGCCATCGGTGGGAGTCATGATGGATTCGGTTCTGAAGATCTACGGGGCGGACACCATTGGCGTCCTAATGACCGGCATCGGCGACGACGGCGCCGATCAGATGGTCGCGATTAAGCAGGCCGGCGGACACACGATTGCCGAAAGCGAGCAGACCGCGGTGGTTTACGGAATGCCGCGCGAGGCTGTCGATCGCGGTGGAGCGTGCGTGGTTTTGCCCAGTCATGAAGTAGCGGGAGAGATCGTAAAGACGGTCCGGAGGACGATGGAATGAGCTGCCTCATGGAGTACGCGGAGAAGCTAAACTGCGCCGACGAAGCCGACCGCACCTACGCCGCCGAGGATATCGGGTATTTGAACACGCCGGAAGGCGTGCAGTTTCTCCTGGACCGGTTGGGCAAGGAACCTTCGCGGGCGGTTCGCGACGCCATATTCCAAGCCCTGATCCGGATCGATGCCAACGCGGCCATCGAGGGCTCGATCGGTTTGCTTGGGAGCGAAGATTCCCAGATTCGCAACCAGGCCGTGGATGTGCTGCGCCGCAAAGGCGCGCGTTCGATCCCCTTCCTGATCGCGGTCATGCGAGATGGCGACAAGGACATGAGAAAACTCGTCCTGGACGTTCTGAGCGGAATTCAGGCCGGTGATGCAGGGGAAATCTATGCGGCCGCGCTTTCGGACAAGGACGTAAACGTGGCGATCACAGCCGTGGAGAATCTCGGCCGCACGCGGGCTGGGGAGTTCCGCAACCGGATTGAGGATCTGCTCCAGGCCGATTCGCACCCCATGCTGATTGGCGCCTGCTTGGAAGCGCTGGTTGGGATTGGCCATGAATCCTCGTTAGGGGCCATCCGGCGGTGTTTCCCGGATTTGGCGGCGCTGCCGGACTTCCTTCTGGCGTCTTGCCTGAAAGCGACGGCCGCGCTGGGATCGGCCCAGGAGTTCGCCGAGGTGGCGAGCCTGTTGCCTGTGCGCGGCCCTCACCTTCGCCCGGCGATTCTCAGCGCGCTTATCGCTATCGGTCCGCGTTGCCCGTCGCCCGAGCCCGGCGTGGATTTGCTGCCGGTTTTACGCGCGGTGGTCGACGATGGAGATTCGCCCTTGTGCCGCTATCAGGCGGTGCGGGTTCTGGGCTTCTGGGCCACCCGCGACGACGTCTACACGTTCCTCGTTTACTGCCTATCCAGCACGGAGCGGTTGGTTCGCCTGGGGGCGGTGGAAACCCTTCGGACAACCAAACGGGCCGGGCTCGAGCCGGTTCTCGCTGCGCGCGCCCTCGAAGAATCCGATGAGGAGGTATTGCAGGCCCTAAGCTGCTAACCGGAACGCTATGTCAGACCTCTCTGTCGAACAATTCCAGAGCCTGAGCCAGGTCATCTACCAGAAACTAGGGCTGCATTTCGACGACAAGAAAATCTATTTTCTGAAAACACGGGTTGCCAAGCGCATGGCGGCGTTAGGTCTGGTGGACCCCCGAGAGTATCTGTTCATGCTCAACTATGCCGACCCGCAGGGCCTGGAGATGCAGGCGCTGGCCAACCTGGTCACCACCAACGAGACTTACATGTTCCGCGAGTACGACCAGTTGCAGGCATTCGCCAATCACTGTCTGCCGGAAGTGCTGTCGGCCAAGCAGGCCCGCGGAGAGAAGACCCTGCGGATCTGGTCGGCGGGTTGCTCCTCGGGAGAAGAGCCTTACACGCTGGCGATGATCCTGCAGGAAGTTTTCCCACAGGCTCAGTCCTGGGACTGCGAGATCACGGCGACCGACATTGACGAGAACATGTTACGAAAAGCGGCGGCGGCCCGTTACGGATGCCGGTCGGTCAACGACGTTCCCGACGAATATCGGGCGAAGTATCTCATTGAGGATGGCGACGAGTACGTGGTGCGGCGGAGAACCGCCTCCCTGGTCCAAACGGTTCATCTGAACCTGCACGACCGGATGGCGATGCGGGCGATGCGGGACTTTGACTTCATCTTCTGCCGAAACGTCTTGATCTATTTCGACGATCTTTCGCGAAAGGCGGTTGTGGATCACTTTTATAATGCCCTGAATCGGGGAGGCTACGTCTTCCTGGGGCATTCCGAATCGATAGGCCGCGTGACGACGGCGTTCAAGCTGAAGCGGTTTGAGAACCACCTGGTTTATGGCAAGGAATAGCGCTGTGAAAACGAAGAAAACGATCTTAATCGTGGACGACTCGGAATTCGTCAGGAGCTATCACTCCTACATATTGGAACAGGCTCACTATCGGGTGATTACGGCGGTGGACGGCAGTGACGGACTGGAACGGTTGTACACCAATCCCTGCGACCTGGTTCTCACCGACATCAATATGAGTAACATGGATGGCTATGAGTTCATCCGGCGCGTACGTGCCGATGGAAAGTACAGCTCACTCCCAATCATCATCGTGTCTACGGAGAGCGAAGCCAAGGACAAGACGAAGGGATTTGAGGCAGGGGCGAATCTTTACATTATCAAACCCAGCTCTCCGGAAATGATGGTCGAGAATATCCGCATGCTTCTGGTCGGAAACTGAGGCGCGGCGGAGAGGAGAAAACCAATGCCGTTTGCAATCGCCAGCACGCCAGGCAGACAAACTCTAAAACTCGAAGGCGAGGTCGCGATCCGAGACGCCCAGAACCTGGCCGTCACGCTACGGGAAGGACTGGAAGACGGCACGCCTCTTGGAGTAGATACCGAGGCCTTAGAGGACATCGACACCTGTATTCTCCAACTGCTGTTTTCGTTGCGTAAGGCTGTCACGGTGCTTTCCTTCGATAACCCGTCGGATGCTTTCATTGGCGCGGTGGACCGCTGCGGCCTGCGCCGCGAGTTGCTCAGCGTGCGGGAGGGTTCGTGAAAGACGTCATGGTGGTGGACGATTCATCGAGCCTTCGCCAAATGGTGTGCGTGGTGTTGCGGGGCGCCGGCTACGCGGTGGTCGAGGCTGCGGACGGCGTGGACGCAATGGTCAAACTGCAGGGCCAGGACATCCGTCTCTTCTTGACGGACGTCAACATGCCGAGGATGGATGGAATCGAGCTCACTCGCCGGATTCGGGCCATGCCCGCTTACAAGTTCGTGCCCATCGTGATGCTGACCACTGAATCGCATCCGGAGAAGAAACAGCAAGGTAAAGCAGCAGGGGCAACGGCCTGGATCGTGAAACCATTCGATCCGGACCAGCTTCTGGCGGTAGCCAAGAAAGTTGTGCGTTGACGCCCGGCGCGGATGCCGGGTCCGAAGCGGGTAGATAGCGATGCCAACAGACGTCATGGAGCAGATGCGGGGCGCGTTCAGGGCCGAGGCGCTGGATCTGCTGATTGAACTCGACTCCTCCCTCCTGGCTCTCGAGGCGCAGTCCGCCGACGCAACTTTGGTCCACCGGGTGTTCCGGGCCATTCACACCATCAAGGGATCGGGCGCAACTGCGGGTTTCGCGCACCTTGCCAGGTTCGCTCACACGATGGAAGAGGCCTTTGATCTGGCGCGTGAGGACCGGCTGGCCGTGACGCCGGAATTGATCGATTGCGGACTGAAGGCCTGCGACGTCATCCGGCTGCTTATTGAGGAGAAGGCGGAAGGGGCCGTCATTCCGGGAGAAGTGGAAGTAACCGGCGCATTCGCGCGATTGCTGCCGGCGCCGGAGAGTCCGAGCGGGACGCGGATCGAGGAATCGAAGCCGGCGGTCCGGGTTCGAGCGGCTTTTGAGATCGTTTTCAAGCCGAACCGGGAGATATTTTATTCCGGCGCGGATCCGGTTACACTGCTCGACGACCTGCGGGAACTGGGGCAGGCACATATCACGGCTCATGCGGACCAGGTACCGCCGTTGGCTGCACTGGAGGCGGAGCACTGCTATCTCTGGTGGGAGATCCTCCTGGTCACGGACCGCGACCGTGCGGCTGTCAAGGACGTGTTCGTTTTCGTCGAGGACGAATGCGATGTCCGTATCCGGTTGCTCGAAGACCAGGCCGAGGCTGTGGCCCTGCTTGGCTCCGTACCCGTGGAGGCATTCGAACTGTTCGTGGTGGAGTGCGAAGACCACCTGGCGGGAATTGAGAGGGACGCGCTGGCGCTCGAGCAAGACCTCGCCTCGAAGGACGACCTCGCCTCTCTGTTTCGGGGTGTCCACAGCGTCAAGGGCAATGCGGCCCTGCTGTTGGGACACTTCCAGAGCACCGCCCTCACCGACAGCCACCCGTTGCAACTCCTGGTGCGGGTGGCTCACGCACTGGAGACCCTTCTCGATCCATTCCGGGGAGCGGCTGCCGGACCGGTGCCGGGAGCGACGATCCAAACCGCCCTGGAGACGTGCGACGCAATCCGCAGCCTGTTGGGGAGGCTTACGCACAACGGCGAGGGCGGACCGGTGTCGCCGGAACTGCTCGAGCGGCTGGGGGTCCGTACCCATGACGTTGCGGGTGGCCGCAGCCAGGATCCGCGAGACGCGGCGTTCCGCAACACGACCGCCCAGTGCGTCGAGATGATTGCGAGCTGTTTCCGGCGCATGGAAAACGACAGCGAGTCCACTGGCCCCGTCCTTCAAACCTATCTGCGCGGCCTAAAGACCTTGTCGGCGGCCGCCCAGTATCGGAACTGCCCGGAACTGGAAGAACCGTTGGCGCAACAACTCCGCATTCTGGATGCCGCGGTGAGAACCGGCGCGGCATTGGGCAGCGAAGAGCGCTCCGTCCTGGCCAGCGCCTTTCGGGCTGCCCGGTCCGTTCTGGACGGCGGGCCGCCAGCCGCCGATGGCGCCCACGTTCCGGAGCCTGCCAAGCCCGCCGGCCCCGCTCAATTGCCCGTGAAAGCTTCGGCGGACCGGGCGGGCGCTTCCAGCCCACCGCCGACGATTCGAATCGAACAAAACAAGCTGGATCGCTTGATGAGGGTCGTCGGCGAGTTGCTGGTCGCCCGCGGGGCATTCCCGCTGCTTGTACAGAAGCTGAATGACGGCGCGGATGGCGCCGGAATGGCGAAGGACCTGAGAGATGCCGGTGCGAACATCTCCCGCATTGCCGACGAGCTCCAGGCCAGCGTCATGTCGATCCGGATGCTGCCGGTCAAGACCGTATTCCAGAAATTCCCGCGCCTCGTCCGGGATCTCGCACGGTCTCTCGGGAAAGAAGTCCGGCTGGTCATCGGAGGCGAGGGAATCGAGCTGGACAAGACCATCCTGGAACAGATCGGCGATCCACT
This sequence comes from Bryobacteraceae bacterium, assembly GCA_052148435.1. Taxonomy (GTDB): domain Bacteria; phylum Acidobacteriota; class Terriglobia; order Bryobacterales; family Bryobacteraceae; genus JBEKYD01. The sequence continues at coordinate 11,073 of JBKQIF010000139.1, forward strand.
GGTTCACGTGATTCGCAACGCCGTCGACCATGGGATTGAGTTGCCCGAGGAACGCCGTGCGAAAGGAAAGGAGGGGTCCGGGCAACTGACCTTGCGAGCCGTGCATGAGGCTGGCGGCGTGGTCATTGAAATCACCGACGACGGGCGGGGGCTCGACGCCGCGAGTCTCAAACGGAAAGCCGTCGAAAAGGGTTTGCTGACCCCGGAAGCCGCTACGGGCATGAGCGAGGAGGCTGCGTTTCAGTTGGTGTTCCTGCCAGGGTTGACGACTGCGGCCAAGGTCACCGACGTTTCCGGCCGGGGAGTGGGAATGGATGTCGTGCGCAGTAATGTCCGCAACCTGCAAGGGACCATCGAAATTCGCTCGAAGCTCGGCCGTGGCACAACCTTGCTGATCAAACTGCCCACCAGTCTCATGATTTCAAAGGGCATCCTGCTCGAAGCGGGCGCTCAGGAGTATATCCTGCCGCTCGGTAACATTCGCGACATGGTCAAGGTGCCAGCCGAAGAGGCACACGACTACCGCGGGTTCACCCTCGCGCAGGTCCGGGGAAGTATCTACTCCATCTTCAGTCTGGCGGAAATGTTGGGCCTGGTACCCGCAGAAACGGCGGAAATTTCAGTCGCAATCGTGGAAGCCGGCACAGTGAAATACGGCCTTGTGGTCGATAAGTTTCTCAGTGAAGTCGAAGTTCTGGTTAAGCCACTGACTGGCGGCTTGGAGCAATGCAAGGAGTTTCAGGGCGCCGCCATCATGGGAGACGGACGGGTAGTACTTGTTTTGAATGCGCTGGAGTGTCACAGCTTGGATCGAACCGCATGCACGTAGCTGACCAACTGGCAGCCCAAGCCGGAGCTCCACCGTCTGGGAGGCGGCTCTCCGGCTGGCTGCGGACTTTCCGCCGGAAAGCGGCCCTGAAAGATTCGGAGTCAAAGGCTTGGGACGAAACTCTTGGCCAGGTGATCGCGGATCTCGACCTTTTGAATCACAACACCGAGCAGGACTTCTTGAGAATCGGCGGAAAGCTGTCGGAGTTCAGTGAGGCGGTGGGCCTGATTTCGTTCGAGTTAACGGCTTTAGCCGACATGATGTCGGCGGAACAGGGCCTACGCGCATCGCACGCTCTGACGGGCATCCTCGACGGTTTTACGAAGATAAGAGCGCGTGCCGAAGAAGGCAACGGTTTGCTGGACGGCATGCTCCGGGAGGCCGGCCTGGTAAAGCGAACTCTGTCCGGGTTCAAAGGAACAGTTTCTACCCTCACTACGCTCGGAGTGCTGACGCGGATTGAAACCGCGCGGCTTGGCGCGGCGAGCGCCGACTTCGGTCCCCTGGCCGACGCGGTAAAGTCGCTGTCGGGCAGTGTGCAAGAGCGAGTCGAAAATGCCTTGGACACCGCGAGCCAACTGATTCCTCCCATCGAAAGCGTCCTGATCAGCTCTGCCGCGCTCGAAAAACGGCAGACGAACGACCTGCCCGCGATGATCTCCGAAGTCCTGGCGCAGCTTGCCTCATTCGCCGATATGCAGAAGCGGGCGCTCGCCTCATCGGTTCGAATGCGATCCCAGTATGGCGCAATATCGGACGCCTTCAAGAAGCTGGTCGTATCCATTCAATTCCACGATATTACGCGGCAACAGGTGGAGCATGTGATCGAAATACTGCGGCGCCTCTCACCCGATTCCGAGGGACAAGAGGGCGGCATCTCCCGCGACCCCCAGAGCGCCGCGGCCGTTCTGGCACTGCAATCGTCGCAACTCGCCGATGCAGGCGAGAAATTCGCCGTCTCGGTTGCCTCGATTGCGCGCAGTCTGGACGATATCGCGGCGCATGTACTGGAGATGACGGAAGAGAGCCGAAGCTTGTCCGGCTTTTCCGAGGTTGAGAAGAACTCGTTCTCTCTGCGGATGGAGCAATCATGCTCCGCCATTCTGGCCGGACTCGTCCACTGCGATAACGCGGAAGCGGCCAACGAGGCCACCCACAGAGGACTGGCAGAGACTATCGGGCGGATGCGAGGGGCGATTGAAGAGATCCAGACGGTCGAGATCCAAATGGAGCGGTTGGCGCTGAACGCCAACATCCGGGCGGCGCATATCGGTGGGTCGGGGGATGCCCTCGCCGTGCTCGCCGGCACGATACAGCAACTGGCATTCGAGTCCAGAGGCCGCTCCGAATCCCTCCTTCAGGCGCTCGGCTCCATGAGCCAGGCGGGTACGCGCTTGGCTGTGAGATGCGCTTCGGCCGGCTCGGACCACTGCGAGGAGACGATGCGTGTGGCGATTGCGGAATTACACTCGTCGAGCGAGCGCAGTTTCGCCCAGATCGGTCAGATTACCGTTCGCAGTACCCGCCTTCGCGAAGACTTATCCGCCACCCGTGAGAGCTTCTCCGTAGGGTCTGTGTTTGCCGAGGCGGTCAGACGAGCGCGGGGGACGCTCCAGGAGATCGTGGAGCAAAACCAGCCCACGTTTTCGCCCCCTGGCGCCGAAGCGATGGGGCGAGATTTGGACGATTTCGCGCGGCATTACACGATGCAGGCGGAGCGCGATGTGCATGAAGGTGTCACCAAGGCCGTGGCCCGGCCGGCCTCTGTGGCAGTGCAGGCTGAGCAGTCCGAGTTCCCGCTCAAAGCCGCCGAGGAACTGGGAGAGAATGTGGAGTTCTTTTAAATTGGGGAGTTCGCCGATGGCGCCCTGCCGCCAAACGCCGCATCAACTAAAGGAGCTATTTTGGGTATGTCAGCCGTCCCAGTGAAGATCTTAGAGTGGACTCCGGAGTACGCCGTGCAGGTCGCTGAGATCGATCGAGAGCATCAGGTTTGGTTCGAAGTCGTGAATCGCCTCCACGCGGCGATGCTGGCCGGGAAGGGGGTGGAAATTCTGGGGGTGCTTCTTGCGGAAACGACCCGATATACCTCGGATCACTTTGCCCACGAAGAGCAATTGATGGCCGCGGTCGACTACCCGGAGTTGCGGGCGCACGTGCAGCAGCACGATGGGCTACGGCGCCAGGCACGGGAGTTTAGGAAACGTTTCGAGCGCGGAGAGGTAACCATGACGATTGAATTGACGCTATTTCTCTCAGCGTGGATCAAGCAGCATACCATGACAACCGACCGCCAATTGGGCCGGTATTTGAGTACGTGCCGAAGAGGTGCGGCCCGCAACGGTTCCGTTAGGAGGCTCAATCCGCAAGTATCGAGTCGATGACCCGGGTCCTGCGCCACAGCGCCGCCAGCGGGGAAAAACCGCTCCCGTTGGTCGCGCCTTCGGTAGTCGCCGGCCCGTGCCGCTTGCGCTGCCGTCAGTATTCCCTTATCTTGGGTATTCGTCTATGGCCAGCAAAACACCCATCACGGTCGCTTATGGCGACGGCATCGGACCGGAGATCATGAGCGCCACGCTCCGGATTTTGGAGGCGGCGGGCGCGGCTCTTGACATTGAAACCATTGAGATCGGGGAGAAGGTTTACCTGCGCGGCAATACCGCCGGCATCGATCCCGGCTCCTGGGAATCCCTGCTGCGAACCAGGGTTTTCCTCAAAGCGCCGATCACCACCCCTCAGGGTGGCGGCTTCAAGAGCTTGAACGTCACCACCCGCAAGACCCTGGGCCAGTACGCCAATGTCCGGCCTTGTGTCTCGTATCACCCGTTTATCGAAACCAAGCATCCCGTGATGGACGTGGTGATCGTGCGCGAGAACGAAGAGGATCTCTACGCGGGCATTGAGTACCAGCTCAGTCCCGAGGTCACGTCCTGCATCAAGCTGATTTCCCGCCCAGGCACGGAAAAGATCGT
>JBKQIF010000140.1:0-3274 GCA_052148435.1 Bryobacteraceae bacterium
GCAGCAACGCCGGATGCTTGGCGAGTTCCGCGTTGACTTCGATTACCTCGCCTTCGACCGGCGAAACCATCTCCACGCTTTCCCCGTTCCGGACTAGTGTCAGGAACTTCTGCCCTTGCCGCAGCCATTGCCCCCGCTTCGGCAGTTCGACCTTTTCCAGCTTGCCCGCCAGCGCCGCCGCGAACTCACTGACGCCCACCCGCATCGCGTTCTTGCGCTCCCGCGCCAGCCATCCATGGCCGGGATGATAGGAAATATGACCGGGAGTGTGGAATCCCGCGACGAAATCCCCCTGCGACACTGCGACCGCGGCGCCCTGTGTTTCACCAACCGTATGAAGAACCTTACCGCGATTCAACATCCAATCCATAATGACGAAAACCAAGAACGTCGAGAGAACCAGAATAACTGTCATAATCTTTTATCCTTCCTGACTCTCTATAGGGCACGGCAGGGGCCAAATCGCTGTATTTTTCGGCTGTTTATCTGTTGTGATTTGAGGCAGATACAAACTGGCGCAAATCATCGCATCGAGGTGTTGATGATTATCACAACGGTTCAACGCTGGCAATCACCACAAACTCTCCTGAATCAATACATTAGAGAAGCGCTGCGAATTTCCACGGGTATGTTGCAAATCACAGCGCTTTTGATCTTTCAGCCGAGCGCTGGAGCTGCGGTCGTGGCCGCAGGCGCTCTACCGCAGAGCCGAGACGGATCTTGGGATTCCTGACCTCGTTACGCAGTTTCCAGGTGCTGAAGAGAATGGCCTGACCCATATTGTTGTGGGGCGAAGCTCCCAGCCTGGGGACCGATTGGCCGGGTGCCAGCCCGGCCTTTCGCCGGCGGCCCGCAAACCTGGCTTAGCCCAACTCCCACGAGTTCCGGAGCGCCGAGGTTAAGATTCGTTTCGCGCCCTGCCGCCAAGACTGGTCACGCTCAACAGCTACAATACACGCTGGCCTCGCGGCCTCCTTTGGTCTCTAATCCCGGCGCATTGGACCCCCATGCGGCGCCGTCCAACGCCGATCATGTTGGAAACCTGGAATGAGACGGTCCAAACGCACGTCCGGCCGCGGCGCCAGTCATGCCTTTCGGGCATGTACTCGTCGTCCGCGGCCGGGAGTTTAGGAAGGATGGTACGAAAAGGACAGGCAAGCACCGGCTATTTCGCCGGTCCGCCGTCCGTGAGGAAGAATTCCCGGGCTGTCTGCTTCCAGTTCGCCCCTGGGATCTCCGCCAGCAGATCGTCGGTCGGACGGCCTCCGTCGGCCGCAAACGCGCCAGCCAACGCCGGTTGACGGGCATACAGCCGTTCCACCGCATCTCGCATCCACTCCCCAACCAGGCTTTTGGGCACCAGGTTACGCGTCACGCTCTCCTCGTCCGGTACGTGCACCGATACCAGCCAGCCGGCTCCGTAAGGATCCTGCCGCAGCAACGCCGGATGCTTGGCGAGTTCCGCGTTGACTTCGATTACTTCGCCTTCGACCGGCGAAACCATCTCCACGCTTTCCCCGTTCCGGAATAATGTCAGGAACTTCTGCCCTTGCCGCAGCCATTGCCCCCGCTTCGGCAGTTCGACCTTTTCCAGCTTGCCCGCTAGCGCAGCCGCGAATTCACTGGCGCCCACCCGCATCACGTTCGTGCGCTCACGCGCCAGCCATCCATGGCCGGGATGATAGGAAATATGACCCGGAGTGTGGAATCCCGCGACGAAATCCCCCTGCGGCACTACGACCGGAGCCGCCTCTTTTGCTGCAACAGTGTGATGAACCTTGCCACGATTTATCGCCCAATCCACAATCACGAAAACCAAGAACGTTGTAAGCACCAGAATGACTGTCATAATCTTCCATCCTTTCTTGATTCCTGTATAGGGCACGGCAGATGCCAAACAACAGCCTTTAAGACCTTTTTATCTGTCATGATTTCAACCACATACACGCTGTTGCGAATTTCACCACCTGACCGTTGTTGTATACCTCAACGACAGAATGCTGGGAACGGCAACAAGTCACGCATAATCAGTATCTTTGAAGTGAAGGCGTAAATTTCAGCGGCACCGTAGTGAAACGCGGCGCTTTTGACAGTGAAGCGCGCGATTTGCCTGTCGGTGCCTGGTCTAAAGTTAAACGAAGCTCGGTCCCCGGAGGGCGGCGCGCCGCAGTCGCCTTTCTTCCGCGCCCCGTTCGACGTAGAATTCTCCCAGGACTCAGCTTATATTAAGGAGAACCCTTTTTAAGGAGAACCTTGAATTGCCCGAACAGACCTATTCCAACCACCGGCAAACCGTACCGCTGTTCCACCTGTTCCTATTGCCCGCACTCCTGTTGACCCTGATTGGTTCCGTCGTGAACCTCTATAAGTCATGGGGGGATCACGAGCGGATCTACAGTGCGGCTTTGATCGTGGTGCTCAGTTTCTGCGGCTTGCTGCTGGCCTGGTTTTGCCGCACCTTTCCACTGAAGGCCCAGGACCGCGCCATCCGCGCCGAGGAGAACTTACGCCATTTCGCTCTCACCGGCAAATTGCTCGACCCACGCCTCTCCATCGGCCAAGTCATCGCTCTGCGCTTCGCCGCCGACAACGAATTCCCGCCGTTAGCCGAAAGAGCCGCACGCGAAGGCCTGCCGCCCGACGCCATCAAGAGGTCCATCGGGACCTGGCGCGCCGACACCTACCGTGTCTGACTGCCCGCTTCCGCTCGGTGCTCGGTCCGGAAACGAAATCGGCGTTAGTCGCGGCCAGATCAGCCGCCAACTAACGCCGATATACGCCAATTTTGCCGGACCCCGGACCGGGACAGGTTCCTGGTCTCGGTGCCTTTCTGCGCAACCTGCCAAATGCTACGTAGGATGGTGCGAAAAGGACAGGCCAAGCACCGGCTATTTCGTCGGTCCGTCGCCCGTGAGGAAGAACTCCTCGGCCGTCCGCTTCCAGTTCACTCCTGGGATCTCCGCCAGCAGATCGTCGGTCGGACGGCCTCCGTCAGCGGCAAAGGCGCCAGCCAACGCCGGTTGACGGGCATACAGCCGTTCCACCGCGTCGCGCATCCACTCCCCAACCAGGCTCTTGGGAACCAAGTTACGCGTCACGCTCTCTTCGTCCGGTACGTGCACCGATACCAGCCAGCCCGCCCCGTACGGATCCTGCCGCAGCAACGCCGGATGCTTGGCGAGTTCCGCGTTGACTTCGATTACCTCGCCTTCGACCGGCGAAACCATCTCCACGCTTTCCCCGTTCCGGACTAGTGTCAGGAACTTCTGCCCTT
>JBKQIF010000141.1:0-8470 GCA_052148435.1 Bryobacteraceae bacterium
GTGGATTTTCTGGATGCGCAGCGCGATTACCGCGCCATCCAGGTGGCCTATCTCAATCTGATCGGTTCGTACCTGACCGCCGCGAGTCAATTGAACCTGGCGGTGGGCCGCGAGGCGATCCAATGAATAGGGCTGCCGCGCTCGTTCAGGCCAACGCGATTCACGCTACCGGCACTATGGATTGGGAGGCGGATCGTAACGCCGAAGCTAGCGCGCAAGGATACCGGCGCGCTGGTGAAGGCGGGAGTAAGCAGCGGGAGAAACAAGGAATTCTCATGAAACGGTCGAATGTGTGTTTCCCAGACCCTCGATGGCTCGCGCTCGCGCTGCTATCCCTGGCGCTCGCGAGCTGCAGTCGCCGCGGTGCGGACGCGCCCGCAATCCCCGCGTCTTCCAGCGCGACGGACGCGAGTGAGTCCAAAGCGGGACTCTTCACCGTGCCCCAGGACCAGATGGCGCACGTGCAGGTGACGCCGGTTCAAGCCGTCAAGCTCCATCGTGTCCTGCGCCTGACTGGCGCAGTCGCTTACAACAGTTTTGAGACGACGCCCGTCATCACCCAAATCGGCGGTCCCGTGGCACGGATTCTCGTTTCTCCCGGGCAGGAGGTCAGCCCGGGCCAGCCCATGCTCTATGTGAGCAGTCCGGATTACGCCCAACTGCGCACCAATTTCGTGAAGGCGCGCGACGCCCACCAGTTGGCGCTGAAGAGCTATTCGCGTTCCGAGGAACTGTATGCGCATGGGGCGCGCGCGCTGTCCGATCTGGAGCAGGCCGAAGCCACCCGCAATCAGGCGCAGGCCGATGTGCAGTCCGCCGAGCAGGCGCTGAGAGTGCTGGGGTTGAACCCCGAAAAGGTCTTAACCGATCCTGTCTCGCCCGAAATCGCGGTGTTCGCGCCCATTGCCGGCGTGGTGGTGGAGCGCCTCGCGTCCCCCGGACAGGTGCTCCAGGCCGGCGCCACGCAGGTGTTCACTATTTCCAACATGAACACCGTATGGGTGCTCGCCAATGTTTATGAGCACGACCTGGGCTTTGTGCGCCTGGGCGACGCCGTGGAGATCCAGACGGACGCTTATCCGACCAGGTTTCACGGCAAGATCTCGTTTATTTCCCCCGCGCTTGACGCCACCTCCCGCACCCTGCAGGTGCGCATCGTGACCGATAACCCGGAAGGAAAGCTCAAGAAGGACCTGTATGTGACGGCCATCGTGGAGGCAGGCGTAATCGACAACGCTTTGACCGTGCCGGACGCCGCCTTACTGCGCACTGCTGAAAATGAGCCCTTCGTCTACGTTGTCGAAGATCCGGCCAAGCCCAATCAGTTCGGCCAGCGGCTGGTTTCCGTGGGTGAGAGCCAGGGCGGCAGGACGCAAATCCTGAGCGGGCTCAAGCGAGGCGAAAACGTAGCGGCAGACGGCAGTTTGTTCTTGCAGTTTGCGAATTCGTTGCAGCGGTAGTTGTCAGTCAAGGGCATTCACTCATGATCCATCGCATCGTCCAATCCGCTTTGAACCAACGCTTCCTCGTGCTGATGTTGACCGCGCTGATTGTCGTGGTCGGCGTCATTTCTTTCAGCCGCATGCCGGTGGACGCCTACCCCGACCTCTCGCCGCCGATGGTAGAGGTCATCACCCAGTGGGACGGACACGCGTCGGAGGAAATCGAACGCTTAGTCACGCTGCCGATCGAAGTCGAGATGAATGGAGTGCCGCAACTGACTTTCATGCGGTCCATTTCCCTTTACGGCCTTTCCGACGTCATCCTGACCTTCGAGGACGACACGGACAACTATTTTGCCCGCCAGGTGGTTTTCGAGCGGCTGTCTCAAGCCGCCATCCCCGCCGGCGTCAGCCCCACCCTGTCGCCGCTTTTCAGCCCCAGCGGGCTCGTCTACCGCTACGTGATCGACAGCCCCGACCGCTCGCCGCAAGACCTGAAGACCATCGAAGACTGGGTGCTCGAGCGCGCCTACAAGTCCGTGCCCGGCGTGGCGGACGATTCCGGCTTTGGCGGCACGGTGATGCAATATCAAATGCTGCTCGATCCCGCGCGCCTGTATGGGTATCACCTTACGGTGCCGGGCGTGATCCAGTCGCTCTCGGCCAATAACGGCAACGCCGGTGGCGGGTTTTACTCCCAAGGGGGCCAATTCTATTACGTGCGCGGGATCGGTCTGCTGCGCGACCGCAAAGACATCGAGAACATCGTACTGGCCAACCAGAACGGCGCGCCAGTGCGCGTCAGAGACGTGGGCGAGGTGGTGATCGGCCACGCGCCGCGGCTGGGCGAGTTTGGCTTCCAGAACGGCAAGAAGGACAACCCCGACGCCGTCGAAGGCGTCATCCTGATGCGCCGCGGCGAGCAGACCCAGACCGTCCTGAAAGGGGTCGAGGCCAAAACCGAGGAGCTCAACCGGCAGTTGCCGCCCGACGTCAAGATTCGTCCCTACTACGATCGCAGCGATCTGGTTAAGCTGACCGTGGATACGGTGGAAGACAACCTGGTTCGCGGCATGATCCTGGTTCTGATCGTGTTGATCTTTTTCCTGGCCAGCGCCCGCGCCGCCATCATCACGGCACTCACCATTCCGCTGGCTTTGCTGTTCGCTTTCATTGTCCTGCACGCCCGTAATATTCCCGCTAACCTGCTATCCATTGGCGCCATCGACTTCGGCATCATCATCGACGGCACCGTGGTGATGGTGGAAAACATTTATCGCGAGTTAGACGCCCGGCGCGGGGAGACTTACAACCTGTCCGAGGTCATTGTGGCCGCTGCCAGGGACGTGGACCGGCCCATCTTCTATTCGGTCGCCGTCATCATTGCCGGTTACCTGCCGATTTATGTGCTGCAAGGCCCCTCCGGCCTGCTCTTCCACCCCATGGCCGATACCATGTCTTTCGCCTTGGTCGGCGCGCTCATCCTCACCTTGACGCTGGTCCCCGTGCTGGCTTCCTACGCCTTCAAGAAGGGCGTCCGCGAGAAGAAAAACCCCGTTTACGAGTGGTTGAAGCGCGAGTACGGTGGGGAACTTGATTGGTGCCTGAACCATCCTTGGACCACCATGATCGTGGCAGTTATGATTTTTGGCGCCACCCTCCTGCTGGTTCCGTTCATCGGCGGCGAGTTCATGCCGCACCTCGACGAAGGCGCGCTTTGGGTGCGCGCCACGATGCCTTACACCATCTCTTTTGAGGAAGCCAGCGGGATCAGTCCGCAGATTCGCGAAATTCTCAGGTCGTACCCGCAGGTCACCGAAGTGGGCTCCGAGCTTGGCCGGCCAGACGACGGCACCGACCCTACCGGCTTCTTTAACGTGGAATTCTATGTCGGATTGAAGCCTTACAAGGACCCCGCCTGGCAGGGGCTGATTCATACTAAGGAACAGTTGACCGATTCGATTCGCCACAAGCTGGATGCCTATCCCGGCATCATCTTCAATTTCACCCAGCCGGCCGAGGACGCTGTGGATGAGGCGCTGACGGGACTAAAGAGCGCGCTGGCTGTCAAGGTCTATGGCCCCGAGTTGACCGTGCTGCAGGATGCCGCGGTCAAAATCAAGGAGGCCCTGCAGCGCGTTCCGGGGTTTACGGAGCTGACCGTCGTCCGCGAATTGGGTCAGCCCAGCCTCCTGGTGGATGTGGATCGCGAAAAGATCGCCCGTTACGGAATCAACGTGGCCGACGTGGAGGCCGTAGTCCAGGCGGGCGTGGGCGGCCAGGCAGCCACGCAGGTAATCCAGGGCGAAAAGCTGTTTGACCTGGTCGTCCGCATGAAGCCGGAATTCCGCGAAAGCGGGCAACAGATCTCCAATTTGCTGGTCGGCACTCCCAACGGGCAATTAATCCCACTCAGCCAGCTTGCCACTATCAGCCAGGGCACCGGCGCCTCGTTCATCTATCGCGAGAACAACTCGCGTTACATCGGCATCCAATACAGCATTGTCGGGCGCGATCTGGCACGCGCGGTGGAGGATGGTCAAAAGGCCGTCGCCAAGGTTGTTACTCTGCCCCAGGGCTATCGGATGGCGTGGGGCGGCGAATATAGCGAGTTTCTCGCCGCCGAGAGTCAAATCAAGGTGATTGGGCCGATCACAATCATGCTGATCCTCCTGATTCTCTTCGCGCTCTACGGCAACTTCAAGTTCCCGGTCATCGTTCTGCTGAGCGTCGTCTTGACGGAGCCTGTGGGAGCGCTGATTGCCCTCAAGCTGACTGGTACGCCGTTCAGCGTGTCTTCCGTCCTCGGCCTGCTCGTTCTGATGGGTGTGTCGGTGGAGACAGCCGTGATCGACGTCTCCTACATCAACAAGCTGCGCTTGCAAGGGAGCAGTATCCGGCTTGCCACGTATGAGGCATCCGTGGTCCGCTTGCGCCCCATCATGATGACCGCGCTGGTGGCGTGCCTGGGGCTCCTGCCCGCCGCCCTTTCCCATGGCATCGGCTCGGACACACAGCGGCCCTTTGCCATCGTAATCGTCGCCGGCCTCATTTCGCGGCTATTCCTGGGGCGGGTTGTCAGCCCGGTTCTTTACAAAATAGTCGCCAAGGAAGGCGACATTCTGCAGGTTTAGCAGCCGTGGCAGAAGCCGTGGCAGGCCAAAGGCCTACTCCACAAGGGTTAAGAGGTCTAGATGTGCCAACTGTGGAGTAGGCGCTTCCGCCTGCGATGGGCGCGCTCAATGGTATCGGTAGAGCTTGACCCGCTGTATCCGCCCGTTGTTACCGAATCCGCCCATCCGCACGTTTTTCCCCTGGCCGTTCTCGTCGCCGTTCAGACGGCGTCCGGCTACCCATTGTCCGTTCGTAAACGTGCCTTCCTCCACGTAGGCGATCCCGGCCATCGGCGGCCCGGGCGAGTTTGGAGAAAAGGTAATACTCACTCCGCCGCTGCCGGCGACCAGGTATTCGTCCGGTCCCATGGAAATGATGAGCGCCGAGGAGCGCTCCTGCGTCTGGGGAGCACCCGGCGGCACTGGCGGCACTGGCGGGACCACCGCGGCTGCGGTTGCGGCCGCCGGTGCGGCAGCGGGCGGAGGCGCCGGCCGGCGCAAACGCGGGCGGCTCAGCTCCAGCTTGTAATTCCCCAGTGCAATGGTCTGCGGCGGATCGTCGCCGGCTAACAACACCCCCGCCATCGTGCCCTTTCCCATATGTTCCAGTATCAATGGCGCGAGCTGGCTGACGATCTCATAGCTCCCGGTGAGCGGCAGTTTCTCCGGCGGCGTCATCTCGCCCCCGCCCCTCGGCATGCCCAGCGAGTCGATCGCAAACGGCGAGAAAGATGTGGCGCCGTGCTGTCCTAACGCGTAAAACACGTTGACGTCGGCGGTCTGCACGCTGGTCTCGACGATCAACAGCGGGTTTCCGGCACGATGGAACTCCTCGGCCACCTGCGCGAAATTGGGGGAGTAAATGTCCGGGGCATAAGCGTCGATGTGCGGCGCGCCCGCCTGCCACACGTCCATTACGTGCGCCTCGGGACACCCGCTCGGCCAGTCGCCCGGTTTGCGGTCCGGTCCCGAAAGCCACACGTTCGTGATCATCGGCAGCGGATCTTCGGCTTTGCCCGCGGCCGTCACCTGGTCGAGGTAGCGCGCGTAGTTCCAGGCCATGAAGATTTCGTCCGTGGCCGGTCCCTTACCGAAAATGTCCTCCCAGGTGCCGGCTGTCTTCCCCCCGGCGCCCTGCCACAGCTTGTGGAGGTCCGGGTACAGTTCGTCCCCGCGCTGTTGCAAATGATCCATCAACTCCTTGGGGACCTGCTCGGCAAACGCCTTGTTCGCCGCCTCGGACCTGTCCCGCGAGTCGCCCAGCACGCCCACTTCGTTCTCCACCTGCATCATGATCACCGTGTGCTCGGTGTCCACCTGCTTGATGTGCCGCATCAACGCCGTGTAGGCGCGGGCATCCGCGTCACGGTTTGCCGCGCTGAAGGTCGAAAGGATTTCGACGCCCTTGCCGTCTTTGTCCTGCACCCGCGGGAAGCGGTCCTGGTTGGTTTTCACCCAAACCGGAATGTAGCTGGACATGCCGTTCTTCCAGCTCCCGAACCACAGCAACACCAGCCGCAGATGGTTGCCCCCGGCCTCCCGGATTTGGCCGTCCACCAGGCTGAAGTCGAACTTGCCCTCCTCGGGCTCCATCAACTCCCAGTAGACCGGCGTCAGAACCGTGTTGATGTGCATGGCCACCAGGCGCGGCCAGATCGGCTTCAAGTACTCCAGGCTGGAGGCGCTGGAGTTGTGCAGTTCCGCCGCCAGCATCAGGAACGGCTTGCCGTCGACGATCATCTGGGTTGCCGTGCCCTGTTTCTGCAATTGGGGAATCGCGGAGGTTGATTTCGTTTGGGTCGTCTGGGAGCATGCCGCCATGAAGACTAGCGGCGCGCAATAAGCGAAAATTCGAAATTTCATGCTTGTCACCTCGGAAAATGACAGGGAGACGCGCCTCGGGCGTCCCCGGCAAAGAGAGGAACGGGAATGCCGCTCTGGCCACCTCGTTCATGGTGAGGCAAGAACCTCGCGGTTTCCTTCTTAAGGTTCCGCGTTTTCCGACTTTAATACCCGAATCCGCCGTTGTCAACCCGCGGGCCGCGGCCGGCGCGGCCGGCGCGGCCGGGGTGCTTAACCGATCTGTGGATTTCGCAGTTTAGGCGCGGCAACCGCTCCCTAGCGGTCGCGGCTCGGTTACGGGTGCCCAGTGGTTTCAGTCACTTACCGAGCCGCGACCGCCAGGGAGCGGTTGCCGGGAACGGATTTCCCCAGCTCGGTTAGGCACCCGGCCGCCTCCGCCTGTCACGGCCGGCTGTGATCTAATGATTAGTCGAAGGATTCGATATTTTACCTATGATTCCCGTCTGCTGTACTCGCGCGCTCGCCGGCCTCTCGCTGGTCTGGTGCCTGACGGCCGCTTCGCTGCCGGTCTCTAAACCCGAGGACGTAGGTTTGTCCTCCGAGCGGCTGCGGCGAATTCACGAGATGGTGATGCGCCACGTCGATGCGCACGATATCTCCGGCGCCGTCACCATCGTGGCGCGGAAGGGACGCGTCGTTCACTACGAGGCCCACGGGCTGATGGACATCGACTCGAAGAAGCCCATGACCAGGGACGCCCTGTTCCGCCTGGCGTCCAGTTCCAAGCCCGTAACCGCCGCCGCCGTGCTGATCCTGCTCGAAGAAGGCAAGCTGAGACTCACCGACCCCGTCGCGAAGTTCATTCCCGAGTTCCGGGACTCCAAAGTCGCCATCGAGTATAAGCGCCCGCCCCTCCCCATGGCCGATCGTCCGCCGTCCGCGGCCAGCCCGTATTACACCGTGCCCGCAAGCCGGGACATCACCATTGTCGATCTGCTGACCCACGGGTCGGGACTGGCCAGCGGCGGCGTTACCGACGCCGATTACCAGAAAATCGCCAAGTCCAGGACGCCCACCGATACGCTCGCCGATTTCATTCCCCGGCTGGGTGCGCTCCCGCTCGATTTCGAGCCCGGTACCGCGTGGCGCTACAGCCCCCTTGCCGGTTTCGACACCCTGGGACGCATCGTCGAGATCGTCTCCGGCATGAGTTTCGATCGATTCCTCCACGAACGCCTGTTCGAACCTCTCGACATGCCGGACACAGCCTTCAATGTTCCTGAAAAAGACGCCGCGCGTAAGGTGACGATCTATCGCCGGACCGAGACGGGCTTGGAGAAACTGACCAACTCCCCCGTATTCACCGGCGCCAGTTATTTCTCGGGCGCCGGCGGCCTCACATCCACCGCCGAAGACTACTACAAGTTCGCCCAGATGCTCTGTAACGGCGGCATTCTCAGGGGCAAGCGTATTCTGAGCCCCTGGACGGTGGATCTGATGCTAAGCAACCAGGTCGGCGATCTGTTCAACGGACAAAGCGGCCGCGCGCCGAAGGGGGTCGGTTTCGGACTGGGCGGCGAGGTCGTGGGGAGCGCCGCCGATGCGCGCCTGCGCAAGCCGAACGGGAGTTACGGTTGGGACGGGGCCTTCGGCACCTATTGGTGGGTGAACCGGAAAGAGCAGATGGCGGTCGTGTTCTTCATTCAGACAGGCAGCCGTTCGATACAGTACGACTTCGACAACGCCGTTTCCCAGGCGGTGATCGAGTAAACTCGTTTTCCGCCGCCATCGCGCTTTTCCCGATTGGCCGTTTAACGGTCACGGAACTTTCAAATAAATTTGGCGGATTGAAGCAATTGCCACTTACCTGCAAACTCGGGCCCCTGGCAGTGTCGTTCGCCGGCGCCCGAATGGTACACGTGCAGTCAGGGGAGAGAAGTCGCGTACCTTCCTCTCCCACTTGTCGCGTGCGGCGCCGGCTCTGGGCGGGGCCTGGCGCCCGCGACGGTCGTGTCGGGGCAACCGTTTCCTTTCGGGCCGCCGCCAATCGATCCACGTACCTCTATGATTCTCTGTGTTCTACGGGCGTCTCCTGTGAAGAATCGGCCCATT
>JBKQIF010000142.1:0-57074 GCA_052148435.1 Bryobacteraceae bacterium
CAGGAACTGGCTGACCGTGTCCATAACGGGGAGATCGGCGAGATCGTTCTTGAGCGTGGTTACCGCATGCATGGCCCCGGCGGATATTTCCTCTCCTTGCCGAAACCACCTGGTATTACTGACCTGCTCTACCAAGTGAAACGCTTCCACAGCTTCATCTGGGCAAGCGGAGGCTGCTACAACGATTTTTATATCCACCTTATCGATCATCTGGGATGGATGAAGAACCAATGGCCCGTAAAGGCGCAGGCGTTGGGCGGCCGGCATTACAAGGTCAGTCCCGACGGAGTTGCTTACGTGGATCAGAATTTTGACGTCTATTCGGTGGAATACACATATTCGGATGGCACCAAGTTCTTCTTTGACGGCCGCTGCATGAACGGATGCGAGGAGATCTACACAAGCTGCCTGCACGGCACCAAGGGCATGGGGATCGCTTCCAAGAGCGGCGATTGCGGGCTGCCATCGAGCCTGTACAAGAGTCAGACGGCGACCCCTACAGGCCTGATCTGGGAATCCAAGGTGAGCCCGGACGAGAAGGATCCTTATCAGAACGAGTGGAACGATCTGATGGACGCCATTCGAGATGACAAACCTTACAACGAGGTCAAACGCGGTGTGGAGGCGAGCCTGGTTTCGAGCATGGGCCGCATGGCCGCCAACACTGGTCGGGAAATTACTTTTGACGAGATGCTCCAATGCGACCACGATATGGCGCCGAACATAGAAAAGTTCACAATGGATTCCCTGGCCCCGCTCCTTGCGGACGCCAACGGCAGATATCCGGTGCCGCAGCCTGGCATCATAACCACGAGGGAATACTGACAAGCGGTCCTGAGGTTACGCGCTCCGACCGTGGGCAGCCGCCCGTTGAAGATCAGGACGTGCACTGCGCTCCCGAGCTCATCTTGTCGTAGTCGATGCTCGTCAGGACATGCACGTTCCTTCGGAAGAAAAAATCCTGGGCGCGAACGTGTACGTCTCATCGTGAATCTCGAACTCCTTGCTATGAGTCAGTAGAGTCGTGGCGTTCGCCGGCACGCCTTCCGAAGCATCGCGATTCGAGCATTGTACGAGTGGCCGACGATCCGGTAGCCAGCGGTGTGATTGATAGCGGACGTGGGCGGCCCACCATAATCCGAGTGAACGAGGTCGCTGCCAGTGAGTCAGCGTTCCCCGCCTCAGTAGGCGGCACCGGCGCGAACTTCGGCGAGCGGCTTGGCAAGGTCCGCGAGCAGTTCGGGCCCCATAACGGAGATGGGCGTCGACCCGTAGCACAAGAGGCGATCATGGAACTCGCGCAGCGACGCGCCCGTGCCCGCTTTGACCCGGTACTCCGCCAGCAGTGTCTCGATTTCCGCGCGGCCTGCCGTATAGGCAATCATCTGGCCCGGGTTCAGGGCGATGCCGGCGATGGCCGCTTTCGCCTGCTCCGGCGAGAAGCCGGTCTCATGCGCGAAGAATTGCACCGCTCGATCGACACTCCAAGCTCCGCTCGCCAGCTCAGGATCGACGATGGCTCGGGCCCCGCGTACGCGTTCCCACTGCGCCGTGAAGTAGCGCCCATCGAGATCGTCGCTAAAGAGACCAAGTTGCACGAAGAGTTCTTCGCCGTAGAACGCCCAGCCCTCCATGAATTCACTGCTTGCCTGGATTTTGCGGACGAAGTCCGGGTGGCGGCGGGCGATCGACAACTGCAAGAAGTGTCCGGGCATCGCTTCGTGCGCCCCCGTCGAGAGGATGCGATCGCGGTCGAAGTCCTGATTGGCATCCAGTCTCTTGGCTGCCTCCGCAAGCGAGGTGGGAGGTGTAATGAAATAGAATCCGGTGGTGCCCTTGCTGAACAACAGCGGCGGATTCATGGAAGCACCTGGCGAGACCGGCTGCAGAAACTTCGGCGTCTCGACGATGGCCATAGCCCCCAGCCACGCCGGCACATCGACCACGTGATGCTGCGCAACGAATTCCCGCAGTTGCGCAATCCGCTCGCGATAGTAGTCGATGAGCGCGGCGCCGCCGGGGGCGAGGCCGCCGCCGCTCTCCGGCCCGATCCGCGTACCACGCTCGGCGGCGAGCGCTTCGACCCACATCTGTACGGCCCATCCGTGGGCGAGCTCGTCGCGCGCCATGCGCTCAATGTCGTTCGAATTAAACGGCAGTAGCTGCTCGTCGCGTAGCATCGCATCGTAAGCCGCGCGCCCAATCGCATAGTTCTCGGGCCACGATGCCGCATGCTCGTCGATGTACTTCTTCGTCTGGTTCATCGCGGCGAGTGCCGCGTCCCGCGCCTTCACGAATTCCGCGAAATGATCGGCGGGCAATTGCTGCTTCGCCGCATCCGTCAAGGGCCCGCCAAAGAAACTCGGCGCTCCGGCAAGCTGCTCAGCGCCCGTAACGCCGTAGAGGTGGCCCGGGTGGGTCACCAACGCGTTGCCCGAAGCGATGTAGGCGGGCGTGCCCTTCAGCCGCTCGATGATCTTCTCCCACGCAGTGCCTACGTCGGCCGCGGTAGCGCCGGCGGTACCCGCAATCGGCAGGTGGAGGAACTGCGTGTAAATCGCGTTCATGATTGCCAATGAGGCCCAGGATGGATCCTTCTCATAGGGCTTGTAGAACAAGATATTGGCGCTCATAACCGGTCAACTGGGCACGGATCAGTTTGGCGTCGTCCACGTCCACCAGTGACGCGCCATGAAGCGGTATGGCGGCGAGTTCGCGCTCCCAGCCGCGGATCGTCGCCAGATCGCGGGCATTCTCGGCCTGGGACGGCGTGTCGAGCCGGCCATCCTCGTCGCTAAGGCCGAGGAATGTCGCAACCAGCGGGTGCGCTTTCGCCCAGGCGAATGTCATCGATCGCGCCAGGGTTTGGAGCCGCTCAGTCGTCGAAGGCTGGGGCGCCGCGGGCAGCGCATACGACGACAGCACCAAAAGCAGGAGCACGCGCAGGGAGGAGGCGGAGTGCTCAGGCACTGGAGGCCGCCGTTTCGCCGCAAGGACACTAAATCGCATGATTTGAAAATGCTATCAAACAAATCGATCGAGAGTTGAATGCGGATCTCACATAGCGGGCGGGTAACGCGCACTACTCGGACAGAGCGGAGCCCGGATCTGGACTTCGATGGCCGCAATCTCCTGGCGGCAACGCGCGATTCATGCGCATGGGCGGCGCTGGTGCGAGGCGAAGAGCGAATTACGTTCCGCTTCGACCCGAGCCAGATTCCGTACCTCGGCATCTGGCTTTCCAATCTTTCCAATCGAGGTTGGAACGGTTTCACCCACGTTGCGATCGAGCCCACCAATGCGATGACCGATAGCCTCCTCCGATCACGGAACGGGCTGTTGGCGTCGCACGCTGGAAGAACCTGAGAATTCGAAACCACCCTGGGCAACTCCGGCGACGCACCCAGTAATGGAGCTACATTGACAACGATGAGATCAACCGCTTTCCTCGCTCTCTTGCTTTCCATCCCTGCGTTGGGACAGCAGGCTGCACACTTCACGATGCTGCCGGGCGAGCACTGGTGGGCCGGCGTGATCAGCCAGGCGCACCTCATGCCCTTTACCTCGGAGTCCACCTACCAGTTCGATTTCGACGGCAACACCGACGGCAATCAGGGACAGCCCCTGCTCATCAGCGACGCTGGCCGCTTCCTGTGGTGTGACGAGCCATTCGCATTCCAGATCGCGAAAGGCGAGATTCACGCGCAATCGAAATCCGCGCCCATCGTCACCGGCGTTTCCGGCGCTACTCTTCGCGAGGTCTTCCTGCATGTCAGCCGGCGCTTCTTTCCCGCCTCCGGCAAGACGCCCCACCCGAGCCTCTTCCTGCATCCGCAGTACAACACCTGGATCGAACTCACCTACAACCAGAACCAGAAAGACGTGCTCGCTTACGCCCGCGCGATCGGCGCCAACCGCTATCCCAAGGGAGTGCTCATGATCGATGAGGGCTGGTTCAGCCACTACGGCAACCTCGACTTCGACCGGGCGAGATTCCCTGACCCCAAGGCGATGATCGGCGAACTTCATGACCTCGGCCTGCCCGTGATGCTCTGGGTTTGCCCCTACATCTCGCCGGACGGCCAGTTCTTTACCGAGCTTATGCTCGATCACACGCGCAACAAGAAGACCGTCTGGTTCGTCAACGCCGCCAATCCCAAGCAGCCCGCCATCATGGAGTGGTGGGACGGCTTCAGCGCCGTCGTCGATTTCACCAATCCCTACGGTCGCCAGTGGTTCAAAGCCCAACTTGACCGCCTCATGAAGGAGTACGGCGTCGATGGATTCAAATTCGATGGCGGCGACGCCTCCTACTACTCGGCGAAATCCATGCTTGGGCCTTCCAAGGCGTTCGATCCGGCTGTTTCTCCCAACGGGCACACGGAGGCCTTTTCCCGTCTCGGTCTCGACTATCCGCTCAATGAGTTCCGCGCTACGTGGAAGATGGGCGGACAGCCACTCGCCCAGCGTCTCCGCGACAAGAATCACGCGTGGGCCGACCTCCGCATGCTGATCCCCGGCATCCTCAACCAGGGCATCATGGGCTATCCATTCACGTGCCCCGACCTGATCGGCGGCGGTGAGTACCTGTCCTTCCGCGACGCAAAGACCGTCGACGAAGAACTCATGGTCCGCGCCGCGCAGGTCCACGCACTGATGCCGATGATGCAGTTTTCCGCAGCGCCGTGGCGCGTGCTCCGTCCAGAGAATCGGGAGATCGCCCGCCAGGCGGCGCTTCTCCATGAGAAGATGGGCCCCGAGATCCTCACACTCGCCCGTAAGGCTGCGGCCTCCGGCGAGCCCATTGTCCGCTCACTCGAATACCAGTTTCCCAACCACGGCTACGGCGCCCGCACCGATGAGTTCCTCCTTGGAGAGGAGATCCTGGTAGCTCCAGTGCTCGAAAAGGGCGCCACGGAACGCACCGTTGTCTTTCCCCCGGGCCGCTGGCGTGGCGACGACGGCCAGACCATCCGGGGCCCTTCAACCCAAGCCGTCCAGGCTCCGCTGACACGGCTCCCGTGGTGGCGGCACATGCAAGACTAGCCGCTGGTCGAAGAGGTTCTGGGGCTTGGGCCAGGTAGCGAAGCTCATTTCCTCCTCGACGGGATCGACACCAGAAGGAGAAGGGATCAGGCGGTTCTGACCCTGAACCGCGAACGGCGGGGATCTCGCCGACGGCTCTGGTCCTGAAGCGGTCCGTGACCGTATAGGCTTCGCCGCCATCAGCGCCAAAGACAAGAACGGATCAAATGGGAACTTTGAAGGGCTGTGCCGCTATGGGACGTGGTTCTTGTAACGATTGCCACTCGGGGCTGGAGCGATTCCGGCGCGCCTCCGTGCCGCGCGGCTTCCACGAGAATAGCGGCACGGGTGGACCGCCAACGCCGGAGGCCACGGCGCGCGGGGAACGCGTTGATCATTCGCCGTCGGACTGCGGCGGAGGCGGCTGACGCAGCCCGTTCGGAAAGTTTACCCTACCACTTTGCCCGCTTGGGCCAGAACGCCGCGCATGTACTCGGCGGCGAGTTGGGCGTTTTTGTCAACGAAATCGAGACCGACCGTCCGGCCGTTGACGACTGGCAGCGGATGGCACAGCTCAAATCCGGCGTAGCCTTGATAGCCGATGTCGTGCAGGCCCAGCGCTTCCGCGACGGCTTTCTCATCGCCCTTGACGGTGATGCCATCCGGGCCGCGGTCGTATTCGCCGCCGAAATGCCACAGCGTTTGCAGCGCGCCGACTTCGTTGACCGCCTTACGAACGGCGGCCTCGTCCAGACTGTGCTCGAGGCGGGCATCGAAGCAGATCTTGAGATGGGGAGAAGCGACTTCCTTCACCATTCGGATCGTATCGGCATAGCCTTTGATCACGGGCGGATGGTTTTGCAGCGCGAGCGTCACGCCGTAATCACCGGCGAAGGCAGCAGCTTCGGAGACGGTCTGGCGGCACCAGCCCCATGTCTGCTCGTCTGTGAACTCCTTGTGCGCAGCCTTCCAGACAGCCTGCGCGACGTCATAGCTGCCGCCACCAGCAGGTAGGAGAGTGACGCCAGGCCAGGCAAGAAAGATGCGCACGGTTTTCGCGCCAAGGTAGGAGGTCATACGAAGAAGCTCGCGAAGGTAAACCAACTGGGCCTCGCGATGCTCCGGAATGGGGCTGCTAAAGTCGTTGTTGCCGGCAACGGCGTAGATCTCGATGCCTTGGTCGGCGGCCAGCTTGCGGAGTTGCTGGCAGCGCGCCTTCGGCATGTCGAGGGGATTGCCGTGCGGGCGCTTGCCGTCAATCTCGACGCCCTGGTACCCAAATTTCCTGGCACGGCCGATGACCTGTTCGACAGTAAGGGCATCGCCTCGGTACCAGACGCCGCCATAGGTGATGCTATACAAGCCGACCTTGATATGGGCGTGCGGCACCGCTGCCGCCGAGAGGACGCCCGCGGCTAGTGCGGATTGCACGAACCGGCGGCGGGAAACGTTTCGGCTCATGGAGCCTCCGATCGGAACCATTATGTCACCGGGAGTTCGGTCGACGTGAGTAGGGCGTGTACGGCGCCTCGATCCAAACCTCTGCTCGCGCCGCTTCTGGATCTGGTCTACATTACGGCGGAACTGGCGCCCGTCTTGCGGGCGCTGGGCGATCCATCTGGCACCACCTGATACCCTCTCGAACGTGGGCCAAATGTGGCGCGACAGGCGCCAAACTCGCGGCGCGACGCATCCACGTGGGTGGCGCGAAGGTCGAGGCTGGAGGCGCCGGCCCAACATTGGCGCCGTGTGCGGGGGCGACGTCGAGATGCGGCGCGTATCGCGTCGCCGCCTGGCATCCAGGTTCCTACCCAGGTGCAGTGGCTATCTGCACGGGGGCCCGTGCAGCCATTAACTCAACACGACCTTAACCGGGAGTGCCGGGCGACCGGCAAATTCCGGTCCGCGGCCACACCGCCGGTCCGCTGCGCTCCCAAACGCCAGACTTTCCCGTCCGAACCCGGCCGCCGTTCGATCGGACGTGCTAGGTGCCGAGATTTTGATGGTAGCGTAATACGTAGTACCATTCCCAGAAAACGGCTTATCTGAGCATACGCGCCGCTGCCAGCCTGAACGCTTGCAGCCGGCTTTCAGTGATCCGAATCTGTAGATTGAACAGGAGCAATTCTATGAACAGAGCACAGACTATCTCAGCTGCAGATGCTGGAACCCTCACCATCGGTGGCGATTTCACTGTCAACCGGATGGGATATGGCGCGATGCGCGTCACGGGGACAGGAATCTGGGGACCTCCAGCGGACAAAGCCGCCGCGATCGCGACCCTGCGGCGGACAGTGGAACTCGATGTGAATCTGATCGACACAGCCGATTCCTATGGCCCGAATACATCGGAGGAGTTGATTGCGGAAGCACTGTACCCATATCCGGCTGGATTAGTGATAGCAACCAAGGGCGGATGGGAACGGCCAGGTCCGGGCCAATGGACGCACAATGCGAGCCCAAAACATCTCTCCGAAGCTCTGGAAGGGAGTCTGAAGCGTTTGCGCCTTGACTGCATCGACATTTATCAGCTCCATGCCCCCGATAACGCCGTCTCCTTCGAGGCTTCTGTGGAAGCGTTGGCCAAGCTACGGGAGGAGGGCAAGATTCGGCATGTAGGACTCTCCAATGTGACCCGAGAGCACATTGAACGCGCCCGCAGAATCGTCCCGATTGTTTCTGTACAGAACCGTTACAGTTTCGCCGACCGTGAATCGGACTTCATCGTTGATTACTGCGAACAGAGCGACATTGCTTTCCTTCCCTGGGCTCCACTCGGTCAGGGCAAAGAAGCACATACTGCCATCAAGAAGGTGGCGGATGAACTTCACGCGACTCCATTGCAGGTAGCATTGGCGTGGCTGCTCAAGCGTTCCAAGGTGATTGTCCCTATTCCTGGAACATCTTCGGTTACACACCTCGAAGAAAACATCGCGGCTTCGGGTTTGGAACTTCCTCAGGTGGCATATGACCAGTTGTCCGCCGTGAGCCATCCGCCCGCCAGCCTTCGTGGTTAAAGGTTGCCGAATCTGTCGACAACGGTCCCGAATTTGTCGTCGCCACAAGAATCACAAGAACAGGAAAGCGTCCGTAACTTTGCGCCGGTCCTACCGTCGGCGTTGTGAATCTTCTGAAGATCCCATGGGCCGTAGACACCTTGGGTGAGATTGGCAAATTCGGGTCCGCGGCCTGAATTCGAAGCCGTGAGTTGCGCAGCGCAGATCGACGGGATCCATTTGCACGAACAGAACGGACCGGCCGCCGCCTTCATCGCGGCGCGATTCAGCATGGACGCTCCCGTCAACGACGCTCAGTTCTCCAGCTTCTTCCTCAATCCGCTGCTGGCCCAGATCTTTGCCAGCATCGGCATCCCCGTACCGCCGGCGCCGCGCACCGATCTGCTGCCGCTGGTCCAATACATGGCTCCCATCTGTCCCGGGTGCGGCCCCAATGACGCCGGTCCCATCGCCGACCTGCTGCGGCTCAACACCGGCATCGCCCCGACGCCATTTGGCTCCCAGAAGCGGCTCGGCTTCCTGGCCGGAGATACCTCGGGCTTCCCCAACGGCCGCCGGCCGGTGGACGATGTCCTCGATATCGCCGCGCGCGCGGTCGGAGGCATGCTGGCCGACAGCACCAAGTACGGCACTCCCATTGGCGACGGCGTCAACACTTCCAGCTCCCAACTGGCGGGAACGTTCCCGTTCCTGGCTCCGGCCTATGACGGCAGGGACAGCGTTCACGAGGGTCCTGGCCAACCTGGTTGCACCACCCTCCCGGGCGGACTCTGTCCAGTGAACTAAAGGCGGAGTCAGGATTCAGGAGTCAGAAGCCAGAAGCCAGAGGTAGGGCAGGCGCTTTCCTCTGCCCTGCCAATTCATAGGAGAACAAATATGAAAAAACGAATGATTGCCGCCCTGTTTTCGCTCCTCCCGGCCGTTGCCGCCACAGGGCGGAAGAGACCCTGAAGCAATCCTTCGCCCTCGCTCCCGATAATTACGAAGGTCTCAAGGTCCAAACGTTCCTGCTGCTGGGCCGCCACGAATTTGCCCAAGCCCGCGAGGTCGCAACCAGGCTCAATCGCCAGACTCCCGATGACGTCACCGTCTACGGCTACCTGGCCGAGGCCAATACCGAACTCGGCAACTACAAAGATGCCGTCAACGCGGTTCAGTGGATGCTCAATCTGCGGGCGGGCAACGTTCCCGGCCTCATCCTCGCGGCCCATCTGCGCGAACTGCACGGCGACATCGAAGGAGCCATCGATCTGATGTCAGCGCGCGTACCATTCGACTTCGTACCCGATCACGGCGGTTTCCGCCGGGTGGCTGCGGCCGATAAGTTTCTTATCGTAAAGGAGTCGAAAAGTGCCATGATGCGGAAACCCTCCATCCTGCTGTATTCCATCCTCGGCGTAGCGGCTGTGCGCGCGTTTGCCCAGCACCAGGAAAGCGCCGTGGAACGGTATCGCGAAGTGCATACCGCCCGCCTCAATGCCGACCAGCGCATCGCGGCTTATGAGAAGCTCCTGGCCCAGTCTCCAGCCGATCCGAGAATCGCGGCCGGCCTCGCCGCGGCCTTCATCCAAAAGTTGCGCGAAACCACCGATTTCGCTTACTTGAATCGGGCATCGGCTTTGGTCGGTGCGATGCTTGCGGCCGATTCAACGAGCTACGACGGGCTGCGGCTCAGCGCCGAAATCGAAACCCACCGTCACAATTTTCCCAAAGCCGCACAGATTGCCGAAGGCCTGATCGAACGCAATCCCAGCGATACGGGCAGCCTCGGGATGTTAGGCGATTCCCTCATGGAGATGGGGCAGTACCCCGCGGCGGAGAAAGCCTATCGGCGGATGCTGGAGGCCAGCCCCAACCTGACAAGTTACAACCGTATTGCCTATCATCGCTTTGTCACTGGCCAAAGCACGGAAGCGCTTGCCTGGATGGCCCTCGCGGCGGAAGCCGGCAGCCCGATCGCCGAAAACCTGGCCTGGTGTCTGGTGGAATTTGGAGACATGCTCTTCAAGACCGGTCACGTCCAGGATGCGCACACCGCCTACCATCGGGCGCTCGAGACTTTGCCCGGCTACCACCGCGCCAATGCCGCGCTGGGCCGGTTCTATGCGGCGGCCGGCGATTACCAACTGGCAGTCGAGCATTTTCACAAGGCCCAGGCGGTCATTCCGCTTCCCGACTACGCCGCGGCGCTCGCAACGCTGTATGCCGAACTCGGCCAGCCGGGCGAGGCGGCTCAGCAGAGAGAACTGCTCGATGCAATCGATAAATTGGGGGTGGCAAACGGCGAAAAGGGCAACCGCGCGCTCGCCCTTGCCTTTGGAGAGGTGGAGACACGAAAAGACGTTTATACCTACGACGCTCTTAGTTGGGTGCTGTTTCGAAGCGGTAGACAAAAAGAAGCCGAGTCTGCAAGCGCCAGGGCGACCGCGCAGAATACCCCGGAGCCGATGTTCCTGTACCACGCCGGGGTGATCGGGCTGGCGGGAGGAAGAGTGAAAGAAGGCGAGGATCTGTTGCGGCGCGCCCTGGCGCTCAACCCCAACTTCGCATTTCCTCAAGCTGAGGACGCGCGGCGCAGGCTGGGGCTTCCCCAGCCCGTGAGGCGGGCAATTCTGCCCGGAGGGTGCGCGACACAAAAGTGGATTCGCTAACTCGCTGTACTCCAGTTGGGCCCACTCCGTGGCGGTCGCGGCAGGGACAGCGGTTACCCGCTGCCCCCCGCACAGACCCGTGCTGGCGCTACTAACGCACACGGTTCCTACCTCGGATGTGGGTGTGTTTGGCGTCGAAACGCACGCTCGGGTAAGGTTGCAGTATTTGGATCGGCGGCAGCAGCAGGCTGCCCAGGCCCTTCCGAAAACGCTCCCAGGTCAGGCGGCTGCGCTGACTTCGACGCCGAAGCGCCTGATACCAGATACGCTGCACCGCGTTGCGGAACGCTTCCAGCCGCGCCCAGTTGCCCGGAATAGCGTGACATTGGAAATACCCCAGCCGGCCTACCCTGTGGATCTGACGATTTCGCGGCGCTCAGGTATCCGCCGAGCCCGATTCGCCCAGGTGACGATTGGACCACCGGACGCGGCATGGATGGATCGCGTATCATGCCCTAGAGACAAGACATAGAGGTGTTGCCATGAAAGTGACTAGACGCACGATGATCAGCGCGGCAGCGACGGCGTGTGCGATGCACGCTGCTCCGCGCAGCGGGCTGAGGAAGCCGGATGCCTGGATGCCCCGGCTATCGGAAAATCTCGCTGACACCAAGCCGCAGACGTTGAAGTGGCTGAAACAACTTGGCTGCACGACGGTGATTTATCAGGGCACCGACGATGTAGATCACGATCGCAAGGGTTACTGGACTGTCGCTGATATTCTGCCTCACAAACAGAATTGCGTCGACGCCGGGATGACTCTGGAATCGATGATGATACCCATCGACACCTACTTGCAGGCGCGACTGGGCAAGCCGGGGCGCGATCGGGAAATTGAAAACGTGTGCAAGACTATTCAGGCCGTGGGCGAGGCTGGCATCCCGATGATGGAATGGCGATTCTGGCCGGATTTTTATTGGGATAGTCGCGTTGGTTATTACGGCAAACCGGGCCGCGGTGGCGCGGGCTTTCGGGGATTCGATTATGGCCGCGTAAAAGACTCGCCTCCTTTCCCCGAGATCGGGTTAGTCAGCGAAAGCGAGATGTGGTCACGTTTTCTCTATTTCACCAAACCCATCGTGGCCGCGGCGGAGAAGGCCAACGTGCGATTGTCCATGCATCCATGTGATCCTCCCGTGGCCACTATGCGCGGCGTCGCGCGCATTTTCCACTCGCCCGATAATATGCGCCGCTTCCTCAAGGAAGTGCCCAGCGCGCATAGCGGGATTACCTTCTGTCAAGGCACCTTCACCGAGATGGGTTGTGACGTGTTGCAGGAAATCAAGTACTTCGCGGGACAGAAGAAGATCAATCTGGTGCATTTCCGGGCGGTCCAGGGAACCGTGCCGAACTACACCGAAGTTTTCATCGATGAAGGTGACATCGATATGGTGCTTGCGATGAGATCTTATAAGGAGGCCGGTTACATTGGACCCATCGTTTCCGATCACACGCCCGCAGTTGTGGGCGACGACGCGTGGGGATTACTGGGCCGGACGTACTCGCACGGCTTTATGAACGCCGCTGTTCACGCAGTCAACTTGTTTTAGTGCTCCGGGGGAGTCCTGATCCTTTACACGTAAAAAAACACGGAGAACGGAGGCTGCGGTAGCGGCCCGCAAGCTGTCGCGGCGTAAATTGATGCGAAGTGGTGCCACGGCCGCGGAGCGCGAGGCTGCGCTCATGCAGATGATTGTCCAGATAGAACCGCTGTGCGCCAGCCAGCAGGCGTGAGCTTTTCAGTGGGCAGGAGGAAGCACTGGTCGCCAAGAATTTCGCTCCAGGGTGACACCTTGTGCCATCTGGCGAATGCATTTTTGCAAACCGGCAGGAGCTTCCCAAGAAAGGAGGGCAGCGCCGAAGATAGCCAGCCATCGCCACCGCGAAACGCCCGAACCGCGGGTTGGGTGATTTGCAGGATGCGGCCTCTTGTGCCGGAAGCGTACGATATCACGCCATAACGCTGCCTGTGGAGGCCCCGACTTCCACCTGGCCGAAGGCGCAATCTCGGCTTGCGACTGCCCAGACTGCCACAAGCGTCTCCCAAATGGCGATAGGCGCGCCGCGGACCTCGAACCGTTGGCCATCCACTCGGTTGATCGAGATGCTGCCGATCCGGTAAGGTTGTCTTGGAGTTGCGGCCTGGACGTTCACCTGATCGACGGCACATACGAGTTGTTCCGGCACTACTACGCCCTGCCGTCCGCTCGGGATCGGGACGGTCGCGAGGTGGCCGCGGTCCGCGGCGTGCTCGGGTCGGTCCTGGGCATGATTCGCGGTGGTGCCACGCACGTTGCCGTGGCGACCGATCACGTCATCGAGTCCTTCCGTAATGCTCTATGGCCGGGCTATAAGACCGGCGAAGGGATCGCACCGGACCTCCTGGCACAGTTCGAGCTACTCGAAGAAGTCCTCTCGTCGGCCGGCATCGTCGTCTGGCCTATGGTGGAGTTCGAGGCGGACGACGCCCTGGCTGCCGCGTCGGCGACAGCGGCTCGGGATGCACGTGTCGAACACGTGATTATCTGTACGCCGGACAAGGATCTCGCCCAATGCGTGCGAGGCACGCGGATTATCCAGTTGAATCGTCGGACGCGTGTTACGCTCGATGAGGCCGCCATCATTAAAAAGTTCGGCGTCTCGCCGGCGTCGATTCCGGATTACCTGGCACTGGTGGGCGACGCGGCAGACGGCTACCCTGGATTACCAGGCTGGGGAGCAAAGTCGACGGCTGCGGTTCTCGCCAAGTACGTCCACCTCGAATCCATCCCGGCGGACTGGCGCGAGTGGGGCGTGAACGCTGCCAACGCGAGTGCCCTATCACGAACGCTTAGCAGCGAGCGCGAATGCGCACTCCTGTTCCGAACGCTCGCGACTCTACGGTCCGACATCCCCCTATTTGAAAACGTGGACGAATTACAATGGCACGGCCCCGAGCCTGGCTTCGACGCCCTGGGAACACTACTGGACGCGGCGATCACCGGAAACAGGCCCCGTTCCCGCCCCATCGCGGGAGAGTAGCCGCTGCTATCCAGGGTTCAGAACAAAACCTAAGAACTATTGGGTGGAAGCGTCTGCCTCGCAGCTTACGGGGCTACACAGGCGAAGTTAGCGGCTTCGTCGATGCTTCCCGCGCCCTGATAGCGAGCTACTTGTGGATACGGGCAGAGCGGCCGGGTGCGGGTGATGTTGCCACTCTCGATATGCGCACCGACAATTTGCGCGGGGGCTTTGCCTTTCTCGAGCCAGTCCATTACGACAGAAAGCCAGTCGACGGAGCCACAGCCGGGGCCTCCGCTGCAGTGGAACATGCCCGGAACCATGAACAGGCGGTAAAAGTCGCGCGTTTCGGTTGCGCCGAAGCGCTTGCTTACAATGCTGTAATACTCGATTCCAGGTTGCGGGTTTACCTGTTGATCGGCCCAGCCTGCGTATTGCACTATCTTCCCACCACGCTTCTTCAGAGGCGCGAGATCTGGATTTTGCGGGTTAAGTATGGCCGCGGCATCGGCAACCTTTGGCGGGTCCGTGTCGAAGTTGAACATGGTGTAGTCCCAGGACGGCCCGGGCGGCGGATGGAGCATGGCGAGCTTCATCTGGCTTTCGGAGCGCGGCAGAACCGTCCTGCTCGGGGGAATGAAGTTGTCGGGCCACATGGGCTCGCTGCCTACGAGCTCTCCGGGGAAAATCTGCTTGCCCCCGGAATCGCGCGGGCCGCCATAAATCTTCTTAAGGGCGTCGATTTGCGCGGACGTGAAGCAGTCAGGGCCATCGGCTCCGGCGCATTTAACGACGTCGTGCGCTGGGTCGAAGGGGCAGGCACGGGGATCGTCGATGAGACTGTCTTTGAGGCCGTCGAGTGCGTCGCACTTCTCGTAGATGGCCTTCGTGAGCAATGGAAGCTTTTCGGCCGGGATCGCGCCGCCGCCCACCTGGGACTGCCCTATCCAGAGGCGGCGCGTGACGTTGCCGGTGAGCGAGACACCGGGGGCTCCGATCACGAGACCGTCGAAATCGTCCGGGTAGCGCTGGGCTTCCTGGAGGCCCTGGCGACCGCCGGTGGAGCATCCAACCCAGTAGGAGTATTTCGGTCCGGCACCATAGTAGGCTTCTATGACGCGTTTGGAGAGCACGGCGGTTTCGTGGACCGAGAGGTAGGCGAAGTCGATGAATTTGCGGTGGCCGTTGGGATTCTCGGGCGTAACGTAAGCAAAGGTGGCGAGAGGTTCTCTTGCGGCGTCGTGGCCGGTGTTTGTAGAGGAGGCGGCAAAGCCCTTGCGCACGGCGTTGTCTACCGGGCCGAGACTAATAGTACCGGCGGTGCCTCCGTTGCCGACCATCTGAAAGCGGTCGTTCCATTCGGTGGGTAGCTTGATGGCGAAACCGGCTTCGGGCCAGATGGTACCGCGGACGTCGCAGTGTTCGGGCAGATTGCCTTTGGCGGGTACGAGCGTGGCAGAGGCAATGATTACGTCATCGCCGAAGGGCTTAGCGGCGAGTGCTTCACACTTAATAGCGGGACCCGCGGCGAGGAGAACCACGTTCGCCGAGAAGATCAGAGTCAGGCAGATTAACTTCACAGATTAGATTCTTTCACGAAATCGCGACCGCCGCCTGGGCGTGGAACGGGGAACGCCCGTGTTTTCGCGCGTGCTACGTGCTTCGGAAATAGTGTTTCAGTGCGTAATAGCTGTGGGTAGGGGTGTTCGTGCCGCAGGCTGCGCCACAATGTCATAAGAGGTTCTCATGCCGCAAGCATCCAACGGATTTGGCACCACAGCCCTGCTCTTCGATCTCGACGGCACGCTGGTGGACAGCGTGTACCAGCACGTGCTCGCCTGGCGCGATGCCCTGGAGCGTGCGGGGCTGCCGCTCGCGGTCTGGCTGATCCACCGGCGGATCGGAATGAGCGGCGGGTTGATGGTGAATGCGCTCGCGCGCGAAATCGGCCATAACCTGACCGCGGAGGACGGAGCGCGCATCCAGCAGTTCCACGCGGAAGCCTTCCGCCAGTATGCATCGCAGGTGCGGCCCCTGCCCGGCGCGCGCGAACTGCTAGCCTACCTGGCGGAAACCGGGGTCCCGCATGCGATCGCCACGAGCGGGCGAATCGAAAGCGCGGGCCCCACGCTGAAGGCCCTTGGAGTGGGGCCGGATGTGCCGGTGGTCACCCGCGACCAGGTGGTCCATGCCAAGCCAGATCCGGACCTGTTCCTGGCGGCCGCTGATCGGGTGGGCGTGCCGATTGAACACTCGGTGGTGGTGGGCGACAGCATCTGGGACCTACTGGCGGCAAGGCGGGCGCGCGCGATTGGCGTAGGACTGATGTCCGGCGGTTACGGCCAGGAGGAACTGGAACGTGCCGGCGCATACCGCGTTTACCAGGACCCGGCGGACCTACGGGCCCACCTCGACGAAGTAGGCGTCCGCGGCAAAGCCTGAGATTCAGTTCCGTTAAACCTTCTTGAGACGGCAGCAGCGAGCAGCCCCGTGAACGAAGGATACCTGCCGATAATGGTAGGTATCGGGCCACGAACGCATGGGATGTTTGGCGTATTTGGAGGACTGCCTTCCAGGATCGCATCCCCCCGGTTTTTCGTGTGCCTACTTTTTCGCGACGGAGTCGGCACAGATGAAACTGGCGGCCTCGTTCATTTCTCCGTAGCCCCGGTACCGAGCTACTTGCGGATACGGGCACACGGGACGTTGCACGGCAACGCCCCCCGGTTCGCCACTGACGACGACCGAGTCCGGTGCGATTCCGTGCTCCACCCATTTCACAAGTGGGTCCATCCCGCTGAAGCTGGTCAGTCCCGGGCCCCCGCCGCAATGCGCCATGCCCGGAATCATGAACAAGCGGTAGAACTGATCGGTCTCCCGCTGCACGGCAGCAGGCGTCGCCTTGGCGCCGGCATCGCGCTGTCGGCGCGCCAGCACAGCTTCGCGATAGTTGATCGCCTCGCCCGGCGGCACTAGCCAGTCGGCCCAGCCATGGTACACGATCAGTTTGTGCCCACGCGATTGAAACATGCTGAGATCGGGATTCAGTGCATTCACCGCGGGACCCAGCTTGCTGACCATGTCGGTATAGTTCCGATCGAAGTCGAAAGTCCGCCAATTCCAATCCGCGCCCATGCTCCACTTGAAGATGGCTTCAAAGGGCGGTGGCGCAGTCTTGCCGGAAGGGGGACCGAAGCGGTTCCAATCGAGTTCGCTGCCGGGCGGCACGCCGGGATAGATTTGTTCCTTCGTGCGTGGGTTCTTAGGGCCGGCATAGACTCGTTGCGCGGTTTGGACCTGAGCCGCGGTCAGGCAGGTGTCGGCATCCGCGCCCTTGCATCCGATGGTCGCCGGATCGAAATGGCACTGGCGTGGGTCGGTGATAAGGCCATCCCTGATCCCGTCGGCCGCGTCACACGCCGCGAGCACAGCGGAAGCCAGCAGCGCCAGCTTTAAGAGTGGAATATAGTCGGCCGGCTCGCGCTGAGTCACCACGTAATCCCACAGAATGCTGGTATGAACGCCGGTGCGGTTGTTGGCGGCAGCGCCACCGAGGATGCCGTCGTAATCATCCGGGAAACGCTGCGCTTCCATCAGCGCCTGTTCGCCTCCGGTCGAGCACCCCGAAAAGTAGGAATACTTGGGCGCGGTCTCGTAATAAGCCTTGATGAAAAGCTTCGCGGCCGCGGTCATCTCGTGCGTAGCGCGGTAGCCCCAGTCCGCCCATTTCTCGGGATGACCGACAAAGGCGCTGGCATCGGAGCCGGCGGGAGGACGCATTCCCATATCGGTATTGGCGACCGCGAAACCACGGCGGAGTTCTGCGGCTAAAGTGTTCCAGGCGAGGCCGCCCGCGAAACCACCATTCCCGGTACCCTCGAACCGCGAGTTCCAGCCGGATTCGGGCATCCAGAGCTCGATTCGGATATCGGAATCGGCGGTGGGTGCCAACGTGGCCGACACTCGGCAAAATGCAGGCAGGTTTCGGATCGGCGCCCCGGATGGAGGTGTGAATGTCCCGGCGGGAACCAGTTCGGCGGCTGTAATGGTGGTGTGTGGCAACTTCAACTGGGCCAGGCTTTCGCAAGTGACGGCGTTGGCTGGCGGTTCCCCAGCCAGTGAGAAAGCCGCGATGAGCAGAGGAATGGCGTAACGAATCATTGCAGTCTCAGACAGAACTTGCATTTTGGACTCCCGGATCGGAATCAGCATCACCCAGCCGCCATCCTCGATCCTGCGAAGTGCGCCTTGTGGGCGAAGGCGGTTTTCAACGCGGCCGCCACGGATACAGCATACTCCCCTAAGTTGGCGAATGACCAGACAGTTTGTCCTGTCGGGAACGGGGGCCTGGGTAGCTGGTGCCTTTAGCCGACCGCAGTTCACTCGATCCGGCGCCAAATCAGCGTGGCGTGCCAGTCGGGCGAGTCGGCTTCCAGCGTGAGCGTGTTCGCCGAAAAACGATACTGGCGAACTTGTCTCTGGCCGATCCAGTTGGGGAACCAAGCTCCATCGACGGCGTGGATCACTACTCCAGCGTCGGCGTCCACCGTGAAGCTACCCCAGTATCCAACGTAGTTGAGCCAGGCGCTGCCGGCTTCTTCTGGCGTAGCCTCCCGTGGGTCCGCATTGGCCAGCGGATCGAGCCCTGACGCCACCACTTGCGCCGACATCTGCCCGCTATCCAGATACAGAATGCGGCCGAGGGGATGATCGCCCATAGGCTTCTCCACTACTCCCGAAGCCAGCAACAGCTCATAGGAGATCAGGGTCCAGGCCCCGATGAAGGGAGCGGAGTCCTCAGGTTTGCCAATCATAGCAACAAAGTCTACTGCTTTCCGACGGGCTGAAGAAAAGTGACCCCGATTTGCCGCGACCGCGCCGTCGCCGCACGGCGGAGCCCCTGATTCTACGGGCCCCGCCAGTATTCTCAAAACCTACCGGTTTTGAGACACGGGCGCGGATTGTTTCCCATGAGTAAACAGCCCCGGGCCATGGAGGCCATGCCGGCTGGAGCCACCGAAAGAGCTAGCATGGCATACTGGAAACGATGCGAAAAAAGTTCTGCATGACACTGACTGCGGCCGTGTGCCTGGCGACTTGGGGATGCTCTTCTCCGGCCCCGCAGAAAGCGACGTCAGAAACACCGAAACAGGAGGCCCAGCCAGAGGTGGCTCCGGCGCCCGCGCCCCCGCGCGAGCCTGCCGCCCTGCCGCCCGCGACCAAGAACGCGCAGCCGCCGGCGGTCTTCAAGGTGGACTTCGAGACTTCCAAGGGGCCCGTAGTAGTGGAATTACATCGCGACTGGGCGCCTGTCGGAGTGGCCCATCTGTCCAAGCTGGTTCAGGCAGGCTATTTCAACGGTGCGCGGTTCTTCCGGGTGGTGCCGAACTTCGTGGTGCAATTCGGCCTGGCCGCCGCTCCTGCCATGACCGCCCGCTATCTGAACGCCAATTTGAACGACGATCCGGTGAAACAACACAATACGCGCGGCACGCTGGTGTATGCCACCGCGGGGCCTAACACGCGCACTACGCAACTTTTCATCAATTTGGGGAACAACTCGCAATCTCTCGATGGGCAGGGATTCGCACCGCTGGGGCAAGTGGTTTCGGGAATGGAGATCGTCGACCGGATCAATCCGGAGTATCGCGAACTCCCGGATCAGGGTGCCATCACCACGCAGGGCAACACATACCTTGCCAAGTTTCCCAGGCTCGATTACATCAAGACGGCCACCATCCAGTGATCTGAATTAAATTAGTGAAGAAAGCACATCGCCCGCCAGGATCGTCCTTGCGCTTGGCGGCCTTCTTGCTGGGTTTGGCTTCCTTTTTCGGCGCGGCTGCCGGAACCCTGCCCCGCGAGGTTGCTCCAAGCACCTCCGGTCGGATGACGAGGCACTCGGAGCCTGCCCAACAGTCGACAAAACCCTACCGATATCGGGTCTTAACGCGGCCAGGGCGGGTCATTCTATGGTTTGGCGACTTCTCGCTCATCTGACTCGATGGGTCTCGGACACGTCGGGTAGCCTCCTATTCTGCCCGCAATGCGACCATCGGGTCAATGTGCGATGCGCGTCTCGCCGGCAGATAGCCGGCCAACAGGGCCGCGGCGAGAAGTAACAGCGACACGGCCAGAAGCGTTGGCAGGTCGTTCGCCGAGACTCCGAAAAGCAGGCTCGCGACCAGGCGGCTCGCCCCCAGCGCAAACGGGATTCCGAGTGCTATCCCCGCAAGCGCCAGCGTCAGCTCATCGCGCAGCACACCCCAACGCACGCCCGCTGGTCCCGCACCGAGTGCCGTTCGAATTCCGATCTCCCGGGTACGTTGCGCAACGCTATAGGATGCCAGCCCGTATAACCCGATCAAGGCCAACAATAACGCTAGCACCCCGAAGAATCCCGAGATCATGGCAACGGCGCGATCCCGCGCCAGACTTTGGTTGGCCTCTTCTTCAACCGTCTGCGCCTGCAACGGGTATTCGTGTCCAAACGCTTCGATCTCGTGTCCTGCAGTCCTGGCCATCGCCTCGGGAGCCTGATGGGTGCGTAGAAAGACACTGCCCTGCGCGGCCCATCCGGGATGTTGAAAATATGGAATATAAACGACGTGCTGATTTCGATCCCTCAGATCGAAAAGGCGGGCCGTCTTGGCGATGCCAATAATCTTGAATTCTTGAAACTCAGGCATGAAGCCGAAACGAATCGCCTGGCCGATGGCGCTGCCCGCTGGGAAAAGCCGTTCCGCAAGACCGCTGCTGACGATCGCGACAGGCGGATGCAACGCATCGTCGGTCCAATCGAAATCGCGCCCGAGAGTCAGTCCGATCCCAAGCGTCCGCAGAAAACCTGGCGAGACCATAACGGATGAGCTCATGATGCCGCCATCGGGGCTCGATGCCACTGAAGTCGCCGATACCGCTTCAGTCCATTCTCTCTGCCCAGCTCCTGCGAAGTCTGAGAACCCTACTGACAGCACGCCCGGTAGAGCAGAGACGCTATCGATGAGCTGCCGGTGATACTCGTTCACGTTCAACGCGCCGTACCCACCCGGCCTGGGAGAAAGCCTAACCTGGAGGACCCGTGCGTCGAAGCCGAGGTCGATCACACACAGATTCCGGAAGCTCCGCACCAAAAGTCCGGCGCTCAGCAATAGCACGATAGACAGTGCAACTTGCGCCACCATTAGCGCGCGAGCCCATCTACCCGTACCCGCCAGACCGCGCGAGTTGGCTCGTATAGCGAAAGCAGGGTCTTCATGCGCCGCACGCCACGCCGGAACGAAGCCAAAGAGGACCCCGGTCACGATCGCAATAGCCGCCGTGAGCGAGAGTACGCGCCAATCGGGCCGTAGGTCGAGCGTTATCGGCGTGAGGGGACCTCCCGCCAAGAGTCTGACGAGCAGGCGGCTCCCGAAACCGGCAAAAGCAAGGCCCAGGACCGCTCCAGAGGTCGATAGAGCCAAACTCTCCGTGAGAAGCTGCCGGGTGATCGCCCAGCGGCTTGCGCCGAGGGCAACGCGCACGCTCGTCTCATGACTGCGCGCCGCGGCGCGCGCCAACATTAAGTTCGCCAGGTTCACGCACGCGACCATCAGGATCAGCCCGACAATACCGAGGAGTACGTAGAGCGGCCGCGTGAATGCAGCACGCAGTTCGCGAGCTACGCCCGTCGCACCAGGCGCGACGTCCAGTCCCATCGAGAAGAACGTCTGCCGTCGTAGTCCGGGAGCATCGGTCGAAACCGTCGCAAGGAGCACCGCCGGCCAAAATGACTTGAGTTGCGCCCGAGCCTGTTCGATTGTGATATCCTGCTTCAACCGGCCAGTGATAAACACCCAGAGCAGTGCCCGGTTCTCGCTGCTCCTCATCGGAACCGTTACCTCGGGCGCCTGGCCCGTCGTCATCCCCGAAAACCACTTGCGAGTCACGCCGATGATCGTGTAGCTCTGTCCTTCGATGTGGATCTGTTTCCCGACCGTATCCGAGGTTCCGCCGAAGCGCCGCTGCCAGAACTCGTATCCGAGCACCGCGACCGGAGACAACATGCCCTCACGGGCATCGGCGGGCGTAATGAGCCGTCCGATGAGAGGAAGTGTCCCGAGTTCGGAGTAATAGTTTCCCGTGACCGAGCTTACGGCGGCCTGCGAGAGCGCGCCATTGATTTCCACGTTTGACCTGGATCCGGGGCTCCACCCGATCAGACCGGAAAAGACGCGCTGCCCGCGCTCGATTTCCCGAAACATGGGGTATGAGAAGGGAATATTGTCTCCCCGGCGGACCACCGAGAGCTGAGCCAGGCGTTCGGGTTGCTGTACAGGCAGTTCACGTAGGAGTAACGCATTCACCAGGGTAAAAATGGCTGTGTTGGCGCCAATACCTAACGCCAAAGAGAGCACGGCGGCGGCGGTGAAGCCGGGACTGCGACCGAGTATCCGAAAGGTGTACCGCACGGTCGGCCAAAAATCCGTCATCGTAATCTCCCTGAAATCACCAACAAAAAACTCTTTCATATTCTCATAAAGCATTGTCGGAAAGCGGTCGCCTTCCGAGTCCCTGAACGATACCCGGCACCGCTTCACGCGAGCACGACAGCATGTTTCGCAAGTACCATAACTTCATGAACAACGCTCTATCCATCTCAGGTGGTGGCATCCGCGGGATCATCCCATGCTGTATGCTGATCGCGCTCGAACAGCAAACGGGCAAGAACGTCCGCGACTGTTTCTCTTACGTCGCCGGCACATCCACAGGATCCGACCTCTGCGCTCTGATCCAGGCCGGTGTTCCAATGACAACCGCGCTCACGTTCTACACTGGTGAGGACGCGAAG
Source organism: Bryobacteraceae bacterium (assembly GCA_052148435.1). Taxonomy (GTDB): domain Bacteria; phylum Acidobacteriota; class Terriglobia; order Bryobacterales; family Bryobacteraceae; genus JBEKYD01. The sequence goes on from JBKQIF010000142.1 coordinate 22,524, forward strand.
AAGGTGTTTAGCCCTCAGGCGCCGGAGCTCGCGTGGCCGAAGCGGGTGGTGGAGGGATACATATATGATCCGCATACGCTAGCGGAGTGCCTGAAAGCCGCGCTTGGACCTAATGCGGGTTGGACCATCAACGACTGCCCGACCGGAGTGCTGATCATCGCATGCGATGCTGGTGGCCACTCGTGGTTCTTCTGCAAGGACAACGCCAAGAATAGCGGTGTGACTGGTGCATGCTCACTTGTCGATGCCGTCGTGGCTTCCTCGGCGGCGCCGACCTACTTCAACTTCTGGCCGGTAGTCGTTGGTCAACAAACCCTGCAAATGTCCGACGGTGGCGCGGCTGGTTTCGCCAACCCGGTGTATCGGATGGCCATTCAGATGTTCGAGTACGATTCATTCGAGCCGTCCACCACGAGAATCATCTCGCTTGGGACCGGGTACTACGCGCCCCCAACCGCGATGCCTGCACCAAAAGGACTCATTGCCACCATTGAGTTTGCCACGTCAACACTGGTGGACTCGGCGGAAGATCTGGCCGACCAGGATGTTGTGCGGGTATATCCCACTTGTAGTTTCCAGAAATTCAACCCGGCGCTCCCATCGAGCATCGATGAAACGGACCTCTCATCGGTGCCAGTGTTGCTCCAGATCGGGCAGGCGGCAGCCGCGCAGATGGACTGGAAAGAAATCCTCGGTTGATGAAACTACTATAGTTGGCGTTCAGTCCGAAATTCACGTGTGCGCAGACGGCCCTTCCAATCGTTCTGGCGTTGGGTGAGAACTCAACCGTCCCGCGCTATTCCAAAGAGAGCGCCGATGCCGTCCTCCGTCACGCTGCGAGATATTCCCTCACAACACCTCCCCGCGCCGGTCCCCTATGCCGTCCTTGCGCCTCTCCGGGACGAACCGCTGCCGCTCTGCATTCTCCTCTTGGGTGCCGGGGGAACGCGCGAGGTTCCCGACCGCCGAGATCCAGGGGCGCGAGGATTAGGACCGGTACATCGAGGCTTTTACTTTCGCGGTTCGAAGCGCACTTCCACTTCGGTTTCCACTTTGACGGGGTGGCCGCCCTTGGCCGTGGGCTTATAACGGAACTGAGACCACGGCACACTCTCACAGAGTTGCACGCCGGTTTCGAGCTCCGAAATTTTCCCTTCCTTGTCGATGACGAGTTTGCAACGAACCGTTCCCCCCTCGGGCGCCCAAAGGGGCGCGGTTAGTACGGTCGGACCCTCAATCAGAAGAGCGCGTTGTTTATCTGCCGCTACAGGGACTTCCCGGATGTCCTCAGCCTCGGCGTTCTTTTTCGGTTCCGCGGCGCCGCTCTCCTTGGATGTAACGGGCAGTAGCCTCGTCACCAGGAATACGGGCCTGGCGGGATAGCGTTTCACCCTGGTGCACAAGACCGAGACTTGCGAATCCGTCGCATCGAAGGCCTCCCCGGGCCAGGCCGTCCTGACAACCCGGTCGCAGCTTGGTTGGAGTGGATAGCCGTTCTTGCCCTGGTCGGGATCGCCAATCTCGTCGATGGCCTTTTGCGCATAGATGCCCTCGGCAATATACTCCTTCCCGGGTTCTACCGGTAAGGCCGTCTTGAAGAACAGGCGGTAGCGACGCAGGCCATCGGAAAGGTACACGGAAGGCCCACCCGCGTTCAGAGCGGCATCGGTCGCGGTCGATTCCGCCGGAACTTGTTCGGCCTTTCCCTGGATTTTGTCTAGCACGGTCCCGGCTTTCTTGGATTCTTTGGCCGATGGCCCGCTGGAGCAACCGCCCAATCCGGCAAGAGTCAGTAGGAGAAAGTAAAAAACGTATACGTTACGGTACATTAGCCGTGCCCTCGCTTTCAGGATGTTTTCGTCCGAATCTGAAGATATCACGGGGCATGATCGCTGACAACCGATCCGTCGCCCCATGTCGCCAGCTATGTCCCCAGGCCACCGACTGCGACGCTGAGATCCCAAGCCGGATTCGCGCTCAGGCACGCCCGCGGCGGGCTTTTCTGCTTCTGGCCGCGATTCCTGCCCGCCCTGCCCAAGACACGACGGCTCTGGCCCATACACCAAGCCGTCGCCACCGGAGCGAACGCGGGCCAGGCGTCGCGCAACGCGGGCCAAACCCCGGCGGGCTTGGAGTAGCCGCAAAGAGCCGTTAGTGCCCGGCAAACACGGTACCTGATGGACCGACAGGCCGCGGGTGTTACCAAAGGCGCCGGGCGGAAGTTTGTTCTGAAGTCGGCCTCGATCCGTTGAGGCCTAGGCGCCAGGTCTGGGCCGACTATGATGTTCTTAGGTATGAACAATGCGTGAAATCAACCTGGTTGCGACTCTGCTTGTGGGCGCCTGTCTGCCGGGAGCCAGCGCCGAGCTAAGGTTGGGGATCATCGGGACCGATACCTCCCACGCCACCGCCTTCACCCAGTTGCTCAACGATCCCGCGGTAGGAGATCACGTTGCGGGCGCCCGGGTGGTGGCTGCCTACAAAGGTGGCAGCCCGGACATCTCTCAAAGCTACACGCGCGTCGAAGGTTACGCCCGGGATCTGCAGACCAAGTGGGGTGTGGAGATCGTGTCCGACATTCCCACGCTGTGCGGCAAGGTGGACGCCATCCTGCTGCTGAGCGTGGATGGCCGGGTACACCTGGAGCAGGCGAAACTGGTCCTGGCCGCGCACAAGCCGATGTTCATCGACAAACCTCTGGCTGCCACCCTGGAGGATGCGCGCGAGATCGATCGGCTGGCTGCGGCGGCTGGCGTGCCGTGGTTCAGCAGTTCCAGTCTGCGATACAGCAACGTGGTAGCCACCCTGAAATCCCCGGACGCGCAGGCCGTATTCACCTGGGGTCCCGGCCCGCTTGAGGAACACCACCACCTGGACCTCTCTTGGTACGCCATCCATCCCATCGAAATGCTCTATGCATTGCTGGGGCCCGGTTGCGAGGAGGTGACGCGCGTTTACACCGCGGACGGCGATATCATCACCGGTAAGTGGAGCGGCGGCCGAACGGGAACCGTGCGGACTCTTCGGCCTTATGGCGGGTATGGCGGCGTGGTGTTTCGCCCCAATCAGGTGGTCTTGCAGAGCCCGCCCTTGAAATCGGTGGGATATCCCGCACTGGTGGCGGAAATCGTCAAATTCTTTAGCACCGGAGAACCTCCTGTCCCGCACGAGGAAACACTCGAGATATTTGCTTTCATGGACGCCGCCCTGCGCAGCATGAAGGATGGCGGCAAGCCGGTCAAGTTGCCCGCGATTCCTTGAGTATTGGATCGTACTACGGTGCTCGTTGATCGCCATGATCGGAGGCCCGGTCTCTTCAGGGCAGCCGGCTGCGCATCGGAAATCGGGTGCTCGATCGAGGATTGGGTGAGCCGAAGTGTGATGGTATTGCCGGCACCCGTGTTGGCGTACAGGAATTCCAGGTGCTCGCGCCCAACGTTCTGGAGTTTCCACAGCGGCATGGTCCGTACCACCTCGGCAACGTCCCGGACAAACCGCTTCCATACAGGCCCGTTGCTCATGGCGGCCAGAGAATCACCCAAGGTGGCCCGTGCCCGGCGGACAATATTCAGAACGGCAGCCTGTCTTCCCGTGTTCCGCTGAAGTACCTGCGTATCTGCCGCTGACCGGATCTGCTCGTCGGACGTGGGCAGCATTGGTGACGTCACGGCAATGCTACCGCGCGAGTGGGTGGCCAAGGTCTCACTCCTCCAGCGTTTCCTGCACCTGCTGGGCGATGGCGGCGGGAACCTTGTCGAGCGTGAAGCTCCCCGTGAGCTGGAGCCCCGCCTGCCCCCCAGCACCTTGTATCCTACATACATGAACCGACGTACGTTCCTCAGTCTCTCCGCTGCCGCGGGCCTGATCCGAACCTCCTTCGCCGCTCCCGCCCCAGCCAACAAACGTGAACGCATGCTTGGGTGGCTCGCCGGCCAGAGCACCCCCAACTACACCCCCGCTGCTTTCTTCCTCCACTTCGGCAACGATTACAAGGCTGGTTCCGCGGCCGCCACGCGCCACCTGGAGTTTTTCCGCCACACCGACATGGATTTCCTCAAAATCCAGTTCGAGCAAACATACTCGCGCCAGGAGTTCCTGCAGAAACCGGCCGACTGGTCGAAGCTTAAGCTCGCGCGGCTCGACTTTTACGAACCGCTCCTCGAGACTGTCCGGGAACTGGTCAAGGCCGAGAAGAAGAACTCGCTCATCCTGATGACCCTCTATTCGCCGTTCATGTGCGCAGGCCAGTGCGCGACCGCGCCCGTGCTTCTGCAGCACCTGGAGGAGAACCCGGAAGCAGTGAAGAAGGGCCTCGAAATCCTCACCGAAAGCCAACTCCTGTTCGTGCGCGCCTGCATCAAAGAGGGCGTCGACGGGTTTTACACCTCCACCCAGGGCTCCGAAGCGAGGCGCTTCAGCAACCCCGCCATCTTCAGCAAATATGTGAAGCCCTTCGACCTTGTCTCGATGAAGGAAATCGCGACCGCCTGCCGCTTTAACATCCTCCACGTCTGCGACTACGTGGCGCCCTACGCCAACTACGACGTCGTTTGCGACTACCCCGGCCACGTCGTCAACTGCAACGTGAAGCTCTCGGACCGCCAGATTTCTGGGCAGGAAATCACGAAGCTGTTTAGACGGCCCTTTATGGGGGGACTGGACCGCCACGGCATCATCAGTACGGGAACGCCCGCCCAGGTTGAAGCTGAAATCCGGCAGGTCGTGAAGAACTCCCCACGTCCGTTCATCCTCGGTGCCGACTGCACCGTGGGAGCCGACACCAACTGGGACCGGTTGAAACACGCGATCTCGGTGGCCCATCAGGTTGGGGCTTAGGGCTCACGGGATTCGTTGGGACAGGTGCGGCGGCCCTGCCCGCAAATTTCCCGGCCGTCGCTCCGGAAATCATCATCATAAATTGCGGAGGTGAAAAACGCCGTCACAGCCCCGCCGACGAGCATATGCACTGCGTGGTGGTGCCCGCCGAAGCCTCCATCGCAGGGGATTCCGAATCGCCGCCACTGACACTCCGAGCGGCCAGACACTGGCTCGTGAGCCGCGGGTTCTGGCAGAGCGACACTTCCAACGAGCCGATCTGGCATGGACACGCCCAAACGCTCTGCGGATTCGATTCTCGTGATTGACAGGATCTCTCAATTGTGATCTGCTGTTATGCCGTTAACGTACACACTACATCGGAGTTCCACTAAACACCAATGCCCAGCCGACGAACACTCCTGGAGCTTTGCTCTATATTGCCCATCGCCAGAATTCTTGCTGCGCCGGTCAGTCTCGCAGCGACCCCGGTGTCGACCGGCTGCGACGAGCGCATTTCGTTGGACGGGACATGGCTGTTCCGACTGGATCCGCAGAACTCCGGCGCATCAGAGGGCTGGCTCCGGCTGGAGCATGTGACGGAGGGATGGCGAACCGTCACGGTGCCCCATACATGGCAGATCGAGCCAGAAAACACGGAGTACCGAGGTGCGGCCTGGTATCGGCGGAATTTTGATGCGCCCAGCAATTGGGCCGATCGCGCGGTTCGCGTGGAGTTCGAAGCCGTCTTTCATACTGCTTCGGTGTGGTTGAACGGGTCGGAAGTGGGACGCCACGTCGGCAAAGGATACACGGCCTTCGTGCTGGATCTGCGTCCTTACCTGCGCCCCGGAGCCGTGAACACGCTGGTGGTTCGCGTGGATAACGCCTTCAACGAATCGATGCTTCCGCGAGGACCCTCCAGCGATTGGGCACACGACGGAGGCATCTACCGGCCCGTCAGCCTGCTCGTTACGCCGCGGACGTTCGTCGAAAGCCTCCGCGTCGATGCTGAACCGATCCTGACCTCGAATAGAGCCGATATTGAGGTATCGGCGACTGTCCGCAACAGCTCTGCGGCAGGGTTCGAGGGGAGCGTTTCATTTCGTGTGGCGGGAGACGACACCGGTTCCACTGTCGTCTCAACGCCCGCGTTGCCTCTTCAGCTTGCGCCCGGCGAACGCCGGACGATCAGTTTTCCCGTTACCCACATCGAAGGCGCGCAGTTCTGGCACTTCGATCATCCGAACCTGTATCGCCTGAACGTCGAACTGTCGAACGGCCACTCCCTCCAAACCGTCTTTGGCATTCGCGGAATCGAGGCTCGACCCGACGGGTTCCTTCTAAACGGGGAGCGAGTGCGCCTGATGGGTGTCGAGCGCATGGCCGGTAGCAACCCCGGGTTTGGTATGGCCGAACCCGGCGAATGGATCGCACACGACCACGCGGACATGAAGGAACTCAACTGCGTCTACAGCCGTGTGCATTGGCCACAGGACCGGCGTGTGCTCGACTGGTGCGACCGCCACGGAATCCTGATCCAAACCGAAGTGCCCACCTGGGGCGCGAAGACCTTCGCCGGCATGGGCCCGGACCCTGCTCCCGAAATCATGAACAATGGCCTCGATCAGCTTCGCGAGATGATCGAGCGCGACCGCAATCATCCTTGTATTTTCTCGTGGGGTGTCTGCAATGAGATCAACGGACAGAATCCGCCGGCCTACGCATTCGCGAAGAGGATGTACGAAGAGGCGAAGCGCCTCGATCCCCGCCGGCTGGTCAGCTACGCATCCAATTCTCTGCATCAGACCCCCGAGAAGGACGTGGCCGGCCTGATGGACTACGTCATGTGGAACGAGTACTACGAGAGCTGGAGCAGCGGAACGCCCGCGGACATGGCGCGCCATCTCGACGACATCCATCGCGCCTTTCCTGGCAAGGCGATCGTGATCTCGGAATACGGCTATTGCGCGTGCACGGCAGACCGGCCGGAAGGCGACGCGAAGCGGATCGATGTCCTGCGGGAGCACGATCGTGTGTTCCGAGAGCGCCCCTTCGTCGCCGGCCTGATTTTCTTCGACTACAACGACTACCGCACGCACATCGGCGACCGCGGCACCGGCGCGCTGCGGCAACGGGTTCATGGCGTAGTGGACGCGCTCGGCGCAAGGAAGCCGTCCTGGGAGGTGCTCAGGGACGAATCCTCGCCTATTGAATCGCTGCGCGTCGCCGGGAAACCTGCCGGCTTACGCGTGGATGTGACCGCCCGCGGCTCCGTTCCTTCCTGCCATCTTCGCGGCTACGTTGTACGCGGCATCGCATACGGCTTCGGAGCGACCCCGGTGGAGCAGTTGACGGTGCCGCTGGAGGTTCTCGCGCCCGGTGAATCGGCCCGCACAAACCTGAGCTTCACGCAGACCGATATCTCGCGCATCGATGTAGACGTGATGCGGCCCACCGGATTCTCCGCCCGGAAGGAAACATGGCGGTACTGAACAACGGATCGCTTGTGCATGTCCGCGACACCCTGAACGTCTTGATTCTGGTGAAGTCCAAGCCGAACGGCGAGAAGCCAATGGCCTCGTGGCCGAGTGCAAAAAAGAAAAACCGCGGACTGCCACCGGTTTCGGGGATATACAGCGGGTTGTCGTCGCGATGATAGAGATCGGGCGTCTTGAGGTAGCCCGCGGCTTCCGGAGCGTAGTTGTCGGGTGAGACCATGTCGAGCGCGGGCGCGGCGGCTTTCCAGATCGGAATGACGTTGCCGGAAGGCGCACCGTTTTGGTAGCTTTCCGGCTTGACGGCGCCGCCCAACACGGCACAGCGGTGTGTTCCCGGCGCGGCGTTGACGTAGAGGGGGAGCGGGTAGGCCGCTTTGCCGGCGGCGGCCACTTGCCCAATGTACTTAGCCACGGCCCAGTTGTGGAAGCAGACCTCGGCGTCGGCGCCGAACACGTCCCGCCAGTTAGGGGAAGGCGCGCTGGATTCGACGTTCATGGCCTTGAGAACGCCGGCCGGAACCGGGCCTTCGAAGAGCTTCTGAGCGGCCGGGGAGTGATCGCGAAGATTGCTCCCGGTGCCGGGCTCATTCTCCACCTGGACCATCAGCACGGTGCGCTGTGGGTCGGCCGTCTTGAGGTGACGCATGAAAGCGGTAAAAGCCTTGGTGTCGGCGTCGAGCGAGGCAGTGGCGAAGGGCGACGGCGAATCGAGCGGGCGGCCGTTCTCGTCGACCACGCGCGGATAGCGTTCGGAGTCCAGCTTCATCCACTCCGGCATATAGTGCGGGTTGCCGTTCTTCCAGGTGCCGAACCAAAGCAGGACCAGGCGCAGCCGGTGGGCGCGAGCCTGAGTGAGCAGAGTGTCGACGACGCTGTAATCGAACTGCCCCTGCTTGGGCTCGACCTGCTCCCAGTAGACCGGGATCTCGACTGTGTTGGCGTGCAGGAACTCCATGGCCGGCCAAACTCCTGGGAGCATGGCGGGCCAACCGCTCGAGTTGTTCACCTGCGCGCCCAGGATGAAGTAGGGCGCGCCATCGACAAATAGAGCGTAGCGCCCGTCTTTCTTCACCAGTCGCGGAATCGGGTTCTCTTTCACCTGTGCGAACGCCGTGAGGGTAGCAAAGGCAAATGCGATAGCCGCGACGCTGGAGACTGCGCGCCGGCTCGTATCTCTTCCTGGATCGGGTTTCATATACGTCACCTGCTCCGATGCCTCAGCGGTAGCGGTACAACGTCACGCGCTGGATGCCCTTCTGGCTAGGCCCGAACAGCGAGGGGTGATCCTTATCCACGTGGAGCCTCGGCAGCACCAGGCTATGCGAGCCGGTGTCGTCACCGGCCAGCCGGCGCCCGGGAACCCAGCGGCCGTTCACAAAAGTGCCTTCTTCCACGGTAGCGAGCCCGGCCAGCGGGGGGCCGGGCGTGTTTGGCGAAAAAGCGACGTTGACTCCGTTGCCCGCCGCATAGTATTCGTCGGGGCCGGCCGCAATGAAAATTGCCGCCGCGGACGGAAAGGGCGGCTGCGGTACCGGCGACCCGGGCAGATCTCGAGGCCGCAAAAATGAAACCTCCAGCGTATAATTCCCAACCTGGATTTTCTGGGGCGGGTCGTACCAGCGCAGCAGCGCGGCGGACATCGTGCCGTTGCCTTGGTGTTCCGAAATCAGGGGGGCCAATTGCGCGATCACGTCATAGGCGCTGGTCAGCTCGATGTCCGGCGCCGCCGGTCTTTCGATCCCCATCGGCGAGAAACCGATCGCATCGTGGCGTCCAAAGGCGTAGAGCACTCTCGATCCCAGCGCATTCGGCGGCAGCCCCCTCGTCTCCGGTATGAATAGGGGGTTACCCGACCGGTTGTACCGTGCGCACATCTCAGCGTAGTCGAAGTCGTAAATGTCCGGCGAGAGCATATCGATTCGCGGCGCCCCGGCTCTCCAGACGTCGATCAGGTCGGGCATCGGGCTGCCGCTCTGTCCGTTTCCGCGCTGGTCTTCCTTCGGAAACCCGGGCGCCCAAGCGTTGACATACATCGGCAGCGGGTATTCGGCTTTGCCCGCCTCGGCCACCCTGCCGACGTAGCGCGCAAAATTCCAACCCATGAAGATTTCGTCCGTCGCGAAGCCCTGCCCGAAGACCTGTTCCCAGCTCCCGGACGTCCCCGAGCCGGCCGTCTCCCACACGCGCCGCAACTCCGGAATCAGCGCATCCTTGTGCTGCTGGAGGTAGTCCATCAGCTCCTGCGGTACAGGTCCTTCGAAAGCCTTGCTGGCCGCGGGCGACCGGTCGCGGGAACCTCCCGGCACTCCTATTTCGTTTTCGACCTGGATCATGATCACGGTGTGCTGCTGACCATCCACGGCTTTGACGTGGCGCATCAGGGCCGCAAAGGCGCGAGCGTCGGCGTCGCGATTCGCGTGGCTGAAGGGGCTGAGCAGCTCGATGCTCTTACCTTCCACGACCTGGGTGCGCGGAAAGCGCTCGAAATCCCTCTTCACCCAGTCGGGCGCGTAAGTGGACAGACCGTTCTTCCAGCTTGCGAACCACAAAAGCACCAGGCGCAGGTTGTGACTGCGCGCATCCCGGATCACGCCGTCCAGCACGCTGAAGTCGAACTTTCCTTCTTGCGGTTCGATCTGGGCCCAGGAAACTCCCGCCAAAACGCTGTTGAGCCTGGTATCGACGAGCTTGGCCCATACCGGCTTCATGTACTCGATGCTGGTGGCGCTGTTGTTGCCCAGTTCTCCCGCCAGCGCCAGGAAAGGCTTGCCGTCCACGATCAGTTGCGTGGCTGTCCCTTGTGTCCGCAAGTGAGGGATTTGGGACGGCGGAGCTGTGGGGCCGGGTCTGGTTTGGCCCTGACCCGAAACGCCGGCGAGAGAGCAAACAAGTGCGGCACAAAACGAAGTTCGGAGGTTCATGATTCTGTCAGAAGAGCTACCACTTCTCAAGGGCCTCATCTTTCTATCGATGCGGCCACTACCTGGAACCGAAAGACGCCGTTGGCAGGGGTATCCCTGCAAGTCACTAAAACGATAAGCCCCAACACCTATCGCGCCACAATCGGGAAGTCAACGAGGCTGGACGGCCAACACCCCTGGTGGTTGCGGCGGCCGAATCGGGCCACGCACCTGATTTTCGGCCGCTACGACGTGCGCGTGCATTTCCGCCCGCCCAGCAGGTTCGTGCCGGCGCCGCCGCCCGGAAGTGAGCCGGCGGGGCGGGTGCTGGTCGGCGAATTGGGACCGGACGAATTCCCGGTGCTCGGCTTCGACTCGAATGTGGCGTTCCGGCCGGCGCAAGGGTCGGAGTTCAAGATCAAACTCATGCGCTGCTGACGCGGGCGCCGGGGCGGCAACGACTATTTCCGCGCCGCGTAGGTCTTGCTGAAGTTGTTGCGGGCATTCGTCACGGTGAACGTTCCGTCCGTTTGCGCGGACACCTTGATCCAGAACGCCGGGCCTGTGTGGCCTCCGCGGCCTCTCCCCGGGAAACCGGCTCGGCCACCCGGTGGAGGAGTGGCTGGCGCACCGGCGGCTGGCGGCGCTCCCGGGGGTGGGCCGGCAGGCCCGCGGCCTTGCCCAAAGGTGGGCGGAGGATTCAGCAGAACGTTCGCTATGGTCGCATTGTCGTCCATGTTGGCGATGAAGAGCCCCGGCGAATTGTACTCCAGGCCGCCGGCGTATGACCAGTGGAGCTGCCAAATGTTTTCGAGCCCCGGCGACGTGTACAGGGTCCGCATGGTTTGAGGGGGGCCACCTTTGAACGCACCGTTGTGCATGACCGCCACCCGCGGCTGTAAGCCGTGCACGAGCGCGGGCGAACCCGACTGGTCGATTCCATGATGCGAGGTGAGGTAAAGATCGACCGTTCCAATCGGGTTATTCGGGCACATCAACTCCTGTTCCTTGTTCCAGGTGAAGTCGCCCAGATTGACTGTGCGGAACTTGCCGTATGTGAACACCACGCCTACCGACATCGGGTTGTCGGGGTCTACGCGCGACTCATCCCGTGGCGCAAAGCCGGCACAAGCCGGATTGGGTTTGCCGCCCCCGGGAAGCGGCGTCTTCAGCACCTCTCCGTTGGACGTAACCACGGCCACCGTCACGCCGTCGAACGGAATCTTATCGCCCGGCTTAGCCACCGTGTGTTTGACCTTGCCGTACATCTCCGCGTACATTTTCTGGAACCCCGGCACCTGCTCTTTCGGCTCCGAGGTGGGACCATGATCGATGAAATGCGCGATCGGAATCCGCGTCGCCAATTCCTGCAGGCCGCCCACATGGTCGCTGTGGTAGTGCGTCAGTATGAGGTGGTCGATCTGTTTCACGCCGGCCGCTTGAATGGCAGCCATGATGCGGTCGGCATCGCGGGTTCCGGGGCTGCCGGTGTCCATGAGGAGCGACTCGCCCGAGGGGGAAACGTACAGCGTAGAGTGACCGCCCTCGGTGTCTATAAAATATATATCCAGAGACTTGGATGACTTGCTCTGTGCGCTTCCCACCGCCGCAGCCAAGGCGAGGGTCAGCACTAACTCGAATGTTCTGCGCAATTGGGTACTCCTTCTTTCCTTAAGATGTTGGCTCCAACCGTTTTCCCCGCGGCGGGGCGTTATGGGTTGCCGGCGCGGCCAGCGCGGGCGGGCGGCTTCCAGCCATCGTTCGATGGACCGTTCTGGAAGAACTGGGCGTCCTTGCTGAGCGGACCCGTCGCGTAGTTCGAATTGGCCTGGCCGAAGATCTTGCCCGCCCGCAGCACGTCGTCGTGAATCTTACCGATCAACTGCGCGTAGCGGGGGTCCGTCTGCGGGTATCCCGAAAACACGCTCAGATCGTTGTTCCCGACGATCACCACATCCACGCCGGGCACCGACGCGATGTCAAAGGCGTTCGCCACGCCGGTCGGCGTCTCGATCATGATCACCACCAGCATGTTGTCATTGGCCGTTTTGGCGTAGTCGATACCGTTGATGCCCCAGATCGCGCGCATCTGTCCTCCGCCGGTAGTACTGCGCCGCGCCACCGGGGGATAACGCGACCACTTAGCCGCTTCCCGCGCCCTGTCCACATCGTCCACCGTAGGGACAATGACGCCCAGCACGCCGATGTCGGTAGCATGCTGGATATGCCATTCCTGCGCGTCCGGCAACCGGATCATGGGAATCGCGGCTACGTGCGGGCACGCCCCGATCATCGCCTCGATGTCCTTGAACTCCAGGGTGCTGTGCTGCATTTCAAACCAGGTGTAATCGTAATGCTTGGCCGCCTCGCAGTAACCGGCGATATCCATCTTCGCTTGCGTGAAGCTGAAAATCTGTTTGCCGTCCAGAAGCTTCTGCTTGGCCGTGTTATATAACTTGGGTTTGGCGGCGCCCGGCCCTTGACCCTGCTGTTGCGCTACCGCCAGGACGCTTAGCAGCGCGACGGCCAAAAGCGAACCGATTGCCCATCTCATGGATGACGTTCTCGTCATTAGATATACCTTCCTTTCGGGACTTGCCCCCGATGCCGCCGGCATCAAGCGTATGCGGAGAGATCCTCTTCCAGCGGACGCCGGTTGTAGCCCAGGTTCGGCGGCAGGTCCAGCATCGGGCCCCGCCACTCCAGCATCCGGTCCACGTCGGCGTTAAGCCGATACTTCCGCTCGACGTCGGCGATCCTGGCGCCAACCACGTCGATCTTGGCCAGATCGTATTGGCCAAGGCCGCCCTGGTAGGCGTAGTTCAGATAGCCAAGCCAAGTGGGGTCGATTCCCATGCACTCCAGGCCCACCCGGTCCACCGCCAGAAAATCCGTCGAGGCCAAGGCGATGCGATGCGGCACCGGGGTGCCCGAAACGGGACCGTTCCCTTCCATGCCCTCGAACCCGTCCACCAGCCCCACTCCCCAGTTGTGCTTCATTCGCTGCACGGCCAGATACATGTTGAAGTTGCCCGCCCGGATGCCAACGTGAAACTTGCGCTTCTCGTTTTCCGCCAAAGGCCGGTTCTGTCCGGGAGGCGGAGACAGCGGCGCCCCCATAACCATGTTCTTGATCGACATGGTTGCCACCACCATGTTGTGCGTCTTCATCACCGCCGCGGAAATCACGAAAGCATCCGGGTCCAGGAATCGAGATCCCAGCCGGATGGGAATCAGGTGCGTGTCGTAGTCGATCCCGTACAAGAGTCCATACCGACCCTCCTCCTCGTTGGGAACTTCCAACTTGATGTCGAAGGGCTTGTGCTCGGCGAAGAGCTTGCTCCAGCCGAACTCGCTGAGGGCCTGCCTGGACGGACTGCTGGCGCACTCGGCGACCACCACCGGACCTTTGAAGCGGGGAGCCAGGTAGTCGAGGATTCCGTGCACGGTGTCGGCCTGGGTGGAAATCAGTTGCCGCGACGGGTCGAGACCGTTGGGTTTGATGAGAACGTACTTCCTGGCCTTGAGAGCCGGCCGGATCTGGTCGTCGATCGCGACCAGGGCCTCGTAAATGTTCTTGCGCCGGTTGTCACCCTTGATCAGGGAAACCTTGGCGCGGCGATCGGAATACTGGAACAGCTTGGCGACGTTGCCAGTGGCCATACGGGGGTCCTGCGCCTTCGCCCCCAGCGCCTGCGGTATCGCCCCCACATCGACGGGCGGTTGCTGCCGCGCCTTCAAAGCCAGCCCCTGGGCGGCGGCAATCGCCCCCGCACGGGCAAAGAAAGATCTGCGTGTAACTGCCATGGGCCAATGACCTCCTCGCGCTACAAAGCGACCGTCCACTGCCGGTGCGCCCCCATGTCCGGGTCGCCGGCTTCGCGCCCGGCCGCGTCGTGTATCTCGCTAGTGCCGGCTACACACGGAACAGATCGGCCTCTTGTCCCGTGCTTCCGACGCGGCCACAGCTTTGGAGCCCTTCTATCAACCACCCGCACGGCGGCGGACGTAACAACTACTTGACCACGCCGGGCGCCTCCTCACGCACGCCCTCCACCCAGCCTGGATACCACCGAAAAACGTTGCCCGTCAGGCTGGCCACGAAGATATCCCCATTGGGGGCCAGCGACAGCCAATGCCCGGGACTCTCCATGGAGCCGAGAATCTTGCCCGACGCGATGTCGATGCGCATGATCCGCCCCGCCAGCGTGTCGTAGGCCAGGTTCTCCTGGTTGTTCCGGTGGGTGATGATCCATAGCTCGTCTTTCGGCGAGATGTCCATCCCCTGAGTGGCGCCCAGATGGGTCCACTGCCGGAGGAACTTCCCGTTGGAATCGAAAATCTGGATGCGGTTATTCTCGCGGTCGCTGACATACACATTCTGGTGCGAGTCGATCACCGCGACGTGGGGCGTGTCGAACTCGCCCGGGCCTTTGCCGCGCTTGCCCCATTCCATCAGGTATTTGCCGTCGCGCGAGAACTTCACCACGCGCGAGTTGCCATAACCATCGGTGACCAGAAAGTCGCCGTTGGCAAAGAACGCCACGTCGGTCGGACGGTTGAACGTATCGTGGGTTGCATCCGCCTTTCCCTTCGTGCCAAGAGTGCGCAGCAGCTTGCCGTCGTTAGTGAACTCCATTACCAGGTGATAACCGGTGTCGGTGGCCCACACATGGCCTTGCTTATCGACCCGCAGCCCGTGTGCGATGCTGAACACCCCTTTGCCCCAGGAACGAATATACTTGCCCGTAGCGTCGAAGACGACAATAGGGTCGGCGCGGGGGCCGCGCTGGGCCACGTAAACGTTCCCTCCCGAGTCCACGGCGACGGCCGACACCCGGCCGAAGCGCCAGCCGTCGGGCAGCGTGTCCGGCTCCTCGCCGAAGCGAATCATGACACGATATTTGAGCAATCCACCTTCGTGCGAATTCCAGCCCTGTTGCGCCGGGCACGTGGCGGCCAACAGAATCGGGAGAATCAGGTATGTCAGTTTCATCGATAAGACCTCCTCGCGTCAGTAACCGCGCTGTTTGTCCACCACGTTTTCCAGCGGCAAGCCGTTCGCGTAACGCCGGACATTGTCGGCCAGCAGGCCCACTAACCGGATCTGGCGCTGCGGCGAGAATCCGGAGCTGTGGCAAGTGAGGATCAGGTTCGGGCAATCCCAGAGCGGGGAAGTCGATGGCAATGGCTCGGTGCGCGTTGGGTCCAGCCCGGCGCCGGCGATCCAGCCTTCCTTCAGCGCCTGGGCGAGCGAGGTCTCGTTCACCAGCGCTCCCCGGGACAGGTTGAGGAAGTACGCCGTCTTCTTCATCGCCCGAAATACCTTCTCATTGAACATCGCCTCGGTTTCCTTGGTAGAGGGCGCCGCGCTTACCAGTATGTCCACCTGCGGGACCATCTCCATGAACCACCCCGGCTCCCGCAGCGTGTCCACGAAGACCGGCTTGGCCATGGGCTTCGCATCCGTGGCCAGGATCCGCATGTTGAAGCCATAGTGCGCGCGCATGGCCGTGGCCTGCCCAATGCCGCCCATGCCGACAATCCCCATGGTCATGCCATCCACCTCCACCAGGTTCCGCTCGGATTTCCACGTCCGCTTCTGGAACTGCGGAATGTAGTACTTATCGAGCCCGCGCGTCAGGCTCAATAACATACCGATGGCTGTCTCGGAGATGGCCGGCGCGTACATTCGCGCCATGTTGGTCACCACCACGTTACTCTCGATCAACTCGGGAAACAGCAATTTCTCCATGCCCGCTTCGGTGGCCTGCATCCACCGCAAGTTCCTGGCCTTCGCCAGCATCTCCGCGTTGAGCGCGCCGAAAACGACGTCGGCTTCGGGCAGCGCCCTGTTCAATTCGTCGGCGTTGGCCGGCAACGCAATCCGAACGTCGTTGCCCTGGGACTGGATCTGTTGAATCTCGGCCGCCGTGTATCTGGGAGGCGGGACTACGGATGAGGCCGTGGCCGTCACGATTCGGACCCGGGCGGGTGGCGGATCGAATATCGCAATTCTGTCCGAGGCGAGCAGGACTGGCACTGCCGGAGCAGCCGCCGCGGCCGACAGGAACAATCGGCGCGACAAAAAATTATCGGTCATAAGCTTTTCCTTTTCCGTGCATCGTTCGCGACTTTCGGGCTCCCTTGCCACTCGGGTAACCCGAGTTGTGTCAAGCGAAGACCAGATTCGCGCCTGAACTGCGGCCCGCGTCCGCTGGCACGGACAGACCTATCCTGGATAACCCTTCGGAATCCTCAACTGTGATTCTGCACTGTTCCTCGGCCCAATTCAAGCCCCGCAACACCGAAATCTCCCTGGAGCGGCGAAACGCGGATGGTGAAAATAACCGTTTTATCGGCGTTATCTGTGTTCACCAGCGGCTCGAATTTGTTTTTTCAAGCCTCCTCATGGAGTGGTTGCCGGCCACCGGAGTGGCTATTTCCCGACAGTTCGGTTGGGTGGCGCGGCGCGGAGAAATCCCCCTCAAGGACCGGAACAAATCGGGTCCTGGCTTCGTCGAAGCTATATGCCAGATTTCTTGGATCGGCTTCGACAGGACGCACGCTACGGCGTCCGAATGCTGCTCTCAAAGCCGGGCTTCACCGCCGTGGCGGCCCTTTCCATTGCGCTCGGGATCGGCGCCACCACGGCTATTTTCAGCGTGGTCTACGCCGTTCTGATCGATCCTTATCCGTATCGGGCGGCGGATCGCATCGGCTTTTTGTATCTAACCGGAAAAAAGGACAACCTGCGGGGCTTCGGCTACTCAAAAGCGCAATATCTCGACTTGAAATCGCGCATGCGTTCCATGGAAGATGCGATTGCGATCGATAGGAGCGAGGTCGTGATGACCGGAACCGGATTGGCGGAAGTGGTCGTGCGCGGGGCCTGCTCCGGCAATTTCTTCGATTTCTTCGGCGTGCCTCCGCTGGTTGGCCGCGCATTCACGGCCGCGGAGATGCGCCAGGGGACTGCGCCGGCGCCGGTCGCGGTGCTGAGTTATAAGTTCTGGCAACAATCGTTCCAGGGCCGGCCCGACATACTGGGCCGGCAGGTGCGGCTCAACGACACCGTGTACACGGTTATCGGCGTGCTGCCCGTCCGGTTCACCTGGATGGATGTGGACGCGTACGTGCCCATGGACATGCGGCCGAGCACGCTAGACACTGTCAACCTCGTGTACCGGATCAGGCCGGGCGTGAGCCAGGACCAGGTCGACGCCGAGTTTCGGCCGATCCTCGAAGAGTATCGCAGGCAATTGCCGCCCTACATGTATCCGGAAGGCGCCTTCAAGGTGAAGTTCGTCAACGTGAACGAGGACATTCTGGGCAAGTTCGCAAACACCCTGCTGGCCCTGTTCGGCGCGGTGACGCTGCTGCTGCTGATCGCCTGCGGCAACGTGGCGAACCTGCTGCTGGCGCGCGCCGCCACGCGCGAGGGCGAGATGGCGATTCGCATATCCATCGGCGCCACCCGGGGACGCCTGATTCGCCAACTCCTGACGGAAAGCGTCCTGCTGGGGTTGACCGGCGGCGTATTCGGGATCGGGCTGGCTTATGTGGGGGTGCGCGCGGTGATTGCGCTGATGCCGGAATATTCCATTCCCCACGAAGCCGCGATCGCGCTGAATTGGCCGGTGCTGTGGTTCGCGCTGGGGGTATCGGTTTTGACCGGCGCCATTTTCGGACTGGCCCCCGCGGTGCACTCGTCGGCGGAAACGCAGGCCGAAACGCTACGCGACACCGGCCGGGGAACCGGTGCGCGCCGCCGACGCCTGCACGACGCGCTCATGGTTGCCGAGATTACCCTGTCGCTGGTATTGCTGACCGGGGCTGGCCTCGCGGTCCGCGGCCTGGTCGCCTTGCAGAATCAGAGCCTGGGATACGAGCCGCGGCATGCGCTCACGTTTCTGATGCCGCTGAGCGAAGGACACTATACCCAGTGGGCTCCGCGCGTGGCGCTGTATCACGACATCGCCACCCGCCTGCGGCGCGCCCCGCAAGTGGAAGCGGCCGCCGTAAGCGCCACCGGCACTCCCCCATACAACGGCTTTAATACCAAGGCGATGCTCGACGGCCGACCCGCCGACCAGGCATCCGAGGTCAGCGTGAACCTGGTGGAGGACGGCTACTTCGCCGCCGTGGGAACGAAGCTGTTGCGGGGGCGGGACCTGACCGAGGCCGACGTGCTGGAGGCGCGGCCGGTCGCGGTGATCAGCGAAGACATGGTGAAGCGCGATTTCGCCGACGGGAAAGATCCGCTGGGCCATCACCTCCAGGTGGATCTCTTCAATCAGAAGATTCCTCCGCAGATCCTGAAGGCGCCGCACTTCAACAACTCCTTCGAGATCGTCGGCGTGGTTGGGTCGGCGCGGAATCGCGGCTTGAGCCAGCCGGCGAAGGCGGCCGTGTTCATCCCCTATTCGATCCTGGTGCCGCCCAATACGTACATCATTGCGCGGACCAAGGGAGATCCCAACGCGTTGGCCGGCCTGGCCAGGGACGCGGTTCGGGCAGTGGACAAGAATCAGCCCATCACGCTGACCCGGACGCTCGAAGGCTGGCTCGACACAGCCACCGCGTATCAAACGTTTACTACCTTTCTATTTAGCGTGTTCGGCGGCATCGGGATGCTGCTGGCGGCCGGCGGCGTCTTCAGTGTAGTGTCCTACTCGGTGGCGCACCGAACGCGCGAATTCGGCATTCGCATGGCGCTGGGCGCCGAGCCGCGCGATGTTCTGCGGTTGGTGCTGCTGTCCGCCGGCCGCGTGCTGGCGATTGGCCTTGCTGTGGGATTGGGCCTGAGCCTGCTGGCCAGCCGCCTGCTCGCGGACCGTATGGAAGGCATGGGCACGGCCGGCCCGCTCCTGTTCCTTTCGGTTCCCGCCGTGCTGATCGCAGCCACCATAGCCGCCTGCTTCCTGCCGGCCCGTTCCGCTACCCGGATCCAGCCGATGGAAGCGCTACGCCACGATTAGCGCGCATTTCTTGCAGAGGCCCCGGCGCGGATCGTGGCGCAGGCAGTCATGCCGACGTTTGCCCCCAACACAGTGTCGCAGCCTGGAAGAAATGTCGAGACGACTCTCGACACAGCAGGCACGAATGCCTGCGCCACGGCGGCTCGCAACCGGGAGAAATGCGGGTTAGGCAGGTAGGACAGACGATCATTTCTTGTCGTCTGTCAGGCTGGCATTGTCTGACGGTCCCGACAGACCACGAAAGACGATGGTCTGTCCCACCTGGATCGTCGCAGCCGCCGGCGGTTTGACAGACAGGGTTATTCCCTGAGAGGCTCTAACGCCCCGGCAGCGATTCCTAAGTGCCGCACATGCTGCAATCGTATCGTGGACCCTAGTGCTTGACGGCGATGGTGGAAATTTCGATCTTTGCCCCGCCGATCAAACCCGCAACCTGTACGGTGGCTCGCGCTGGTTTGGGGTTTGGCATGAGCTTTTTGTAGACATCGTTCATCTTGGGGACGTCGTTCAAGTCCGTGACATAAACGGTCACGGATGTGATGTCGGTCATCTGAAAGCCCGCTTTCTTGACTATTTTTTCGATTGCGGCAATCGTATTTGTAGTTTGTTGAGTGATATCGGTCCCCGTGAGTTTGCCGTTCGAGTCGGGCCCTTGCTGGCCTGCAACGTAGAGGGTATTGCCAGCCACATACCCATTGCTAAAGGGCATGCCGTCCTTGAAGTCGATGGCGGTGTTTTGAGCGAAAGCACTGGCCAGGGCGCAGAACGCCAGCATGCCCATCGACCACAGACGCCGCGGGATTGTATGGTGGTTCTTCTCTTTCGTAATTAGTCTCATAGTGAATGAGCGTATCATGTGTCCGCCTTCAAATTGGACTGTCCTCCACCGGAGAGGAAGGAACAATAGAGTCCGCTTGAATCCCGCATATATGGCTGAGCCAGGTTTAAGCGATCCAGGCTGGGACATCGTCAGCAGGGCGGCCATCAGCTCAATGCCGTCCTGCTGGCGCCACTGGCGGGCCGCCCGCGCCGCCGGATTGCCCTGCGCCAGAGCGGCGGTTGTGAGCAGGCGAGGAGGATCGGGAACCGTTTCAAAGTGCCTCCAGGGTTCACGGGTTCAGCCGGGATTTTGGCTTGGAGTCCCGGGTCCTGCTAGTATAGCGTTCGCAGCTTTCGGGTCAAGGTTCACTCGTGAAGAAATGGACGGCACTCGACAAAACGCTTACAGCCGACGGCAAGACCATCTCGCTCCATGAGCACGACGGGGAGTACGCTATTCGGGTGGATGGCGCTACGCTCATGTCGACCCGCCAGCACGGCTCCGAGGAGCAACTGGCGGAGTTGGCGTGTGCGCATTTGAAAGGGAAACGGCGCGCGCGCGTACTGATCGGCGGGCTGGGGCTCGGGTTCACCTTGAAAGCGGCGCTGGCGGCTCTTGCCCCCGATGCGACCGTGGTGGTTGCCGAGATTGTGGCCGCGGTGATCGCCTGGAATCGAAACCCCGCGTTCAAGCTTCCGGCCAACGGCATGGAAGATCCCAGAGTGACGGTTCTGCACCGGGACGTCAGAGAAGCCATCGGCGAGGCGCGGGGCGATTTCGACAGTATCATCCTCGATGTGGATAACGGCCCCGGCCCATTAAGCACCGAGGTCAACCGCCGGCTCTACGACCAGGCAGGATTGCAATCGGCCCGCACAGCCTTGCGGCCGGGAGGTTCGATGGCCTTCTGGTCCGTGGCGCCCGATCCGGCTTTCGAAAGACTCCTGCGCAGCGCCGGGTTCACGGTGGAGGTGCGGACTTGCCGCGCGCACGCGAACGGCGGGCGGCGGCACACGATCTTCTTGGGTCGGATGAAGTAGGCGACGGCACTCTTCTGTCGTTCCTCGCGGGACAAGATCGACCACCTTCTGGCGCCCTGGAGGGCTCGCCGAGATTGTTCTTCAGTTGAAGTTCATGCCGCACATGCCCGGGTTGCTGCACGGGCCGCCGCTCGGGCACATCGGAGCGTCCTGGCTTTTGGCGCCGCCGGCATGAGCGGCGAAGGTGGAGAGCTCCTGCTTCAGGTGCTTTTGGCCGCACTTAGGGCATTCGAGCTCCGGGGTTTCCGCCTGGCGGCGCACCAGCTTCTCGAATTTCGTTCCGCAATCCTGGCAAAGGTATTCGTATATCGGCATGGTTCTACTCCACTATTAGAATACAAATGCGGTCTATGATGCCACGCACCTGGGAGGGCGGCGCGCCGGCGTTGTTGACGATGATGGAAAACACCAGCCAGTCGCCGGACTGCCGCTGGGCATAGCCGGAGAGCGCATTGATGTGGGAAAGCGAGCCGGTCTTGGCGCGAATCCGGCCTTTGGTGGGGCCGTCGGTAAAGCGCGCGCTCAGGGTGCCGTCTTCACCGGCCGACGGCAGCAGGTCGAGCCAGGCATCGCGCAACGGCGAATCGTACATATATCGCAGCATCCCGACGACGGTGGCGGGCGTCACCAGGTTGGACCGCGCCAGGCCGGATCCATCGCCGAGCGAATAACCGTCCGGCGGGATGCCGGCGGAGGCGAGGAAGTCTTTCAGATCCGCGATCCCGGCTTCACGGCTGCCCTCGCCACGGCGTGCCAGGCCGACGGCGCGCAGCGCCATCTCGGCGTGCAGATTCTGGCTGACCTTGGCGGTGATCTTCAGATCGTCGAGCAGCGGCGGCGAGGTACGGCGCGCCAGTTCCACCCAGGCTGTCGGCACCTGCCCGTCCCGAGTGGGGTATTGATGCTCGGCGCGGGCTTCGCCATCCACGGTGACGCCACGCTCCTCGAGCGCCTTGCGGAAGGCCAGAGCGGCGTAGAGCGCCGGATCCTCGATGCCCAGTTCCAGGTCGTCGGGGGCGGACGCTACGGGCAGGGTGCCCCACAGGTCGATGTGAAAACTGCCGGGGAGGCGCTCGAAGTGGACCTGCCGCGGACCACCACGGGGGACGGTGAGTACTCGATTATCGATGGTGTAGTATTCGAGCGGCGGGTCGAGCTCCAGTTCGGCGGGATCGCCAACCCGCGAGCCGGGCCGGACCCGCAGGACGAACGCGTTGTCGTTCACGGTAAGCGCCGAAACCGGCGCACCGTATTCGAACTGCGGATCGCCGATGGCCCAGTTCTCGCCGTATGGCTCCCAAACATAACGGGTATCGTCGCCCACGATGCCACCGGTGACGCCCCGTATGCCGTGCGCGACGACCTGGTCAGCCAGATCTTCGATGGCGGCCAGGGGATTGCCAGTCACCGGGCCGGGGGCGTAGGGGATGGTGCGCGCGGAAAGGTCGGGGTCGCCGCCGCCCACCAGGCGCAAGTCGCCGGCGATGCGGCCAGATTGATCGGGCGCCCGGTCGGCCACCACGCGAGTCTCGAAGGTGTAGTTCGGACCCAGCCGGTTGAGCGCGAGCGCGATGGTGAAGAGCTTGGTGTTGGAAGCGGGGACGAAGAACTTGTTCTGGTTTTGCGAGTAGACCACTTCGCCGGTCTTGAGGTCGCGAATCTCGATGCCCCAAAAGGCGGCGGCGGCGGCCGGGGAATCGGCCAGCAGCTTATCGATCCGGCCGGCGAGATCGGCGGCGGAAAG
The DNA here is from genome assembly GCA_052148435.1 of Bryobacteraceae bacterium. GTDB lineage: Bacteria > Acidobacteriota > Terriglobia > Bryobacterales > Bryobacteraceae > JBEKYD01. The sequence continues at coordinate 45,325 of JBKQIF010000142.1, forward strand.
GGCGGGTAGGAAAGCGAAGTAAAGAAATAGCGGCACGGATGAACACAGATAAAGGCAGATGTTGAAACAAAAGGCCTTATCGGTGTTCATCTGTGTTCATCCGTGGCTGGAATTTGATTTTTCATCTTCCGGTCACTTTCGATTCCAGCCAGATCAACGCCAACAGTGCCGCCACCACGAAGGTTCCAAGCAGGGGGATGCCGATGACCACGCCGACGCCGCCGAAATATGCCATGTAGCCCAGCGAAGCCGGCGCCAGCAAGCCGCCCACCTGCGCCAGTGAAAAAATGCCGTTAAAGAAGCCGGGGTGATAATAAGGAAAGCGGCGTCCGATGGTCTCGGCCATCAACGGGTAGATACTGGCGAAACCGGCGCCTAGAAAGAAGGCTCCCGAGCCGGCGCCGAACCCGTTGGGAGCGGCATAGAGGAGCAGACAGCCGAACAGCGCGGCCGCCACGCTGACCAGCAGCAGTACTCCGTGCCGAACTCTGGGCAGTAGGGCGACCACGATGGAACGTCCCACCAGCAGGCACAGCCAGAAGAAGGCCAGTAGCAGGAGGGCTTCTTCCGGGCTGATGCCTACGCGCCGGATCAGGAAAATGGGCATCCAACCGGCCACCGTCCACTCACTGCCGAATTGAAAAAACAAAAGCAGCGCCATCAGAATGGCGCCCAGGCTGCGAAAATCGCGAACGGCCTGGCGGAGCGTGGGCTGAACACTTTCCGGCTGCGCGGCGAAGGTGGAGCGGGCGTATAGAACCGCGAACACCGCCGGGATGGCCGCCATAAAAACCAGAATGGTGCGCACCGAGTAGGCATAAAAGGTGCCTGCCACCAGCAGGGTAGCGCCGAGGGAGCCCAAACCGTACCAGATCCCGCCGCGCACCGCCGTGCCGGCCGGATCCTGTTGATAGGCCGGAGAGATGGCGCGGAACAATCCAAGGCTGAGCGATCCGGCCGCCGCGCCTAAAACCAATAAGCCCGCCCCGCGCAGCCAGTTGGAAGAAGGAGGGGGAACCAGGGACAGGTACACCAGGGCGACGGAGGCGGCGGCGCTGGCGAGGGAGAGCACTCGGGGCAACCCGCGGGCGGCAATCAGCTTACGCGCCCAGGCCAAGGGTGCTATGACTCCCACGGCCAGGCTGAGAAAATCGTTTCCCACCGCGACGAAATCGGGCGGGTCTCGATGGTACCCCCAGGCGGGAAGGACGGCTCCCAATAGCGCCATGAGGAACCCCAAGAGCAGAAATCCGGCCAGGGCCCGGCCACAGTCGGAGCGCCCGGCGAGTGCTTCGGGGACCGGGTTGGCGGGCGCCAAACTCACAGGTCGATTGTAGCGCGTCCGATTTTGCGGAGGCGGCCGGTGGATGCGTTCTGTGGAAACCTGGAGCCAGCGATTCGGATTTCGGGAATCGAATCGCTTCACAGAAATGGGGACGGTCCCCGCGACCCAGGCCATGGAGGTCGAGGGATCAATCGTTTGCGGGCGAGGAAATGGGGACAGTCCCCCGTGCCGATGAGGCGAACCGGACTGGCAGGCAACGTGCTCCTGTATCAGTAAGGGTTATTTGAGAGTTTTCCGCTTTGGGTGAGTTGCCTCCTTATTCTATAGGCTTCCAGCCTCGCGCCGGTTGTGCCGGCCGCGGGGCTTTTTCATTTTGGTACACTCGAATTCTCCGAACCATGACGGGACTCTACGCTCGATGGATCGACCGCTGGGAGCGTAAGCTCGCCACCCGCGATACGAACCGGGTTGTCCGCCCTTTTGAGTGGGGTACGGACTGGCTGAACGCGATCGGGTTTCCGGCCATGGCCGCCGACCCCGGCGACCCGGCCGCCGCCCTGGATAGCTTTGCCGCTCAAGCCCGGGCCGATAGCGACCGTTTCTACCGCTACCAGACGCCGTCCGATTTCCGCCTCGGTGACGGCGAGTTGACATTCACCAGCCCGGTGCGCTCCTTCGACCCGATGAATAATGTTGTCCATGCGCGCTGGTTTCCGGCGAGGGAGGACTATGGCCGGGCATTGGTGGTGCTGCCCCAATGGAACGCCGACGCGAATGGTCACCTGGGCCTGTGCAAATTGCTCAACCGGTTCGGAATCAGCGCCTTGCGCATGACCATGGCGTACCACGCGGAGCGCATGCCGAAAGAGCTGGAGCGCGCCGATTATCACATGTCGAGTAACATCGGCCGCACCGTACACGCCTTTCGGCAGTCGATTATCGATGTGCGCGCCTGCCTGGACTGGCTGGAACAGCAGGGCTACGCGCGGCTGGGAATTCTGGGAACCAGCCTTGGGTCCTGCGTGGCATTCATCGCCACTGCCCACGATGCGCGCGTGCGCACCGGAATCTTCAATCACGTGTCCCTGTATACTTCGGACGTAGTCTGGACCGGGCTTTCCACCCAGCACGTGCGCAAAGGCTTTGGAGAAACGGTGACGCAGGACGACCTGCGGCGCTACTGGTCGGTCATCAGCCCGGCCGTGTACCTGGAGCGCATGCGCGACCGGCACATCCATAGCCTGCTGGTATGGGCGCGCCACGATTCGAGCTTTCTGCCGGTGTACTCCAGGCAGGTATTGCGCTCGTACCGCGAGATGGCCTTGCCGCACAAAGTATTAACATTGCCTTGCGGGCATTACACCACGGGGCGATTTCCGTTTAATTGGATGGACGGGCTGGCGATGTGCAGGTTTGCGGCGCAGAGGCTGTAGGGGGGAAGCTCAGCGGCGTGCCCTTAAGGGCGGGATCGCGTGGTCGATAGCGATCGGTAGGAGGACAGGACGGAGGGGCACACAGACTAAAGTCTGTGCCACCTGCCGGCAGATGGTGGCACAGGCTTCAGCCGGTGAAAAGGGCAGACAGGGAGGTCTGTTCTACTGGGTCGGTTTCTTGCGCGGGCGGACGGAGCGCTTCTTGGGCTGGCCGTCGCCGGAGATTTTGCGCGGGGCGCGGGGGCGGCGCTGCGGTTTGGGCGGCGGAAGGGGCTCGGGAATCTCGCCGGTGGCGGTGGGCTGGCCGGGCACGATCGGCTGCGGCTCGTCCACTTCTTCCTCCTCGGGCACGGCTTCCGGCTCGGGGGCCGGCGGCGGAGCGGGCGGATGGAATTCGGCGCCCAGATAGACGCTCAGCCCCTGTTCTTCATCGGCCTGAACCCGCACCAGTCCTTTGTCCTGCGCGAAGTTGAGCAGTTCGGTGAATTCCTGGAAACCGTACTGGCGCCAGTCGAAATTCGGCTGCTCCTCGCGCACCCATTCGGCCAGGTCGTCCACATGGGCGCCGCTGTCCACTTCGAGACGATGCGTCTCCAGCACGTCGCGCAGCAGGGGAATCGCCTGCTCGGGTTTGGCGGTGGGTTTCTCCGGTGTGGCGCCGCCCTTTAGCCGGATCATGTAGCGGCCTTCGCCGCCGGTGACCTCGACGAAGTCGGCCTTCTGCAGCTTCTCCACGAAATCCGTGAACGAGCCGGCGCCGTAGGCCTTCTCATTGAAAGTGGAATCGAGCTGCAACATGGTGGATTTCAAAAGGCCCAACTGGGGCCGCACCTCGCGGCGCTCCAGCACGCCCAAGGCCCGTTCCACCAGCGGCATGGACTGCGCCAGATCGAGCGCCACCCGCTGCTTGTGCTGTTGCTGCTGGCGCGGCTGCTGCGGCGGCCTATCCTCGCGCGGCGGCTGCTGCTGTTGCTGCTGCGGCTGCTGCGGCGGCGGTTGCTGCGCCTGCGCCTGGTGGCGCGGCCGAGGGTCGTCGATGACGGATTCGTAAGCTACGAACTCGTGACAGTTCTTCTGCAGGATGGTGCTGGTGAAAGCCTTCCCACCCACCACGAAGATCCGCTTGTCGTATTGTTTGAGCTTGTTCACCAGCGCGATGAAGTCGCTGTCGCCGCTTACGATGGCGAAGGCGTTGATGTGATCGTGGGTGAACGCCATTTCCAGCGCGTCCAGCGCCAGGTTGATATCGGCGCCGTTCTTGTCGCCGCGCGGCGATGGGTCGCGCTGCACCATTTGGACGGCGTGCTCGCTGAGCGCGCGGGTCGCCGATTCCTGTCTGCCCCAGTTCGCGTAGGCGAACTTGGTGACGATCTCGCCGCGTTCCTTGAGCGCGTCCAGCACCGCCGCAACGTCGAATTCGCGGTGCAGCGTGGACTTCACTCCGATCTCGATGTTATCGAAATCGATAAACACGGCGATCTTCAGTTTCTGTTCCATTTCTCTTCTGTTCCTTAGCATTCCGTCAATCTGTGCGCCAGGCCGTGCGGCCCGCCGCGCTGGATTGTCCCTGCGCGCCGTCGGGCAGACGCGCCCGCCGGCTACGCACTCTAAAGCCACTGGCCTCAAGCGTAGTGTACCCTACTTCCAGGTGAGAGGGTGTGACAGACGATCGCCTTCTGTCGCCTGTCAAGCGGACGCGCAATCGCGAGGCACGACAGACGACAAAAAACGATCGTCTGTCCCACCTACGCAAAGTAGTGCTCGATCGAGCGTAGATACTGGCGATTGCGCAACGCGCTTTCGCGGGGCGTGCCCATGCCCGGAAGGATATCCTGCTCCACCAGCACATAGCCCGAATAGCGCCTGGATTTGAGCCAGCCGAGCACGGCCGGGAAGTCCACCGAGCCGCGGCCCAGCTCGCAGAAAACGCCGTGACGAAGGGCGGTGAAATAATCCCAACCGCCGGCGCGGGCGCGCCCGGCCACCTCGGGCGCGCAGTCCTTGAAATGCACGTACCAGACGCGGTCGCCGAAGCGCTTGAGGCCCGCCACGACATCGGTGTGGCCGGCGCCGTAGACGAAGTGGCCGGTGTCGAAAACCAGGCCGACGTGGAGCGGGTCGGTCAGCTCCAGAAAGCGGGCGATTTCGTCGGGCGTTTCCACATATCCGGCACAGTGGTGGTGAAAGACCGTGCGCAAACCGGTTTCGTCCGCCACCGCCTTGGCGACTTGGTTGGCGCCGGCGGCGAAGATGCGGCGCTCGCCGGCGCTCAAGCCCATGGAAGCAGCGATGCGGCCGGCGTGCCGGGTGCGCTCCGCGACCGTGCCGTTTTCATCGGCGAGCACCAGGAATGGCGCCGGGCTGGTAGCCACGGCAGCCAGCAGGCGCGCCGCGCGGACGGCGGCCGCGCACCCGGCGGCGTGAGCCGAGTGGTCTCTGAGCGCCACGGGAACGAAGGCGCCCAGCATGGCGAGGCTGCGGCGCGACAGTTCCGCGCCCAGCGCCGCAGGGTCGGTGGGCATGTAGCCCCAATCGCCCAACTCGGTTCCCGTATAACCGGTGGCGGCCAGTTCGTCGAGCATGCGGTCGAACGGAACGGTTTCGCCAGGTACGCCGTCGAATTCGAGCGATCCCCAGGAGCATGGGGCATTGCCTACGCGTAACGCGGACATTGGTTCCATACGGCTCGGAGTGTGCCGGTCAGATGTTGGCGGCGATCTCGTGCCTCCTCTCTTTGACTCTGGCTTCTTCATACTGCGCGCGGGCCACGCGGATGGAAGCAAGCTCGGAGACTTCCGAGATCTGGACGTCCCACCAGCTCTCGTAGCCGGGTACGCGCATTTCCTTATCGACCTCCACGACGACCGCGCTGGTGCCGTTGTGGCGCCGCATGTCTTCGACCGCGGCGGCCAACTCTGCGTGCGTGCGGACACGTAACGCGCGGGCGCCCAGGCCGGCGGCCAGGGCCACGAAATCGACCGGGACGTAGGCGCCGTCGAGCGCGCCCGATTCCTCGCGCCGCAAGCGGTAGTCGGTTCCGAAGCCGCCCGAGCCTATGGCCTGCGACAAGCCGCCGATGCTCGAAAAACCGTGGTTGTCGAGCACGATGAGATTCAGCTTTCGGCCTTCCTGCACGGACGTGGCGATTTCCGAGAACATCATGAGAAACGAGGCGTCGCCCACCATCACGTACACCTCGGATTCGGGTTTGGCCATTTTGACTCCCAGGCCGCCGGCGATTTCGTAGCCCATGCACGAATTGCCGTATTCCATGTGGTAGCCGCCGGGGCGGCAGGTGCGCCACAGCTTGTGCAGGTCGCCGGGCAGACTTCCGGCGGCGTTGACCAAAACGTCTTCCGGCCTGGCGGCGCGGTTGACCACACCGATGACTTCGCCCTGGCTGAGCGGCGGCCCGTGGCGCAACCCGTAAATACGGTCGGTCTCGGCTTCCCACTGGCGTTTGGCCGAGGCGATCCACTCGGCATATTCGGAATCGATGCGATAGCCCGCCACGGCCGCATTCAACCGCTCGAGCGCGGCGCGGGCATCGGCGGCCACGGGCAGGGCGGCGTGCTTGTAGGCATCGATGGCGGCCACGTTGATATTGACGAACCGCACGTCCGGGTTCTGAAAGGCGGTTTTGGATGCGGTAGTGAAATCGCTGAGTCGGGTGCCGATGGCAATGATGAGGTCGGCCTGGCGCGCGGCGATGTTGGCGCCGGGCGTTCCGGTGACGCCGATAGCGCCCAGGTTCTGGGGATGGTCGAAGCGCAGGGAACCCTTGCCGGCCTGGGTTTCGCCGGCGGGAATTCCAGTGCTTTCGCAGAACCGCGCCAGAGCCTGGGAGGCTTCGCTGTACAGCACACCGCCGCCAGCCACGATCAAGGGATGGCGGGCGGCGCGGATGGCGCCGGCGGCGCGCGCAATCAGAGCCGGCTCGGGCTCGGGCCGGGGAATGCGCCAGACGCGCTTCTGGAACATTTCTTCCGGGTAGTCCCAGGCTTCGGCCTGCACGTCCTGCGGAAGGGCCAGCGTGACCGCGCCGGTTTCCGACGGCGACGTAAGCACGCGCATGGCCTCGACCACGGCGCAGGGCAGTTGGTCGGGGCGATTGATGCGGTCCCAATAGCGGGACACGGGCTTGAAGGCGTCGTTGACGCTGATATCCTGGCTGTGCTCGCTTTCCAGTTGCTGCAGCACGGGCGCCACGTTGCGGCGCGCGAACAGGTCGCCGGGCAGCAGCAGCACGGGGATGCGGTTGATGGTGGCCGTGGCGGCGCCGGTAATCATGTTGGTGGCGCCGGGACCGATCGACGAAGTGCAGACGAAGGTGCGCAGGCGGTTGCTGGCTTTGGCGAACGCAGTCGCGATATGTACGGCGCCCTGTTCATTGCGGCAGAGATAATAGGGGAATTCCGGAGTCTGCTGCAGGGCCTGCCCGATGCCGGCGATGATGCCGTGGCCGAAAATCCCCCACGCGCCGGCGAAAAAGCGGTTCTCGCGGCCGTCACGCTCGACATACTGGTTACGCAGGAACCCGATGAGGGCCTGCGCCATAGTTAATCGGCGGGTGTTCATGACTGACTCTCCTGGGACTGGCTGGATTCGGCGCTTCATTTCACCAAAGGCAGCCGGGGATCCGGATCGCGCCAGGTCTGGCGCACCCACGCGTAGTCCGGATCGTCGGACGCCGCCATGGAGCGCGCCGAGCCCGCCAGCGCGTTGAGGTAATACACGTCGTAGCCGTGCGCGGCCACTACCGGGTGGTAGCCTTCCGGCACCAGCACCAACTCGCCGGCGCGCACGGTAAGGGTTTCGTCGATGCGCCCATCCTTGGTATAGACCTTTTGAATGGCGTAGCCAAGGGGATCGCTCACCCGGTAGTAATAAATCTCTTCGAGATCCACTTCGGCGGGCGGCCGATGCACGTCGTGTTTGTGCGGAGGATAGCTGGACCAGTTACCGCCGGGCGTATAGACCTCGCACATCAACAGGCGGTGGGCGGGAAACTCCGGCCCCAGAAAGTGATTGATCTGGCGGGTGGCGTTGCCGCCGCCGCGGATTTCCACCCGCGCATCTTCGGGCCGGATGACGCGCGCGGGATGCGACTCGGTGGCGCGGCAGTAGCACAGCGCCAGGTCGCAATCCGTATCCGCGGTGATCGTAAAGGAAGTTTCGAGCGGCAAGTAAAGCGCCCAAGGCATGCCGTCGAACACGGTCTTGCGGCCCCCGATGCGGCTCCAGTTGCCTCGCGGCGAGGCTACGCTGAAGATCCCGCCAAGGGCAACGATGGCCAATTCGCGAGGGCCCGTGGAGGCGGTATGGCTCTGGCCCGCCGCCAGCTTGCGGACCTGGAATTGCAGGTATTGAAATCCCATCTCTTCGGGCTCGAGGTCGATTGGGACCGGGCCTTGCGATTGGGGGCGAACGAGCAGGGGCGATGTCATGAGCGCTATTTCCTCACTTGCCTCGATTGGGCGGCGGCGCGGTGGATTCGCGTACCACCAGTTCGACCGGCACGCGCACGGTGGCGCCGGCGGCGCGATGCGCCAACAGGGAAAGGAGCGTCTCGGTGGCCAGCCGGCCCATCTGCCGCATGGGTTGGCGCACGGTGGTGAGCGGCGGGGTGAAAAAGCTGGCGATGGCCAGGTCGTCGAAGCCGGCCACGGAGAGATCGGCGGGAACCCGCACGCCGCGGCGGTGGGCGGCGCGGAGGGCGCCCATCGCGGTCATGTCGTTGTAGCAGACGATGGCGGTGGGCGGCTCGGGGCGCGAGAGCAACTCTTCCGCCCCGGCCAGGCCGCCTTCGGCTTTGCCGTCGCCCTCGACGAAGAACTCGGGAAGGAACGGCAGACCGTGGCGGTCGAGGGCCTCGCGATATCCGGCGAGGCGCTCGGTGTCGGATTGATAGCCGAAGCGGTCGCCCAGATAACCGATCTTGCGGTGGCCCAGGCCGATCAGGTAGTCCGTCACCAGCCTGCTGCCCACCAGGTTGTCGATGATTATGGAGTGCACAAACTCGCCGGGGTGCTGATTGTTCACCAGCACGATAGGCACACCCATTTCTTCCAGCAGCGGCGTGTAAAGCGCACCCACGCGGGAGGCGGTAACCACGATACCGTCGACGCGGCGTTCGGCGAAGGAGCGCACCACGCCGGTTTCGCGCTCCGGGTCGGCGCCGGATTCGGCCAGATAAACGGAGTAGCCGCTGCGGCGGGCCGTATCCTCGATCCCACCCACGACTTCGCTAATGAAGGGATCGGAAACCGCGGTCACTACCACGCCGATCATCATGGTTCGGCGGGTTACCAGACCGCGCGCGACGGCGCTGGGACGGTAGCCGACTTCGCGGGCAATGCGTTTCACCCGGTCGGCGGTTTCCGTGTTAATGAGCGGGCTGTCTTTGAGAGCGCGCGAAACGGTGGAATGGGACACGTTGGCCAGACGCGCGATATCTTTGATGGAGGTTGGCCGGGATAACGGGACCCGCAGGTTTTCCATGTCGCACACGTGTGCGTAATCAGTATGGCGCGATGAACGAGCCGCCGTCAAGGGAGTTGGGCGGGAATTATCGGCATTTCCCGGCGTTTCCCCATGCCGGCGGCGATATACTCTTGGCTGTTGGCCGCACCGGCCAGGATTGCTCATGCGCGCACTTTCCATCGGCGAAATTCTCTGGGACCTTCTTCCGGACGGCAAGCACCTGGGAGGCGCGCCGTTCAATTTCGGCGTGAACCTGCGCCGCTGCGGCCACGAGGTGCTCTTTGCCACGGCGGTTGGCGACGATCGGTTGGGACGGGAAGCCCGGGAAAAGATGGGTTCGACGGGAATCGACATGCGCCTGGTGGAAACCAGGAGCCAGCATCCGACCGGTACGGTGGACGTCGCCATCGACGCCTCCGGCGAGCCGCGATACCGCATCCACCGGCCGGCGGCGTACGACGATTGGATTTGCGACGGGAAGGCGGGCGAGATTCTGGCGGACTTCGAGGCGCAGTGGATCTACTTCGGGACGCTGTTAGCTTACTCGGCGGAAGGGCGGCTCGCGGTGGAATCGGTGCTGGACGCCTGCCCCCATGCGTCCCGCTTCTACGACGTCAATCTGCGCCAGGATTCCTATTCGCGCGCGCTGGTGGAACACTTGCTGCGGCTGGCCCAAGTGGTTAAGATGAACGACCGGGAACTGGCGCCGGTCTGCGCCTGGCTGGGTATCGAAGAAGGCGGTGATGCCGGGCGGGCGGCGCGGTTGGGCGCGGCGATGGGATGGCGCGCGCTGGCGGTCACGCGCGGCGAAAACGGTTGCCTGATCTGGACCGCGGATGGCACCGCCGAACACCCAGGCTTTCGCGTGCCGGTCCAGGATACGGTGGGCGCGGGCGACGCCTTTGCCGCCGGCTTCCTGCATGGGCTCGACCTGGGCTGGCCGTTGGCGCACGTTGCCGATTTTGCCAATCGGCTGGGCGCTGCCATCGCGGCGCGTTCCGGCGCGACACCCGAGTGGAGCATGGAAGAACTGGAGCGCCTGCGGTGACGGTGCGGCATTGGTCAGCACTCAGCTCCGAACCGCTGAGGGCGGGATTACGCGTTCCCTATCAATCGGTCCAGAACACCCTGCGAAATATGGAAACTGGTCTGGCGTAGGCGGTCCACGGCACTCCTCAGGTCCAGCAGTTCCCGGTCGGCGCCCGCCGCCAGAACGCCCAACGTGCCGATATACGCGAGTTGTTTACGCTTTGCCTCCCGCCGTCCGCGGATTTCATCGATGATGATCTGTTCGGCTCCCAGTTCTTCGGCCAGCAGAATGGCGTCACGTTCGCCGGCATCGAGGCGAGCCAGATCCGGCCCGGGCGATCTGCCCGGCGCGCGGGTCTCCAGCCAGACTGGCGGTTGGGCAATCCACGCCCGCACCACGTCCGGAGCGCGCGGCCGTCTGAGTTCCTCAGAAACCGAAGGCGGAACAAGGACCCGGTGGAAGAGCGCCGGCAGAACTTCAATCTCGCCAATCAGAATCAGGTAATTGATGGGGCTGGTGTCGGCAATGACGATCATCCGGCGCGCCGCTCGCCTTGAGGATCGTCCTGGCGCTCGATTCGTGCCCGCCCCGCAATCTGGCGCGCCATTTCAAGGTCATGCTCCAGATCCTCGCCGGTGTAGTGCAGAAACGCTCCATGTTCCTTCAGGAAGGCATGGACCTCCATGCGGGTTTCGAGGCCGAGCAATCCGCGAAGTTCCGATTCCGTGAGCCGGTCGCTGCGGTACCCCTCGAGGGCAAGAGCTTCCACGGCGGCGCGCGCCGGATCCTGGCCGGCCGGAACAAGCCGATCCACCAAGCCCTCCGGGATGTCAACAGTGATCGTCATTCTCGCTCCCTGTTTCAGTGTAGCGTGATTCAGCCATGGAAGCCCGAAACGGGGGCGGGAGCATGCGGGCTGTCCCCGGGCTTCCAGGGTTTCGGATTTCCCCCATTGGTTGTACCCTTGGACGCCGACTACAGTGATCACACCCTGGCTATCCTGGCTATGTTGAACCGAATTGCATCGGCGCTGGGAAGGCGCATCGAGCTTCATGCGGTTCCCAAGGAGGCTGCTTGAAAAAAGCTCTCAGCCATCAGTAATCAGTGGTCAGTAGCCAGCTCCGGTGTGGCTGAAACCTGACTGCTGACCGTTGACGACTTTATGCAATTCCCAGCCGCTTCTGCATCTGTTCCAGCGAAGTGCCCTTGGTTTCGGGGAAAAAGAACAACACCACGAAGAACTGCACCACGATCATAGTGGAGAAAAAAGCGAACGGTGCGCCCCCGCTCTTGGCGGCGAGCAGCGGGAACACGGCGGAAATCAGCGCGTTCATGACCCAGTGGGTGGCGCTGCCCAGGCTCTGGCCCTTGGCCCGCACGCGGTTGGGGAAGATCTCGCTCAGGTAGACCCAGATCACCGCGCCCTGGGAGAAGCCGAAAAAGCCCACGAAGCCGATCAAAAACCAAACCAGCAGCCCTTCGTGATGCCCGGTGAAGAAAACATACGCCACGCCGGCTT
>JBKQIF010000143.1:0-81172 GCA_052148435.1 Bryobacteraceae bacterium
ATTTCGGCAAAATGGCTTTGGGAGGGGCGCTGGGAGCGCTTCTCGCGGCCGAGGAATCCAAGGCGGCGGTGCACGCGAATGCGCCCGGCATCAAGCTGTGCGCGCAGTCGGGTGCCACCCCGACAGACGACCAGTTGCTGTTTCTGAAACAGATCGGCGCCGAATATGTCAGCGTCGGAGCGCCTCCGGATATGCGGACGGCCGAGGGCTTTCTGGCCATCAAGAAACGGTACGCCGATGCCGGCGTCACGGTATGGAATATCGGCAACACCAGCGTGCACAATATGCAGGAAGTGACGCTCAACCTGCCGGGGCGCGACCGGAAGATCGAGGAATACAAGCAGTATATCCGCAACCTGGGCAAGGCGGGGATCTACTACACGACCTACGCGCACATGGGCAACGGCATCTGGTCGAGCGGCCGGGCCAAGACACGCGGCTGCCCGACGCGCGAGTTCGATATGGCAAGCCCGGACAAGCGCGGGGTGTGGGACGGGAAAACCTGGGCCGAGCCGCTCTCGCACGGGCGCGAGTTCACCAAGGAAGAGATCTGGGAGAACTTCACCTACTTCATCAAGCAGGTGGCGCCGGTGGCGGAGGAGAACAGCGTGCGCATCGGCATCCACCCGGACGATCCGCCGGTGCCGGTGCTGGCGGGGGTGCCGCGCTGCATCTTCGGCAACTTCGAAGGCTACAAACGGGCGCTGGAGATTGCCGCCAGCCCCAATGTGGGGATCTGTCTGTGCTGCGGGACGTGGCTGGAGGGTGGGAAGGCGCTGACCGGGAAAGACCCCGAAGAGACGATCCGGTATTTCGGCGCCGGCAAGATCTGGAAGATCCATTTTCGCAACGTCACCGCGCCGCTGCCGCATTTCATCGAGACCTTCATGGACAACGGCTACTACGACATGTACAAGATCATGAAGGCGCTCCACGATGTGAACTACGACGGCATCGTAATTCTGGACCATTCGCCCGCGATGGTGGGTGAGAACTACGCCCAGACCGCCTACGGGTTCGCCTATATGAAGGCGCTGCTGAACCGCGCCAGCGCTAAGACAGCGTAACGGGCGCTTGCGAAGCTTCACCTCGCCGGAGCTCTCGGCGCAGAAATCGCGGTTGTAAGCGAACTTGCACAGAATTGCAAATGGTATCCTGAAGAAGCTGGAAGGTTATGCCCAATCGTCCGAGAGGAATCGCTCAGCCCGCGGAACTCGTGAAGAGCCTCAATGGGGTCTATCACCTGATGCCGCCCGGGTTCGTCAAATGGAACTACACCTTTGGCAATGACTGGAGCGGAGACCCCGCTGTCTTCTTTTGGGTTGTCCTATCCGACGAAGCGAGTAACCCGAAAAATCTTCGCCAAGTAACCAGCGCGATAGCCAACATCGTCACCCAGAACGTTGACCCATTAAATGAATGGGGGCTGATTCCTTATTTCAGCTTTCGAAGCCAGTCTGAACAGGCCGAACTCAAAGAAGAGGTATTCGATTAGGCCATGGCGCTCGCCGACGACCTGCTTGAGCAGGCGCAGCATCTGGCGACCCGAGAGCCCAAACGTCCGCGGCAGGCAAGCCTGAGACGCGCCATCTCAACGGCTGATTATTCTCTGTTTCACTTGTTGATAGCCGCCACTATCCTGAATTGGAAGCATCCTCATCAGCGTGCTCACGTTGCCCGTGAATTCGATCACAGGTCAATGAAGGACGCATCGAACAAGATCCTCAAAACGGAGTTCGGCCCGTCAGACGCCGTAGTTGCACGCCACCTGAAAACAGTGGCTCAAGCCTTTGTGGAACTCCAACAGCATCGACACGCCGCCGACTACAATTACGCCAAGAGGTGGACGAAGACCGAGGCCCAAACGGATATCGACACTGCCATCGCGGCCTTCCAAAGCTGGAAGATCATTCGTAAGGAGAAACTCGCGCAGGATTACCTTGTATCCCTGTTGATTAGGGAACGCAAGGATTAGCGCTGAAACGAAGACACTTCCCAAGGGGCAGCCTGAACTGCATTTCTTCCGATAGCTTTTGCCCTCGCCGGCTACTCCTCCCGTAACGCCTTGGCCGGGTCGATGCGGGTAGCGCGGCGGGCGGGAAGCCAGCAGGCCATCACTCCCACCAGGATCAGGATCGCAGGCACCAGCACGAACGTCATGCCGTCGCGGGGATTCGTCACCACTAACATGCCGGCGACCGAGCGCGAAATAGCCAGTGCCACCAGCAGCCCTACGATAGCTCCGATCACCACCATGCGGACTCCTTCCAGCACGATCAGACGTTCCACCGCCGCCGGCTCCGCGCCCAGGGCCATGCGCAGGCCGATCTCGCGCACGCGCTGCGCCACCGAGTAGGAAATTACGCCATAAACGCCGATCGTCGCCAGCAGCAGCGCCAGGGTACCGAAAGCGGTGAGCAGACTGGCGGCGACGCGCTGCGGCCAGAGGACTTCGTGGATGAACTCGCGCAGGCTCTCGCCGCGCAGGAGCAGGTTGCGGTCGAGCGGCTGCAATTGGCGGCGTACGGCCATCGCCGCCGGCGCGGGGTCGCCCGGCGTGTGCAGGTACAACACGGTGGTAGGAAAGTAGTATTGCATCAGCGAAAGATAAATCAACGGCTGTGGGGTTTCGCCCAGGGCGAGGTAATTGGCGGTGCGCACCACGGCGACGACCTGGACCGGCAAATTCTCGCCGGCGAATGCGATCATTTGCCCCACCGCACTGCGGCCGGGCCAGAAATGCGCTGCCGCGGCCTGGTTGACGACCGCCACTCGCGGCGCCGATTTCCGGTCAAACAGGCTGAAATCCCTCCCCGCGACGATGGGGATTCGCAAGGCGGCAAAATAACCGGGCCCGACGACTTTCACATAGGTGGGCCAGCCCACGCCGGGCCGCGAGTTTTCGCGCCCGGCCAGGAGCACATTGCGGGAGGTCAGCGTGAAGGGTGCATCCTTGGCGAGGGCGGCGGAATCCACGCCCGGCGTCTGGCGGGCAACCTCCAGCGCGCGCTGCTGGTATTCGCGGCCGCGGTCTTCCGAGTAGGCTTGATCTCCCAGGTTGAAGCTGACCGTCCCCAGGTGTGCCGCGTCGAATCCGGGATTCAGTTGGTCTGCGTCCCAGACGCTGCGCACGAACAAGCCGGCTCCGATTAGAGCGATGAGCGAAAGCGCCACTTGTGCCATCACCAAAAGCGAGCGCGGGCTAAAGCGTTGGCCGGCGGCCGGCGGCTGGCCGGTTCGTTCCTTCAGATCGGTGGCCAGGCCGCTGCGAGTGGCGCGCAGGGCAGGGAAGAGTCCGAACAGAAGACCGGTGGCTATCGAAATGGCCAGGTTATAGCCCAGTACCCGCTTATCAAGCTGGGGTTGGGCGATGGCGTATTTCCACGGTTCCGGACGCCACGCCCAGAGGGCGCCTCCGGCCCACCAGGCCAGCAGCAACGCCAGCGAACCACCCACCACCGCCAGCAAGACGCTTTCCGTGAGCAACTGGCGGATGAGACGGAACCGGCTGGCTCCCAGGGCCAGCCGGATGCCGATTTCCCGGGTGCGTCCCGCCGCCCGCGCCAGCAGCAGATTAGCCACGTTTGCGCAGGCAATCAACAGCACCAAGCCCGAAACAATCATCAGCACGGAACCGGCATTGGCGATTCCGGGACGTAACGCATCGGCGACCAGCGCCCGGGAAATACCTTCCAGCCGGATCCGCTTGCCATCGTTCTCTCTCGGATACTCGCGCTCCAGTTCGGCGGCGAGTGCGTTCAGCGAAGCTTCGGCGCGGGAAAGACCGACGCCCGGTTTCAACCTCCCCGTCACCGCAAACACCTGCACGCGCCGCTGGTTGACCCATGCCGGTATCGGAAAAGCGCGCGGGTAGGTGGCCATTGGCAGCCACGCGTCCGCGCCGTAGAGCAGGTCCAGCCCGCGAAATTCCTTCGGCGCCACGCCCACGATGCGGTAGGAAAGGCCGTTCAGCTCCAGGGTACGCTCTGTAATCCGGGGATCGCGGTCGAAAAGCCGCGCCCACAAACCGTAGCTGATCACGGTGACCGGACTGGAGCCGCCTTCCATATCGTCCAGGGGCCCCAGCGCGCGCCCGGCCAGGGGTCGAACTCCCAAACCTGCAAAGTAGTTGCCCGACACCAACTGAGCCACCAGGAGTTGCGGCTCGCCCCTGCCAGTCAGGTTGATTCCCACCGCGCAGGAAAGCATCAGCTCGGAGAAAACCGTGTTGCGGTCGCGATAGTCTTTGTAGTTGGGATAGGAGACCAGCCAGGCGCCGGGAACGTGGCTGTCCACCGTGTACACCTCGGCCAGTTGCCGAGGCCGATCGACTGGAAGCGGCGCCAGCAGCACGGAGTTCACCAAAGTAAAAATGGTAGTGTTGACGCCGATTCCCAGCGCCAGGGATATCGCGGCAACAAAGGCAAACGCGCGGTTCCTTTGGAAGGACCGAAAACCGTATGCCAGGTCACCTAAAAGGCCCATGGTCCCACAGAGTATAACATCCAGGCGTTAGACCCGGCTGTAGCCCGACCAGGACCCCCAGGACGCTCCGCCGCCGTTTCCGCCTGCTTCAACCCAGCCAGCAGTGGTGGTTTTCGGCCATCCGCGCATCCACCCCGTTTGATATTAGTCAATTATTTTCAATTATTTACGATTTGGTATGGACCGTGCATAAAGACCGCGGTAGAGAAATGACTTCTATGCGACGCCTCCCAGTTCGCGTTGTTGCCGCCATGTTGCTTGCCGCGGCGTTTGGAATCGCTCCCGTACGTGCCCAGAGCCCGGACGATCTCCAGCGGGGTGTAGGCCGTATCAGCGTCATGGATGGCGACGTCTCCGTGCGGCGCGGGGATTCCGGCGAATGGGTGGCAGGCATCGCGAACGCGCCTCTCATGGCGGGAGATTACATCTCCACGGGCCCCAATTCTCGCGCGGAAGTTGAATTTGATAGCTCTAACCTATTGCGTTTAGGAGGCTTGGCGGAAATTAACCTCACCACGCTCGAAGCCGACCGCTACCAGTTGGAAATGGCACGGGGAACGCTAACCTTTAACATCCTAAGGCCTTCCAATGCAAATATTGAAGTTGACACTCCTAATATTTCCGTAAGGCCGTCTAAGGTTGGGATTTACCGGATATCCGTAACCGACAACGGCGAAACCCAGGTTACCGCAAGATCGGGTGATGTGGAGGTCTTCACCCCCAAAGGATCGCAGTGGGTGAGCGCCGGGCAAACCATGATTGCGCGTGGATCCGCCTCCGATCCCGAGTTCCGGATCGCGGGCGCCATGGCTCTCGACGATTGGGATCGCTGGAACGAATCGCGCGACAAGGCCTTGATGGAGTCCGCCAGCGCGCAGCACGTGCCTCAAGGTGTTTACGGGGCCGAGGACTTGGACGGTTATGGCACTTGGGTGAACGTGCCCGACTACGGCTCGGTGTGGCGGCCGACGGTGGTGCCGGGTTGGTCTCCTTATTCCTGCGGCCGCTGGGTTTGGGAAGACTGGTACGGGTGGACGTGGGTGGATTGCGCGACGTGGGGCTGGGCGCCGTTCCACTATGGACGGTGGTTCTGGGGCGCCAACAACGGGTGGATGTGGTATCCCGGCGTAATTGGGGTCAGGCACTACTGGTCGCCTGGCCTGGTGGCCTTTTTCGGATTCGGCGGCGGGAGGTTTGGGGTCGGTTTTGGTTTCGGAAACCTGGGGTGGGTGCCGCTGGCTCCTTATGAGATGTTTCATCCCTGGTGGGGGAGTGCGTACTACGGTGCCGGCTTCAACCGTGGCTTTAACATCAGCAGCGCAAATATATACAGTAATTACAGAAACGCACGAGTAGCGAATGGTGTTTCTTCGCTCAGCGTGGCCGATTTTCGCGGCGGCCGATTCAATAGCGTCGGGCATGCGTCGGCGGACCAGATTCGGAGCGCCGGATTAATTCGGGGCCAAGTGCCTGTGTCGCCAACCAGCGCGAACCTGCGTTATAGCGAGAGGACCGGCGCTTTCACCCCACGGTCGACGGGCAACCAGTCATTTTTTACGCACCAGAGTCCGGCGGGCGTGGCAAGGGTTCCGTTCGCGCGCCAGGCTGGCGGGTCCACCACCGCGGCTGCTGGCCGTACGGGGGGGGCAGGCGGTGCGCGCGGCGCGGCGAATGCGGGCGCGGGCGCGAACTCGGCCGGGGGTTGGCGGCGCTTCGGCGAACCGGCTGGGCAGGGCGCCAATAGCTATCGCGGCCCGGCGTCGGGAGCAGGCAGCCAGCGTCCCGGCGAGAGCGGCGGCTCAGGCTACCGCGGCGGTAGCCAGCAATCGCTTCGCGTGGCGCCCCCGGTGGTTCGCGAACGCTCCAGCGGCGAGAGTGGCTCCAGCTTGCCGGAAATCCACTACAGCAGGCCCACTTATAGCGAACCGCAGCGTGGTTCCTCGCCCAGCTATAACGCGCCGCAACCGCACTACAGTTCTCCCAGCAACAGCGAACCGCATAGTTCCGGCGGCGCGACAGGTAGTGGCGGTGGGCGCGTTTCCGGCGGCGGCGGTGGCGGTCACGCCAGCGGCGGACACGGAGGCGGGCGCCGTTAGAACTGATTTTTCCCAAGTAGCCATTGGTTTCTTCCCATAGGCCCGGTCTCATTCAGCGGGGATCGGGCCGATTTTTTGCCTGGACAATTAATTTACATAATATTCGTTATCGGAAATTACGCACAGGCCCTCCGCCGCCCTATCCGCCGAGCGGCCCACAGCCGCACCAGAACCCCTGCAGCCCGACACCGAATTCGCCGATGAGATAGCCAGCCAGGCAACCCGCCTCGTGAAAGGCATCAAATGACACACCAGCGCACCTTCGCAGCCCTCGACCCCGACGCACCACCCGCCGAACGCCGCGCCATCCAACTCCGCATAGCCCGCGAGATCGTAGACAGCCCGCAAAGCTACCCACCCGACCGGCTCCAGTGGGCGCTCTGGGTAATCGAGCTTCACACCATGCGGAGTAACGTACAGTGACGCTCCGCAAAGGCCAGCGCGTCACCGTCACCGGCGCCGCCGGCCGAGTCGCAGCCGAAGTCCCGCACGCCAGCCCCCTACACCATGAGACAATTGAAAAGGAGACGCCACTCCGTGACCACCGACGAAAGAATCGAAGCCATCGCCCAAAGCCTAGAGTTGCTATCCGCGCTACACCAGGACCTCGAAAAGCAGACCGCCGCCAGGTTCGCAGACACCGCCGCCAGGTTCGCAGACACGCTCGAATTCATCAACGGCCTTGCCCGCGTCGCCCAAGCCCACGAGCAACGCATCGAGCGCCCGGAAGAGTGAAGAAACTCCATGTGCCAGAAATGACCACCGCACGCTTCGACAGCATCGACCAGGCAGCCGCGATGCCCGCGATCTCCTCCTCCCCAGAGGCCCTTTACGCCGTGCAAATGGCGGGTATGCGCAGCGTGGCGTCATGTCACCGTCCAACCGTAGGCTGAGGACCGAGGTATCGATCGGCCATCCGGTCGTAATCGTGGGGCTGCACCAGGCGGAAACGCAACTCCAGCGTTGCCACTTCTTCGAGATGGCGTAGCATCTCGCTGGTTGGAATCTCGGGAGTGAGCAAATGCATCTGCCCAGCGGAGACTCGGTACGGTAATACCCGCCAGCGCCGGGAGGTATTGGCCGGAAGCGCGTGGGTGGCCGGCGCCGAGACTTCGCCCGCCCGCGGCAAGCCCAGTTCCAACCCCGCCTGCTGGCTCAACGCCCGATACAGATTCTCTTCGGAAAGCTGCTCCGATTGCACCAGATACTCGCCCAACCGCACACCCCTCGGTTGGACCGCCAGCGCGGCCTGAATCTGCGCCGCCGAAAGGCAACGCAGGCGCACCAGCACCTCACCCAAGCGCAGGTTCGCCCCCGCTCCGGCCGGCGGGTACACATGATCGGTCTTGGTCCAGGTGAGTTTCCGCAACCCGGCCATCGAGGCTACGAAGCCGCGCAGCGCCATACCGGTTGCAGCCAGATTCACCAGGTTGCCCCACAACATCCGAAACGGAACTCCCAAGGCAAACTTCCACCCGTAAATCATGGCGCTCGACCGCCCGCGAATCAAAACGTGAGCGGCCGCGACCAACAGCGTGATGGAACATAGCCCAGCCACCGCCGGCGGCGTCTTC
Source organism: Bryobacteraceae bacterium (assembly GCA_052148435.1). GTDB lineage: Bacteria > Acidobacteriota > Terriglobia > Bryobacterales > Bryobacteraceae > JBEKYD01. The sequence continues at coordinate 8,156 of JBKQIF010000143.1, forward strand.
GCCAGCTCCCGCCAGCGCCACAAGCCCGCCAGAAACAGCAGGTTCGACAACGGCGATAAGAGATTTCCCACAATTCCCTTCCGATCCCGCCAGAACCAGTACATCCGCCACGCCGGGCCGCGCCAGCCATGGCGCTGCCACCCCTGCAGCACGATGCCCGTGATCCACCGGCTACGCTGGCGTACCGCCGCCTTCCAGCGCCGCGGAAAGAACTCGCGCGTCGCCGCAATACCCGCGCCGTCGATCTCGATCGGCACGAACATCTGCCGGTAGCCGAACTGGTGCAGCCGGTAACCGGTTTCATAATCTTCGGTGAGGCACGAAGGGTCGAACAGCACCCCTCCGCGCGCCGCCGCCAGCGCCTCCAAAGCGTCGCGCTCGAATCCCGTGCCGACTCCGTTGGCCGGCAGAAACCCACCCAGCAGGCGGCGGACGACCAGATCCTTGAGCTGAAACTCGGCAAACTCGTCGCAGTATACTCCGTGGGTGAATTCGCGGAAGGGCGTCGGCAGCGGCAGCACCGGTATCTGCACCATTTCGTAATCGCGCGAGAACCAGTTAATCAGCCGCAGGGAGTCGGCATACACCAGGTCCTCGGCGTCGTGCGTCAGGATGATCTCGAAACGCACGCCCCGCGCAGCCTCCCAGGCGGTCATATCGTTATAAATGGCGTTCAGGCAGTCGCCCTTGGATGTCGGCCCCTCGTGTGGAACGGTGGCGACGTGCAGCCGCGGCCAGCGCGCGGCCACCTCCCGCACGGCGCTGGCGGTAGCTTCGTCGTTCGGATAGACGCCCGCGAATATGTCGTACTTTTCGTAGCAGACGGCGGAAAGCGTGCGCTGCAGCATCTGCCCGATCACGCGGTCCTCGCGCCAGAGCGGCACAAAGATGGCGATCCGCCGTTCCGGAGTCCGCGCCAGGGCGGCGCTCGTGGGCTTAGGCCGCTTTCGCCGCGGAAGACACCACACGAACAGGATGAACAGGTCGTCCAGCCCGCTCGCCAATGTCCACAATGCCAGTGGAATCAGGCACCCAAGCAACCATTGGTCGCACCAAGCCACACAGATGTCCTCGATAGTGAGTCGCCGGAAGCGCCGTTTCCTCTCAAAGAAACTCGTCCCGAGGGCCGGCAAAAAAGCGCGCCCACTCCAAGAACGGGTATCCTGACTTAAGAGTGGGTATGCTACACAAATCGGCGCCGCGCATCGGCTTCATTCTGGCGCTGGCGGTGGCTTCGGCCTGGGCGCAAGCTACGGCGGCCAAGCTGGAATTCGAAGTGGCTTCCATCAAGATCGCCGTTCCGCCCAACCCGGCCGACGTTATGGCCGGCAAGCTGCACGTCGGCATGAAAGTGGACGGCGCCCGCGTCGATATCGGCTTCATGTCGCTGTCAGACCTGATTCGCACCGCCTACAACGTCAAATCCTACCAGTTGTCCGGCCCGGATTGGATGGGCGCCCAGCGCTTCGATATCCTCGCTAAAATGCCCGCGGGCTCGAGCCAGGACCAGGTTCCCGAGATGCTTCAGGCGCTGCTGGCGGAACGTTTCAAGCTGGCGATTCACCGCGACAGCAAGGAACACGCCGTCTATGATCTGGTAGTGGCAAAGGGCGGTGTCAAGCTGAAAGAATCGCCGCCCGATCCCGAGGCCCCCAAGCCCGGCCCGGACGCCAAACCCGGCGACCCCGCGGCCAGTTCCAATGCGAATCAGTCCCCGCAGATCAAGATGAGCGGCAATACCGTGACCGTAAGAGGGGGCTTCGGCATGGGCGTCGGTCTGGGCGGCACCACCAAAATCACCATGAACGGCGCCACCATGCACATGGAAGCGTCCGGCGTCACCATGGCGAAGTTCGCCGACATGCTTTCCAGCTTCGTGGACCGCCCGGTGATGGACCGCACCGACCTGAAAGCCAGCTACGATGTGGCTCTGGACCTTTCCATGGACGATCTGCGCAATGCCGCGCGCGCGGCCGGAATCGGGGGCGGCATGATGATGGGCCCCCGGTCTGGCGGTGGAGGGCCCGCCGATGCGGCCTCCGATCCGTCCGGTTCCTCGATCTGGGCCGCCGTTCAGGCATTCGGCCTCAAGCTCGATGCGCGCAAGGAACCGCTCGAGGCCATCATTGTGGATCACCTGGAAAAGGCCCCGACGGAGAACTAAAACGCCATGTATACCGATACTGGGACGGCCGAGTGAGCGCGCGCGCCCTGATGGTGCTGGGAACCGCCTCGCACGTGGGCAAGTCGCTGGTGGCCGCCGGTCTGGGCCGAATCTTCTCCGACGCCGGCTGGCGCGTCGCCCCCTTCAAGGCCCAGAACATGTCGCTCAATTCCGCCGCCACGCCCGACGGCCGCGAGATCGGCCGCGCCCAGGCCCTGCAGGCGGAAGCCTGCCGCGCCATTCCTTCGGCCGAAATGAACCCTGTGCTCATCAAGCCCAGCGGCGACACCTCCTCGCAAATCGTGGTGCTGGGCCGCGTCTGGGGACAAGTCAGCGCATTCGACTATCATCGGCGCCGCGTCGAAGACCTCTTCCCCCAGGTGCTCGAAAGCTACCGGAAACTGGCCCAGGCCTACGATCTGGTGCTGCTCGAAGGCGCCGGCTCGCCAGCGGAAATCAATCTGCGCCAGCACGACATCGTCAACATGCGCATGGCCCATGCGGCCGATGCCCAATGCCTGCTGGTGGGCGATATCGATCGCGGCGGCGTGTTCGCTTCTCTCGCCGGCACGCTGGCATTGCTCGACGCCGAAGACCGCGCGCGCATCCGCGGCTTCGCCATCAACAAGTTTCGCGGCGACCTGGCCCTGCTCACTCCGGGCGTCGAAATGATCGAGCGGCGGATCGGCATCCCGTGCCTGGGCGTGATTCCGTTCCTGCCCCAACTCGGCCTGGAAGAAGAGGACGGCGTCGCGCTCGAAGACCGGCGCACGCCCGAGCGCGTTTGGCGGCCCGCTTCCCTGCCCGATTCGCCGGACCGGCCTCTGCGCGTCGGCGTCATCGCGTTCCCACACATGGCCAATTTCACCGATTTCGACGCCCTGGCCATGGAGCCGTCCGTCGCGGTGGCGTTTCTCGACGACCCCACTCACGCCGCCGCGGCCGACGTCCTGATCCTGCCCGGCAGCAAGCAGACCCTCGACGACCTCGCCTGGCTGCGCGCCCGCGGCTTCTCCGCATGCCTGAGATCGCACCGCGGCCCGTTAATCGGCGTCTGCGGCGGATTTCAGATGCTGGGCCTCGACATCGAAGATCCCGACGGCGTGGAAAGCGGCGGGCAAGCCCGATCCGTTGCCGGCCTCGGCCTGCTGCCGGTCCGCACCGTTCTGCGCCCCGAAAAAACCGTGCGCCGCGCCGCCGGACAGGTGCTCGCCTGGGACGCCCCGCCCTTTCAGGGCTACGAAATCCACATGGGAGAGACCCGTTACGATCGCGGCTGCCAGCCTTTCGCCGAGATCGTACGCGAGCCGGATCCCCGCGCCCTGCGCGATGGCGCCGTCGCCGAAAACGGCCGCGTGTGGGGCAGCTATGTGCATGGCCTGTTCGACGACGATGCCTTCCGCCACGCTTTCCTCGCCGGCGCGCGAGCGTTCGTAGGCTTGCAGGCGGCAAGTGAGACTGTCAATGTCACAGGCGAAAGAAGCGCGCGCATCGATCGCTGGGCGGCGCATCTGCGGAAGCACCTGGATATTGGGCGGCTGCGGGGGTGGGTGGAATAGAATCGATCCACGCCTTTCATGCCGCGCCCCGCGTTAACCTAATTCTAAACAAATGAGGAATACGGCCGTTCTTCTGATCAATTGTCCGGATCGCAAAGGCCTGGTCGCGGGCGTCTCAAGCCTTCTTTATCGGTACGGCGCCAATATTACGCATGCCGATCAACATCAAGACCACGAAGCCGGTCTGTTCTTTATGCGCGTCGAATGGACGCTGGAAGGATTCGAGCTCGACGCATTCCGGGCGGAATTCCACCCCATGGCTGCGGCGCTCGACATGCAGTGGCGCCTCAAGCTGATGTCGGAGGTTCCGCGAATGGCGATCTTTGTGTCTCAGCATCTGCACTGCCTGGTGGATATCCTCCACCGGCAACAGGCCGGGGAGCTTCCCTGCTCGATTCCGCTGATCGTCGGCAATCACCGGAATGGAGAGGCCCTGGCGCGATTTTACGGGGTAAAGTTCCGCCACATCCCGGTGACGCCCGAGACGAAAAAAGCCGCGGAAGACGAGCAGCGGCGGCTGCTAGCGGCGGAAGGTATCGACCTGCTCGTCCTGGCTCGATACATGCAGATTCTGCCGCCTGAGTTCGTGGAGGAGTATCGGGAGCGAATCATCAACGTGCACCATTCCTTCCTGCCGGCTTTCATTGGCGCCCGGCCTTATCATGCGGCATTCCACCGTGGAGTCAAACTGATCGGCGCCACCAGTCACTACGTTACGGCAGCCCTGGACGACGGCCCGATCATCGAACAGGACGTGGTGCGAATTTCACATCGGGATCAAGTGGAAGATCTTATCAAGAAGGGCCGGGATATCGAGAAGGCTGTGTTGTCTCGGGCCGTAACTTGGCATCTGGAGCACCGCATTCTCTGCTACGGGAACAAAACGGTGGTGTTCGATTAGCCGGCCAACTTGACGAGTGCCGCCGCCGCTCGGAATCAAGATCCGCCTGGACCAGGTACGATCGTCCCTAACTCGTCGAGCAGCGGGGCTATTCCGCTTTCGTACTTGCGCCAACGCTGCAATGAACTGCGGAAAAGGGGTTTGCGCACCTGAACGGCACTGGCGGTTTTGACCGGCCGGCTGGTTCTATGGAAGCTGATGCAGCGGTCGTCCCAGGGCAGACCGCAATAATCGATCATCCGCCGGGCCTGGCCTTCTAAGTCATCGACCACGTCCTCGTAAGAGACGTCTAACATGGCCCCTGGCGGAAGTACGCGCCGCCAGTGAGTCATTAGTTCGCTGTAATAGCGGTAGAAGCGCCCCAACTCCGCCAGATCGTAGGTATAGTGGTGACCGAATGTGAATAGCTTGGAATAGCATGACACGCAGGTATCCATCGGGTGGCGCATGGTATGGATGATCCTGGCATTGGGCAGGGCCAGGCGTATCAGGCCGATATTGAGGAAGTTGCCCGGCAACTTGTCGACGATCCGGACCTTACCCTCCGCAAGGGCCGGCAAGCGCGCAAGATAGGACTGGCCAATGCGCCGCAAGGCAGCGCCATCGACAGCGGGAACGCACTCCGGATATTCGACCGCCCGGCCGCCGGCATGGAACACACTGCTGGCCGCCGTCTCAAAATCCGTCAGTTCGCCGGCGCCATGAATTTGCGGATGGCTGGCAAGTATCTGCTCGATCAGAGTGCTGCCGGAACGCGGCATGCCAAGGACGAAAACCGGAACTGACGAGGGATCGCCCTCTCCCTGGAAGCGATCGAGCAGCCGGCCGTCGAACACAGTAGAAACGCGTTGGAAAAGGTTGAGAACCCTTCCTTCGTCGTAATCGAGTTGTTTGCGTTTCAGAGCATTGCCCTGGCGCAGATGCTCCAAGGCCCGGGCGTAATCTCCAGTGTCTTCAAGGGCTTTCGCCACCGCAAAATGGATACGTAGCGCCGTGTTTGCGGACAAATCATTCCTGCCGGCCAGCGCTTCAAGCACTGCCAGGCCGGCATCGCCAGGATGAAAACTCTTGATCTCGGTGCGATTCAGGTGAGCCTCTCCGAAGTCCGGCCTGATCGCGATGGCCCGCCCATAGTGCGCCATGGCATCGTCGAACTTGCCCTCGTCCTTGAAGATGTTGCCCAGACTGTTGTGGGCGTCGGCATGGCGAGGATTAAGGACGAGGGCGCGTTCGAGGTGGCTCATCGCATCCGCAATGCTACCCTGCTCCGCCAGCGCGGTGCCCAGATTGCTGTGGGCATTGGCATCGTCGGGCCTAAGGACGAGGACGCGTTCGTACTGGGCAATCGCCTCCCTAATCCTGCCTTGCGCGATTAGCGCGACGCCCAGATTGTTATGGAGATCGGCATGGCCCGGATTAAGGACGAGGGCGCGTTCGAGGCGGGCTATGGCATCCGCAGTCCTGCCTTGCGCTATGAGCGCGGTGGCCAGGTTGTTATGGGCATTCACATGGCGAGGGTTAAGGACGAGGGCGCGTTCGTAGTGGGCAATTGCATCCGCTATCCTGCCTTGCGCCGCCAGTGCGAGGCCCAGATTGCTGTGCGGATCGGGGTAGCCGGGGTTTAGGACGAGGGCACGTTCGAAGTGGGCGATCGCGTCCGCGGCCCTGCCTTGCGCTCCTAGCGCCAAGCCCAGATTATTGTGGGCATTCGCATGGCGAGGGTTCAGGGCGAGGGCGCGTTCGTAGTGGGCGATCGCGTCCGCGATCCTGCCTTGCGCCGCCAGCGCGAGGCCCAGATTGTTGTGGGCGTTGGCGTGGTTGGGGTCAAGCACGAGGGCGCGTTCCAGGTGGGTCGTCGCGTCCGCAATCCTGCCTTGCGCTGCTAGCGCGGTGCCCAGATTGCTGTGGGCATTGGCATAGTCCGGCCTGATCGCGAGGGCGCATTCGTAATGCGCCACCGCCTCCTCGCGCTTGCCTTGTTCGTTGAGAATCAGGCCCAGGTTGTTATGCGCCTCGGCGTAATCCGGCCTGAGGACAAGCGCACGCTGGTAGTGAGCCACGGCGTCCGCGGTTCTACCTTGGGCCCTGAGGGCGTTACCCAGCGTGTAGTGATAGAAAGGATTGGCCTCCTTGATCCGGATCGCCTGGCCGATCCATTCGACGGCTATGTCGTAACGGCCGGTCTGAAAGGCGATGAGCCCGAGAAAATACAGGCTGTCGGCGTGCCGCGGCTCGGCCGTTACAACCATCCGGAAAAGCCGCTCGGCTTCAACCTGGCGTCCGGCCTGATGATGCCGCAGGGCATCGTTGAATGTTCCTTGAATATCCTCAACCGCATTGGGCCTGGGATCCCGGCTTTTGGCCGTACGATGCGGTTTGCGATTCTTAGGCAATAGATTCTCTGGGCCAAGGCTACGGACGGATTATTGCCTGAGACACTCCTTATCTTCGCGGCAATTCGGCAATTCTAAAAGGAATCCAAGTTCATTCTATACCCGGATCGCCCGGTCCAATTGAGGGTTTCGATCCGATGCCATCGAGGTGGTCCGTGGAGGCCGAATGACGACAACGCACAACCATAGCCTCCGCTCATTCGTATCGGATCGACCGCAGCGCATCCATCCTGGCGGCTCGTCTGGCCGGCACCAGCACCGCTACCATCGCTACCGCCAACAGCAGCACCGACACAGCCGCGAAAGTAGCCCAGTCCCGGGAACTTACTCCGTACAGAAAACCGCCCAGGATGCGGCTCACAAAATAAGCCATCGCCAGTCCGATCCCAAGGCCGATGCCCGTCAGCCAGATCCCTTGGCGCGCCAGCAACCGCAGCACGTCCGCCGGTTGCGCGCCGATCGCCATGCGAATGCCGATCTCCCTGGTTCGCTGCCGCGCCGCATAGCTCATCACCCCGTATAGGCCCACGGCCGCCAATGCCAGCGCAATCGCGCCGAAAATCCCGAACAGCGTCCCGCACAGACGCGGCACCAGTAACGCTCTGCCGGCGTGCTCTTCGATGGTCTCCACGTTGTAGACCGGCAGCGATGGGTCCAGTTCGCGCATCCGCCCGCGAACCGGATCGATAAGAGCAGTTGGCGCGCCCGCCGTTCGCACGCCCAGCACCACGCCGTACAACCCCCAGAAGTAGCCGTACTCACGCTCCAGCGAAACGTAGATCTGGGGCCGTGTCCCTTCGGTCGGCGTCCGCGACTTCACGTTTTCTGCCACCGCAATCGCCTCGTGCGGCATGCCCTCCCAACTCACCACCTTCCCCACCGCGTCTTCGCCCGCGAACAGGCGCGCCGCCAGCGCTTCGTTAATCACCGCCGGCGGCAGCCCGGCCCGCCGCCCGCTATCGAAATCGCGTCCCCGCACGAGCGGTATCCCCAGGGTCCGGAAGTACTGGGAGGTGACGCCGTAGATATCCGCTATCAGAACTGTGCTCGTGCCGGGCCGCGAGACACCGGCCGCATTCGGCGCCAGGCTCAGCGGCATGGTATCCGCCAGCCCGGCCGATTCCACCCTGGGAAGCGCGCGCACACGCTCCAGCAAGCCTCCGAACAGTATCTCCGCGCGGCCGTTCGAATATCCGGCCGCCCGCGGATCGAAACTCAGCAGCAGCACGTTACGCGCAGTCATTCCCAGGGGCACCGACGAAGCGTTCTTGAAACTCTGCAAAAACAGTCCCGCCGCCACCAGCAGAACCAGCGAAACCGCTACCTGCGCCACCACCAGCCCGTTCTTCAAGCCAAACCGCCGCAGCGCGAAGATGCCGCCGCCGTCCGCCTTCAGCATCGACGTGAGCTCCACTCGCGTGCCCTTAAGCGCCGGCGCCAGCCCGAACACAACCGCCGCGACCCCTGCCGTGCCCGCCGTGAAAAGCAAGACTCTCCAGTCGATACCGAAATCGAGCGCGGCCGGAACCGGCAGCGTGCCCTGGAGCTTGCCCATGAAGGTAGTCGCGATCCATGCCAGTGCGATGCCAAAGACGGCCCCGATCGCGGCAAGCAGGAAGCTCTCGGTCAGAAACTGCCGCAACAGCCGTCCGCGGCCCGCGCCGATGGCCAGCCGCACGCCGATCTCGTGCTGCCGCGCCGCCGACCGGGCCAGCAGCAGGTTCGCCACGTTGGCGCAGGCCACCAGCAATACCAATCCGACCACCGCCATCAGCGTGCCCAGCAGCATCCTGGCCTCGTCCGGCGCCACCGACAGGGCGTCCGCCGCCGCCAATCGCAGGTCCCGTTTCGCATTGCCCTGGGGGTACAGCCGGTCCAGCCGTTCTTCCACGATCCCTAGCGCCGCCTGAGCGCCTGCGCGCGAGATTCCACTCTTCAATCGCGCCGTGACAAAGAGCCAGCCGTAGTTCCGATCCTGTTCCAGCGGCCCGTGCGCGCCCTGTCCCAGTTGCGCCACGGTCTCGGGATAGAGCCCCAGGGGAATCCAGAAGTCGGTTGCCAGGCCGCGAATGTTGCCGAAAAAATGCGGGGGCGCAATTCCAATCACGATATAGCTCTTCTCACCCAGGCTTACCGTCTTGCCCACGATTCCGCCGTCGCCGCCGAACTTGCGCTTCCAGAGCGAGTCGGAAATCACCACCACGCGGGACTTATTCTCTTCGCCGCGGAAACCCCGGCCCAGCGGCGGTTCCGCGCCCAGCACGTAAAAGTAGTTGGTCGAGACCAGTTGTCCCCAAAGGCGCTCGGGATTGGCGCCGCCGATCGAACGCGGCACGGCCGGATAACTCGCCGCCACGTCTTCGAAGGCGCCCACCTGCCCTCGATAGTCCTCGAAATCCGGGTACGAAAGATGTGCCGCGCCATTGGCGTGATGGAACGACGCCAGCCGCTCCGGCTGGCGCACCGCAAGACTGCCCAACAACACGGCTTTCACTATGCTGAAGACGGTCGTGTTGGCGCCAATGCCCAAGGCCAGCGAGACCACCGCCGCGGCCGCAAACCCGGGGCTGCGGCCGAGAGCGCGGCCCGAGTACCGCACGTCGCGCGCCAGGTCTTCGAGCCAGGCGATCTGCCACGCTGCCCGCGTTTCCTCGCGCGCCCGGGCGCCCGGTCCGAATTCGCGCCGGGCCTCCGCCAGCGCCCGCTCCCGCGCGAGGCCGGCTGCTTCGAGTTCGTCCGCCCGCGCCTCGATGTGAAACTGAATCTCCTGCTCCAGGTCCTGGTCGAATTGCCGCCGGCGCAATAGATAACCGATGCGATTGCCAATCTCCTTTTTCAGAGACATGCGTGGGCTCCTGTCGATTTCACGCCGACTTCATCACCAGCCGGATCGCCTGCACCAGCCGTTCAAACTGGCTCGATTCCCGCTGCAAGCGCTTCTTGCCTTCCGGAGTAAGCCGGTAGAAGCGCGCCTTTCGGTTGTTCTCCGAAATCCCCCACTCGGCCGCCAGCCATCCCTTCACCAGCATGCGGTTCAAGGCCGGATACAGCGACCCATCCTCGACCTCGAGCCCGTCCCCGGAAGCCTGCTTGATCCGCCGCGCAATCGCGTAGCCATGCAGCGGTCCCCGCCGCAGCGTGCGCAAAACCATCATGTAAAGCGTTCCCGGCAACAGGTCCGGGCGTTCCGGCTGTTTCATGCGCCGCCTCCTTCCTTGTCCCGACTATGTATAGCACCGAAAGGGAAGCGATGCAAGCGCCCCCCTGCCGGAACGACGCCCTGCTAGCATAAGCGATGGCCATGAGACTCCCCACTAACGCTCTTTCGCGGCTGACACTCCTCGCAGCGGCGCCGGCGCTGTTCCTCGGCCAGACGGCCGCGCCCCTGCGCCCGCCGGCCGTTCCGCTGGTGACCCACAACCCGTTCTTCAGCGTCTGGTCCGCTGCCGACCGCCTCACCGACGCCGCCACCACCCATTGGACCGGCAAGCCCAACCGCCTCACTGCCCTGGTTCGCATCGATGGCAAGACCTTTCAGGCGATGGGACGCGAGCGGGCAACTGCCGCCGTCCTCGAACAGAAACGGCTGGAGGTTCTGCCCACCCGCACCATTTACGACTTCTCGGGACAAGGCATCCGCCTGGAGCTGACATTCTTCACCCCGGCCTTGCCGCAGGATCTCGATATCCTCTCCCGCCCCGCAACCTATATCGAGTGGACCGTTTCTTCCACCGACGGAAACCCGCACAAGCTGGAACTCTATTTCGATGCCGCCGCCGATCTGGTGGTGAATACGCCGGACCAGCCTGTCTGGTGGGGCCGCTACTCGCTCGATGGCCAGACCGTTCTGCGCATGGGCTCCCGCGAGCAAGCGCTGCTCAAACGCCGCGGCGACGATGTCAGAATCGACTGGGGCTATCTCTACCTCGCCACCGACGGCCGCCCCGGCGCCTCCAGCTCCATCGCTCCTCACTCGCAGGCGCGCGCTCACTTCGAAACCAGCGGCAGCTTACCCGATTCCGACGATCTCCCCGACGCCACCGCGCCCGGCGCCGGCTCCACCGAAGCCCTCGCCGTCAGCCTCGATCTGGGCAGCGTCGGCGCCACGCCGGTTTCCCGCTACCTGATCCTCGCCTATGACGACTTGTACTCCATCGAGTACTTCCAGCGTGCCGAGCGCCCGTGGTGGCGCCGCCATGGCGCCGATGCGGCCGAGCTTCTCCGCAATGCCCGCCGCGACCACGATTCCCTGCTCGAACGCAGCCGGGCGTTCGACGACGAGCTCATGGCCGATATGCGCACCGTCGGCGGCGAAGAATATGCCCGCCTGGGTGCGCTGGCTTACCGCCAGACCCTGGCCGCGCATCAATTGGCCGCCGATGCCGACGGCACGGCCATGTTCTTTCCCAAAGAGAATTTCAGCAACGGCTGTATCTCCACCGTCGATGTCATCTATCCCAGCGCGCCCTTTACCCTGCTGTTTAATCCGCTGCTGCTGAAAGCCCAGCTTGAACCGGTTCTCCAGTACGCCCGCATGTCGCGCTGGCCGTGGCCCTTCGCTCCTCACGATCTGGGCACTTACCCGCAGGCCAATGGACAGGTATATGGCGGGGCCGAGCGCACCGAGGAAAACCAGATGCCGGTCGAAGAGAGCGGCAATATGTTGATCCTGGTTGCCGCCCTGGCCAAGGTCGAAGGCAATGCCGCTTATGCCGAAAAATATTGGCCGGAACTTACTAAGTGGGCCGAGTATCTCAAGACCAAGGGACTCGATCCCGAAAACCAGCTTTCCACCGACGATTTCGCGGGCCATCTCGCCCACAACGCCAACCTCTCGCTCAAAGCCATCCTCGCGCTCGGCGCCTATGGCACCCTCTGTCAGGCTACCGGACGCACCGCCGAAGCCGCCGCCTATCGCGATCTCTCCCGCGACTACGCCAAAAAGTGGATGGACCTCGCCGCCGAAGGCGACCACTACCGCCTCGCTTTCGACAAGCCCGGCACCTGGAGCCAGAAATACAACTTGGTGTGGGACCGCATCCTGGGCCTCAACCTCTTCCCCGCCGAAGTTGCCCGCAAGGAAATTGCCTTCTACGAGAGCAAGCAGAACGGTTACGGCCTTCCGCTCGACAACCGCCGCGATTACACCAAGCTGGATTGGACAATCTGGAGCGCGACACTAGCTTCCGATCGTTCCGATTTCGAGAAACTGATCGCCCCCGTCTACCGCTGGCTCGGCGAATCCTCCAGCCGCGTCCCGCTCACCGATTGGTACGACACCGTCACCGGCAAGCAGCAGGGCTTTCAAGCCCGTTCCGTAGTAGGCGGAGTCTTCGTAAAAATGTTGACCGACCCCGCCGTGTGGCACAAATATACCGCCAGAGCGCTGGGTAAATAAGGGGAGTTGCCGGCCGTTCACTCAAATATCGGCGATATCTTCGCCAGCACCTCGTCCATGACCGCGTCCGGAATGCTTTCCAGTTTCCTGCCGCCGCGCGCGGCGAGATCGAGAGCGCGGGGCTGGTCGCACCGGACAACGCCCATCGTTTTGGTTCCAGCGCCCGTCAGCGGCACGGCGAAACCTGCCGTCCGCGCGAAATCGCCGCCGCGCGTGATCGGGAGAATTACGGGGAGTTGAGTGATCCGGTTGAAGGCCTCCGGCGACACGATAAGCACCGGACGGCGGCCCTTTTGCTCGTGTCCCGACGTAGGGTCGAGACTGACGAGCCAGATTTCGCCGCGCTTCATCAGACCAGCTCGCCGCCCGTTGGCTCACTATCGAGCCATTCCTGCTCTTCGGTGCCGCGCGGCGCCTTTGGATCGCATTGGGCGAGCAACTCGTCCAGGGTATACCGGCGCCGCTGCTGCGGCTCCACGACGAGGCGGCCGTTTTCGACCGCGATGCCGACCTTGGCGCCCGGTTGCAAGTGCAGAATATCGAGCAGCGCGGGCGGGACGGCCAGCATGACCGAGCCGCCGACCTTGCGCAGATTGGTAGTGTGCATGACTTCCACTTTCAGTTATATTTTAATATAACATCCTGGAGAAGGATCTGCACTGGCACCGGACAGCCTTCACTCCGAGCACAAAAATGCACAAAGCGCCCCCTATCGCCGCGACAGCTTCTTCATGATCAGGCTCACCGCACCGTCGGCGTTCGCGGCCGCGCAGGCCGGAGCGCGGGCCTGCCAAAGCTGTTCGGCCTCGGCCAGGTTCGCTTCCGCCGCGTCGGCATAGGAGGCCGGCCGTTGACGGGCGAGCCGGTCGCGCACTGCCTCGGTATCCGCGCTGCTGCCGCCGCACTGGTGGAGTTCCTCCAGGATGGCCGTCAGCAACTGGCGTCCGCGGGTGTACCGGGCCACGGCGGCCAGCCGCGGCAGGGTCGGGTCGAGGGCTAGAATCTGGTCGCATTCCGCCAGCCGCTGGCGCGCGCCGGTGTCGTCGGGCGCGAGCACCAGGCTGGCCCGATAGGCGACTCGCGCGGCTGGATAATTTCCAGCCCCGAATTCGGCATCGGCCAGGCCGTCCGAAACCGCGGGATTGTGCGGCTCGCGACTCCGCAATTCGCGAAACGCCCCCACCGCGTCGGCGGCGAACCCGTCATCCAGCAGCAGGCGGGCGGCTTGCCTCTTGCGCTGGGCGTCGGACGCGGCCGCCGCAAGGGCGGAAAGCAATTCGGCGCGCGCCTGCTCCTTCATGCCCGCGCCGCCCAGCGCATCGGCCAACTCCATGCGGGCCTTCCACGCCCCTTCCGGCCCGCCGCCGGGCCACGCGCCGTAAATGGCGTGCTGATAGTAGGTCACCGCTTCGCCGATCCATCCCTCGCGCGCCGCCAGGTGCGCCATGGCCAGATTCGCCGGACCGCTGTGCGGATTGGCCTCGAGCGCCCCGTTGAGGTAAATCGCGGCTTCCACCAGGTGGTCGCCATCGAGCAGCGCGGTTCCCAGCGCCAGCCGGTCGCCGGCCGAGTGGGTAATCGACACCGCTTTGCGAAACTGGTCCGCGGCTTCGTCGTAGCGCGCGGTGCCCATCAGCCGATAACCCTCGGCGGCGTAGCGCCCGCCGCGGTCCGCCCGCTCGGCGCGAAACACGAACTGTAACCACCCCGCCAGCAGCACCAGGGCGGACAGCACCACTAGCGTGCCCGCAAAACCCCGGTGGCGGGTGCGGCGGGCGCCGGGCGAGGGGAGTGGCGCCGGCCGGCCCAAAGCGTAAGCCCCCATTACATCCCGCAGCGATACCGTGCCCTTCAGTTCGCGGATGTTGGTGCGGCTGACCACGGGCAGCACCGGCAAGCCGCTCTGCGCCAGGCGCTGCAAAGCGACCTCCAGCGGCTGGTCCGAATGCACGTGCGGAAACTTTTCTTCGGTCAGCTCTTCGGCCGGACCGGGATCGGGAACCAGCGCCGCCAGCGGCTCGCTCCCGACCGCCTCGTCCAGTTGCGCGGCGGTCACCATTCCGCATAGTCCGGATTCATTCTCGACCGGCCAGGCGCCGCGGCCCCAGTCCACTTCGGCGGTGGCGCGGGCTGCCAGCTCCGAGGCGGGCAACGCCTGCTCCTCCGGACGGAAGGCGTTGGCCACCGTCATTAACGTTTCCCGCGCCCGCGCCCCACCCGGCAGGCGAATGCCGTCCTGGTGCAGTAGTGCCTCGTAAATCGATTCCTCCTGCAGCCGGCTGCTGATGAAATAGCTCACCAGGTTGGCGATCATGAGCGGCACGATGATGGTGTAGTCGCGCGTGATCTCGAAAATCATGATCACCGACGTCAGCGGCACGCGCACGATGCCCGCAAACGCCGCCCCCATTCCCACCAGTGCGTAGGCGCCCGCGCTGGCGGTGTAATCGGGAAAAATCTGGTGCGCCACGCCCCCCACCGCGCCTCCCAGCATGGCGCCGATGAACAGGCTCGGGCCAAAGATGCCGCCCGCATTGCCGGATGCGTAACAGGTAGCGCAAGCGACCAGCTTGAGAACCACCAGCAACGCCATGATGCCGATCAGCATCCGGCCGTTTAAGGCCTCGTCCACATAACCGTAGCCCACGCCGAGCACCTGCGGAACGAACCAGCCCATCGCTCCCACCAGCAGCCCGCCCGCCAGCGGCTGGAACGGCAGGGTCGCTTTGGGCATTTTGAGGAAATGCTTGCGCTGCCACAGCAGCAGCCGCACGAACGCCACCGAAACCAGGCCGCCCACCAGGCCCAGCAGTGCATAGAACACAAACTCGACCGGGTGCACGAGCTGGTAGGGCGGCACGTGGAACAGCGGTTCGTCGCCCAGCAGCAGGTGGAGCACCATCCACGAAGTCGCCGAGCTGAGCACGATCGAGCCCAGCACCGGCGCGTGCATGTCCCCCATCACTTCTTCCAGGGTGAAGAGCACCGCCGCAATCGGCGTATTGAAAGCCGCCGCCAGCGCCGCCGCCGCGCCGATCGGCACCAGCGCCCGCACGCTCTTGGGCGACAGCCCCAGCCGCCGTCCCAGTACCGAAGCGATGCCCGCGGCGACCTGCACCGACGGACCTTCGCGGCCCAGGGCGATGCCGCTGGCCAGGGTGAGCGAGCACATGCTGAATTTGCCGATTACCGTGCGAAAGCGGATGTAGCCGTCGTGCAGAAACAGGGCCGTTTTGGTTTGGGGAATGCCGCTGCCGCGCGCATAGGGAAAATAGCGCGCCAGGAAGTAGCCGCTCACCAGCGACCCGAAGACGGGCATCGCCAGTCTGCGCCAGGACGCCCCGCCGGCCGGATAGAGGCGCCGGCCCAGGTTCTCGGTGACCAGCATAAATGCCACCACCACCATGCCCACCACCGCGCCGATCACCAGGGTGAGGATGAGCAGGATCTTATTTTCGTCCTGCTCGAACGGAACCGCCGCGCGCCCCCCTTCCTCGCTCACCACCGCATCTTCGTTGCTCGTCGAATCGCGCACTAGGGCTTAGGGTAGCAAGCCTACGCCTAAACTGGCGATTAATGTCAAAACAGGATTAATGTCAAAACAGGATTGCCGCGGCTGCCCTTAGGTGTTATCGTGTACACAACGACCCGGAAGGAGTGAGCATGTTCGCCCTGCGCGTATGTTTATGGATTGGGATTTGCTGCGGCGTGGCCGGCGCCGCCGATTGGCGGGACTTGACCGGCGCCTGGACGCTCGATCCAGCCCACAGCCCCGCCGCCAAGGTGAAGACCGAGTCGCTCACAATTCAGCAGACCGAAAACACCATCGAGTTCACCGATGCCTTCACCGACGCCAACGGCAAAGATTGGAAATCCGTGTTTCACTGCAACATCGACGGCAACCAGTGCAAAGTGAAAGATCAGGGACAAAATGCGGTTGTCACCTTCTGGTATAACGGTCTGGCGCTGGTGATGATGGAAACCAAGAAGGAAGGCGCCTACGTCATCAAGAAACGGATCACGCTTTCCGAAGACGCCAAGACCATGACCGTGGAGTTGGAGCACGTGAATCCACCCGGCGGCAAGGACGTCTACACCTATACCAAGCAGTAGAAGCTCTCAGCCTTCAGCGGCCGGCATTCAGCCGCACCGGCCTGGACTGATCGCTGAAAGCTTGTCCTACAATAGCAGCATGATTTCTCGCCGAGTGGTCCTGGCAGCGTTTCTCATCCCGGCGGCCGGATGGGCGCAGCCGCCACAGCGTCCGGTGCGGCTTCCTTCGCGCGGCACGCGGGGCGCGATTGCGGGAGGTTCCGAATATGCCACCGAGGCCGGAATGCGCATGTTCGTTGCCGGCGGCAACGCGGTGGATGCGGGCATCGCCGCCTTGTTCGCGGCGGCCACAGCCGAGTTCTCGCACATTGGCTGGGGAGGCGAGGCCCCCATCCTGGTGCGCACCAAGGCCGGTAAGGTGTACGCCATTGCCGGGGTGGGCACCATGCCCAAACTGGGCACCGCCGACTTCTACCGCAGCCATGAGCTGGGCGCCGACGAGATCGTCGATCCACCCAGCCCGCACGGTCTGAAGGATTGGGTTCCGGTGGCCGGGCCGCTGGCCGCGCTGGTTCCCGGCATGGTGGATGCAGCCTTGGTCACGCTGCGGGAATTCGGAACCATGTCTTTCTCCCAAACCGTGGAACCGGCCATTGAACTGGCCGACGGCTTCCCCCTCGACGAGTTTCGCGTCAATTCGATTATCGACAGCGAGCGGTTTCTCAAGGACTGGCCTGCTTCCGCCAAGACGTTTTTGCCGGGCGGCCGGATGCCGCGGCTGGGCGATATCTTCCACCAGCCGGAACTGGCGCGCACGCTGCGATCCATGGCGGAGGTGGAAAAGAAAGCTCGCGCCGACGGAGCCGGCCGCGAGAAGGCTCTCGATGCCGTGCGCGACTATTTCTACCGCGGCGACATCGCCCGCCGCATCGGCGCGTTCTCCGAAACCAACGGCGGCCTGCTGCGCTACCAGGACATGGCGGCGTTTCATGTCGAACCGGAAGAGGCGGTTTCCACCACCTTTCAGGGCTACACGGTCTACAAGCCGGGTTTCTGGAGCCAGGGACCCTCCATGATCGAGGCCCTGAACATTCTGGACGGTTTCGACCTGGCGGGCATGAAGTTGAATTCGGCCCCCTACATCCATACCCTGGCGGAAGCGCTCAAGCTGGCCTACGCGGACCGCGACACTTACTACGGCGATCCGCGTTTCAACAGGATTCCCGCCGAGCGCCTGCTGAGCAAGGAATACGGCGCGGCGCGTGCCAAATTGATCGGGCACGACGCTTCGCTCGAATTCCGCCCCGGCGACGTCGAGCCCAATCCGCCCAAGCATCCGTCGCTTTCCGCCATCGCGCGCCACAAAATCGACGACGCCCTGCTGGCCAAAGATACCACCTGCGTGGACGCCATCGACAAGGACGGCGTGGTCATTTCGATCACTCCATCGGGCGCGTGGATGCCCACTTTTCTGGCCGGCGACACGGGCATCGCCCTGACCCAGCGGGCCCAGAGCTTCCTGCTGGTGCCGGGCCATCCCAACGAGCTCGCCCCCGGCAAGCGGCCGCGCGTGACCCTGAGCCCGACCCTGGTGGTCGGCCCCGGCCGGAACATTCTGGCGCTTTCCACCCCCGGAGGCGACAACCAGGACCAGGCCTTGTTGCAGGTGCTCTTAAACGCCATCATGTTCGGCATGAATCCGGAGAACGCCGTGGAGGCGCCGCGCTTTCAGAGCGAGCACCTGGTATCGAGCTTCGACAACCACGCCATGGACCCCGGCAAGCTGCTCGTGGACGAACGCACCCCGGATGCGGTGGTGGCCGAGCTGAAACAGCGCAAGCACATCGTCGAAATGCGCACGCGCTACGCCAGCGGCGCCGCGCCGGTGATGATCCGTCTGTACCCCAGCGGGCTGATCGAGGCGGGCGCCGATCCTTTTTACTACCGCGCCGCGCAGTCCTGGTAGAAGTTTTCAGTTGCCGGTTTTCAGTTGTCGGCTCAGCCGGCTCAGTGCGTTGTTTCAGAGGTTCTTGGGTGTTCGCGTACCAACCGCTCCCTTTAAGTGAGCGGCTCTGACTCGCGGCATGACGCACTGTATGCGCGATATACCGATTGGTACGGGGCTGGGCATGCTACACACTTCTGCTCCATTTATTCCCCCGCCCACGATCCGACAGTCTGTAGCGTGTATAACGATGCAAACTAGAGCGCACTCGACCAGCAGAAACCAAGTTAGGGCGCTACCCTGACCGCTGATCGCTGAAAGCTCGCCGTTTGTACCACTCGTAGGTCTGCTGGATGCCCTCGCGCAGCGGGATGCGCGCTTTCCAGCCCAGAGCAGTCAGCCGGGACACGTCCAGCAGTTTGCGCGGCGTTCCGTCGGGCTTGGAGCTGTCGAAGCGCAGCTTGCCGCGAAAGCCGGTGATCTGTCCGATCAGTTCGGCCAACTCCAAAATCGTCAGGTCTTCGCCTACCCCGACGTTGACGATCTCCGGGCTCGAGTAGCGCTCCATCAGGAACACGGCCGCATCGGCAAGATCGTCCACGTACAGGAATTCCCGCCGCGGCGATCCGGTGCCCCACAAAGTCACTTCCGGCGCGTGGCTCTGGGCCGCTTCGTGGAACTTTCGCAGCAGGGCCGGCAGCACGTGCGAGGTTTCCAGGTCGAAGTTATCGCCCGGCCCGTATAGATTGGTCGGCATCAGCGAGATGGCCTCCATGCCATACTGCCGGTGATAGGCTTGCGCCAGCTTGATACCGGCGATTTTGGCGATGGCGTACGAGTCGTTGGTCGGCTCGAGCGGCCCGCTTAGGAGGCTGTCTTCCCGGATCGGTTGCGGCGCGAACTTGGGATAGATGCAGGACGAGCCCAGGCAGAGCACTTTCGTCACCCCGTGACGCCATGCGGCGTCGAGGACGGAGATCTCAATCAGCAGGTTGTCGCGCAGGAAGTCCACCGGATACCTGGAATTCGCCAGGATGCCGCCCACCTTGGCCGCCGCCAGAAAGACGTACTCGGGCTTTTCGGCCGAGAAGAAAGCATCGGCCGCGCGGGCATCCGACAGGTCCAGTTCAGGATAGTTGCGCACCAGCAGGTTGCTGAATCCGCCCGCCGCCAGGCGCCGGCAAATGGCCGAGCCCACCAGCCCGGTATGCCCCGCCACGAAGATCTTGCTTGTCTGGTCCATAGGTCTCTATATGTGCACCGCGTGGCCGGCGGCCAGCAGGGTCCGTTCCCGGCGCGCCTGTTCCATGTCGTGATCCACCATCTTGCGAACCAACTCGGGAAAGCTCACCTTAGGCTTCCAGCCCAGCTTGGCCCGCGCCTTGGACGAGTCCCCGCACAGGCTGTCCACTTCCGTCGGCCGGAAATAACGGGGATCGGTGCCGACACACTTCGTCCAGTCCACGCCGGCCGATTCCGCGGCTAAATCGAGAAACTCCTTCACCGAGTGCGCTTCGCCGGTGGCCACCACGTAATCGTCGGGCGCCGCCTGCTGCAACATCAACCACATGGCTTCCACATAATCGCCCGCGTATCCCCAATCCCGCCGGGACTCCAGGTTCCCCAGATAAAACTTGTCGATCAAGCCCAGCTTGATGCGCCCCAGCGCGCGGGTAATCTTGCGCGTCACGAAAGTTTCCCCGCGCCGCTCCGACTCGTGGTTGAAAAGAATACCGTTCGAGATAAACAACCCGTACGCTTCGCGGTAGTTGACGCCGTACCAGTGGGCCGCCACCTTGGCCACGGCGTAGGGGCTGCGCGGATAAAACGCCGTCGCTTCACTCTGCGGCGGCGCCGCCGCCCCGAACATCTCCGACGACCCTGCCTGGTAATAGCGCACCGACCGCCCCGACTCCTCGACGTGATGCCGCAACGCCTCCAGCACCCGCAGTGCGCCCGTCGCCACCACGTCCGCGGTGTATTCGGCCTGGTCGAAACTTACCCGCACGTGCGACTGCGCCGCCAGGTTGTAGATCTCGTCCGGCTGCACTTTTTCCAGCACGTGCCGCAGCCCGGAGGCGTCGGTCACATCGCCGTAATGCAGGAACAGGCGCGTTTCCGGATCGTGCGGGTCGCGGTACAAGTGCTGGATCCGGTCGGTATTGAAGGTCGAGGCGCGGCGCACGATGCCGTGCACCTGGTATCCCTTTGCAAGCAGCAGCTCGGTCAGAAACGAGCCGTCCTGGCCGGTGATCCCCGTTATCAGAGCTCTCTTCACGCGTTGTTCTCCTGCATGCCGGACCTTAAACAGTATCGCCTATCGCGCCCGGGAGACAAGTCACCCTCCGGCCAGGCAGCGCGATTTCGCTAGAATCGAATTTGGTCCTGGTCCAGAAAGTCTCCAAGCTGTATCGTCTCTATCGCCGTCCGGCGGACCGCTTACGCGAGATGGTTCCGGGCTCGGGCACCCTGCACACGGATTTCTGGGCCCTGCGCGACATCAGCTTCTCGCTCGAAAAGGGCGAAACGCTGGGGCTGGTTGGTCCCAACGGTTGCGGCAAGAGCACGCTGCTGCAGATCGTGAGCGGGATCCTGCAACCCACCTCGGGGCGGGTGGTCACGCGCGGGCGAGTGGCGGCGCTGCTGGAATTGGGCGCGGGCTTCAACCCCGAGTTCAGCGGCCGCGAAAACGTCTATCTGAACGGCGAGATCATGGGCCTGAGCCGCGCCGAAATCGCGAAGGCGATGCCGTCGATAGAGGAGTTCGCCGAAATCGGGGAGTTCATCGAGCGCCCGGTGAAGGAGTATTCCAGCGGCATGTACGTGCGCCTGGCGTTTTCCACGGCGATCCATGTGGACCCGGAGATTTTGATCGTGGATGAAGCCCTGGCGGTGGGCGACGCGGTCTTCGCCAACCGCTGCGTGCGCAAATTCGAGGAACTGCGCGCGCGTAAGGTGACGGTGCTGTTCGTTTCGCACGATCTCGGCCTGGTGAAGCAGCTTTCCGACCGCGCCATTCTGCTGCTGGGCGGCCGGATCGCGGCCGAAGGCTCGCCGCGGGACGTGATCAACCGCTACATCGGCGTGGTGCTTGAAAAACAGGCGCCGGAACGGGAGAAGCGGCAGCGCAGCGGCAGTTTCCGCCACGGCGACGGCAGCAGCGAAATCCTCAGCGTCGCGATTTTGAACTCCGCCGGCCAGGAAGCCGCGTCGGTAGCCAGCGGCGAACCGGTCACGGTGCGGGTGCGGGCGCGCTTCCATCGGGCGGTCGAGGACCCGATGGTGGGAATTCTGGTGCGAACGCGCATCGGCATGGACGTATACGGCACCAACACGCGCATCGAGCGGATGCCGCTGGGCAATTTCGCGGCCGGAGACGAGCTGGAAGTGGATTTTCATCTGGAGTGCTGGCTGACGCCGCAGCCATACACCCTCACCGCCGCTACCCAGAGTGAAGACGGATCGAGCCACGACTGGGTGGACGATGCCATTGCCTTCGAGGTGGTGGATACGCGCGTGGCAGCCGGGGTGGCCAACTTGAGAGCCAGGATCGTATGGCGCGCATCACGGTGAAGGTGCAGCCGCGCGCCAGCCGCTCCGAGCCTGCCGGACGCCTGGGCGATGCCTGGAAGCTCCGGCTGGCCGCCCCGCCGGTGGATGGCAAAGCCAACCAGGAGTGCCTTCGCCTGCTGGCCGAACTGGCCGGGGTGCCGCGCGCGGCGGTGCGCATCCTGCGCGGGGAAACCGCCCGCACCAAGATCGTCGAAATCGATGGCATCGAACAGGCGGAACTCGAGCGGCGGCTGAGCTAAGTGACTGGTGGCACAGGCTTTAGCCTGTGGGTATTTCAGCCCGTGAAGGCGCTCGAATATCGAAACAACCGTGGCTCCGGCGCCAGATTCGCCCTCACCGGATTGAATTCGATGTACCGGATGATATTGCCCCTTTCTTTCGGAGACTGTACCCAGTGGTCGAACGACTCATCCTGCCAGAAGGGCTGACCCGTCCTGCACAGCAGTTCATTGGCTTGTTTCGCGGAGACTCCCTTCACGAATTGGGTGATCTTCGGAGCGCGGGGTCTGGGGTCAATCAGAAGGTGGACGTGATTCGGCATCACGACAAACGCGACGAGGTCGTACAGGGTCCGGACTCCCTCGCCACGCCGAATGGTTTCCGCGATGCATTCGGCCACTTGCGGATATTTGAGTCAGCAGGGGCCGGACGGTGTGCGATCAAGCTCGCGGTCGGCTGCAACGAAGACACGTCCGTCGCGGACGGAAGCCAAGGGGAGGGTGCCGTGCAGTCGAAAGGTGATAAACAGCGAAGCTCCGTCGGGCTGAAAGTGGGGAAGATTGCGGCGGTATTCCAAATGATTCTAGTGCTTCGAACTCCGGTTATCTCTTCAGTCTTTTCAACGGCACAGGCTAAAGCCTGTGCCACCTGTCATCAGTACCCAGCCAGCGCTTGGTGGCACAGGCATCTGCGGAATCCATCGCAGGGCGCCCCTCCGGGGCCGGTCGGCCGCGCGCCAACCCGCCAGCCCTTTCACGAACCCAAAACCGGCTCAACCCGGATTCCACAAAATCAGGACCTCAGAGACCGTCCCCACACGCCGCGCGGCCTTGACGCGGCGTCGGAGATAGCCTTGGCCTAAGCCGGTGCGTCCGCGTGAAGTCTCAGCGGCCGCAAACGCTTTCTAGCAGGCGGACACCGCCTCTGCCATGCTTTTCTCAGGCGCCGAGGGGCCGTCCAACTGACAACAGCGAATTTCGGGCAGCAAAC
Source organism: Bryobacteraceae bacterium (assembly GCA_052148435.1). Taxonomy (GTDB): domain Bacteria; phylum Acidobacteriota; class Terriglobia; order Bryobacterales; family Bryobacteraceae; genus JBEKYD01. The sequence goes on from JBKQIF010000143.1 coordinate 31,351, forward strand.
GCGGGCTGGCACTTTGCCGATTGCCTGCTTCTTTTTCATGGCGAAGCCACCGTTCAAAGATGAACAGATACCAAAGCTCAGTTTCCGCTTGCTTTCGCCCCTCCGCGATTCTGAATCTTTTCATGATTGGCTTTGTTCGCAGCCAGCCATCCTGTTCGGCAACGGCCGAATCGAATGCGCCCTCGAACAGCGGCTTCCACTCCTTCGTCAGCCAGCGCCCGACTGGTATTGTGAAGCCGCGTTTGGGCCCGCTTCCCAGGCTCGGCCCTACCCTGCGCCGCGCAATCTCACGAAGAACAGCTTTCAACTCGCCGTTGTTGAGGCGGAGATCGATCGGAAGAGAATTGCCGAAGTTCCAAATCTCGCGACCGAGGAACGGAGAGCGTGCCTCGATGCCGTGGCGCATTGTGCTCGCGTCCACCTTCGTCATGAACTCGCCCTTGAACTCAGTCTCGAAATGGTGCCGTTGGAACTCCAGAACCAGATCGCGCGAGGATCCAGCTGATGCTTGAAAGTCAAGCCGGCCTGGATCTGCGGACAGAAGGCGCTCGCCGAACAGACTATGTCGACGATAGTACTCTAGGCGCTGCCGGGACCGCAGGACGCCGCTCATTCCGCCTGTGGCAAAGTCCAACAAATGTGAACCTCGGCGAAGGAGTCCCCACTTGGGGACACCGCGACGGAGTTGCTTCCAGATTGGGCACGCCCCCGGAGGAAGAGCGTGTGCCAGCCTCTGAGCGAACTGGTACCGCGCGTGAGCGGGATAACCGAGAAAAGCCTCATCTCCGCCCTCGCCGGTAAGCAGAACCTTGACGGAGGAGCGCGCTGCCCGGGCCAATTGCAGCATCCCGAGCGCGGAGGCGGAGGCAAACGGCTCGGCATATGCGGCGACCAGTTCGTCGATCTCGGCCTCCGAAGAGGAGCAGGCAATCACCCGGTTGTTAAGCCCGAGCCTGGATGCCGTTCGTTGAGCAAGGGGCGCCTCATCCCCTTCGGTGCCCGGCAGCGCCAGCGTGAAGGTTGGTATTTCCTCACCCAAATGTCGGGCCGCCCAGCATACAAGGCCGGAATCGATTCCGCCGCTAAGAAGTGCTCCAACCGGGACGTCGGCGCGCAGGCGGGCCCTCACCGAGCCGAGCAGCAGTACTTCCGCTTCTCGAACCGCCTCCTCAAACTTTGGGCGACCTCGCGGCGAAAAGCATGGGGCCCAGTACGTGCGGGTCCGTGGCGTACCCAGTCTCCATTCAAGAATTGAGCCGGCAGGTACTTTTTGGATCGCTCGATATACGGTTTGATTGTCCGGCACGTACCCGAGATTGAGGTAGTCGAGGACCGCGTTGGCATTGACGGCTCGGTCGATACCTGCAGCCACGAGGGCGCGTGGAGTCGACGCAAATGCCAACTGGTTACCGACAGACGCATAAGACAAAGGCTTCACCCCCAGACGGTCCCGCACGAGAATCATCTTTCGGCATCTGTTGTCCCAGATAGCAAACGCGAACATCCCTTCCAGACGGGAAACCAGACGATCCACACCCCAGTGCAGATAACCCTGAAGGAGAACCTCTGTATCTGTGCAGCTCTTGAACGCCGCGCCAGCACGCTCTAGGTCTTTACGCAGGCTCCGAAAATTATAGACCGAACCATTGAGGACGACTCCCACGCTCAGGTCCGCCGACACCATCGGCTGCCTCCCCGCTTCGCTGGTATCGAATATAGATAAGCGGCAGCTTCCAAGGATCGCATTGTCCCACCTTGCGATGCGTGCGTCGTCCGGCCCGCGAGCAGCGAGATCGTCGAGCATGCGCGGAACCATGCCGCACCTTCCCTCAACGCCGTCTACCTGCACTACGCCCGCAATTCCACACATGCGTCCAGTCCTCCCTTGTGTGCCCGCTCGCGTAAACGAGCAGTTCGACCTTTCTCAATCGATAAAGTGGACCTCAACATCTACTATTCTCCGGATTTTGTCGCAACATCCAGATCATTTGAGGTAACCGCACTCCTCCGTAGACCGACTCTCCTGCACGCAAGTACGCTCAACGCAGCGACGGCCAAATCGCTTGACTCCATTGAGCGCAAGGCACCGCGGCGTCGCGGCGATCCAGGCTAAGATAGCTTACGGGCGACCGGAGCATTCGCGTCCCCGGAAAAAATGAGATCCTCAGACTGGCCAGAATGGCATTGTCCAAATCACTCTCGCCCGCTTGGCAGGGAGGCGAATCGTCTGATCTGTCCCGAGGGCGATGGGTTCGACATTGTCGACGACATACCCAGGTTTGCACCGAGATCAAATTACGACGACCATTTCGGCGCCCAGTGGAACAAGTTTCGGGGGACCCAATTAGATTCCCACACAGGACGCCCGCACGGCGAGTGGCGGCTCCATCGATGTATGGGAGAGGAACTCTGGAGCGCCCTCAGGGGAAAACAGATACTGGAACGCGGTTGCGGGGCGGGGCGGTTCACCGAAGTCCTGCTGGCCCGCGGCGGCCTCGTGACATCAATGGACATCAGCTCCGCGGTGGAGGCCAACTCAGCCAATTTTCGGCCAGTCCGAATCATCGGATCGCGCAGGGCCCTCTTTCATCCTCCCTGTTGGACGCGCGCCAGAATGGATCACAGACCCAAAAGGAAAATCGGCCCAATCCCTGCAATCACTTACAAGCACTCCTCCTAAGCGCAGTTCAGCCCGTATCGTACCCTGAGATCGGCGGAACAGCTATGTCACACCAACGAACCGTACCCGCACTGGCGCTTAGACCCGGGCCTGCGATTTCGGAATGCCCTTCGACACGAACGGTCTGTCGAAGACGTCGCACTCCACTGGCTTCGCTGACCGGTGTATAAATGGTTCTGCTTCAATATGCTGCCGACAAAATTGGCTTCGTTCGGTAAACCCGCTTTGGGTTCGCAATTGCAGCACCTCTGTGCAATCGTCCGCCGCAAGGCGTCCCGTTTTCCGCCGTTCTGTTATTCTATTTACTAAGCTTCAGGCCAAATCCGATGCCGCAACAAAGCTACACCACTCCCCACGGGATTGAAGTAGCGCGCACCCTTTCGAAGGCGAGCTACCGCAAGGGCCTCCGACACGTCTTGCGCGCGCTCGATCGCCAGCGCGGGATCTATCTTTCCTCCGGATACGAGTATCCGGGGCGGTACTCGCGCTGGGATATCGCTTCGGTTTGCCCGCCGCTCGAGATCGTGGCTTTCGATCGCCGCGTCGAGTTCCGTCCCCTGAACCAGCGTGGACAGGTGCTGGCCCGAATGCTCGAAACCGTGCTGGCGGGGCACCCGCATTGGGAGGAGTTCGGTTTTGCCGGCGACCGCCTGGCGGGGCGGCTGAAGCCGCTGCCGCGCCTGTTTCCGGAAGAAGAACGCAGCAAGCAACCCTCGGTATTTACGATTCTGCGTGCCTTGATCGAAGAATTCCGCGGGGAAGAGGACGGGCGGCTGGGGCTGATCGGGGCGTTTGGCTACGACCTGCTGTTCCAGTTCGAGCCCGTCGAAAAGCGGCTGCCGCGCGGCGAACAAAAGGACCTGCACCTGTTTTTCTGCGACGACCTCTGGGTGATGGACCGCAAAAAGGAGCAGGTGGAGCGGTTCCGCTACGAGTTCACGCGCGGGGACGAGACCACCCGCGGCCTGGCGCGCTCGGGCCAAAAGCTGGCTGCCCCGCGGAAAGCGCCGTCGAGCGCGATCGCTGCCGACCATACCGCCGAAGAATACATGGCCAAGGTGGACCAGGTGCGCGAGGGCATGCGCCGCGGCGACTATTACGAAGTGGTTCTGCGCCGCACCTTCCGCACGGCGTATTCCGGCAAAGCCTCGGAACTGTTCCAGCGGGTGCAGAGGGCCAGCCCCAGTCCGTATGAGTTCCTGCTGCAGTTCGGCGAGGAGCAACTGGTGGGGGCGTCGCCGGAGATGTTCGTGCGGGTGGAAGGGCAGCGGGTGGAGACCTGTCCGATTTCGGGCACGGCCGCGCGCACGGGCGATCCGTTGCGCGACGCCGATAACATTCGCGAGCTGCTGGATTCGCCGAAGGAAGAGTCCGAGCTGACGATGTGCACCGACGTGGACCGCAACGACAAGTCGCGGGTTTCCGAACCGGGCAGCGTGCGCATTATCGGCCGCCGTTTGATCGAATCCTACGCGGGCGTGTTTCACACCGTCGACCACGTGGAAGGCATCCTCAAGGAAGGCTTCGATTCGCTCGACGCGTTCTTGAGCCACATGTGGGCGGTGACGGTGATCGGCGCGCCGAAGAAGGCTGCCGCCCAGACCATCGAGCGACTGGAAAAAGACGCGCGCGGCTGGTACGGCGGCGCGGTGGGCATGATCGCGCTCAACGGCGACATCAACACCGGCATTCTGATCCGCACCACGTATCTTCGCGGCGGTACCGCTTCCTACCCGGTGGGAGCCACTCTGCTCTACGATTCGGTGCCGGCCATGGAGGAGCGGGAAACCCTGCTGAAAGCTACCGGCTTTTTCCGCACCCTGGGCGAGGCGGCGGGCGAGCCGGCCGAGGGTGCGAGCGAAACGGAAACACCGCACGAAACGGTGGGCGCGGGAATGAAGCTGCTGCTGGTGGATAACGACGACTGCTTTATCCACACGCTGGCCAACTACGCGCGCCAGACCGGCGCCGAGGTGGTCACCTACCGGGCCGGCTTCCCGGCGGAGCTGATCGAGGAAGTGAAGCCGGACTTGATTCTGATTTCTCCGGGACCGGGACGGCCGGGCGATTTCGGCGTGCCGGAACTGGTCCATACGGCGGTGCGGCTGGGCGTGCCGGTATTCGGCGTTTGTTTGGGGCTGCAAGGGGTGGTGGAGGCCTTCGGCGGCGAGCTGGGAGTGCTGGATTACCCCATGCATGGCAAACCTTCGAGCGTGCATCACCGCGGGGTGGGCGTCTTCGAAGGCTTGCCCGCTGAATTCCAGGTGGGCCGCTACCATTCTCTGTTCGCGCGCCGCGAGACATTTCCGGCGTGCCTGGAGGTAACGGCGGAAACCGAATATGGAGTGATCATGGGCGTGCGCCACCGCCAGTTGCCGATCGAAGCGGTGCAGTTCCATCCCGAGTCGCTGCTGACCGCCGGCGACGGCCACGGGCTGAAGCTGATGGAAAACGCGGTGCGGCTGGCCAGGGCGGCGCGGGTGGGGGTGCGCCCATGAGGACGCGGCTGGCCGGTCTGCTGCTGCTTTTGGCGGCGGGTTCGCCGGCGCAATTCGGACTGCTGCAGCCGGCGGGGTCGCTCGATCTGGGCCGGTCACCGGTGACCCAACTGGTGGCACGGGGTTCCAAAGTATACGCGGTGGTGTCGAACGCTTCGGGTTCGGTGGTGATTTCCATCGACAGCTACCTTTTCGTGCGCGACGGCATCGCGCTGGGCAAGGAACCGGTTACGGCGCTGGATGTGGACGATAGCGGCCAGGTGTACGTGGTATTCGGGGGCACCCGGCTGGTAGTTTTCAATTCCAAATGGGCGGAAGTGAAAACGGCGGTGCTGTCGCCGCCGGTGGCGGCTTTGGTGGTTTCCGACGGCGTTCCGCTCACCGTCGGCACCGACGGCGGTGTGCGCACACTGGATTCCACCGAGAGCCGGTTCTCGGTGGCCAAGTATTCCGCGCCGTGGGTGTTTTTCGGCGCGGGAAAAAACGAGGTGGGGTTGCTCGACACCGGAGCAGGCTTGTTGCACACCCTCGAAGTGCACGGGCGATACACGGTGGAGACGGGCCTGGCTGCCTCGTTTAAGTCGGGTTTCGTCTCCGCGACAGGAACCCCCGATGGCCGCGTGTATGTCATGGGGAAGGCGCAATCCGACGAGCTTTCGATGGTGCAGTGCCGCCCCGGCCCGCTGCACATCATCGACCTGGAAGTGCCGAGGGGAATGTCGCCGCGTTTCATGGCCGCCACCAACGACCGTCTCTATCTGGCCGACCCCGGTGGCACCATCGCGTTCTACGATCTTCCGGCGCAGGCAGCCGGGACGACGGCGCGCTAGGGAGGAAAGCTCTCGCCGATAGCGGATCGCCGTTGAATCGGCTTCACATCCGCTCTGGCGGCGCGCGCATTCCCCGGTGCCGCGTCGAGTCTCCGAACTCGACGCCTCCGCGCTGCAGCGAGCGTCGGCAAGAATGCCGACGCGGCTCGCAAGAGTGCGTGCGCCACGTTGCCACTCAGCCAATGTGAAATTGTTTCTACGCCGTACCCAGGATATTGATGAGAGCAACTCCGGGTGGACGCTACTAGCATGGTGCAGCCGAGGCGAAGAGGTCCGGCGGCAGAATGCGAAGGTCATCTACATGCTGGCGAAGCTGTTCCATCATTCCAGTGGCATTGACGAAGGGCGCACCGTGGTTGAGCAGGCCGTGACCGTAACGCCGGTGGAGGAACCGGCCTCCAAGAGGCTCACACTACTGGAGGCGGTAAATGCCCCGGCGGCGGGCGTTCCACCGGCCGATTTCAACCAAGTCTACCTGGCGGCGCTGGGCAAGGGCTCGGCGAATGGGTATCACATTCTGAAGGTGTCGGATATGCTTGCGAGTCCCTATCTGAACGGCTTGTCGGCGGATGCCAAGCGCTGCGCCCTGTTAATGGCGCTGGATGCGGCCGGCGCCAATCCGGACGAGTTGCTGCAGGACGCCATGCTTCGCCAGCGCGCGCTGAACGACTATGAGCAGGCATTAGAGGAGCGGTTGCGGAAGTTCGAAACGATGAAAACCGAGGAGAATCGGCAGATCCAGACGGAGCTAGACCGGCTGGTAGCTCAATACAAAGGGCGGATTCAGTCCAATCTCAACCAGGTGGAGCGCGACCAGGACGAACTGCGGGCGTGGCAACGGCGGAAGCAGCAGGAATGCGGGCGCATCACGGAGGCGGCCGGGGCCTGTGTATCGCCGCAATCGAATTTGACAGCGCCGGCCAGTCTCACGGTTGTGCTGGAGAGGGCGGCGGGCGCGGGCCGCTAGGGGGGATTTATGACAGCACTCCTCGGGAGCATTCGCGCCGCCTGGAAGGCGGTATGCGGCCGGCGGGGGTGGCGCCTGGAGCGCCTGAACCGCGCCGACCTGATCGCTATCCGGCGGCAATACGAACAAGCGGCGCGGGAGGAACGCTTTCCGTTCCTGTAGCCGCGTCCGATGTTTGCCCCCGCCACGACCGGCCCGCCAGCAGCCCGTGGCGGAAGCGGCCCCGTGGCCGATCGCAGGCGAAAACGCCTACTCCACGGTTGACACATCAACGCCTTACAGACCTCGTGGAGTAGGCCTTTGGCCTGCCACGGCTTCTGCAACGGTGCTAGGCGTGCGGCTGAGAGCCGACCGCCGATAGCTTCGTCCCAATCGTGCTACACTGATAGTGGCATCTCCCACCAAGAGCCGTGCGGTAAGCTGTTTTCCGGCCCGCCCAACACGTCCGTCCTGATGTCTCTTGCCAGAAAGGACGGAACAGCAATGGTAAACTCTAACTGCATACAACCGCTTCCAACTGCCGGCGCATCGAACTTCTCGAACGGGGACAAGGTATTTCTTGCCAAGGGGTCATACCAAGGCACGCTGGGAACTTTCCTCAACTTTCGGCCCGACCCCAAATGGGCGGACGTGCTGGAACAGAATTCGCAGATTCGCGAACACCCCGTGGAATGGCTTCAACTTTCAGCTCAAAACTAAGCGTGGATCATGCTCCACGCAATCCTGAGAAAGACCAGGCCGCTGTTAGCTCGCGAGAGCGCTTCGGCGCAAGGAAAGGAGCCGTCGTGAACAACATTCTGGTTGGAAATCTCGGTCCAAACGTCACCGAACTGGACCTTCGGCCGCTGTTTGAGAAGCACGGAGCAGTCGCGCGCTTCAAGATGATGACGGACCGTTGGACCGGTCTATCGAGAGGGTTCGGCTTCATTCAGATGAAGACCGATGCCGAAGCGGAAGAGGCAATCGTGGCTCTCGATGGCACCGACCTCAACGGCAAAGTCCTAAAAGTGAACCCGGCCCGCCCACAACTGCATCGTAGGAATCGGAAGCGGGGCTAAGAGACGTGAAGGTACTGGAGCACTTAAAGGGCACCGGGACTGTCACAGCCCCGGATGGCGACGAAACGCGCGCGAAATACGATGTCCAAATCACCCAGGACGAACCGGAAGGTGAATCGGATGGGCCGCCGGGCGTAGCTTCCAAGCATATCTCCGGTCTGGTGTGGTCGCCGGTCGATCCGTACTTCGTGCTGAGTCATTTCCGCAAGACGATGATGCTACAGATGGAAGATGGCCGCAAATTCAGGTTCTTCCATCGGGACATCAACGGCAGTATCGGCTTGAGCAAGTGGCTCGGGTGAGGCTACCGAGCCGCGGCCGCAGGGTGCGGCGCTTGCGGGGGCTCTAGCGGAAGGAAGGCTTCCCCATCCTGACCTCGTCGGACCGCCGGCTCGCCTCCATGCTGCCTTTCAGCACCGTCCTTGCCCGATACTGAGCTTCCGCAAACTCCGAAGCGACGCCGTGATCGCCGTATTCGGTGGACCAGTGGAAGTTATCGAGGTGGTCCTTCTGCGAGACGGTATATTGTGCCCGATTGCCGGCGACGTCGATAAACGTGAAGGACTGGCTCATTGGCAAACCCGCTTTCCGGCCGTCGCTGGTCTTGAGCTTCTTCGGTCTTCAACCACGAAACCCTGCTTTCCACCCGCCTTCTCCTGCTGCCCCGCCAGGGGGCCTTCTTTGCCCTCCGTCTTCGGCTCCGCAGCGCCGCCGGAAATCGTCGAAGCATTGTAGCCATTCATCTCGGCCAGAGCCGCCTTGCCGCTTTCCAACGCCCGGGAGTGGTCTCTGTGTCGAATCGCAATTACCATCGTTCGAACGTGCGGCATGGCCCGATTCAGCTTCTCCGGAAGGCTGCTTTGGACCACGGAGTGAGCATTGAGACTGTCGGACTTATACGCCTTGTAAAGTCGCCCGGACATCTGGTGCATTTCGTACAGACATGCATTCCCGGATTCGGTCTGATCGTCCCAAAGGGTTTCGTCGCCCGTTTCGAGCGACAGCAGTATGCTTTGCAAAAGGTTCTTCGTGCTGTCGTACAACATAGAGATGGCGTTCCTTTATCCTATCAGGCTGGTTCCGGACCGTGCTCTAGCAGGGATCGGACGGCGCTCGCACATAAAGAACTGGAAGGACTTACTGATTAGTATTGTAGCACGCTTGGGCTTGTGGTACACTACTTGTGATTTGATCCTGCTAGTTCAAGGCCGACCGCTATAGCGTTGTTTCCGCTACGTTAGTCCACCTTCCAAATTTGCCGCCTTCAAATCAGCAAAGGAAAACGAATCGTGAAGAATATTTACGTTGGAAATCTCAGTTTTGGGGCTACGGAAGAATCTGTCCGTGCGTTGTTTGAAACCTACGGTGCCGTCGATCGTGTCAACATCGTTACCGATCGCGACACCGGCCGGCCTCGCGGCTTTGGCTTCGTGGAGATGGCAAACGATGGAGAGGGTGCCAAAGCGATCGCTGGCGTCAATGGCAAGGACCTTGACGGCCGCACCCTGAACGTGAACGAGGCGCGGCCGAAAGCGGATCGCGCCAGCGGCGGCGGTGGCGGTTTCGGACGCCAACGCTGGTAGAGGGACTGGCGGTGGGGCCGGCCGTTCGCCTGCCCCACCAATACGCCTGCCCAGCAACAGGTTCCAAAAGCGCCGCTCACCCGGTGAGCCGTTTCTGCTACTAACTGTCCCCCCTCACACCCTTTAGTCTTCCGGTCTCCCCGCCAGGTTATTGTTATAAGCTGAAACAAATGCGTATTCAGGACATCCGGGCGACCACCGTGACCGTGCCGCTCGAGGCCCCGCTGCGCCACGCCAACGGGTGCCACTGGGGGCGCTTCGTCCGCACCGTAGTGGAAGTGGAGGCCGATAACGGCCTGATCGGCCTGGGAGAAATGGGAGGAGGCGGCGAGTCGGCCGAGGCTGTTTTCCGCTCCATGAAGTCTTACTTAGTGGGACACGATCCGGCCCGCCTGGAGGAAATGCGCTTCAAGATCGCCAATCCGACCGCGTCTCTTTATAACAACCGCACCCAGGTGCTGGCCGCCCTGGAGTTCGCCTGCCTGGATATTCTCGGCCAGGGGTGGGGCGTGCCCGTATCGGAAATTCTGGGCGGCCGTCTGCGCGACAGCGTGCGCTTTGCCACCTATTCCTTCTTCCGCTATCCCGACCCGCGCTCAGGCCTTGGCGAGGTTCGCACCATCGACCAGGCGATCCGCTTTATCGCCGCCGCCAAACAGCGCTTCGGCTTTACCACCCACAAAATCAAGGCCGGCGTCTTCCCTCCCGATTACGAGCTGGAAGCGTACCGTGCCGTCGCCGCGGCTTTCCCCAAAGACTCGCTGCGCCTGGACCCCAACGGCGCCTGGTCCACCGAGCAAGCCATTCGTTTCGGACAGGCGATTGAAGGTCTCCGCAACGATTACCTGGAGGATCCCGTCTTCGGCCTGAACGGCATGCGCCGCACCCGCCAGATGGTGCGCGTGCCGCTGGCCACCAATACCGTGGTAGTGGACTTCGAACAGCTTGCCACCAATGCGCTGGCTCCCGCCGTGGACGTCATTCTGCTCGATACCACCTTCTGGGGCGGCATCCGGGCCTGTATCAAGGCTGCCGGCATCTGCGAAGCGTTTCGGCTGGGCGTGGCCGTGCACTCATCCGGCGAGCTCGGCATCCAACTGGCGACCATGCTGCACCTGGGCGCCGTGCTTCCGAATCTCAGTTTCGCCGCCGACGCTCACTATCATCACTTGACAGACGACATCATCGAAGGAGGGTTGTTGCCATACCGGGAGGGAGCCATCCGGGTGCCGGAAGGCCCCGGCCTGGGCGTGCGCCTCAATCGCGACAAGCTGGCCGAATACCACGAACTGTATCTGCGCCTGGGAAATTACCCCTACGACCGGGATCCGGGCCGGCCCGGCTGGGTTCCGCTGGTTCCCAACGACCGCTGGGCCGACCCCGAAGACGACCGTCCCGTGAACATTCCCCGCTAGCGGTTGCGGGCATGATGCGAAACTGCCTGGACTTGACCGATCGCGTGGCCGTGGTAATCGGCGCTACTTCCGGCATCGGCCGCGCCATCGCCCTCGGTTTGGCACGCCATGGAGCCCACGTTGTGCCCACCGGCAGGCGGGCCGAAAGGGTGGAATGCGTCTGCAACCAGGTTCTCAGGTGCGATCGCCGCACCCTGATGCATCTCACCGATGTCACCAGCCGCGCTTCCGTCGATGGCCTTCGCGACGCCGTGCTGGAAGAGTTCGGCGGCGCCGATATTCTGGTAAACGCCGCCGGCTTCACCTTCAAGCAGCCCACTGTCGAGGTCGGCGACGAGGACTGGCAAAGCGTCATGGATACCAATGCCGGCGGCGTGCTGCGCGCCTCGCTCTCGTTTCACGACGCGCTGGCCGCCAGCGGGCGCGGGCGTGTCATTAATATCGCTTCGCTGGGGTCGTTTGTGGCGTTTCACGAAGTGGCCGCCTACTGCGCCTCCAAGGCCGCCGTGGCGTCGCTCACCCGCAGCCTGGCTTGTGAATGGGCCAAGGACGGGATTTCGGTCAACGCCATCGCCCCCGGCGTTTTTCCCACCGAGATGAACGGCCGGATCATTTCCGGAACACCGCGCGGCGAGGAGATCCTGCTGCGTACGCCCATGCGCCGCTTCGGCAATCCCGAGGAGCTGGTGGACGCCGCCGTTCTGCTGGCCTCCGATGGCGCGAGCTTCCTGACCGGCCAGTTGATCGTCGTCGATGGCGGCTATCTCGCCAGCGGCGTAAATAGTTGAGGAGGAGTTCGGCCATGGCGGATCGCTTACCGTATTCCTTCGAAGGCGCTGCCGGCTGGTATACCTTGAATGTGGCCGTCCGGATGGTGGCGAAGCCGCCGCCCTGGACTATATCGAAATTCATTCCGAAGCGGAAGAGAGAAAAGAACCGTGATTGTCAATCGGTCTGTCGAGTTTCTGCATTTTCACAGGCTAAAGCCTGCGCCACCTCTGACTGGTAGCCTGTCGGCTTTGGTGACAAAGACTTCCGTCTGTGTGGGAGCGTTCCTGTTGGCCGCCCTGTTCACCTGCGCGCCCGCTCATGCCCAGACCCAGCCGCTCTATCTCGATCCCGCGGCGCCGCTCGACCGCCGCGTCGCCGACCTGGTCTCCCGCATGACGCTCGAAGAGAAAGTGGGGCAGCTCATGAACGATGCCCCGCCCATCGATCGCCTCGGCGTACCGGCTTATAACTGGTGGAACGAATGCCTGCACGGCGTGGCGCGCGCCGGCCGTGCCACCGTTTTCCCGGAAACCATCGGCCTGGCCGCCACCTGGGATACCGCATTACTCGGCCGCGTTTCCACCGCCATCTCCGACGAAGCCCGGGCCAAGTATCACGAGTTCGTCCGCCGCGGCAAACGAAACATCTATCAAGGTCTCACTTTCTGGACGCCCAATATCAACTTATTCCGCGATCCGCGCTGGGGCCGCGGCATGGAGACCTACGGCGAAGACCCGTACCTCATCGGCCGCATGGCGGTGACGTTTATCCACGGCTTGCAGGGCGACGACCCCAAATATCTCAAAGCCGTCGCCACCGCCAAGCACTACGCCGTCCACAGCGGTCCGGAATCCGAGCGCCACACCTTCGATGCGGTGCCCGGCGAGCGCGACCTGGCCGATTCCTACCTGCCGCATTTCGAAGCTGCCGTCACCGAAGGCCGGGCTTACTCGGTGATGTGCGCCTATAACAGCGTGGACGGCAAGCCGGCCTGCGCCAATCCGCGCCTGCTCGAAGACACGCTGCGCAAGCAATGGGGCTTTCAGGGTTACGTGGTTTCCGATTGCGGCGCCATCGGCGACATTTACCGCGGGCACAAGTTCGTGTCTACGGCCGAAGAGGCTGCCGCCAAAGCCGTGCTGGCCGGCACCGATCTCGACTGCGGGACCGAGTACGCCGCACTGCTGCCCGCCGTCGAAGCCGGTCTCATCGCCGAATCCGATATCGATCGCTCCGTCAAGCGCCTCTTCGCCGCGCGCTTCAAGCTGGGCATGTTCGATCCTTCCGAAATGGTGCCTTACGCCCGGATTCCCTATAGCGTGAACGACAGCCCCGAGCATCGCCAGTTGGCGCTCGAAGCCGCGCGCAAATCCATCGTCCTGCTCAAGAACGACGCCCACACCCTGCCGCTTTCGAAGAATCTCAAGACCATCGCCGTGATCGGCCCCAATGCCGACGACCCGGACGTTCTGGTGGGCAACTACAATGGCGAACCCTCCGCCCCGGTCACGCCGCTGGCCGGCATCCGCCGCAAGTTGGCCGGCAGCGCCCGCGTGCTTTACGCCCGCGGCGGAGATCTGGCCGCCAATCTGCCGGGCTTCGAAACCATTCCCGCTTCCGCATTACTCTCCTCGGAAGCTTCGGACGCTCCGCACGGCCTGCGCGGCGAGTATTTCGCGTCCGCCAACTTCGATGGCAAGCAGCATCGCCCGCGCGAGCTAACCTATCCCGGCTCCGGCAAAATGGTGGGCCAGGCAGCCCCCGATGCCAAACCCCTGTTCACCCGCGTCGACACCGAAGTCAACTTCATGTGGTGGGATGTCTCGCCGCGCGAGGATCTCAATGACGACGATTTCGGCGTCCGCTGGACCGGCTTGCTGCGCGTTCCCGCTTCGGGCAAGTACCAGATCGGCGCTACCGGCATGAACGCCTATGAGCTTTACATCGATGGCAAGCCGGTGGCCGATACCAATACCGTTCACGAGCGCGTCTACAGCTACGCCACCCTGGACCTCGAAGCCGGCAAGCGCTACGCCATCCGCCTCGACTATCACGAATTCGCCGGCGAAGCCTCGATCCGCCTGGTTTGGGCCCACCCGTCCGGCCCGGACGACGTGGAAAAAGCCCTTGCCGCCGCCCGCCAGGCCGACACCGTGGTGCTGGTCACCGGTCTCTCGCCGCGCCTGGAGGGAGAAGAGATGAGCGTGCCGGTGGCCGGCTTTCAGGGCGGCGACCGCATCGACCTGGGCATTCCCCGGGAGCAGCAGGAGCTGATGCAAAAGATAGTCGCCCTAGGCAAGCCGGTGGTGCTGGTGCTGGTCAACGGCAGCGCCCTGGCCGTCAACTGGGCCCGCGATCATGTGCCCGCCATCGTGGAAGCGTGGTATCCCGGCCAAGCCGGCGGCGATGCGGTGGCCGACGTTCTATTCGGCGATTACAACCCGGGCGGCCGTTTGCCCGTCACCTTCTATAAGTCGGCCGATCAGTTGCCGCCCTTCACCGATTACCGTATGGCCGGCCGCACCTACCGCTACTTCCGCGGCGAGCCGCTCTACCCGTTCGGCTACGGTCTCAGTTACACCACGTTCTCGTATCGGAATCTAACCGTGCCGAAAGCGGCGGCCACGGGCGATCCCGTCAAAGTGTCGGTCGAAGTGCGCAATACCGGCAGAGTGCCCGGCGAAGAGGTGGTCGAGCTGTATCTGAAATCCGCCGCCGGCGGCGCTCCGCTGCGCTCGCTCGAGGGCTTCGGGCGGGTGGCGTTGGCGCCGGGACAGAGCCGGGTGGTCGAGTTTACGATAGCCCCGCGCCAGTTTGCCCTAGCCGGCTCCGACGGCCGGCTCTCCATCCAGCCGGGAACGTTCGAAATCGCGGTGGGCGGCAAGCAGCCGGGCTTTGCCGGTGCGGCCGACGCCGCCACCACCGGCGTCGTCTCCTGCGCACTTACCCTTCAGGGAGCGGCCAGGCCGGTCGAATGATGCCAGCGGCCGCTGACCGCCCCTACAGCTCCATCTCCCACGTCTGCCCTACCATTTCCACTCCGAAATGCGCGTGGAGCTTTTCCTCGACGAGCGTGAAGCCGCGGGTGCGGTAAATGTGCTGCGCCGCGTGCAACTCCGCTTGGGTCCACAGACGCAGCTTGCGGTACCCGGCCTGGCGCGCAAAGGCAATGCACTCTTCCACCAGACGGCGGGCCACGCCGAGGCCGCGCGCTTGCGGCTCGACCAGCAGCAGCCGTAGCAGGGCGATCCGCGGCGAGTGCTTCACCAGGAAGATCGACCCGACCGGAAAGCCGCCCCGCTCGGCGATCCAGCAGCGTTCCCGCTCCGCGTCGAAGTTGCGCAGAAACCGGACGCAGACTTCCGCTACCAACGCTTCGAACAGCGCGCCCCATCCATACTCCCGCGCATATAACACGCCGTGGCGGTGGATCACCCAGCCGATATCGCCGGCCCGGTGGGTGCGAATCGAGAAAGGCGGGGAAGGCTCTTTCTTTTCGCCCAGCAGCGCTTCGATGTTCTTCATCGATTCCACCAGGCGGTCGCGGTCCGGCGAGGTCAGCCGCTCCAGCAGGGCCGCCGCCTGGCGGTCCGAACTCCGGTCGAGCGCCTGAAATGCCTTGCGGCCGCGGGCGCTGAGTTTCAGGTGCACCTGCCGCTTGTCGGTGGCGCTCGGTTTGCGGGTAATCAGCCCGCGCGCCGCAAAGCTGTCCAGCACACGGCTCAGGTAGCCGGCGTCGAGCCCCAGATCGCGCGCGATCTCGGACGCGGTCGGGGTCTGCCGCGTCCCCAACTCGTAGATCGCGCGGG
The DNA here is from genome assembly GCA_052148435.1 of Bryobacteraceae bacterium. Classification (GTDB taxonomy): domain Bacteria; phylum Acidobacteriota; class Terriglobia; order Bryobacterales; family Bryobacteraceae; genus JBEKYD01. The sequence goes on from JBKQIF010000143.1 coordinate 46,962, forward strand.
CTTCGGCGAGGGACAGGTCGCTGTTCAGATAGCTCTTGCGCAGCACCCCGATCTGGCCGGTATAGAAACGATTGAAGCGGCGGACGGCGGCGGTGGACATGCCACGATTTTCCACCGAATAGTTGACAATGTCAACTATATCTTCGTGCCCACGCCGCCGGGTCGAACGCGGCGATGAGGCGCCATCGCCTGACCAGTGGTCAATTTTGACCAGACGGGGACGCAGAAACTCGCTACTCTCGTCTGATGACCGGAACCGGCGAACCGAATCCTGGCGGAAGAGCAGCTTTAACTGTCGAGCCGGTCACCCCATATCCCTCGCCACGTTGCGCGGGCCGTACTTGGCCGCAGACTCGCTCTTCCTCGGCGCCAACCCGTGTCAAATGAACAATTTTCTCTTGCGAGGTTTCTCTGAAACATACCTGGTATCCCATCGAACTTCCTATTCGGTATGAGGGCCCGGCGGTCGGCTCCGTGAAAGGCTGTGGCCGGACGCTCGCGATCAATACAAGAAAGGTCCGTTTCGCCAGCGTTCAAGATCTCCCGGTCGGTCTCGATGTCTTGTTGAGGATATCCTGGCCAGCCCAGTTGCCGGACGGTACCGGCCTGAGCCTCTCGATCTTTGGGCGAATCGAGCGATCCGAGTCTCACGAAGTCGAAGTTACGGTTTCCAGGCACGAGTTTCGGACACGGCGCAGCGAGCCATCCGAAAGGTTGGGAAATCTCCGCGCAATGCATGCTGGCTAAGGACGCCGCTTCATAAGTTCGCCAGCGTATTTCCGGGCAACCGCTCCCTAGCGGTCGCGGCTCGGTTTTCGCGCGTTTCCGAGCCGCGACCGCTAGGGAGCGATTGCCCGACATGTGGCCGGAATTCCGAAATGGAATACTAAGCTTTTGGAACAGCTCAAGGCGCGCCGCGGCGCCCGCTTATCGGCACGCTTGCATGTCGACTATACCTTCACGCCCAGGCCCAGGACTTTGCGCGCGTACTCCACCCCGCGCTCCATGTGATCGCGCTGTTGGTACGCAAGCGCGGCCGCGATCGGCTCGGGCATGGCCCCGGGCACGTCTTCGATCACCATGGTCTTTTCATACGGGTGACCGTGCTTGGCCAAGGCCAAGAAGCGCGCCAGGCCGGAGGCCCGCATGTCCTCCCACTGCTTCATGAATTCGGAGTTATAGATCGGCAGGATCTGCGGCGGCCGGCCGGTAATCGGCTTGTTGTAGACCGCGATCGGCGGGCAGACCTGGCGCGCTTTGGCGACGATTTGCCGGAAGTCCACCACGCCCTCGCCGAGCGGCACCCATTGCACCGCCACGCCGTCCGGCGTCTCGTACACCACCGAATCCCGCAGGTGCAGCATTACCGCCACCGGGCCCAGCGTTTCCACGGTGGCGAGCGGGTCTTCCATGACGAAGACGGGGTTGCCGGTATCGAGGTACGACCCCACGAATTCTTTCCCGGCGGCGTCGATGACCTGCCGGGTCTGCCAGCAGAACAGGTCTTTATGGTTTTCGATGGCGAACTTCACGCCGGCATCCATGGCCGCGGTGCGCATAGCGCGCAGCGTCGCCACCATGGTTTCCATGGCTTTTTCCACCGGACCGGGCGGCAGGCTGGCGCGGTCGCCCGCCACCCGGAAGCGCACCAGCTTCGAACCGATGCCCAGCGCGTGCCGGATCCCCTGGCGCATCCGCTCGAAGGTGGCATTCATGCCGTCCGCATTGCGGGGAAGCGCGCCGGCGTCGCCCCCATGCACTTCCAGTCCCAGCCGCGCCGCCGCTTCCTTGATCTCGACCCAGTGGGCCGGATCGTCGTTGCCCGGATCGACCGAATCCTGCAGATAGACCGCATCCAGCTTGAGCTCAGCCCCGTACTCCAGCAACCGAAGGTCGTGCCAGCGCATGGCGCGGACCGAATAGGTATTGAATCCGAGCGGGAAGCGATCCATGAGACTATCCTATACCCTGCTTCCGCGAGCGGCGGGGCGGCGCATTGTGCATTTTTGTACACCGGGCGCGGCGCCGACCCTTGCTTTTGCAGTGGGCGGATCTCATACTCGTAACCGTACTGTAACAATTAGTTAAAAAAAGACCGGAGGACAATGTTGAGACAACTTGGGATCAGCACAGTTAGAGCCGGCACGCTTCTGTGTGCGGCTGTAGCGCTTTTCTGCCCCTCAGGGGCATTCGCAGGCCCGGTACTGGGGACGGCGCAGAATTTCGCCGTCCTGGGCGGGGCGGGAATCAGCGTTGGCGGTACCGGAGCCACCGTCATCAGCGGTAGCATAGGCGACTATCCGTATGATCTTTCTTCGATTACCGGCTTTCCTAGTCCCGGTACGGTAGAAAATGGATCCATCTACGCGGCGGATCAAGGGGAGGCAATCGCGCAGCAGGCTCAGACCGATGAAATTACCGCCTACGACACCTTGATGATTCTGCCGGCTACCCAAAACCTGGACTCCGACGTTCTGGGATCGGGCCCGGGGGCAACTCCGGGGTTCTCCACGCTTCTTCCAGGGATCTACACGTTCTCGTCGTCTGCGCAGGTGGATGGAGCACTCACCCTCAATTTCGACGGCGAGTCCAATGCAATGTTCGTGTTCCGGATAGGAAGCACGCTGACAACCGGAAGCAGCGCGTCCATTGTGGTGGAAGGCGGCGATCCCACCGACTCCGTATATTGGCTGGTCGGGAGCTCCGCGACTCTGGGCTCCAGCACGACCTTCGCCGGGAATATCCTCGCAATCGACAGCATTACGCTCGATCCCAGCGCCTCGATCGTGTGCGGGAGAGCGTTGGCGCAGACGGGTTCGGTAACCATGGCCAGCACGAATTTCGTCTCCAACAATTGTAGTGTCGCTAACACCCCAAGCGGCTTCTCGTCGGGCGGCCTCAGCGATTTAGGCAGCAACGGATTTTCCGGCAGCGGCGCCAGCGGCAGCGGTGTTCCCGAGCCCGGCACCGTTCCGCTGCTCAGCGCGGGCCTACTCGCCCTAATCTTATACGGGTGGCAATCGCGGAAGCGGGAGGCGTGAGGTCGCCGGCGCACCGCCGAAGTGCTGGCAAGAACCTGGGCCGTGGCCTCGGCGTTTATCGGTGGCTTAATTCTTTTCACCGCTCCAGCGAGCGCCGATCACTCCCCTTGCGGGTTCTCCGCATGGGGTTCGTCCAGGATTACGATCTCGACCCGCCGGTTTGACGCCCGGCCACCGGTGGTGTCGTTCGAAGCCGCCGGGCGATAGGGACCGTAACTCGCGACCGACAGGCGCGACTCCGAAATGCCGTAGCTGCCGCTCAACAGCGCGAGGATCTTCCGGCTGCGTGCCATCGAAAGCTCCCAGTTGCTGCCGAAACGGCGGTTGTGGATGGGAATGGTATCCGCATGGCCGATGAGGCGCACTGGATTGGGGATATCGCGAAGCACGTCGGCAATCCGCGCGATGGTGGGCAAGGCCGGGGGACTCACGGTGTCTTCACCGGATGAGAAAAGAATCACCTGTGGGAGGCTGATGACGAGACCACGCGCTTCGAGGTTCGCTTCCAGGCCGCGCTTTCTGAGAAGCTCCTGGGCGCGAACCAGGTTGGTGCGCCTCCGGTCCGGTTCCCGGCGCGCCGGGGAAGGCTGAGCGGGAACGAGCGCATGCACCGGCCGAACTTCCAGACTCCTGGCGGCGCCAACCATGAAGAAGATCAGAAGAATGGTCAGGACGTCCACGTAGCTGACCATCCATCGGTCGCGTTGATTGGTTGGGCTTTCGAGATACTTCGGCGTCATATTTGCCCGCTTCAGGATGCGGATTCGAGAGTCGGAATGGAGCGATCGCGGACGGGGATGGCATCCAGGAAGGACTCCAGACGCTGGCGGACGAGCATCGGATGCATGCCGTCAAACAGGCACAGAGTGCCCTCCGTCATCAACTCCTGGAGATCGAATATTTCCGCAGCCCGTGCCCGAATGCGGTGCGCCGCCGGCAGCAGCACCAGGTTCGCCAGTGCCAGTCCGTAGATCGTCGAGGTAAAGGCGGCTCCGACGCCGGAGGCAATCGCGGCCAGACTCGAGAATTGGCGAAGGACGTCGATAAGGCCGACCACGGTGCCAATCACGCCGATAGTGGGAGCGAATCCTCCCGCGACTTCGAGCACTTTGGCGGCGGCCTCGCTCTGTCTCTCACAGAGCCTGATCCGGTTCTCGAGCGCGGACTGCAACAAGGGGCGCTCCTTGGCGTCCATGGCAAGGAGGAGGGCTTCCCGGAGGAAGCTGTGGCTCACCCGATCGATGCCCGGTTCGAGGGCGAGCATGCCCTTAATGCGGACGGCTCTGGCATACCAAACAATTTCGTCGATCAGATCTGCCCGGTTGGGCGAAGCTGGCGTCGAAAAGAGATGAACGGTGCGCCGTAACGCATGCAGCAGCGCGGGTAATGGAGTGGTAATCAGCAGGACCCCGAGGGTTCCACCGATCACGATCAAAACACCCGTCGGTTGAAAAAAATAATGCACGCTGACGCCGGTGACGGCGACGCCCGCGACCAGGGCAATGGTCGCGATGGCGATACCGGCGAGGAGCCCGGCGTCGAGGCCGCCCCAGCTGATGCGGGCAGCCGGTGGTTGCCTGAATTCCCGCCTGTTTTGAGTTGTGGTGCTTTGAGGGGCAGCGGCCATAGAGGCCCGTAATGCAGATCCATGGCCACGTTGGATCGTCATTTTTTTCAAAGGAATAGAACGAACGAGGAGTGTCGGCGTTTTGACGGCCAATGGCAATCGTCAGGTCTTTGACGGGTGGCGGCGGGTAGCGGTGGCGCCAGCCGGGAAGTGCGCGACATAGAAATGGCGCTACCCAGCGCTGACCGCTGGGCTTTCCTTCGCCCTGCGGGCCGGGAAAGGCCGCGACTTACGCCACGAGCTGGGCGGGCGAATCGCCTGCCCCACCGGGCAACCGCGCCCTGTTGAGGGGTAACAGACCACAAAATACGAGGGTCTGTCCCAGCGGCATACCACGGTATGATCGGGGGATGGCTCGTTTTCCGATGCTGGGACTGGCTTACTTACTCGCTGCGCAATCACTGGTAGCGGCGGGCACCACGGTGCTGTTCGATCCGGCGACCCCCTCGACGGGGCCGTTTCCGACGGACTATCTGACCACGCCGGACGCGATGCAGCATACCGGCAAGCGGCTCAACCTGCCGCTGCCGCCGTGCGGTACGCAATACACTTCGTGCCAGGAAACCGGTCTGCTCGAACAACTGGATGGTTTCAGCGTGCGGGCAAGGCTGAACGTCGGCTTTTCCGGACCCATTAATACGGCGACGGCCTCGGCCGGGGTTTATTTCGTGGCGCTGGATAACCTGACCCAGGAAGAGTCCGGCATCCACCAGGCAGGCCAGGTGGTGACGATCGATCAGGCTGTCTGGGACCCGACCACCAACACGCTCTACGCCAAGCCGTATTCGGCGCTGGACCAGCACCGCCGCTACGCCATCGTGGTGACGGACGCCGTCCAGGATACGGCCGGCAACGCGGTGTTGGCGGCGCCGGCATTCCAGGCGTGCCTGGTGGGGATGACTGCGTATTGCGGCGCGCTGGCGCAGAGCTTGAGCACCATCGCGCCGACGCTGGGCACTCAGCACCTGGTGGCGGCAGCCGTGTTCACGACCATGAGCGCCACCATCTGGCTGGAGCATGCGCGGCAGGTGGTGAACGGGGTCGCGCCCCAGGCCGCAGTGCTCCCGAACGGCGTGTTCTCGATTCTCAACCTGGCCGAGATCACCCTGAACGAACAAACCGGCACCAACCCGCTGGCGTTCACGAGCCTTTCACTGCCGCTGAACAATACGCTGCTGACGGGGCTGGGCACGCTGGCCATCGGCTATTATCTCTCGCCGAATTTTCTGGGGGCGGATGCGTCGATCCGGCCGGCGCCTTCGGGGCCGGATCTGGATATTCCGGCCGAGAACGACATCGTTTACTTCAACGCGCTGCTGCCTTCGAGCCCGAAGCCGGCGGGCGGTTATCCGGTGGTGATTTTCGGACACGGGTTCGGGGACAGCCGTTTCGGAGGACCCACGGCGGTGGCGCCCGCGCTGGCGCGGGCGGGCTTCGCGGTGATCGCCATCAACGCAGTGGGGCACGGCTTCGGCAACCTCAGTACGGTCACGATGGTGGATAACCAGGGCAACAGCACGACGCTCACCGCCGGCGGGCGCGGCGTGGATTTGAACGGCGACGGCACGATCGATTCCGAAGAAGGCTGCGTGCTGATTACGCCGGTTTCTTTCGGCATGCGCGATTGCTTCCGCCAGACGGTGGTGGACCTGATGCAACTGGTGCGGGCGATTCAGGAGGGGCTGGACGTGGACGGCGACGGAACCGCGGACCTGGACGCCGGGCACGTTTATTATGGAGGCCAGTCGCTGGGCGCGATGTACGGCACCATTTTTACGGCGCTGGAACCGGCGGTGCGCGCGGCGGCGCTCAACGTGGGCGGGGCCAGCACGGTGGATATTGCGCGCTGGAGCCCGGCATATACCAGCTTTATCGACGACGTGCTGGGGCTGCGCAGCCCGCCGCTGCTGAACGCGGGCACTTCGTTCCACCAGGATTATGTGTTGCCGGGGCAGCCGGTGCACACCGTGACGGTGAGCGGAGCGATGGCGATTCAGGACGTGCTGGAAAACCTGGAATGGCTGGGGATCGAAGGGGACGAGATCGCGTTTGCGCCGCACCTTCAGGTTTCCCCGCTCGCCGGCGAGGTGGCGCGGCCGGTGCTGGTGCAATTCGCGCGCGCCGACATGACCGTGATCAACCCGGCCAACAGCGCGCTGATTCGGGCGGGCAACCTGATGGGCAGCACCTGGGAGTATCGGCACGACATCGCCCTCGGCCTGGCGCCGGATTTGCCGCTGAACCCGCACCCGTTTCTGGTGCTGTTTGTGAGTTTAGGCGGGAGCACGATTCAATTGCCGGGGATCGACGCGCTCTCGATCAGCCTGGACGCACAGGGGCAGATTGCCGGATTTCTGAGCGCCGACGGAGGGTCGATTCCGAATCCGAACAACCTGTCCGCGCTTTTGTTCGGCACCAATCTATTTCAGATGCCGACGGTGTTGCCCTGGGATTTCGGCTTCTGAACCACTGGCCACTCCGGGCTATATCGAACCCCGGAGCGCGAACCTATACTGGTTACTGGTACAGGAAAGCTGTGACAAATAGTGGCTGCCTCTTATCGGCGGTGCTGGTGGTGTCGGCGTCGGTGCCGACTGCCTGGGGGCTCGATCCGCACAAGGGGCTGACGCAATATTCGCGGACGAGCTGGACGCAGGAGCAGGGGCTCCCGCAGGACACGGTTCGGGCTATCACGCAGACCGCCGACGGGTACTTGTGGATCGGCACCGACGACGGCCTGGCGCGGTTCGACGGCTACGAGTTCGCGACCTTCAACAGCGCCAGGGGCGATTTGCCTTCCAATTCCATCACCGCGCTGGCGGCCGCGCCGGACGGTTCGCTGTGGATCGGCACGCCGGATGGGCTGGTGCTGTACCGCGACAAGCGGTTTCGCACTTACACCGAGCGGGACGGGTTGGCGGACAACGCCGTCAATGGCCTGCTGGTGGATTCCGGCGGAAGGCTTTGGGTGGTGGCGGGTGTGGCGCTGAGCCGGTTCGAGGATGGGCATTTCACCAACTACGTGCCCGGCGGACAATTTCCGGTGACCTCGGTACGGGCGGTGGTGGAAGACCGGGAGCGGCGAATCTGGGTTGCCGGCTATGGCGGCGTAGGGCGGCTGGAAGGCGGCAGGTACGTACCCGTGATCGGCGCCGCGGAGTTGAAGGGGGAGATCGTTAACGCCATGGCCGGGGATGGGAGCGGCAACCTGTGGCTGGCGGGCTCGATGGGCGTGGTGCTGCTATCGCCCTCGGGCGAAACCCGGCTCTATGACCAGCGGGACGGGTTGCCGGACCTGCCGGTGCGGGCGCTGTGGCTCGATCGCGATGGAAATCTTTGGGCCGGCACCAATGGCGGCCTGGCGCGGTTTCAATCGGGGCGCTTCGCTTCGCCGCATTCCGAGGCCGGCACGGAGCGCGATTCGGTGCGCGCGCTGTTCGAGGACCGGGAAGGCGATTTATGGGTAGGTCATGGAAACGGGTTGATCCGGTACCGCGACGATCTTTTCAGCTCCTACGGAACCACCGAAGGGCTGCCCAGCAACAATCCCAACACCGTGTTTCAGGACCGCGCCGGCCGGATCTGGGTGGGTTTTCACGACGCGGGGTTGTGGTTATTTCAAGGGGCCGACGCCGGGGCCGCGGAAGGCCGGCCGGACATAGTGGCTCGCGATTCGCGGCTCTACACCACCCGCGATGGCCTGCCGAGCAACGAAGTCTATTCCATCCGCGAAACGCGCTCGGGGAATTTGCTGGTGGCCATGCGGCGCGGCATGGCGCGGCTGGAGGGCTCGCGGTTTGTGGTTTTTTCGCCGCCCGATCCGTTGGGACGAAACACGGTTCTCGATGCGCTGGAAGATTCGGCGGGCCGGATCTGGCTGGCGTCGCCGCTGGGGCTGGGAGAGTTGCGGGACGGAAGGATGATCATGTCGATCGAGGCCGAGCCGCAGTTGGCCAGCGCGGTGGTGACCCTTTGTGAAGGCAAGGATGGCAGCCTGTGGGCGGGCACGTTCGGCAAGGGGCTGTGGCGAATCAATGGCGCCGAACGGCGGCTCTTCACGGTGTCGGACGGCCTGGCCAGCAACTCGATTCATGCGCTTTACCAGGACCGCGACGGAACGCTGTGGATCGCCACTTTCGGAGGCGGGCTGAGCGCTTTCCGCGACGGGCGATTCTATCGCTTTACGCAGCACGATGGATTGCTGAGCGATAACCTGGCGGGGATTGCCGACGATGGCGAATCGTTGTGGCTGGCCACCACGCGCGGCATCAGCCGGCTGGCCAAGGCGCAGCTTTGGGACTTCGCGATGGGCAAACGGCCCAAGCTGGCGCCGCTGAATTACGGCATGGACGACGGCTTGCGCAGCGCGCAGTGCGCGCCGGGGTACCCGGTAGGCGATAGCGCGCGGTTGATGCAGGACGGCCGGCTGTGGTTCACTACCAGCCGCGGGCTGGCGATTTACGATCCGCGTTCCCGCCGCCAGCCGCCGACCGCCCCGGCGGTGCGCCTGGTGGACGTGCTCGCCGGGGGCCAGCCGCTCGATCTTTCGCGCCAGCAGAATCTTCCGCCGGCAAGTTCGCGCCTGCAATTCCGCTACACGGCGATTCATTTGAGCGCTCCGGAGCGGGTGGAGTATTCCTACAAGCTGGAGGGGCTGGAACCCGAATGGGTGAGTGCGGGCTCGCGCCGGCTGATCAACTACAACAGCCTGGATCATGGGAGTTACCGGTTCGTGGTGCGGGCGCGGATTCCCGGCGGCCCGGCCAGCGAGCAATCGTTCGCTTTCGTGCTGCTGCCGTATTTCTACGAAACGGCGTGGTTCCGTCTGCTGATGGGCCTGTTGCTGGTGGCGGCGGCGTGGGAGGTCTACCAGATGCGGCTGCGGCAGATCCGCTACCGGTTCGGGCTGGTGCTGGACGAGCGGGCCCGGCTGGCGCGCGAGATTCACGACACGCTGGCGCAGGGCTTCGTGGGAATTTCCTCGCAGCTCGACGCCGTGGCCATGTGCATGCCGGACGAAGGGAGCACGGCGCGCAAGCATCTGGACATGGCGCGGCGCATGGCGCGGCACTCGCTGACCGAAGCGCGGCGCTCGGTAATGGACCTGCGGGCATCGGTGCTGGAGGGGCAGGACCTTTCGGCGGCGCTGGAATCCGGGGCGCGGATGTGGACGGCAGGCTCGCCGGTGAAGGTCAGCGTGGAGGTTTCCGGCCCGCAGGATCCGCTGCCGCAGGAGATGGAGCAGCACTTGCTACGCATCGCGCAGGAGGCGGTGACGAACGTGTTGAAGCACGCCTCGGCCAGCCGCATCGGGATCAAGCTCGATACCGAGGCCAAGAAACTGCGGCTGCGAATCGTGGACAACGGATCGGGTTTCGAGGAGCGGGACGTGTTTTCGTCCCACGGCGGCCACTTCGGGCTGCTGGGGATGCGGGAGCGCGCGCAACGGCTGGGGGGTGAGCTGCACCTGGCCAGCCAACCGGGATCGGGAACGGAGGTGGAGGTGGAGGTGCCGCTGCCATGAATACGGCCAACGGAAAGATGCGAATTCTGGTGGGGGAAGACCACCTGGTGGCGCGGGTGGGAGTTTCGACGATCGTCAACATGCAGCTGGATATGACGGTGGTGGCGGAAGCGGCCAACGGGCAACAGGCGGTGGAGTTGTTCCGCAAGCACGTGCCGGACGTGGCGCTGCTCGATCTGCGCATGCCGGTGATGGGCGGGGTGGAAGCGGCCAATGTAATCCGGGCGGAGTTTCCCCAGGCGCGCATGGTGGCGCTGACCACCTATGGCGGCGACGAAGACATCCGGCGGGCGCTGGCGGCCGGGTTTCAGGCCTATCTCACCAAGGACGTGCTGCACGACGAGTTGCTGAAGGCGATTCGGGCGGTGATGGCCGGACAATCGTACCTGCCGGCGGCGGTGGCGGCGGCGCTGGCCGCGCAGATGCCGCGTCCGGATCTGAGCACGCGGGAGGTCCAGGTGCTGGAGTTGATCGTGCGGGGCTTGGCCAACAAACAGATCGCCTATGCGCTGAGCATCGCCGAACACACGGTCAAAAATCACGTGAAGAACATTCTGAGCAAGCTGGGCGTGCAGGACCGGACCCAGGCGGCGACGGCGGCGATTCAGCGCGGGATCATTCATCTGTAAGTGGGACGGGCCTCCTGGCCTGTCACGCGGTTTCCATATTCCGCTCAGGTCAAAGGTGAGATGATCGTTTCTTGTCGTCTGTCGGGCGCGGGCCACGCGGCGCGCCGCGACAGGCCACGAAAGGCGATGGCCTGTCCCACTTCTTGCTCACCATGACAGGCCACGAAAGGCGATGGCCTGTCCCACATTGCTAGAATCTGAGCTTACGGGGTGCTGCTCATGCGTACGATTGCCGAATGCCTGATTGCCTTGTCGCTGGCAGGCGGGCTCGAAGGGGCGGTGAAACTGCCTGCGTTGATTTCCGATCACATGGTGCTGGCCTCCGGCGTGCCGGCGCGCATCTGGGGCACGGCCGACGCGGGCGAAACGGTGCGCGTGGAGTTGGAAGGGCAGACGGCGGCGGCGGTGGCGGACGGCAGCGGCAAATGGGCGGTATGGCTGAAACCGCTGACGGCGGCAGGGCCGCTGGAGATGACCGTCTCGACGGCCAGCGCCGTGTCCAACACGGTGGTGGTGCGCGACGTGCTGGTGGGCGAAGTATGGCTGGGCTCGGGGCAGTCGAATATGGAGTTTCCGCTCAGCCGCGCCATGCGGCACGAGGAAGAAATCGCGCAGGCGGGCTATCCGACGATCCATCTGTTTCAGGTGAAGCACGCGGTGGCGGAGCAGCCGGCCGACGACGTAACCGGCCGCTGGGAAGTTTCTACACCCGAAAGCGCGGCGCATTTCTCCGCGGTGGAGTATTTCTTCGGCCGCCACCTGCACGAGACGTTGCGCGTTCCGGTGGGGCTGATCGAATCCGATTGGGGCGGCACGCCGGCGCAATCCTGGACCAGCCGGGAAGCGCTGGAGGCCGATCCGGCGCTCAGGTTCGTGCTCGACGGCTGGGATAAGATCCTGGCCAATTATCCCGCCGCCAAAGCAAGCTACGACGAGCGACTGGCGGCCTGGAACGGGGCTGCGGCCAAAGCCAAAGCCGAGGGAACAGCGGCGCCGGCGCGGCCGGGGGCGCCGCAGGGTCCCGGTCATCCATACACGCCGGCGGGCTTGTATAACGCCATGATCGCGCCGCTGACACCGTACGCGATTCGCGGAGCGATCTGGTATCAGGGCGAGTCCAACGCCACCGAGGAGCATGCGTATCGCTATCGGAAACTGTTCGCGGACATGATCGAGGACTGGCGCAACCGCTGGGGCGAGGGCGATTTTCCGTTCTTGTTCGTGCAATTGGCGAACTTCAAGAGCAACGGCTATTGGCCGGTGCTGCGCGAATCGCAAACCGAAACGCTGCGGCTGGCGAAAACCGGTATGGCGGTGGCCATCGACGTGGGGGAATCGAAAGACATACATCCCACCAATAAGCAGGCGGTGGGACTGCGGCTGGCGCTGGCGGCGCTGCACATAGCGTACGGCAAAGAAGGCGAGTATTCCGGGCCCTTGTACCGCTCGGCGACCGCCGAAGACGATTCGCTGCGGGTGTGGTTTACGCACGCCGGCGGTCTGGGCGCAAGAGGGGGCGGGGCGCTGACGGGATTTACAGTGGCGGGAAGCGACGGCAACTTCGTCCCGGCGGAGGCTCGCATCGAGGGCGATACGGTGGTGGTCTCCAGCGCGCAGGTGAAGACACCGGTAGCAGTGCGTTATGCCTGGGAAGACGACCCGGCGTGCAACCTGATTAATGGCGCCGGGCTGCCGGCCAGCCCGTTCCGCTCCGACCAGCGGCACTACGAGCAATAGCGGCAGGCTCGGCGGGAACGCAGTGAAAACCCGGATATGGGACAGACGATCACCATCTGTCGTCTGTCAAGCGGCGCGCTTTTGCGAGGCATGACAGACCACAAAAGGCGATAGTCTGTCCCACAGCAAAGTGAGAGCGGAGGCAGGCACCCCGCGGCGGAAACCGCAACCCGACGGCCGCAGCCCGATCGCTCACTACGGGCGGGTAAGCCTCCGCCCTGTCTCCGGAGTTTCCGGATTGGCACGGCAAGGACAGGCCAACGGGACTGACCTCGAAAGCTACGCGCTCGCGGCAGCTTTGGCGGCACGCACGGCGGCCCATCGCTTCTTGGTGGCGGCGATAATGGCTCTCCGGCCCGCGGCACTCAGGCGTCTCGGTTTTGCCGCCTTGACCACAACTGTTCCTTTACGAGCAGCGGCCCAGCGCTTGCGTTGAGCGGCGGCGATTCGCTCTCTGGCCTCCACGCTGAGCGCTCTCTTGCCCTTCTTGGGCGGTGCTGCCGTTTTTTGAGGTGAAACGGATTCTCCACTCCGCAAGGCGCGCAGTTCCGCGATCTTGGCTTCAATCTGTGCCTTCTGATATTCATAACCCTGGATGGCGGCGTCTATGATCTCAGGGTTCACCGGTAATTTCGGCATTTTCAATTTTCCTTCTTCTTATATTGACACGAGAGACACGCATAAGTAAAAAGAGGCATTCGCGTGTCTCGTACTGGCAAGCACGGGCCGTCATGGCCGGTAGTCATGAACTTCCGTGACTTCGACGGCTGCAGCGCCCGTCTGGGTTAGATCGGGTTTCCGGAGGCGGAGACTCTGAAGTATGCTTGGCGGCTTTGGAGATCACTCAGAGAGGTTGCACGGCGTCCGCCCGACCTGCCCAGGCAGTCTTCTGCCGGACCTTCGCGCGGCTGGATGGGAGGGGGTATCTCAGCCGGCGTGTCCGATCCTAGCGCCGTCACTCGACGAACCCCACGGCCATTGGCAACAAGCGAGGTTGCCGAGTGCGGCGAGTCTTCGATGAGACCCAGGGCGGACGCGCCGGATACGGCGCCAGACGTGCGGAAACGCACCCAGGGTTGGGATTGGCGGCTCGCTACGGCTTACGGCCCGTCGTCAAAACGGGGACCTATTCAGGCTACGATGGAGAAATGCGACTAACCAAAATCACACTATCGATAGCGCTGGGGTGCGCGCTGCTTCCCGGTGCGGATGAAAACGACACCCGAAAAGTCGATGAACGGCTCGCCGATTCGGCCAGCCTGTTTTCCGAGATCATGGCCACGCCGGATCGCTCGATCCCGCAGCGCCTGCTGGACAGATCCGAATGCGTGGTCCTGGTTCCGGGCCTGAAGAAAGGCGCGTTCGTGTTCGGCGGGAAGTATGGCAAGGGCTTCGCCGCGTGCCGCAGACGGGATGCGGACGGGTGGGGACCGCCGGCGGCGATGCGGATTGAAGGCGGCAGCTTCGGATTGCAGATCGGGTTTTCGTCCTCCGACGTCGTGCTGCTGGTGATGAACGAGCGCGGCATGAAAAAGCTGGAGCAAGATCACTTCACCATCGGGGGCGAGGCGACGGCCGCGGCCGGTCCGGTTGGCCGGGACGCTACGGCGCAAACGGATGTGCTCATGACGGCTGAAATCCTATCCTGGTCGCGATCGCGCGGGGCATTCGCGGGGGTATCGCTGGACGGCTCCACGATGCGCAACGATCTGGACGAAAACACGTCACTCTACGGCAAGCGTTGGAGCAGCCGGCAGATTCTGGAGAGCGGCGCGCCAATTCCGCCGCCGGCCCAGCGCCTGCTGGATCTGTTGACGAAGTTCTCGCCCCGAAAAACGAAATAGGTAGCAAGCTGTCAGCGTTCAACCGTCAGCGATCAGACTCTGCAGCGTGGCCGAGAGATGCCTGACAGCTTGAACCCGAGATACGTCGCCGCGCCTGCGAACATCACTACTCAGTTTGCCTGGCGAAGTAAATGGACCGGATCGAGGCGGGCTGCACGCCAGGCGGCTGGAAAGGCGGCCAGGGTGGTGCTGGCTAGAATCACGACGGCGGAGACCAGCCATGCCGGCCAGGAGAGTGGTTCGAAACCCGGCTGCCAAGCGCGCAGCAAAGCGGTCACCAGGAAACTGGCGGGGAGACTGAGCAACAATCCCGTTCCGGCGGTGCGCCAGGCAGCCGCCAAGACCCGGCGCTCGATGCCGCCGGAAGTTTCGCCAAGGGCCATGCGGATGCCGAGCGCGGTTTGGGATTCCGTGACCCAGGCTCCGACCCCGGCGGCCAATCCGGTGGAGGCAACCGCCAGGGCAAGCGCCGAGAACGCTCCCAGCAGCCATAGCGCGGCGCGGCGCGATTCCAGCTCGCGCTCGACGTAAGGCGCCAGCGGGCGCGGCGTGACTCGCTCCAGATGCGGATCTTCGCTCCACACTGCCTGGCGAAATTGGGAGGCGAGGCTCGACGCACCGAGCGGGGTGCGGACGAAATAGAGAAAGCCTTCCATGGGCACTTGCAGGGATGAGAGATAGATGGCCGGTTCGGGGGCGCGGTCAATGCCGAGGTTGCGGGCGTCGGCGACTTCCCCCACGACCAGGACTTCCGGCCAGGGCCGCATGTGGCCGTTCCAGAAGCCCACGCGCAGGCGGGCGCCGGCGCCGGAGCCGTAGCTCTCGACAAACTTGCGGTTGACCAAGGCCACGTAAGGCTGGCCCTGGCGATCGAGAGAGGTGAATTCCCTGCCCCGCACGACAGCGATACCGAGCAGGCCCACCAGACCCGGGCTGGCCACTCCCACCACGGCGCGAGGCCGCTCCGCCAGCGGCAGGTTTTCGGTAGCTCGCTCGAAACGGGCGCGGCGGCCGAAGGGGATGCCGGCGCCGCCGGCGGCTTCGGTTACGCCGGGAATGGCAGCCAGGCGCGCAATCACGCGGCGATGGAAATCGATCATGCGCGCATCGGTGTCGTAGCGAGCTTCGGGCAGGCCGATGCCGGCGACCACGATCTGGCCGGTGCGGAAGCCGGGGCCGGCGTGGAGAATGCCGCGCAGCTCGGCAAACACCATGACGCCCGCGCTGAGCAAGGCCGCGGCGAGGGCTATCTGCGCGGCTAGTAAAATGCCGCGGCCGCGCACGGCGGCGGGCGAAGAAACAGCGCCGCGGCGGAGCAGAGACTCAATCGTGGCGTCGCGTAACAGCCAAAGCGGCGCGAGCGATGCCGACACCGCGGCGGCCAGCGCCGTCGCACAGGCAAACGCTGCCACGGGCGGGCCGATGCCGAAGGGGCTGATTCTGCGATAGGCGGCAAGCTGGCCGGCCAGGGCGGGAATGTGTTTCACGAGCGAAAGCGCCACGGCGGCAAGCCACAGGCCCGCCGCCCCAGCCGCCAGGCCCAGCCAAATCCCCCGCGCCGCGTGGCCGGCTGCCAGGCGCGGGCGGCTGGCGCCCAAACTCAAGCGGATGGCGGACTCTCGCAACTGGCGCGCCGCGGCCGCCAGCAGAATACCCGCCGCGTTGACGGCGGCCAGCACGAGCGCCAGCCCTGCCGCCAGGCCCACTAACAGCAGAGGGCGCGCGGTGTCGCCGAGAAAGCCGCGCTGCAAACCAACGAGCTCGAACGGGGTTCCGCATAGGGCTTCGAACTCGGCACGGGCCGCGGCACCGGAGACGCCGGGCCTGAGACGCGCCACCCCTCCCAGTGTGCGGACGGCGCGGTCGCAGCAATAGTCGGCGCGGTCGAGCGGGATATAAAGGTCAGGGCTTTCGCCGTCCATAGGGAAGCGGAAATCGGGCGGCAAAACCCCGGCGACGCGATAGGCGACGTCATTGAGGGAAAAAGTCTGGCCGACGGCGTCGCGCCGGCCCGCATAGCGTTTGCGCCGGAATTGGTCGCTCAGCCAGGCTACGCGATTGGCGCCCGGCGTCTCACCAGAGGGGCTGAAGCCGGCGCCGAGCCGCGGGGCCACGCCGAGCGCCTGGAAGAAACCGTGGGTCACCATGCCGGAAAGCACCACTTCCACCGGCGCGCCGCTGGAATCGGTGAAGCCCCAGGTTCGCTTGAGAAAGGCGCCGATGGCGGCCGTGGCGCGCGCGTGGCCTTCGATATCGATCACGTCGCCCCAGGAAACGCCGGGCTCCAATTGCACCAGCCGCTCCGCCTCGGGATACGGCAGCGGCCGCAACAGCAGCGCGTCGAGCAGGGTGTACATGGCGGTGGAAGCCGCCACGCCCAAGCTGAGGGTGAGGATGCAGGCGAACATCGAAGCGGGCCTGCGTAGCAGGCCGCGAAGGGCGAGGGTCAGTGCCCGCATGGCTCTCGATGTCGCGTCCCGGGCGGACCTCACGCCGCCTGGACGGCGTGTACGGGCGAAAGCCAGCCATAGCGGTCGGGCGTGTCGCCGTGGACGATGGCGAAGAACGCCTTCTGCAATTTTTCGGTGACCGGCCCGCGGCGCCCGGCGCCGATGGCGATCTTGTCGATCGACCGGATGGGAGTGATTTCGGCGGCGGTTCCGGAAAAGAAGGCTTCGTCGGCGATATACAGCGACTCGCGCGGCACCAGTGTCTCGACCAGCGGAATCTCCAGCTCGCGCGCGAGAGTCAGAACCGTATCGCGGGTAATGCCCGGAAGCGCGCTGGAGCCAAGCGGCGGCGTGCTGATGCGGCCATCGCGCACGACGTAGATGTTTTCGCCCGAGCCTTCGCTGACATAGCCGGCGGTGTCGAGGGCGATGCCTTCGGAATAGCCGTTAGCGAGGGCCTCCATCTTGATGAGCTGCGAATTCATATAATTGGCGCCGGCCTTGGCCAGAGCGGGCAGGGTGTTCGGGGCGATGCGGGTCCAACTGGAGACGCACACATCCACCCCACTGGCGAGCGCTTCCTCGCCGAGATACTTGCCCCAGCTCCAGCACGCGATATACGTCTCGATGGGGTTGTGCATCGGGTTTACGCCCACCTCGCCATAGCCGCGCAACGCCACGGGGCGGATATAACAGGCGTCCATGCCATTGACACGTACGGTTTCGAGGATGGCGTCGGCCATTTCCTCGCGGGTGTAGCCCAGATCTTCCATGCGGTAAATCTTGGCGGAATCGAACATGCGGCGGACGTGTTCGCGCAGCCGAAAAACGGCCGGACCGGCGGGCGTGGCGTAGCAACGGATACCCTCAAACACCGAACTGCCGTAGTGCACCACGTGGGACAATACGTGGATCTTGGCGTCCTCCCAGCGGATGAAGCGGCCGTTGTGCCAGATCTTTTCGGTGGGCGTCAACATGGTTCGATTATAGCGTGGCCCTGGAGCCCTGCGCTCTCTCTTCACACGGCCGATCGGAGGCGCACCACCGTGAACTCACCACCCCGTGCGATGGTCGCTTCCGGGTCAATTCCAAGAGCCATCGAACTATGTCGTCCCTCGGTACTTTCCCCCAACCAGCCGTCTCCAGGAGCCTGGCCAGAAGCATCCCGGTCATCTCACTTGGAGTGCCGTGGCCGTTGACCGCGAAGTCATGCGGCAAGAAACCGTCCAGGGCAAGGTTGATGTATCGGTTAGGGTTCAGACCGGGATAGTTGATCTCGGCAGACGGCGCTGAGCTTTACTGTGCGAAGAAAATCGCCACCCACAAGGCAGATGCGCCGACTGGTTTGGCGAGCTGCATAGCCGGTTTCGTCAGCGCACCGCGGCGGCGGCATCGGCCGGGGCGATCTCGCGCGTCTGCAGCGTGGCGCGGGAAATCGCCTCCACCAGGCCGGCTTCGAGTTTCCTGCCCACCACGATGCGCTGCGGGATGCCGATCAGGTCGGCATCTTTGAACTTGACGCCGGGACGCTCGTCACGGTCGTCGAGCAGGGCGTCGAGACCCGCGGCGAGGCAATCGCCGTAAATGGCGTCGGCGGCCTGGCGTTGGGCGGGATCGCCGTAGTTGGCTGGGGTAATGACAACATCGAAGGGGGCAATAGCGGGCGGCCACACCAGGCCGTTGGCGTCATGATGCAGAGCGGCGGCGGCGGCCAGCAGGCGATCGAGGGCGAGCTGGCAGGCGCCGGTATGGACAGGCGCTTCGCGGCTACCCGAGCCGGCCACGTGCAGGTCGAGCGGCTCGCCTTCGTGTCCGGCGGACAGATGCGCCAGGCGAATGGCCGCGCGCATTTCGACCGGCGCACCGCAGCGGGGGCAGCCATCCCCGGGTACGGCGAGGCGCAGATCGTGCCATTGGGGTGAAAAGTCCTCGTCCGGCGTAACGTTTCGGAGGTGGTAATCGTTGCGGTTGGCGCCGGCGATGAGGTTGCGGCGGCCGCGAAGGGCGAGGTCGGCGATCAGACGCACGCCGCGCAGGGCGCGCTTGTCGGAATCCAACGGTCCCAGCGAGCCGGCATCGGCGCCGAACCACTGTCGGATCTCTTCGGGCCTGGCCGGGCGGAAGGGAGTGAAGGAGACGGCGGCGGCGAATTTGGCCTCGCTCAACTGGTGATCGCCGCTAACCAGGGCGAGGACCGGCTTGTCGCCGGCTATCAGCACCAGGCTCTTCATCTGCGAGGTGGCGGGCAGGCCGGTAAATTGCGCCACGTCGTCGATGGTCTTTTGCCCGGGAGTGGGGAAAGGCTCAGGGGCCAGATCGCCGGCGGGATCGGCGACGGCGGGCGGAAGGGCCACGGCGGCGGAGCGTTCCCAATCGGCCAGCCAGCCGCAGGCGGAGCAGGCTGCCAGCCGGTCCGTGGCGGAATCGAGCGGCAGCACGAGATCCTCGGCGTGGATGGCGCCGACTGAGGCGTCCGCCGATACCGCAGGCAAACCGCACGATTCGGCCACGCGCCGCAGCGCCTGGCGGAATTTTTGGTACCAGGCTTCGGCGCTCGCGGCGTCCATGGCAAACCAGCAGGCGGCCAGGGTGCGGCCGGGGAGCGAATACCATGCCAGCGGGAGCTGCTTGTAGCTGCGCAGGTCGCCGCGCGCGACCAGCGGAAGCTGCGCGGCGGCCGGCACGCCCACCTCCAGCGCGCCCAGCCGCTCCATTTCGGCGTGAATCTGGCGCGCGATGCGGCCGAGCGAGCGCTGGGCCAGCGGCAGATAGCCATCTGCGGCGCCGGCGCAGGGGCGGATATAGCCGGCGCGAATCAGCAGCGCGCGCCCCGGCCCCTCGGCCGGCGGCGCGGCACGTAGAGTGGGAATGAACAGCTTGTTCCAGCGCATGAACTGTAAGCCGCAATTTTCACACAGTTTCGTGGCGGGCGGGGGGCTATCGGCGATCTCCATGCCGGTTTATCCCGGCGCTATCCGGACCTCCTGGTCCGCGGGCGATCCTCCCGTCGGCCTTTCTTCGATGACAGGGAGCCCCTTCTCCTCTTACTAACGTTGGTTAGGTTTTATACGTTATAGGAAGGCCTTGTAGACTCGACGGCACCGGCATCATAGAATCGGGCTGTATCGTGTGCCCAGATAATGACACAACCACAACCCAATCAAGCTGTTGGCAAGTATGAGTTCCTTGGAGTCGTCGATAAGCCCAAGGCAGGCGTTACTTACAAGGTCCGCAACCTGGCCACAGGCGAATTTGAAGCTCTGAGGGCGCTGCCGGGTGGGTCCTATGGCGATCCGGAAATGCGGGAGCGCTTTCTCCGTGAGATCAGAATTCACACGCGCCTGTCGCATCCGAACATCGTCGCGTTCCACGACGCGCTGGAACTGGACGGGCAACTGGTGATGACGGCGGAGTTCGTCGAGGGCACCACCCTGGCGGAGTTTTGCCGGCGAGGCCCCCTATCCCAGGTGCAGGCGATCCGGGCTATATGCGTCGTGCTATCCGGCCTCGAGGAGGGTCACGCCCTCGGAATCGTGCACCGCGGCATCACCGCGGAACATGTCATGGTCACACCCGACGGAAAGGTCAAGTTAGGCGGCTTCGGCCTGGCGAAACCGGCATCCGACGTGAACCTGACCCAGGCCGGCGCCACCCTGGGTGACGCCGCTTACATGGCTCCCGAGCAGGTGCTGGGTGTCGGCCCGCTGGACGGCAGGGCGGATCTCTATTCGGCCGGTGTCCTGTTGTTCCAGGCGTTGACCGGGAGGGTGCCCTTCGACGGCAAGACCGATTTCGACATCATGGTGGCGCAGGTGAGTGCCCAGCCTCCGCGACCGAGCGTACTGAATCCTGGGATTGGGCCCGAACTGGAGCGGATTGTTCTTACCGCGCTTGCCAAGAAACCGGAAGACCGCTTTGCCAGCGCCAGGGAGTTCCGTCAGGCACTGTCCGCGCTCAACGGCCCGATCGGAGTCTTGCCGCTGCCGGCGGCGCGGGTGAAGGCGCCATTGGAAGCTGTTCCGCCCCAATTTCCGATTGAGGCGCAACACGCACGGCGTCCGTGGCTTCTGCTTGCGATCGGCTTCGCTTGCGTCGCAATCGCGTTAATCGTACTCTTCGTGAAAATGCACTGAACATGAAATCGATCCGGATTGGCGACGTGCTGGCCGATTACAAGGTAATCGATATCGCCGGCTCCGGCGGCGAAGGCGCCGTGTACAAGGTCGAGCACGTAATCACCAGGAGAATCGAGGCGCTGAAACTCCTGCCGCCGGCGTCCAGCGGCGACCCCGAGCAAGTGCGCAGATTCGAGCGTGAGATTCAAGTGCAGGCCCGTCTTCACCACCCCCACATCGTGGCGCTCTACACCGCGGTGAGAGACGGCGACTCGGTGGCACTCGTAATGGAGTTCGTGGAGGGCGAATCCTTGCAGCGCATGCTGGAGGCCGGACCCCTGCCTGTCGAAACCGCGGTGGACTTCGCCAGCCAGGTGCTCCGCGCGCTTGCCTACGCCCATGCCGCCGGTGTCATTCACCGCGATGTGGCGCCCGCAAATATCATCGTCACTCCGGGGGGCGTGGCCAAGCTCACCGACTTCGGCCTCGCGCGGGGCGCCGCCGATCTTCGACTGTCGGCTTCGGGAGTCCCGCTGGGCTCACCCTGGTACATGTCTCCCGAGCAGGTCAGGGGGGCCGGGGCGCTGGACGCGCGCACCGACATCTATGCCATGGGGGCCGTGCTTCACTCGATGCTCACGGGAGGAAAGTTGTTTGAGGCCGAGGGAGCCTTCGGCGTGATGCGCGCCCACGTGGAAGCCGAGCCGGCGCTGCCGAGTTCGCGAAATCCTAAGGTCCCACCGGCGCTCGACGATATTGTGCGCAAGGCGGTGGCGAAGGATCCGGCGATGCGGTTCCAATCGGCGGACGAGTTCCGGCTGGCTTTGGAGAATGCAGCCGCGGGCGCTCGTCCGGTTGCCCTGCCGCCGGGCCCTTCGAAAGCTCCCCAGTTCAAGCTCCCGCGGCTGAGGTTGCGGCTGCGCGGTGTTAGCCCCATGCACGCCGCCGTGCTGATGGCGCTCGTGCCCGCCGGGCTCGTGGCGGCCTTCTATTCGATTCGGCTCCTTCCCGCGACGGCACGCGCGCAAGCTACCGCAAACAAACCGCGAGGGGCGCCTGTCTCCAGCCGCGATGCGGCGCCGCCATCTGCGGCGGTGGCAGCGCAGGTTGACCCGGCAAGTCCCGCCATCGTTCCGTCGACGCCGCCCGATGTGCCGGCCCCAACCGGGGAGCCTGCCCCGAGCCCGCTCCCTCGCACGCAATCCACCGCGCATGCGTTGCGGACGGCCGCCAAACCGACGCGGAGCTACCCAATCCAGGTGACCGGCGGAGAATTGCAGCCGATTGCGGCGCCACCCGCGCCAAGTCCGGCTCCGCCGCAGCCGATGGAAGCGGTCGGACCGTGCGTCCCAAAGACGAATTCCGTGACGCCGGAGGCATCGGCAAGTGCGCCCGAGCCGGCGCCGCCAGAGGCCGCGCCCGCGAAACCGCAGAACGCCGGAAGCCGGTTGGCGCGAGCGTTGGGCAAAGTGAATCCCTTCCACAAAAAAGCCAGGCACGATAGCGGCGAAACCGCCAAAACGCCGCCGGACCAGGACTGACGCGTCCTTCGCGGCGTGGTATCTAGTGCGCCGGTCCCGGACTCACGCCAAAGGGTTGCGCCACTTCAAGCCGTGGAACCGGACAAAGTCGGTGTCGGAAGAACAGAGTTCCGCTCCATGCTCGATGGCCAGAGCGGCCAGATGTGCGTCAGACGTCAGATTTCCGCCGGTGCCCAGAGGCAGGAGCAACTCCCGGAGAAGCTGCAGGTGGCGCGGCCCCGGGTGCACGATCGTTGCGGACGGCAATTCCAGCCAGGAAGCCACCAGATCGAAAGCCGCATCCACCGGCAGCGGATGCCGGAATAAGCCCGGTCGAGTGGTCAACCGGAGGACTGCGAGAAGAACATTCCACGGAAAGCCGACGGTTTCCGGCCCGGATAAAGCCGCCTCCAGCCAGGACTTCGCTTTCCGGTTTAGCGGGGCGTCCTCGTTGACGGCATAGATCAGCAGGTTCGCATCGAGAAGTATCATTTGCGCAAAGCGAGCTTTCGGTTCAGTTCTTCGTCCTCTATGGAGTCGGCAACAGCCAGCGCTTTATCCCAACGGAACTCCTGTCCCTCCCCCATCCGAAACGTTTTCTGAACGAACTTCCGGGCGCGCTTGCGTTCTTTGCCGCGAAGCCCGATTCGCGCGGCTTCATTCAGGGCTTCCTTGAAGGAGATCCCTCGCTCCCTCATCGCGTCCCGGATCAACCGTTCCACATCGGCATCGAGAGTGACTGTCGTCCTCATGTTGCGATCATAGCATCACGTCGCTTGCTATCACGATGCCTGACGCCGCAGATGCTCTTCGCCCCGCGCGTGGCCTTCCGCCCACAATTGCTATACTCGCGGAATCATGCGCCGCTGGATTTGTTTGGCCGTTTTTCTGCTGCCCGCGCTCGCCCAGGAGCCGGTGCGTTACCAGTTGCGATTTCCCAACGCCGTGCACCACGAAGCCGAAATCCGGGCCACCTTTTCACCCGTGCGCCAGCCGGTGCTGGAAGTCCTGATGAGCCGGTCTTCGCCGGGCCGCTATGCGCTGGCCGAGTTCGCCAAGAACGTCTATAACTTCACCGCCACCGACGGCCAGGGCCACGCCCTCGCCGTGTCCCAGCCCAGTCCTTATCAGTGGAACGTCAGCGGCCACAAAGGAACCGTGGTCGTCGAATACACCCTCTTCGGCGATCGCGCCGATGGCACCTACGCCGGCATCGATTCCACCCACGCTCATCTGAATCCGCCGGCCGCGCTGGTCTGGGCCCGCGGTTTTGAAAAGGTCCCCGTGGCGCTCCGGTTCGAAGTGCCGGCCGGCTCTGGCTGGAAAGTTGCCACCCAGATGGTCGAGCGCCCCGACGGCGTCTGGACCCAGCCCAACATGCAACGCCTGATGGATAGTCCGATCGAGCTTTCCGCCTACGTCTCGGAAGAATGGAGGACCGGCGACCGCCAGTTCCGCCTGGCCCTGCACCATCGCGGCACCGCCGAAGAAGCCGCCGCCTTCGCCCGCATGTGCCAAGCCGTCGTCACCGAAGAGGAAGGCGTGTTTGGCGCTTTTCCCGTTTATGACAGCGGCCGCTATACCTTCCTGCTCGACTTTCTGCCCTACGTCAACGGCGACGGCATGGAGCACCGCGATTCCACCGGCATTTCCGAAACCCGCGATCTGCGCGATGCCGCCAGCCAAATGATCGGCACCGTTGCGCACGAATTTTTCCACTCCTGGAACGTGAAGCGGATTCGCCCGCGTTCGCTGGAGCCCTTCGATTTCGAACGCGCCAACATGTCGGCCGAGCTCTGGTTCGCCGAAGGTTTCACCAGCTACTACGGCCCGCTCGCGCTCCAGCGCGCCGGCCTGACCAGCCTCGACCGTTTCACCCGCGACATGGGCGGCGCCGTCAACGCCGTGCTCACCGCCCCCGGCCGCGAAATCTTCAACGTGCTCGACATGAGCCGCCACGCGCCCTTTGTCGATGCCGCCGTCAGCGTCGACCCGGTCAATACCGCCAACACCTTTATCTCGTATTACACCTATGGGCAGGCCCTCGCCCTCGGCATCGATCTTTCCATTCGCTCGCGCTTCCCCGCGAAGACCCTCGACGATTGGATGCGGCAGATGTGGCGCGAGCATCCCGATTCCGACCGGCCCTACACGGTGGAGGATCTGGAACATACCCTCGGCGAAGCGACCACCCCGGAGTTCGCGCGCGACATTTTCCGCCGCCATATTTATGGCAAGGAGCCCATGGATTACCGCGCCCTGCTGGCACTGGCCGGATTCACCCTCGAAGCCAAAGAAACCCCTCCCAAAGTCTGGATCGGTGCATCGCTGGCCCTCGGCGACCGCGGCGCGGACATCCTCGACGCAACTCCGCGTGGAGCGCCGATCTATGCCGCCGGCCTCGACCGCGGCGACCGCATCCTGGAGTGGGACGGGCACATCCTCAAGACCGAGGCCGAGCTCGAAGCGCTGCTGGAACGGCACCAGCCGGGCGACAAGATTCACCTGCGCTACATCAGCCGCGGCGAGCACAAAGAAGCCGACCTGGTGCTGGCCGCCTCGCCCGCCGAAACCATGGAGCCGTTCGAGCTTAGCGGCAAGGAGGTGACGCCCGCCATGGCGGCTTTCCGCCAGGCGTGGTTGGGATCGAAGGCCATCCATCCCCTGCCCAAACTGCTCAAGTATTGCCCGCAATGCAAACGGCCGCTGGCGTTCGAATACGAAAAATGCCCCTACGACGGCGCCGATCTGCGCATCACTCCCAAGCCCGCCGGCGAAAAGCCCTTCGATGAGGAGGCCCCGGCTCCCGCCAGGCGCGGCCGTGGCGGGCGCGGCCGGTAGACCATGCCGCGCTGGCTCTCCGAACGCGACGTCCGCCAAGTACTGGACATGCCCGCCCTCATCGACGCCATGGCGGAGGCGCTGGCCCGCTTCTCCGCCGGCGCCGTCGATCAGCCCGTACGCACGGCCATCGAGCTCCGCCCGCGCTGCTTCTTCGGCGTCATGCCGGCCTTCGATGCCGGTCGCGGCATCCTCGGTTGCAAGCTGGTTTCCGTGGTTCCTCCGAACGCCGCGCGCGGCCTGCCCACGCACCAGGCCGTGATCACCCTGTTCGATGCCGAAACCGGCTCGCTCGAAGCCGTGCTCGACGGCCGCTATATCACCGAAGCGCGCACCGCCGCGGTCTCCGCCGTGTCTCTGCGGAGCCTGGCGCTCCCGGACGCCGACGTGCTGGCCATCCTTGGTTCGGGCGTGCAGGCGCGCAGCCATCTGGAGGCTTTCCGCCACGTGCGTCCCTTTCGCCAGGTGCGCGCCTGGAGCCCCACCGCCGAACACCTGCGCCGGTTCGCCGCCGAATCCGGCATCGAGCCGGCGCTCTCGGCCGAAGCCGCCGTGCGCGGAGCCGGCGTGGTGCTCCTCGCCACCGATTCGGTTTCTCCGGTGCTCGATAGCGCCTGGGTGGCCGACGGCGCCCACGTCATCGCCATCGGCGCCTGCCGCCCGTCGCAGCGCGAAATCGATCCCGCCCTGGTGGCCCGCGCGGCGCTTTTTGTCGATTCCAAGGCCGCCGCCCTGGTGGAGTCCGGCGACGTGGCGCAGTCCATCGCCGAAGGCCGCATCGGGGTCAACCACATCCGCGCCGAGCTTGGCCAGGTCGTCTCCGGCGCCGTACCCGGCCGCCGCACGGCCGCAGAGGTGACGTTGTTCAAATCCCTGGGCCTGGCGATTGAAGATCTCGCGGCCGCCGCCCTGGCCTGGCGCAGCGCAAACACCTCAAGTGGTGTTCCACTCGGATGCCACATGCTTTAATTGGTACGGGCCTTGGTCGAAACGAGGCCGCCTTTCACCATGAACTTCAGTCAATCCGAACCTCGCGCGGCTGCCGCGCCTGCACCATCCCGGAGCTACGGCTCCGCCATGGCCGTGATTTCCTCGGTCTTTTTTATGTGGGGATTCGTGACCGTACTCAACGACATTCTGGTGCCCCACCTGAAAGCCATCTTCGCGCTCAATTACACCGAGACCATGCTGATCCAGTTCACGTTCTTCTCGGCGTATTTCCTGATGTCGATGCCCGCCGCCAAAGTGATTTCGTGGATCGGCTTTCACCACAGCATCGCGCTGGGGCTGGGGGTGATGGGATTGGGCGCGCTGATGTTCGTGCCGGCCGCGAGCATTCCCAGCTACGGCGTGTTTCTCTCCGGCCTGTTCGTGGTCGCCTCCGGCATGACGCTGCTGCAGGTGTCGGCCAATCCGTACGTGGCGGTTCTGGGACCGCCCGCAGGCGCGTCGAGCCGTCTCAATCTGGCGCAGGCGCTGAACTCGCTCGGAACCACGCTGGGGCCGTGGGTGGGTGGCTTTCTGATTCTTTCCGCCGCCACCGGGACCGACGAAACCGCCGGCATGACGGCGGCTCAGGCGCAGGCGCACAAACTGCTGGAGGCTTCCACGGTGATCAAGCCCTACGTGGGAATCGCCATTCTGCTCGGCCTGCTGGCGCTGGCCATCGCCCGGTTTCGCCTGCCCACTCTCGCCGCGATCGAAGACCCCAGCCATCACACCCACGTGGAGGGTGACACCGCCTGGCGGCACCGTCCCCTGGTGCTGGGAGCCGTGGCCATCTTTCTTTATGTGGGAGCGGAAGTGGCCATCGGCAGTTTCCTGGTGAGCTATTTCATGCAGCCCAATATCGCTAGCCTGGGTGCGCAGCAGGCGGCCAAGTACGTGTCGTTCTACTGGGGCGGCGCCATGATAGGACGGTTCGCCGGCTCGGCCATTCTGCGCGTGGTGCGAACGGGGACGCTGCTTGGACTGAGCGCCCTGGTAGCCTGCGCGCTGGTGCTCACGTCGGTCGCAACCGGCGGCCACGTGGCTATGTGGAGCATCATCCTGGTCGGGCTGTTCAATTCCATCATGTTTCCCAGCATCTTCACCCTGGGGATCGACGGGTTGGGGAAGCTGACCGGACAGGGATCGGGAATCCTGATCGCCGCCATCGTGGGCGGCGCCATTATTCCCATCGCGGAGGGCGCGCTGGCGGACCGCATCGGCTTGCAGATCGCCTTTCTGCTGCCCGCCGTCTGCTACCTATATATTGTGTTCTACGGTTTTGTGGGCTCGCGGCGAAGAGCGGTTGAATCGCATGTTCCCTAGCAGCCCTTGGCAGAAGCCGTGGCAGGCCAAGGGCCTACTCCACAAGGGCTGTATGACGTCGATGTGCCAACTATGGAGCAGGCGTTTTCGCCTGCGATCGGCCATAGGGCCACTTCTACCACAGGCTGCTAGAGCACCAGCTTGTTGCGCAACGAGGTACTGGCCATGATGTTCCATCGAAAACTTCTCCTGCTGCTGGCGGCGCTCTCGCCGTTGGCCGCGCAGACTTACACCCGCGGCGTCGGCGTCTATCCCGGCGACCCGCGCGAGGATTGGTCGCCTACCCTCGAAATCGATTCCACCGGCTATCGCAACCTGGCTCTTCACCGGCCGGCGTATCAATCCAGCAGCTACGATTACAACCTCACCGCGCAGCTCGTGACCGATGGCATTCGCGAAACCCGCCAGCCGCGCTGGATCGCGGTCCGCACCAGCCAGCAGGGCGTCCTGCCCAAGAACCAGCGCGAGCTGCTGTTCGACGATAACTGGGTCACCACCGTCGACCTGAACGGAACCCGGGCGTGGGTGGAATTGGAATGGGGCGGTGACGCGCCTCCGGAAATCGACCGCGTCGAACTGGAAGGCACCGTCGAAGGCCGCCCACCGGAAAACCAGGAATGGGCGGTGGTGGTTTCGGGGTCGGCCGACGGGAAGGCGTGGCGGGAATTGGGGCGCGCCTACGGCATGGCTCATCCTACGGGCGAATGGAAAGCGTCGATCGCGTGGCCGCCCAGTTTGACCCGCGCCACGCAGCGCTTCTACCGCTTCGATTTCGAAAGCGGACGCGCTGTTCAGTGGCACGTCGGCGAAGCCCGCTTTTATCACGGGCAACAGAGGGTGCGCGCCGGCGGCCCGTCCGACTTCACCAGCGCCTGGCGCAGCGCCGGCGCCGGCAACGAGTGGGTTTCGGTGGACCTCGGTGCGGACTGCACCTTCGATCGCGTGGCGCTGTATTGGATTCACCGCGCCGCCGCGGGCGAGATTCAAATCTCGGGCGATGGCCACGCCTGGCGCACCCTGCAGCCGCTTCCGGAAGCCGGCGGATTGACCGACGATATTCATTTGCCCAGCCCCGCCCACGCTCGCTGGGTGCGCCTGTGGCTTACCGGTGCGCAGGCCCAGGAGCCGTATATTCTGAGCGAACTGGAAGTATATGGCAGAGGCGGTCCCATTGCGAAAGCCAAGCCGGCGCCGGCTTCAGCAACCGACGATGGCCGGTTGGATCTGTCGGGAGGCAAATGGCGGATCGAACGCGCTTCGCAGGTCCATGCCGCCGGCGCGGCGTTATCCACACCCGGCTTTGCCGACTCTTCCTGGATGATTGCGACCGTTCCGGCTACGGTGATTTCGAGCTGGTGGAATGACGGTGCGATTCCCGATCCCAACTTCGGCGACAACCAGCTCGCCATCTCGGATTCTTTCTTCTGCTCCGATTTCTGGTATCGCGACGAATTCACCGCGCCTCGCCTCGGGGCCGGCCGCCGTGCGTTCCTGGACTTCGACGGCGTGAACTGGAAGGCGGAAGTGTTCCTGAACGGACAGCGGCTGGGGCGCATCGAAGGCGGCTTTATGCGCGCGCGATTCGATGTCGGCGCACTCGTGCGCCCCGGCCGCGTGAATGCCCTGGCGGTGCGCGTGGAAAAGCTGGCCACGCCGGGCAGCGTGAAAGAAAAAACGCTGCAGACTCCCGGCAAGAACGGCGGCGCCCCGGGGGCCGACAACCCCACCTACCACGCCTCCATCGGCTGGGATTGGATTCCCACTGTTCGCGGGCGCGACACCGGCATCTGGGCCGGCGTGTCTCTCTCTCAGAGCGGCGCCGTAACCGTCCAAAACTCAGAGGCCGATACGGTTGCCCTGGCGGAGGATGGCTCGACGGCCGACATGCACATAGAGGCGACGCTGGTCAATCGCACCGCCGCGCCCGTGAGTGGAACCCTGCGCGGGCGGTTCGGCGACGCGCCCTTCGAACAGGCGGTGAAGCTCGGGGCGCACGAAACCCGCGTGGTGAAACTGGACGCGTCCGACCACCCCACGCTGCATTTGCAGAATCCGAAATTGTGGTGGCCCAACGGCTATGGCGAGCCGAACCTGTACCCGGTGGACGTGAGCTTCGAAACCGGCGGCGCGGTTTCCGGCCGGCAGTCGTTCCGTGCCGGCGTGCGCCGCTTCACTTACAGCGAAGCGAACCACACCCTGCGCATCTGGATCAACGGGCGGCGATTCGTGGGGCGCGGCGGCAGCTGGGGATTCCCCGAATCGATGCTGCGCTACCGCGCCCGCGAATACGATGCCGCCGTGCGCTATCACCGCGACCAGAATTTCACCATGATCCGCAACTGGGTGGGGCAAACCGGCGACGACGCATTTTACGATGCCTGCGATAAGTACGGCATCGTGGTGTGGCAGGATTTCTGGCTGGCCAATCCGTGGGACGGGCCGGACCCGAACGACAACGCCATGTTCCTGGCCAACGCGCGCGACTACGTTCTGCGCAACCGGCAGCACGCTTCCATCGGGCTGTACGTGGGCCGTAACGAGGGCTATCCGCCGGACCCGATCGAGCGCGGCCTGCGCGGTATCTTGGCGGATCTCGCACCCGGCCTCCACTACATTCCCAGCTCGGCCGACGACGTCGTCAGCGGCCACGGACCTTACCAAGCCATGCCGCCGCGCTATTATTTCGCCCAACGCGCGACTCCGAAGATGCACAGCGAGCTCGGCATGCCCGACATTCCGA
The DNA here is from genome assembly GCA_052148435.1 of Bryobacteraceae bacterium. GTDB lineage: Bacteria > Acidobacteriota > Terriglobia > Bryobacterales > Bryobacteraceae > JBEKYD01. The sequence continues at coordinate 77,343 of JBKQIF010000143.1, forward strand.
CCCTCGACAGCTTGCGCGCCATGATGCCGGACGAGGATTTCTGGCCGCAGAACGACGTCTGGGGCCTGCACGATTTTTGTTTGCAGGGCGCGCAGGGAGGCGCATCTTTCCGCGAAGTGATCGACACCGGTTACGGTGGCGCCAATAACGCCGCGGACTGGATCGAGCTGGCGCAGTTCGTCAACTACGACGGTTACCGGGCCATGTTTGAAGCCCAGAGCCGCAATCGCATGGGCATGCTGCTGTGGATGAGCCATCCGGCGTGGCCGTCGTTCGTGTGGCAGACTTATGACTACTACCTGGAGCCCAACGCCGGCTACTTCGGCGCCAAGAAGGGTTCCGAGCCGCTGCACGTGCAATGGAACCCGGTGGGCGACAACGTGGAGGTGGTGAACTACAGCGGAGGCAACGTGGGCGGCCTCACTGTATCGGCGCAGGTTCTGAATCTGGATGGAAGCATCCGCTGGGAGAAGAGCGCGGCTGTGGACAGCAACGAAGACAGCACGGTTTCGCCTATACATCTGGAGTATCCGGCCGGACTCACGCCGGTGCACTTCATCCGCCTCAAGCTGACCCGCGCGGGCGCCGTGGTCTCGGAGAACTTCTACCTGCGCGGCACGGCGGAGAACCACTTCGCCGCCATCCGCGCGCTGCCCAAAGTCACGGTGGAAGCGGAAACCGGAATCGAACAGCGCGCGGGAGAGTGGGTGATGACCACGCAACTGCAAAACACTTCGCCGCAGCCGGCGCTGATGGTGCGGGTGAAAGCCGTGCGCGGCCAGACGGGCGACCGCATTCTTCCGGCGCTCTATAGCGATAACTATGTGGCCCTGATGCCGGATGAACGCAAGACCATTGTCACCAGGCTGGAAGATGCGGACACGCGCGGCGAGCGGCCGAAGATCGTGGTGGAAGGTTTCAATTTGGCAAAGTGAGGGGCGATTGTATCGTCGATTCATACAAGCAATGGCGCATGCCCTGAAAGTCGAAATGCGGTGGCGACTTGTCCATTCGGGTGAGACATAATGGCAACTATGAGGACGCCTCTTCGCGTCTACGCGGATACGTCGGTGTTCGGGGGATGCTTCGACGACGAATTCAGGGTCGAGAGCGTTCGATTCTTCGAAGAGGTTCGGCAGGGGCGGTTTATCGTCGTGGTCTCCAGCGTTACACTCGACGAGTTGGAACTGGCTCCGGACCCGGTTCGCGCCGTGCTGGCAGACCTGCCTCCACAGCAGGTGGAGATCGTTAGTGCATCACCGGAGTCGGACGGGCTGCGAAACGCCTACCTGGAAGCGCGGGTCGTGGGGCCAGCGTCCAGCAACGATGCGGCTCACATTGCCGTAGCAACGGTTTCCAGCGTGGATCTGGTGGTGAGCTGGAACTTCAGACACATCGTCCATTTTGAGAAAATAGGAGGGTACGAAGGAGTGAATAGCCTACGTGGCTATCGAAGCCCGAGGATCTACTCACCGCGAGAGGTTGTGATGCCATGAGGCCCGGGAAAGAATTCGACTGTGTCGAGATGAAGGCGGAAATTCAGCAGCGGCTTCTGCGCGAAGTTGCCGAATTGGGCGAGGAGGAGGCGCAAAGACGACGGGCCGAGCGTTTGGCGCGGGACCCGATCCTCGGCGGCTTCCTCCGAGCGAAGATGGCCAACGGTAAGGGACCCTCTGCGCGTACGCCGGCAGTCTGAGCCCAGCGGTGCGGATCGGTTCCGGTGTAGTGGATTACGTGGCCTTCGGCATCGAAATAGATTGCCTTCATCCCACCGTTCGGGCCCTCGGGATAGACGATTAGCAGGTCGTCGTGCTGTTGCCCGGCATTCTTGCCGGAGGTGTACTTGGTGGACCCGCAGCGGGGTAAAGGCCTGGGCGCTACACTATGAGTGGATCGACCATTCCCATGACCGTCACCATCCAAAACAAGATACCGCTCACCGTACCGGATCAGGTCCGGCGGCGGGCTGGGTTCAAGGCTGGCGACCGGGTCGAATTCAAGGTTTCGGGCGGCGTCGTGACGATCCTGGTGCGGGGCGCCCTCTGAACCGGGTCCAGCCAGCCCGGCAGCGCGCTGGCGAGCCTCAAACCTCGCCCGACCCAAATTCCGCGAGGCCCGGCATCTCGGGCGTTCAAGAAAAATGACCCGACCCATTCGTTGGCAAGCCGCAGCCAACCCGCACCGCCGCCGACCCCGCTTCCGCGCTCGCAGGAAAGCGTCCGGAAGGGACGACATGGCGGCTACCCCGAGGAGACCCTTCCTCAAGGCGGACTGCCGGAAGCCGGGGCGTTTATCGCGCGAAATCTCGAAATGGAAGCTACCCCGCTGATTGCGTGAGCCTTCGGCAGCATCGACGGCACAAGGAAGCGGCCCGCGCTTCCCGTCCAGTTGACGCGATCGGGACTTATCAAGACTTATCGTGGATAGCAGCCCTGGGTGTATCCTGAATAGAACCTAGGAGTCCAAAATGAGAATCCTGATGGAAATGCGCCCGTTGCGCGCCGTTTTTCTAACCCTGTTCATGTCCTGGCTCACATTTGCTCAGACTACCACACCAATCATCACCACCGTGGCGGGAAACGGGTTGGGGGGCTATGGCGGCGATGGCGGGCCGGCCATCAACGCCGGGCTGGACACAGGAGGGGTTGCCGTGGACTCCGGAGGCAACCTTTACATCGCCGACATTGGGAACCACCGCATCCGCAAAGTGACCAACGGGGTGATCACCACGGTGGCGGGAAGCGGGACGGGAGGCTTCAGCGGGGATGGCGGGCCGGCCACCAACGCCGAGTTGTACTTTCCCGAAGGCGTCGCCGTGGATTCGGCTGGTAACCTGTACATCGCCGACACTAATAACAACCGAACCCGCAAGGTCTCAAACGGGGTCATTACTACCGTAGCGGGCTGCGCGGCCTGTTCGCAATATAGCACCAACGTGACGCTCAACCAAGCGGCCACCAGCGTCGCTTTGTATCAGCCCAGCGGTGTCACGGTCGACTCCGCCGGCAATCTCTATATCGCCGACCAGCTTAACGACCGTGTCTGCAAGGTTTCCAATGGGGTGATCACCACTGTGGCCGGCTCCGTGCAGGGCTGTCCGTTCCCCGGCACGATCTGCATCGGCTCGCCCCCGAAGTGCACGCCCTGCCAAGGCTATGGCGGCGATGGCGGGCCGGCCACCAACGCCGAGCTGAGCCAGCCGGCCGGCGTTGCCGTGGACTCCGCTGGCAACCTTTACATCGCCGATATGGGCAACAGCCGGATCCGCAAAGTGGCCGACGGGGTGATTACCACCATCGCTGGAAACGGGACGTATGGGTTCGGCGGGGACAACGGCCCCGCCATCAGCGCGGAGTTTCACATGCCCACCGGCGTTGCCGTGGACTCCGCCAGCACACTGTACATCGCGGACACTTATAACAACCGAATCCGCAAGGCCTCAAACGGAGTGATCACGACCATTGCGGGAAATGGGACGCAAGGCTTCAGTGGCGATGGCGGACTGGCCACCAACGCTGAGTTGAATAGGCCTTTCGCCGTCGTCCCAGACTCCACCGGCAATGTTTACATCGCGGACCAATGGAACGATCGCCTCCGTATCTTGACTCAGCCCCCTCCACCCAGCATCACGGCGGTGGTGAACGCGGCCAGCTTCCAGGAAGGCCCGGTTTCGCCGGGTGAAATCGTCACCATTGGCGGCACTGGCCTAGCAGCCCGTGGCAGAAGTCAGTCTTTCTCAGATGGCGAGACGACGCGTTACCTGAATTGTGCCGAACGGCACGAGATCGTCGGCGTCGGGTAGTTCACTTTGCAATGCAAAGTGGCCGGGG